>NZ_LDTB01000053.1 GCF_001476895.1 Sphingomonas endophytica | reverse complement strand
CGACACGACGGCGCCGTCGTGGCCGGCGTTCTGCGCGATCTGGCGCACCAGCGCGGTCAGCGACTTGCGGACGATGTCGACGCCGCGCGTCTGGTCGTCGTTCGCACCCGTGACGCCTTCCAGCGCCTTGGTCGCGTACAGCAGCGCGGTGCCGCCGCCCGGGACGATGCCTTCCTCGACCGCGGCGCGGGTCGCGTGCAGCGCGTCGTCGACGCGGTCCTTGCGCTCCTTCACCTCGACCTCGGTCGCACCGCCGACCTTGATGACCGCGACGCCACCGGCCAGCTTGGCCAGACGCTCCTGCAGCTTCTCGCGGTCATAGTCCGAGGTCGTGACCTCGATCTGCTGACGGATCGCCTCGGTGCGGCCCTTGATCGACTCGGCGTCACCGGCACCGTCGACGATGGTGGTGTTGTCCTTGTCGATGGTCACGCGCTTGGCGGTGCCCAGCATGCCCAGCGTCACGGTCTCGAGCTTGATGCCCAGGTCCTCGCTGACGACTTCGCCCTTGGTCAGGATCGCGATGTCTTCCAGCATCGCCTTGCGACGATCGCCGAAGCCCGGCGCCTTGACCGCTGCGACCTTCAGGCCGCCGCGCAGCTTGTTGACGACCAGCGTGGCCAGCGCCTCGCCCTCGATGTCCTCGGCGATGATCAGGAGCGGACGGCCCGACTGCACCACCGCCTCAAGGATCGGCAGCATCGCCTGCAGCGACGACAGCTTCTTCTCGTGGATCAGGATGTACGGGTCGTTCAGCTCGACCTGCATCTTCTCCGGGTTGGTGATGAAGTACGGCGACAGGTAGCCGCGGTCGAACTGCATGCCCTCGACGACGTCCAGCTCGAATTCGAGGCCCTTGGCCTCCTCGACGGTGATGACGCCTTCCTTGCCGACCTTCTCCATCGCTTCCGCGATCTTCTCGCCGACTTCCTTGTCGCCGTTGGCCGAGATGATGCCGACCTGCGCGACTTCCGACGAACCCGACACCGGCTTCGAACGGCCCTTCACGTCCTCGACGACCTTGCCGACGGCGATGTCGATGCCGCGCTTCAGGTCCATCGGGTTCATGCCGGCCGCGACCGACTTCATGCCCTCGCGAACGATCGCCTGCGCCAGCACGGTGGCGGTGGTGGTGCCGTCACCCGCGATGTCGTTGGTCTTCGAGGCCACTTCGCGCACCATCTGCGCGCCCATGTTCTCGAACTTGTCCTTGAGCTCGATTTCCTTGGCGACCGACACACCGTCCTTGGTGATGCGGGGCGCGCCGAAGCTCTTGTCGATCACGACGTTGCGGCCCTTCGGCCCCAGCGTGACCTTCACCGCGTCGGCGAGGATGTCGACGCCGCGCAGGATGCGCTCACGCGCGTCGCGGCCGAATTTCACGTCCTTGGCTGCCATGTGGCTACCCTTTCAAATGACGAATGTTGAGAAAGTTGAGGGTATCGGATGCTCAGGCGATGATGCCGAGAATGTCCGATTCCTTCATGATGAGCAGGTCTTCACCGTTGACCTTGACCTCGGTGCCCGACCACTTGCCGAACAGGATGCGGTCACCGGCCTTGACGTCCAGCGGGGCCAGCTCGCCCTTGTCGTTCTTGGCGCCCGCACCGGCGGCGACGACTTCGCCTTCCTGCGGCTTTTCCTTGGCGGTGTCGGGGATGATGATCCCGCCGGCCGTCTTCTCTTCCGCCTCGACGCGGCGGACGAGAACGCGGTCGTGCAACGGACGAAAGTTCATTGCTCAGTACCTCTCTGAAGGCAATATGACAGTTCTTTGGCACTCAGAGCCCCCGAGTGCCAGCAGCCCGCATATGTGGATCGCCCCCGCCGGGGTCAACGCCCCGCGCGATAAATTTGTGGAACTCTTTTTCAGGCAGTGCGTGGCGTCGGGCGCAGCCGGTCGCGCCGCGACCAGCGCCAGATCAGCAGCACCGACACCACGCCCAGCCCCGCCGCCAGCCCCCACCACACGCCTCGCGCGCCCCAGCCGAGCCCGAAGCCGAGCAGCAGCGCGGTGCCGAACCCCGCGCCCCAGTAACCGCCGACCTGGATCATCATCGGCACGCGCGTGTCCTGCACCCCGCGCAGCACGCCCGCCGCGACCGCCTGCGCCCCGTCGACCAACTGGAAGATCGCGGCGATCCCCAGCAGGCCGATCGCCATCGACGCCACCGCCGTCTCGCGCGCCGGATCGACGTACAGCCGCACCAGCCAGTGCGGCACCGCCCAGAAGATCGCCGCACTCAGCACCATGACCGCGATCCCGCTGCCGATCGCGACATTGCCCGCGCGGCCGATCCATGCTCGGTCGCCGGCGCCATAGGCATAGCCGACGCGGATCGTTCCCGCCTGCGCCAGCCCGAACGGGATCTGGAAGGCGATCGCGGCGATGTTCAGCGCCACCGCATGGGCGTCGATCGCGGTAACGGAGATCAGCCCCATCAGCAGTGCCGCACCACCGAACAATCCGCCCTCCGCCATCCAGCCGAGCGCGATCGGCGCGCCCAGCCGCGCGATCTCCACCATCCGCGACCATTCCGCGCGCCACCATTTGCCGAGCAGCCGGAACCGCCGCAACTTCCGGTCGGTCAGCAGGATCACGATGTACGCCGCACAGGTCGCGCACGACACCAGCACGCTCGACAGGGCGGCGCCTTCCAGTCCCAGCGCCGGGAAGCCCGCATTGCCGAACACCAGACACCAGTTGCCGAGCACCGCGACGCCCAGCGCCAGCGTCGTGACCACCAGCGCCCATCCCGGTCGCCCCAGCGCGGCGGCGGTCAACCGGATCAACGCCGCCATCACCGCCGGCAGCACCGCCAGCGACAGGACGCGGCAGAAATCGCCCGCCCGTGCCGCCACGGCGGCATCCTGCCCCGCCAGCCGCAGGATCGGCGCGGCGAGGTTCAGGACCGCCATTACGGCCAACGAACCGATCGCGGCCAGCCACATCGCCATCCGGAACGAGCGTCGTACCTGCCGCACCGCGCCGACCTTCCGGCCCAGCGACGCCGCGATCAACGGCTCCGCCGCGCCGACCATCCCGATCAGTCCGAAGGCGAAGATGTGGAAGATATAGACGCCGAGCGTGGCGGCCGCGAACTCGGTCGGGCCAAGCCGCGCGACGAACACCACGTCGACCGCGAAGACCGCCATCTGGAGCAAGTTCGCCCCGATCAGCGGCCCCGCCAGCCGGGCGAGCGCGGCCAGCTCCGCGCGCCAGGTCGGCGGCGGCGCCTCCGTCAGCGGCGTCGGGGCGGCGGGGCCATGCATCGCCGGTGCCCCTAGCCGAGCGGGGGCTGCGGCGAAAGGGCGGCGGTGATCGCTCCTGCCATCCGCTACGCGACGCCGCCGAACCGATCGCGACCACCACGACGCTCGCCCCTTACCCCGACGCAGGTCGGGGTCCACGGCGCCGCGACCTCAGGGCCTCTCGCGGTTGCGACACCACGGATGCCCGAACAGGTCCGGCAGGACGACGAAGCGTGCGCTGACGTCTCGACCCCTTACACCATTAACCCCAAAGCGTATTGCCCCGGTCATACACGCCGCGCTACGGTCCCACCCCTACAACGAAGGTGGCAGGAACGATGAAGCTGGTACGCGGCGCCTGGAAGCTGCTGGTCGGGATCAAGGACGCGCTCGTGCTCGTCGCGATGCTGCTGTTCTTCGTGGCCATTTTCGCGGCGCTCAACGCGCGGCAACGCCCGGCCGCGATCGGTGACGGCGCGCTGGTGCTGAAGCTGGACGGCCCGATCGTCGAACAGCCGGAGGAAGTGCCGCTCACCGCGCTGCTCAGCGGGCAGCAGGTCGGCAAGCAATATCGCCTGCGCGACGTGCTGCGCGCGATCGACGCGGCGCGCGAGGACAAGCGCGTGAAGGCGATCGTGCTCGATCTCGATCGCTTCGGCGGTGCCTATCCGGCGGTGCTGGGCGAGGTGCAGGCCGCGCTGTTGCGCGCGCGCGCCGCGGGCAAGCCGGTACTGGCCTTCGCGACCGCCTATACCGACGGCGGCTACCGCCTCGCCTCGGCGGCCAGCGAGATCTGGATGGACCCGATGGGGGGAACGATCTTCGCCGGCCCGGGCGGCAACCAGTTGTTCTACAAGGGATTGATCGACAAGCTGGGCGTCAACGCCCACGTCTACCGTGTCGGCAAGTTCAAGTCGGCGGTCGAACCCTATACCCGTACCGATCAGAGCCCGGAGGCGCGCGAGGCGTCGCAGGCGCTGTACGGCGCGCTGTTCGACCAGTGGCGTGAGGCGGTCGCGACCGCGCGACCCAAGGCGCAGCTCGCGCCATGGCTGGGGCAGCCCGCGCAGGTGATCCAACGGGCGCAGGGCGACGTCGCCGGGGCGAACCTTGCGACCGGGCTGGTCGACAAGCTCGGCGACCGCGTGACATTCGGCCGGCGCGTCGCGGCGCTCGCCGGCGGCGACGACAAGAAGCCGGCGGGCTGGTTCAGGACGATCGGTTACGACGCCTATGTCGCCGCCAACCCGTTGCCGAAGAAGGGCAAGGTCGGCGTGCTGACGATCGCGGGCGAGATCGTCGACGGAGAAGCCGGGCCGGGCAAGGCAGCGGGCGATACCGTGTCGAAGCTGCTGTACGACGGGCTGGCCGACAACGACCTGAAGGCGCTGGTGGTGCGGGTCGACTCGCCGGGCGGCTCGGTGCTGGCATCGGAGAAGATCCGTCTGGCGATCATGGAGGCGAAGAAGCGCGGTCTGCCGGTCGTCGTCTCGATGGGCGGGCTGGCGGCGTCGGGCGGCTATTGGGTATCGACACCGGCCGACGTGATCTTCGCCGAACCCGGCACGATCACCGGATCGATCGGCATCTTCGGAATCATCCCGACGTTCGAGAACACGCTCAAGAAGATCGGCCTGTCGACCGATGGCGTGAAGACCACGCCGCTGTCGGGGCAGCCCGACGTGCTGGGCGGCACGACGCCGGAGCTGGACGCGATCGTCCAGTCGGGGATCGAGCATGGCTATCGCGAATTCCTGACCCGCGTGTCGCAGTCGCGCAAGCTGCCGATCGCGCGCGTCGACGAGATCGGTCAGGGCCGCGTGTGGATCGGCGGGATCGCGCAGCAGCTGCGGCTGGTCGATCGCTTCGGCGGGCTGGACGACGCGGTGCGCGAGGCGGCGAAGCGCGCGAAGCTCGACGATGCGCAGCCGGTATGGCTGGAAAAGAAGCCGGGCTTCGCGGCGCAACTGGCGCAGCAGATCGCCCATCAGGAGGATGACGACGATGCCGCCGCGCCGGCCGACGCCCTGTCGCGCCTGACCTGGCAGCGGCAGCAGGCGTTCGCCGCCGCGCTGGGCGATGCGAAAAGGATGCTGAGCGGCGCGGCGGTGCGCGCGCAATGTCTGGAGTGCGTCGGGCTCGGCCCGGTCGCGGCCGGCATCGAGGATCGCACGCTCTGGCAGACCGTCCTCGCGCGCGTGGGGCTGTGATGACGCAGGGACCGATCACGATCCGCGCCGCCACCCCCGCCGACGCCCCGGCGATCGCGGCGATCTATGCGCCGTTTGTCCTGTCCGGCACCGTGTCGTTCGAAAACGAAGCGCCCGATGCCGCGCAGATGCGCGATCGGATCGCCGCGTCGGACGGCTTCTACCCGTGGCTGGTCGCCGCCTCGCTGGACGACGGCGACGGCCCCGGCGTGCTGGCCTATGCCTATGCCACGCGCTTCCGCGACCGGCCCGCCTATCGCTATGTCGTCGAAACCTCGATCTACGTCGGCGGGGCCACGCATGGTCAGGGCGTCGGGCGGCTGCTGTACGAGGCTTTGGTCGATACGCTCCGCGCGCAGGGCTTCACGCAGGCGATCGGCGTCATCGCGCTCCCCAACGATCGCTCGATCACGCTGCACGAGGCGGTCGGCTTCCGCCGGGCGGGCGTCTATCGCGAGGTCGGCTATAAGCAGGGGCGCTGGATCGACGTCGGTTTCTGGCAGTGCGAGCTGAACGAATCCGCGATCCCGCCGGTCGAGCCGAAGCCGTTCAGCGTCACCGGAGTCGTCCGCGACTGATCGCCGGCCGATTGCGTCCGGCGATCAAGGATGTAGCATGTGACACCATGAAGGCGCCGGCCCCCTGCCGGCGCCCCCCCATGCCCGGACATCCGCCATCGTGCTGACGCTTTCCCGTTCGCTGTCGCTCGTCGCGCTGCTGCTCGCCACCACCGCCCCGGCGCTGGCGCAGACCGACAGGACCACCACCACCGTCGAGAAGAAGAAGGACGACGACCAGCTCAAGCTGCCGCCGCTCCCCGCCGACAAGACGATCACGCAGACCGCGCGGATCGGCGGTCGCACGATCACCTACAAGGCGACGGTCGGTACGATCGCGGTGCGCGACGACAAGGGCAAGGAGATCGGGCAGGTCGTCTATACCGCCTATACCGTCCCCGGCGGCGACGTGGCCCGCCCGGTCACCTTCGCGTTCAACGGCGGTCCGGGCGCGGCGTCGGTCTATCTCAACATGGGCGCGGTCGGGCCGAAGCGCGTGCAGTTCGGCGCGCAGGGCGATGCCCCCTCCGACGCGCCGATCGCGCGCGACAATCCCAACAGCTGGCTCGACATGACCGATCTGGTCTTCATCGATCCGATCGGCACCGGCTTCAGCCGCAGCCTGGTCGATGCCGACGAGACGAAGAAGGCGTTCTACGCCAACGATCCCGACATCAAATATCTGTCGAAGGTGGTGTACGACTGGCTGGTCAAGGAAGGTCGGCTGCGCTCCCCCAAATATGTGATGGGCGAAAGCTATGGCGGCTACCGGGTGCCGCGCATCGCCTATGAACTGCAATCGCAGATCGGCGTCGGGCTGAACGGGCTGATCCTCGTCTCGCCGTATCTGGACCCCGCGTCCGGGGACAATGGCACCGCGCTGTCGCCGCTGCCGTGGATGATCGACCTGCCGTCGATGGCCGCCGCCAATCTGGAGCGCAAGGGCCAGCTCAACGCCACCACCATGGCCGAGGTCGAGGCCTATACGCGCGGCGATTTCGCGCGCGACCTGCTGCTGGGCCGCGCCAATGCCGAGGCGGTGCAGCGCGTGGTCGGCAACGTCACGCGGCTGACCGGGCTGGACCCGGCACTGGTGCAGCGGATGGGCGGACGCGTCGACAGCCGCACCTATCTGCGCGAGATCCACCGCGCGGACGGGACGATCGGCAGCGTGTACGATTCGAACGTCACCGCCTTCGATCCCTTCCCCTGGTCGCCACGGCAGGAATCGAATGATCCCTTGCTCGACTCGCTGATCGCCCCGACGACCAGCGCGATGGTCGATTTCGTGACGCGGGAGGTCGGCTGGAAGACCGACGCGCGCTACAATGCGCTGTCCTATGCGGTGAACGCCGCCTGGGATCGCGGCCAGCCTGCCGACACGCCCGTCACCGACCTGCGCAAGGCGATCGCCAACGATCCGAAGATGCGCGTGCTGATCGTGCACGGCTGGGACGATCTGTCGTGCCCGTTCTTCGCGTCGCGGCTGATCGTCGACCAGATGCCGGCGTTCGGCGTGCCGGAGCGCGTGCAGCTGCGCGTCTACCCGGGCGGGCACATGTTCTACAGCCGCACCGACAGCGGCGCATCGTTCAAGAACGACGCGGCGGCCATGTATCGGTGATGCCGCCTGGGGGCGTCGTGACGGTCGCGGCGCCCCAGCTACTTGCCGTCGTCCCCTTCGCCCCTTCCGTCATCCCCGCGAAGGCGGGGATCCAGAACCCATGCCGTCGCACCTCTATCGACAGACCTGCGCGTCTGGATTCCCGCCTACGCGGGAATGACCGTTAGGGCCAAACCGTCGCTACCCCAGTCGCGCCAGCGCCGCCGCGAAGCGCTCCGCATCGGCGCTCTTCTCGGCATGATCGGCACGCGCCTTTTCCACCGCCTCGGGCTTCGCGCGCTCGACGAAGCTCGCATTGCCCAGTCGCCCCGCCAATGCGTCACGCTCCTTCTCCGCCGCCGCCAGCGACTTGCTCAGCCGCTGCCGCTCGGCGTCGAGATCGATGACGCCCTCGAGCGCGAGCGCGAACGTCTCCGCGCCCCACAGGATCGGCGCACGCGCGCCCTGCGCCTCGCCCCCGGCCAACGTTACGCGCGCCAGCCGCTCGACATACGGCGCGATGTCGGCCGGGACCGAACCGGCGCCGGTGTGCAGCGCGATCCGCGCGCCCGGCGGCACGTTCAGCTCCGCGCGCGCCCCGCGCACCGCCTCGATCAATTCGATCGCGCGACCAATCTGCGCCGTCGCCGCCGGATCGAGCGCGCGCGCGTCCGCCATCGGCCAATGGCCGACGATCAGGTCATGCGCGCGGGGCGCCAGCGCGTGCCACAATTCCTCGGTGATATAGGGCATGAACGGGTGGAGCAGGACGAGGATCTGGTCGAGCACCCAGCCCGCGACCGCCCTCGTCTCGTCGTCGATCACGCCCTTGATCAGTTCCAGATACCAGTCGCAGAACCGGCTCCACACGAACTGGTAGATCGCATTGGCGGCGGCATCGAAGCGATAGTCGGCCAGCGCGAGGTCGACCGCCTGCACCGTCTGCACCGTCTCGGCGATGATCCACTTGTTGACGGCCAGAGTCGCGACCGGCGGCTCCAGCGTGGTCGAGCCACCGATGCCGTTGGCCTGCGCGAAGCGGCTGGCGTTCCACAGCTTCGTCGCGAAGTTGCGATAGCCCTCGACGCGCTTCTCATCCATCTTGATGTCGCGGCCCTGGCTCTCCATCGCCGCCATGAAGAAGCGCAGCGCGTCCGCGCCGTACGCGTCGATCAGCCCGAGCGGATCGACGGTATTGCCCTTCGACTTCGACATCTTCGCGCCGTCCGCCGCGCGGACCAGGCCGTGCAGGTAGAGCGTCTTGAACGGCACATCGCCCATGAACTCGATGCCCTGCATCATCATCCGCGCATCCCAGAAGAACAGGATGTCGAAACCGGAGATCAGGACGTCGTTGGGATAGCGCCCGCCGAGCGTCGCGTCGGCGTTGTCCGGCCAGCCCATCGTCGCGAACGGCCACAAGGCGCTGGAGAACCACGTGTCGAGCACGTCATCGTCCTGCCGCAGCGGGACACCCTCGCCCGCTTGCGCCTGCGCCGCCTCGGCGGTTTCGGCGACGAAGATGCGGCCATCGTCGGCGAACCACGCCGGGATGCGGTGCCCCCACCAGAGCTGGCGCGAGACGCACCACGGCTGGATGTTCTCCATCCAGTTGAAGAAGGTCTTCTCCCACGTCTTGGGCACGATCTTGATCTTGCCGGATCGCACCGCCTCGATCGCGGGCTTCGCAAGCGTCGCGGCGTCGACATACCATTGGTCGGTCAGCCACGGCTCGATCACCACACCCGAACGGTCGCCATACGGCGTCTGGATCGTCCGCGCCTCGGCGTCATGCTCGACGCCCTCCTTGTCGACATGCGGAATCAGCACGCCCTCGGCCTTCAGCCGCGCGACGACCGCCTTGCGCGCCTCTGCCGTGGTCAGCCCGAGCAGCTCTTCGGGGATCAAGCCGTCCGCGGTCTGCACGACCCGCGCCTGCGCATCGAGCATGTTGAGCATGTCGCGCGCCTCGATCCCGGCACGGCGGCCGACTTCGAAGTCGTTGAAGTCATGCCCCGGCGTGATCTTCACCGCGCCCGACCCCAGCGCCGGATCGGCATGTTCGTCGGCGACGATCGGGATCAGGCGCCCGGTGATCGGCAGGCGCACCTGCTGCCCGATCAGCGCCTTGTAACGCTCATCCTCGGGATGCACCGCGACCGCCATGTCGGCGAGCATCGTCTCCGGGCGCGTCGTCGCGACCGTGATATGGCCCGAACCGTCAGCCAGCGGATAGCGGAGGTGCCAGAAGCTGCCGCGCACCTCGCGCGTCTCGACCTCCAGGTCGCTGATCGCGGTGCCGAGGCCCGGGTCCCAGTTCACCAGTCGCTTGTCACGGTACAGCAGGCCGCGCGCGTGCAGGTCGACGAACACCTTCAGCACCGCCTTGCTGAAGCCCTCGTCCATCGTGAACCGCTCGTTGGCCCAGTCCATCGAGCAGCCGAGGCGGCGCAGCTGGCGCGTGATCTGCCCGCCGCTTTCCGCCTTCCATTCCCAGACCTTGGCGACGAACTCCTCGCGCGTCAGGTCGGTGCGCTTCTCGCCCTTCGCGGCCATCTGCCGCTCGACGACCATCTGCGTCGCGATGCCGGCATGGTCGGTGCCGACCACCCACAGCGCGTCCTTGCCCTTCAACCGCGCGTGCCGCGTCAGGATGTCCTGCAACGTGTTGTCGAGCGCGTGGCCGATGTGCAGCGAGCCGGTCACGTTGGGCGGCGGGTTGACGATCGTCCACGGCTCCGCCTCCGGGCGGTCGGGTCGGAAGAGGCCGTTGTCTTCCCAATGGGCATACCATTTGGATTCGATGGCGGCGGGGTCGAAGGTCTTGGGAAGCTCGGTCATGGCGTGTCCATAACCAACCTCCATTCGGTCGTCATCCCCGCTTCCCCACCGTCATCCCCGCTTCCCCACCGTCATCCCCGCGAAGGCGGGGATCCATGGCTGGTCGGTATGGCACCACGCCAAGACATGGGCCCCTGCCTGCGCGGGGGCGACGACGTTACTGTCCGCCCCCCTTCGTCCAGCGATCCATCCACCCGATCACCTCGCGATACCATTGCCGCGAATTGGCGGGCTTCAACACCCAGTGGTTCTCGTTCGGGAACACCAGCAGCCGCGACGGAATCTCGCGCCGTTGCAGCGCGGTGAACGCCGCCAGCCCCTGTGTATAGGGGATCCGGAAATCCTGTTCGCCGGTGATGACCAGTTGCGGCGTCTTCCAGCGGTCGACGTAATTGACCGGGTTCCACTTCTCGAACGCCTGCGGGTCCTGGAAATAGGCCTTGCCGCCATGTTCCCATTCGTCGAACCACAATTCGTCGGTTTCATACGCCATCGCGCGCGCGTCGAACACGCCGTCGTGCTGGACGATGCACTTGAAGCGATCGGGCCAGCGCCCCTCGATCCAGTTCATCATATAGCCGCCATAGCTGGCCCCCAGCGCGCAGGCGTTGTTGCCGTCCAGCCATGCGAACTTCTGCGTCGCCGCGGCCAGCCCCTTTTGCAGGTCCTCCAGCGGCCATCCGCCCCAGTTGCCGCGGATCGCATCGGTGAAGCCCTGCCCGTAACCGGTCGAGCCATGGAAATCGACCGCGACCAGCGCATAGCCCGCGCCCGCGAACACCGCCGGGTTCCAGCGGTACGACCAGCTGTTGTTGCTCGATCCCTGCGGGCCACCGTGGACCATATAGGCGACCGGCAGCTTGCCCGTCGCGCCCGCCGGCCGCACCGCATAGCCCCAGACGGTATCGTTGTTCGCACCGGCGAAGCTGAACCGCTCGACGGTCGGCATCTCGATCCCGGCCAGCTTCGTCGCATTGACGCTGGTCAGGCGCGTCAGCGCGCGCGCGGATCCGACGCGATAGAAATCGTCTGGCGCGGTCAGGCTGTTCATCGCGACGACGACATTCTTCGGGCCGACGGCGACACCCGACACATGCCCCTCGCCGGTCAGCCGTGTCACCCGGCCGCTATCGGCCTCGACCTGGAACAGCGGCGTTTCCTGCGTATCGTCGGCGGTGACGTACAACGACCGCGAATCCCGCGCCCATTGCAGCGACGCGATCGAACGATCCCAGCGCTCGGTCAGCGACACGGTCTTGCCGCTGTCCAGATCGCGCACCGTCAGGACCAGCCGATCGGCTTCATAGCCCGCGCGCCGCATCGCCAGCCACGCCAGCTTGCGGCCGTCGGGCGAGACGGCGGGTTGCGTATCGGTCGCCTTGTTGGCGGCGGTCAGGTTGATCGGCGCGGTATCGCCGTCGACCGAGGCGGCGAAGATATCGAGGTTGGTCGACAGCGCCTCGATCCGGCCGGGCTCGCGCAGCGCGAAATAGACGGTGCGGCCATCCGGGCTCCAGCTGATCTCCTCGCCGCCGCCGAACGGCTTCGACGGAGTGTCGCCCAGCAGCGTCGCGGCGATCGCGCGCCCGTTCCCGCGCGCGCCCGCCGACGTCACCGGCAGGACGAACAGCTGCGAGCGGTTGCCGTCCGCCCATGTGTCCCAATGCCGCACGAACAACTGGTCGTATGTGCGGCCGGTCGCGGCGTCCTTCTTGACCATCGCCGGTTGCAGCGTCGGCGCGCCCGGCTTGCGATCCGCCCAGACCAGGATGCGGTCGCCGGTCGGCGCGACCTTGAAGCCGTTGAACCCGCCCGCGAAGTCGGTCAGCCGGCGCGGCCGGCCGCCCGTCACCGGCACCGACCAGATCGCGTCGTCGGCGCTGAAATAGACCGTCGTGCCGACGATCTGCGGATCGTTCTCGTCCAGCTGCGGATCGGCCGCCAGCTTGACGGGCGCGGCGTTGGCGCGCGTCAGATCCAGCTTCCAGAGATCGTAGCGGCCGCGATTGGCGGCAAGGTCGGTGTCGCGCTGCGCCCAGACCAGCCAGCGGCCGTCCTTCGACATCGCCGGTGTCCCGACGCGGCTGAGCGTGGTCAGGTCGTCGATCGTGATCTGGCGCGCGCCGGCGGGGGCGGCGACGAGGGCGGCGAGCGCGAGCAGACTCGCGGAGGTCAGCATCTTCATGCGCGGACGATACGCAGAAGCCCGCGCGGGAGACAATGCGGCGCGGGTGCCCCGCGCCTACCCCTTCGCGGAGGTGATCTTCGCGATTTCGCGCGCGACCATCTGCTCCACCAGTCGCGGCAGGTTCTGGTCGAGCCACTCGCTCAGCATCGGGCGCAGCATGTCGCGCACCAGTCCCTCCAGCGTCCCGTCGCTCTCCGGCTCCGGCTTGACGACCAGTCGCGACAGCGCGCCCAGCGCGCCGCGCGCCGCCTCCACGGTCGCGGGCGACACGACCGGCGTCTCATTCGCGTCATCCACGTCGATCGCGGGCGGCGGCATGATCGGGGTCGGCGGGCGGCGATCCTCGGGCGCCTCGACCGGTGCCGCTACCGGCGGCGATGGCGGCGGCGGTGGGGCGATCGCGGCGGCCAGCCGCTCCTCGAACGCCTCGGCCGACAGGATCGGCGCCGGGGTGGGCGATGGCGGCGGCGGCGCGGGTGACAGCGGCTCGTTCAGCTCCAGGATCGCGTCGCTCGCCGCCTGCTCCTCGGCACGCGGCGACGGCGCGGCACGGCGCGGGGCCGGCGTATCGCCTTCCTTGATGACGCGCTTGATGGACGCCAGAATGTCTTCCATCGAGGGTTCGCCGCTCATATCCCCCATCGGGTCGTCCTCACAATCCAGCCCCGGCCGTCAGGGGCGCGGTGTATCGACACCTGTCGTCAACGCGGGCGTCCTGTCAACGTTGCTTTCGAGCAGCGGGTCCAGCGGGCGCGTGACGACCGCGGTCTGCGCGGGGCTGGCGGCGGTGCTCGACGCCACCGGCTGCGCGCGCGGGCCGTCGTCGAAATCGTTCCATCGCCCGCGCACCGTGGCGTAATGGATCGTCGGATCGTACAGCGCGCCGCCGTCCAGCCCCAGGTCCTCCGCCTCGGCATGGCCCATCGCCGCCAGCAGCGCGAAGCCCGCGACATAGGCGTCGCGCCGTGCCGACACGAGCGTCACCTGGCTGTTGAGCAATTCCTGCTCGGCGTTCAGGATATCCAGCACGGTGCGCGTGCCGACGCTGTTCTCGGCGCGCACGCCCTCCAGGCTCAGCTTGTTGGCGTTCACCGCCGCTTCGGCCGACGCGATCACCTCCAGCGAGGAGCGCCACACCGCATAGGCGGAGCGTGCCGAGGCGATCACCTGCCGCTCGGACGCGGTCGCCTGCTCGATCGCCTGCCCGCGCAATTCCTGCGCCTGCCGCACCAGCGCCCCCGGGCGCCCGCCCTGGAAGATCGGCAGGCTGACCGACAGGCCGGCGCTGGTCGCCGACCCGTTCTGCACGCTGCCCAGCCCCAGCGCGCTGCCGCGCCCCAGCGACCCCAGATAGTCGAAGTAATTCTGCCCCACCGTCGCGTTCACCTGCGGCCGGCGGCTCGCGCGCGCGACGCGGATGTCGTAATCGGTGGCATCGCGGACGCGCCGCGCCGCGATCAGGTTCGGATTGTCCTGCAACGCGACATTCACCGCGGAATCGGGCGAGGTGGGCAGCTGGGGCAGCGCGGGCGGCGGCTCCAGCACGCCCGGCGGCGTGCCGACCAGCCGCACGTAATTCTCGCGGCTGGAGATCAGCGTCGCCTGCGCGGACTGGAGCTGCGCGCGCGCCAGGCTCAGCCGCGCCTCCGACTGCGCGACGTCGGTCCGCGTCAGATCGCCGACCTCGAACCGGTCGCGGCTGGCGCGCAGGTTGGTTTCCAGCACGCGGACGTTCTGCGTGTTCAGCCCGACGATCGCCTCGTCGCGGATCACGTTATTGTACGCGCTGACCACGTCCGTGAAGGTCGTCGCCTCCACCCCGCGCAGGTTCGCCTGCCCCGCCTCGACGCGCGTTTCCGCCGCCAGCACGCCGTTGCGCACGCGCCCGCCCTGATACAGGGGCACGGTGACGCCGATCTGCCCGCTCAACTGCCGCTCGGGCGTGGTGAAGCTGTTGCCGGTGCGCCGGAAATTGTCGGTGAACCCACCCTGCGCGGTCACGCTCGGGCGGCCGTTGGCCAGCGCGATCGGCACGTTCTCGTCATTGGCGCGCTGCGCCGCGCGCTGCGCCGCGAGCGTCGGATTGTCGCGATAGGCGCGCGCCAGCGCGTCCCGCAACGTCTCCGCCCCCGCCGGGAGCGCCCCCGTCAGCACCAGCGTTGCGGCGATCGATGACGACAGCGACAGGAAACGAGCGCGCAAGCGGGTGATCCTTAGAAAGTGAAGCTGCGCGGACGCGCGAAGCCGGGGAGCCTGACCGAATCGATATCGGCGAAGGGGGTGAGCGCGGTGGCCGCGCCGCGATGCGCGCCGGCCGCGAGCCGGAACACGCCGCGCTCGATCAACCCGCTGACGATCCGTCCGCCATCGGCGACCTGCGACGTCAGCGTGGCCGGCAGTTCCTCGACCGCGCCGTCGACGATCAGCACGTCATAGGGCTGCGCGGACGGATGCCCCGCCTCCAGCGGCCCTTCGACCAGCGTGACGTTCGGCGTGTCGGCCAGCGCCTCGCGCGCCTGCGCGACCAGCGCCGGCGTCACCTCCACCGCCACGACCTCGGCCACCAGCGACGCCAGCACCGCCGCCGTATAGCCGGCCGCCGCCCCGATCAGCAGCACGCGATCGCCCGGCTGCAACCGCGCCTGTACCAGCAGCCGCGCGGTCGCCAGCGGCGTGTTGAGCGCCCGCCCCTGCCCCATGTCGATCGCGGTGTCGCGATAGGCCAGCGCCGCCGACGCGGCCGGCACGAAACGCTCGCGCGGCACCTGCGCCATCGCGGTCACGACGCGCGGATCGGTCACCGCGACGGTGCGCAGCTGACTGGCGACCATCGCCTGACGCATCGCGGTATAATCGTCGTGGCGGAGGGCGGGTGCGGAAAGGGTCATCGGCGTTCCTGTGGCATAGCTGTTTTATCGATGCAACACACGTTGCGCTGAGTGGCTTGTATCGCGCGCGGAACGCACTTTGCAATCGGCGGCTTGACATATCGGCGACGGCCCCGCATCTGCGCGCCCTCACCGCATCGAGGCGCGATGGCGGAGTGGTGACGCAGAGGACTGCAAATCCTTGCACCCGGGTTCGATTCCCGGTCGCGCCTCCACCTTCTTGACGAAGGTGCCCCATTCAGGCGGTTTCCTATCTTTGGCGTCTAACCCACGCAGTCGGTTAGACTTTCGCCGTAGCGCACGCCGCCAGGTCGCCCGTTCCCGGCCACCGTCCGCCGCCGCGGCGTAACGCCCGCGCCATCACGGTGGCGGTCACGTCAACAACCCCGCAAGCAACCACACACCCCACGCGCCGGTCCGTACCGGGGTACGGCGGTGGCTCGCGCCGCGAACAGGCATTCCCGCCAACCGCTTCCGAGGCACAAGGTTGCGTCACCCCGCCCGTGTCGTTATTGCGAATCGATAGCGATACGAAAAGGGGCACGCATGCGATTCTGGAACCTAGCGCCGGGACTGGCGATGGCGATGACGTGCGCGCCGGCCATGGCGGAGACGAAGAACCCGGTTGCCGGCGCCACGCTCGACGACGGCGTGTCGGGCGACGAGGTCGTCGTCACCGGCCGCGCGCAGCATCTGTACCGGGTCGACACCACCACGGTCGGCAAGTCCGCGCAGGATCCGATGGACATTCCGCAGGCGGTCCAGGTCATCAACGCCGACCTGTTCACCGATCAGGGCGCGCGCGACGCGACCGACATCTACCGCAACATCTCCGGCATCAGCGCCTTCAGCTATGCCGGGATCACCTTTCGCGGGTTCCGGCAGGATCAGTCCTTCTACGACGGTCAGCGCGGCAACCCGTTCATCGGCTTCTCCGTGCCGCAATTGTTCACGATCAGCCGGGTCGAGGTGCTGAAGGGGCCGGCGGGGCTGTTCTTCGGCCCGGGCTCGCCGGGGGGCATCATCAACTATGTGTCGAAGACACCGGACGAGGTCGGCGCGCTGCGCATGGTCGCGACGCTCGGCAGCTACGATCGTGCCGGCGTGTCGGCGGAGGCGATCGGCAGGATCGATCGCGACGGGGTTCTCACCTACCGCCTCGGCGGCTTCTACGAGGCGCTCTCACCGTTCCGCTACAATACGCGGAACACGTCGGTGATCGGCGACGGCGGCGTGTCGGTGCGCACGAACGAAGGCGGCAAGCTGACCGTTCAGGCGACCGTCTACGACAATTTCCTGCGCGGCAACCGCCTGCGCGGCGTGCCGGTCGACGATGCCGGCAACTTCCTCACCAGCATCCGCTGGAACGCCAACGAACCGACCGACTTCCTTCATCTCTCATCGCAAGCCTATCAGGCACGCTATGCCACCGGCATCGGCGATGCGGTGACGTTCGATGCCGGCGCGCGCTATTTCAAGGCGACCGAGACCCAGCAATATCACGAGGCGCGCGGCTTCGTCGCCGGCAGTACCGATCTGGTCGCGCGCGAATTCCGCGACCAGATCCGCGCCGTCGACGGCCTCTCGTTCATGGCGAACGCGACCGCCAAGGTCAGGATCGCGGGCATGACGCACACGTTTCAGGCCGGCGCCGACTGGTATGATGAAACGAGCATCCTCGACTCCCGCATCCTGCGCGCGGGCGTGACCCCGCTCAGCCTGCGCAACCCGGTCTACACCCGCACCGGACGCGACGTGGCCCGGACCGCCGCGCTGCCCTTCACCACGACTGACACCGGCACCCGGCGCACGGGCGGCTATCTTCAGGATCAGGTCGCGATCACCGACGCGCTGCTGCTGGTCGGCGGGGTCCGCTACGACAGGTTCGACGACGGCGTGACCACGCAACTGGGCGGTCGCACCACCGCCGCCTCCGACTATCGCGACGGACGCTTCACCTATCGGGCGGGCGCGATCGTCAAGCCGCGCGCGGGCGTCTCGCTTTATACCAGCTGGTCGCAGAGCTTCGAGCCGCAGAGCGCCGCCAACCAGAACATCGCCGCCGGTGGCCCGTTCGCGCCGGTGACGGGCGGTCAGGTCGAAGGCGGGGTCAAGTCGGTGCTGCTGGGCGGACGGCTACAGGCCAACGCGGCCGTCTATCGGATCGTCCGACGCAACATCCTGCAGATCGACCCCTCGCTGCCGCCGGTCGACGGACAGGATCAGCTCCGCCCGATCGGCGAAGTGACGAGCAGGGGGTTCGAGCTCGACGTGGCGACCGATCTCACCCCCGACTGGGTGCTGCTCTTCAACTACGGGTACAACGACACGAAGATCACCGGAACGGTCGCCGGACAGGCGATCACCAACGCGGTCGGCGACCGCTTCGCCAACGCTCCGCGCCATCAATTCGGCTTCTGGACCCGCTACCAGATCGCGCCGCTCGGCGCGGCGATCGGCTTCGGCGGCGAGCATCTGTCGAGCAGGGTTTCGACCGCCGGACAGGCGGTGCAGCCCTATACGATCTTCGATGCGTCGATCACGAAGAAGCTGGGCGTCGCCGAACTGATGCTGCGCGTCGACAATCTGTTCGACGAAACCTATGCGGCATCCGGCTTCTCCCGGCAGAGTGGCAGCTTTCCGGGCGAGCCGCGCACCGTTCTGGCGGAATTGCGGCTCCGGTTCTGACCGCCACGTCGGCGTGTGCAGATTTTGCAACCGGCCGCGCCGACTTTGATCGGAAGCCGATCGCCGCCGAAACGTTGGACGTCCATTCCGGGCCCTCGGGCCCGCCGGCGGGATGGATACTGGACCGATGAGCAAGACGATAGCGGATCTGTTGAACGACACACTGGTCGACGCCGGGGTGCGCCGCATCTGGGGTGTGACCGGCGACAGTTTGAACGCCTTCAACGACAGTATGCGCCGTTCGGGCGAGATCGCGTGGATGCATGTCCGCAACGAGGAAGCCGGGGCGTTCGCGGCCGGGGCGGAAGCGGCGGCGACGGGCGCGCTCGCGGTCTGCGCGGGAAGCTGCGGTCCGGGCAATCTGCATCTCATCAACGGCCTGTACGATTGTCATCGCAATCATGTGCCGGTGCTGGCGATCGCCGCGCACATTCCCTCCAGCGAAATCGGCCTGACCTATTTCCAGGAGACGCACCCGACCGAATTGTTCCGTGAATGCAGCCACTTCTGCGAGATGGTGCAGGATGCGCGACAGATGCCGGAACTGCTGCACCGCGCGATCCGCACCGCGATCGGCCGGCGCGGCGTGGCGGTACTGGTGATCCCCGGCGACGTCGCCCTGCAAAAGGCGCCGGAAACGCGGCCCGTCCCCTTCCCCGCGCTCGCCACGCCGCGGCTGGTGCCCGACGACGCGACGCTCCAGCAGGTCGCCGATCTGGTCAACGACGCGCGGAGGGTGACGTTGCTCTGCGGATCGGGCACGGCGGGCGCGCATGACGAGGTTGTCGCGCTGGCCGCCGCGCTGAAGGCGCCCATCGTCCACGCCTACCGCGGCAAGGAGTGGATCGAGTTCGACAATCCCTATGACGTCGGCATGACCGGGCTGATCGGCTTCTCCTCCGGCTATCACGCCATGATGGAATGCGACACGCTGCTGATGCTCGGCACCGACTTTCCGTATCGCAATTTCTATCCCGAAAAGGCGAAGGTGGTGCAGGTCGATCGCGATCCCGGCGCGCTGGGACGGCGCGTTCCGCTCGACATCGGCGTGGTCGCGGACGTCCGGGAGTTCGCGCAACGCCTGCTGCCGCTGGTCCGCGCCGACCGCGAGGACGGCTTCCTCGACAAGGCGCGCGCGCATTATCGCGACGCCCGCAAGGGGCTGGACGATCTCGCCACCCCGCGCGACGGCGACAAGCCGCTCCACCCGCAATATGTGACCGCCACGATCGATCGCCTCGCGGCCGAGGATGCGGTCTTCACCGCCGATGTCGGCACCCCGGCGGTGTGGGCGGCCCGCTATCTGACGATGAACGGCAAGCGGCGGCTGATCGGATCGTTCAACCACGGCTCCATGGCCAATGCGATGCCGCAGGCGCTGGGTGTGCAGGGTGCCTTCCCCGGACGGCAGGTCGTTTCGCTGTCCGGCGACGGCGGCCTGGCGATGCTGATGGGCGACATGCTGACCGCGGTGCAGATGGGGCTGCCGATCAAGGTCGTCGTGTTCAACAACTCGACCCTGGGCTTCGTCGAAATGGAGCAGAAGGCGGCGGGCTATATCGACACCAACGTGTCGCTCAAAAACCCCGATTTTGCGGCGATCGCCCGCGAAATGGGCTATTTCGGAGCACGAGTGACCCGGTCCGACGCGCTCGAAAACGCCGTGCGCGATGCCTTCGCACATGACGGCCCGGCGCTGGTCGATGTCGTGACGGAGGGACTGGAACTCATCATCCCGCCCAAGATCCAGGCCGAACAGGCGAAGGGCTTCAGCCTCTACGCCGCGCGCGCGGTGCTGAGCGGTCGCGGTGACGAAGTGATCGAACTGGCCAAAGCCAACCTGTTACGGTGAACACCTCGCTACGATTCGAACCCGGCGCGCCGCATCGCCGTGCCCTCGCGTTCGTGGCGCGCTGCACCGGGTCGGCGATGCTGTCGTCGCTGGCCGCCGGGGCGCTGGGGCTCGGCCATCCGGTCTGGGCGGTCGTCTCCGCCCTGGTGGTGTCGCAGGACACCGCCGTGGACACCCGGCAGGCCTTCGTATGGCGGGTCGCCGCCACCGCGATCGGCCTGCTGGTAGCGGTCGTGGTCGGCAGCGTCATTCCCGATCCCGCCCCGAACCGCTCGCTCCAGCTTGCGATCGCCGTGACGGTCTGCGCGGTGATCGCGCGCCGCTGGCCGGGCCTTCGCGTTTCCATGTGGACGGCGCCGATCGTCCTGATGACGACGATTCCCGAAAACGGCGTGCTGCGGGCGGCGGTGGAGCGCGGCAGCGAAGTGCTGCTGGGGGCCATGATCGCCACCGTCCTGCACCTTGCCCTCGACCGGGCGCTGCATATCCGCGGGGCGACGCGGCAGAACCTGCCGTCGACCTGAAGGGATCGCGCCATCTTCCCCTTCATACCCCGGCCGTTTCCGCCTACCCGTCACCGATGACCGATCGTCCCAATTACATCACCCCCGCCGGCTTCGCGACGTTGCGGCAGGAATATGAGCAATTGTTCGCACACGATCGGCCCGCGCTGGTCGAGACGATCTCTTGGGCGGCGGGGAACGGCGATCGCTCGGAGAACGGCGATTATATCTACGGTCGCAAGCGGCTGCGCGAGATCGACCGGCGGCTGGGGTGGCTCTCGCGGCGAATGAAGGCGGCGAAGGTGGTCGATCCGGCGCAGCAGCAGGACCGCAGCCGCGTGTGGTTCGGTGCGACCGTCACCATCGCCGACGAGGATGACAACCAGCGCGTGCTGACGCTGGTCGGCGACGACGAGGCCGAGGCGGGTGCGGGGCGCGTCGGGTGGAATGCGCCGATCGCGCGGGCGCTGCGCGGGGCGGCGGTCGGCGACCTGCGTCGCGTGATGCTGCCAGCGGGCGAGCGGGAATATGAGATCGTCGCGATCGACTATCCGGCCCCGCAGGGAACGTGACGATCGGACCAAGTGTTTGACAGCCGAAGGAGAATTCCGATGGCCGATGAACATCCTCGCGTCCAGTCCGCGCGCGATCATGACGACAGGGACGTGATCGAGGGCATGATCCCCGGCGGCGCGGCGACGCCTTCGACCGGCGGCGGCGCGCTGGCGCGCGATCTGGGGTCGCAGGACGACCTGCATCAGGTGGACGATCCCGACAGCCACAAGCGCGTCACCAAACAGGCTGCCATCGACACCGGCCAGGCCAATCGCAGCGATCGGCACGGCAACGATTGACCCGGGCGCGTCGGCGGTCGATGCAGCGCACATGGCTGCCGACGACAAGACCAACCGCAACATCGCGCTGCTGATCGACGCCGACAATGCGTCATGGCAGGCGCTGGACCCCGTGCTGACCGCGCTCGCGGAGTTCGGCAGCGTCAACGTTCGGCGCGTTTATGGCAATTGGTCCAAGGACGGGCTGAAGGGCTGGCGCGACATGAGCGTGCGCCACGGCATCGAGCCGCAGCAGCAGTTCGACCTGACCAAAGGCAAGAACGCCACCGACATGAAGATGACGATCGACGCGATGGACCTGCTCCATCGTGGCCGGATCGACGCGTTCGGCATCATGT
This sequence comes from Sphingomonas endophytica, assembly GCF_001476895.1. Taxonomy (GTDB): domain Bacteria; phylum Pseudomonadota; class Alphaproteobacteria; order Sphingomonadales; family Sphingomonadaceae; genus Sphingomonas; species Sphingomonas endophytica_A. The sequence goes on along the minus strand of NZ_LDTB01000053.1, from coordinate 59,381 downwards.
CCTCGGACAGCGACTTCATGCCTCTCGCCACCCGCATCCGACAGGATGGGCTGGATGTCTATGGCTTCGGCAACAGCAACACGCCCGCCGGTTTCCGCAATGCCTGCACCCGCTTCATCGACGTCAATGCGCTGCTGGAGACGACCAAGCCGAAGCGCGCGCGCCGGGTCGAGGTGCCGATCGGCGAATCGGTTCCGCCATCGATCGGGGCGGTGGCGGCCCCTGCCCCGGCTGTCCCCGCGACAACGAAGGTCGATGATCCCGAACTGCTGCACCTGCTCCACGACGCCTATGATTCGCTGAAACCCGACGCCAAGGGGTTCGTCGGCCTGTCGGCACTGGGGCAGCGCGCGGCGAACCGGTCGAGCTTCGACGTGCGCAACTATGGATACAAGCGGCTGTCGGACCTGGTCGACGCGATTCCGTCGATCGACGTCGACCGGCGCGAGAATAGCGTCTTCGTGCGCTGGAAGGATTGACGATGCGGCTTGCTCCTCTGGTTTGCGCGCTGACGCTCGCCACCCCCACCATGGCGCAGGATGCGGTGCCGCGGCGACTGTCGGACGATGTGAAGGTGCTCGCCTCCGACCCGTTCGGCGGACGTGCACCGGGAACGGCAGGCGAAACGAGGACGCTCGACTGGGCAGTGGCGCGGTTCAAGGCGCTGGGCTTGGAGCCCGGCGGCGAGAACGGCGCCTGGCTCCAGAAGGTGCCGCTGATCCACACCCGCATCGCGCCCGGCGCGCGGATGACGATCGGCGAGGCGGTGCTGGCACAGGGCAAGGAAATCGCCGTCACCACGGTCCGCGATGCGGCGGGGATCGACATCGCCCACTCGCCGATGGTGTTCGTCGGCTATGGCGTCTCGGCGCCGGAGGCTGGCTGGGACGATTTCAAGGGGATGGACCTGCGCGGCAAGACCTTGGTCTTTCTGGTCAACGACCCGGATTTCGAGGCGCAGACAGGCGAAGACGCCAAGGGCCGTTTCGGCGACCGGCGCATGACCTATTACGGTCGCTGGACCTACAAGTTCGAGGAAGCCGCGCGGCGTGGCGCGGCGGCGGCGCTGATCGTCCATGACACCGGCGGGGCGGGCTATCCGTGGTCGACGGTGAACGCCTCGAACGGCGAGAATTACGATATCGTCCGCGCCGCCAACGACGGCCGCGTGCCATTGCAGGGCTGGATCGCGCATGACGAGGCGGACAAGCTGTTCGCCGAGGCGGGTCTCGATCTCGCAAGGCTGCGCGTCGCGGCGCGCTCGAAGGCGTTCCGCCCGGTGGCGATGAAGCGCGACTTTTCTGCCAAGGCCGAGGTTGCGGTCGAACGGATCGAGAGCGCCAACGTGCTCGCGAAGCTGCCCGGACGGACGCGCCCTGACGAAACGGTGATGTTCGCCGCACATTGGGACGCTTATGGCGAAGGACCGGCGGATGCGTCGGGCAAGACGTTGCGGCCGGGAGCGAACGACGATGCGCTGGGCGTCGCGGGCGTGGTCGAGCTGGCGCGGCTGTTCAAGGCCGGGCCGGCGCCGGAGCGGTCGTTGGTCTTCGCTCTATGGACCGGTGAAGAGCGTGGGCTGCTCGGGTCCGAATATTATGCCACCCATCCCGTCTATCCGCTGGCGAAGACCGCCGCGAATCTGACGCTCGACATCCTCCAGACGGCGGGTCCGGCGAAGGACGTGGTGCTGGTCGGGCAAGGGCAATCGTCGCTCGACGCGATGCTGGCCGATGCGGCGCGCGCGCAGGGGCGTGTCGTGACGCCCGAGACGTTCAGCGAGCGCGGACTGTTCTATCGCGCCGATCACTTCTCGGTCGTGCGGCGCGGGGTGCCGTCGCTGCTGCTGATGGCGCTGGGCGGCGCGTCGGACCTGACGAACGGCGGGCGCGCGGGCGGGCAGAAATGGCTCGACGATTACATGGCCTGCTACCACAAGACCTGCGACGCCTGGGACGCGGGCTGGGATCTGCGCGGGGCGGCTGCGGACGTCGACCTGTTCCACGCGATGGGCGCGCGGCTGGCAAAAGCCGGCGTATGGCCGACTTGGAGCGCGAGGAGCGAGTTTCGTAGCATACGTCAAGAAACTGCCGCCGCACGGCGCTAAGACCGCCATCGGGTCCGAAACGGAGGAGCTTGCCCCCCGCCCTTCCACCGCCTGCGGCACAGCTTGCGGCGTCGCAACGCAAGCGGGGGACCGGATGAAACTTACGATCGACGATGTGGTGATCTGCCTGGCGCTGCTATTGGGCTTTTCCACATCTTTGGTGATGTTGATCGCCAATCAGTCGTGGGGAACCCACTTCCCGGCCAGCATGATCGCCTTTTTCGCGGCAGTGTCTGTCGCCGCGCTGATCTACCGCTTTCTTGGCGGATCGGGCGACGCACAATTCCGCATGGGCGTGCTCCAGATCACCGGCTCCGCCGCGATCCTGTTCGGCGCCACATGGTTCCTGGGCGGCCAGATCAAGGACGAGAGCACATTATTCCAAACCGACGGAGAATATGCGCCAAAGCTCGCCGAGAAGCAGGCCGCACTGAACCGTGCCAAAGAAGACGTCGCGCGATTGATCGAGGAAAAGCGCGACTTGGAGTCCAAGCTCACGGAGGTCAGCAAAGGTCGCAACGGCGACATTATCGGACAAATCCGCAGCATGCGTCCCGACGACCCGACCATCTCGAACATTCGCCGAATGATCGCCAACGAGGATCCGCCATTTCAAGAAACCCTGCGTCAATTGCCGGCGCGCGTGACACTAAACGACGCGATGACCAATGCGAACGTTTATCGAATCTGCCTAGATACGCAGGTGTCTCTCTTTCAAAATCTTGACACGCAGAAGGATCGCCTTCGCATGAGGCGAAATCGTGCTGACGGAAATACCGGCTACGTCGATATGGTTCGTGGCGGCACAATCGAGAACGCGCAAGTTTGCACGCTGCCTGCGCGCGACCGCAGCTTCGACATCCAGATCACCTGTGCGGACGCGGCGCAACTTTTCCCCGACCGCATCATTCGCTGCAACGGACTGAAACCGGTATGGCAGCCTGGTGCGACCACGATCCGTGGAGAGATGGTCACGCTTGGCGCCTTGCCACCACGCTGAGGGCGGAGCACCATCGCGCCCCGCCCCCCCGATATCAACGAGTCAGCTTCTTGTACGCCAGTCGCGTCGGGCGATCGGCGGCGTCGCCCATGCGGCGGCGCTTGTCTTCCTCGTAGCTTTCGTAATTACCCTCGAACCACTCGACGTGGCTGTCGCCCTCGAACGCCAGGATGTGCGTGCAGAGGCGGTCGAGGAAGAAGCGATCGTGGCTGATGACGACCGCACAGCCCGCGAACGTCTCCAGCGCCTCTTCGAGCGCCCGCAGCGTCTCGACGTCGAGGTCGTTGGTCGGTTCGTCGAGCAGCAGGACGTTGCCGCCCTCCTTCAGCATCTTGGCCATGTGGACGCGGTTGCGTTCACCGCCTGACAGCTGGCCGACCTTCTTCTGCTGGTCCGGCCCGCGGAAGTTGAACGCGCCGACATAGGCACGCGTGCCCAGTTCCTGCTTGCCGAAGCGGAAGACCTCCAGCTCGTCGGAGATTTCCTGCCAGACGTTCTTGTTCGGATCCAGATCGTCGCGGCTCTGGTCGACATAGCCGAGCTTGACGGTCGAGCCGACCTCGATCGTCCCGGCATCGGGCTTTTCCTGCCCGGTGATGAGCTTGAACAGCGTCGACTTGCCCGCGCCGTTCGGCCCGATCACGCCGACGATGCCGCCCGGCGGCAGCATGAAGTCGAGGTTCTCGAACAGCAACTTGTCGCCATACGACTTGGTCAGCCCCTTGGCCTCGATCACCTTGCCGCCCAGCCGCTCGGGAAGCTGGATGAGGATCTGCGCCTTGCCAGCGACGCGATTCTCCTGCTTTTCCATCAGTTCGTCGAACGCGCGGATACGCGCCTTGCTCTTGGTCTGGCGCGCCTTGGGAGTCTGGCGCATCCACGCCAGCTCGTCGGCGATCGCACGCTGGCGGCCCGCTTCGTCGCGCTCCTCCTGCTCCAGCCGCTTGGCCTTCTTCTCCAGATAGCCGGAATAGTTCGACTCGTAGGTGTAGTACCGCCCGCGATCCAGCTCGAGCACCCAGTTCACGACATTGTCGAGGAAGTAGCGGTCGTGGGTAACGAGGATGACGTTGCCGGTATACTCCTTCAGGAAGTTCTCCAGCCACGCGACGCTTTCGGCGTCGAGGTGGTTGGTCGGTTCGTCGAGCAGCAGAATGTCGGGTTTCTCCAGCAGCAGTCGGCACAGCGCGACACGGCGGCGCTCACCGCCCGACAGCTTGCTGACGTCGGCGTCGCCCGGCGGGCAGCGCAACGCCTCCATCGCGACCTCGAGCTGGTTGTCGAGCGTCCAGCCGTCGACAGCGTCGATCTTCGCCTGAAGGTCGCCCATCTCCTCCATCAGCGCATCGAAATCGGTGTCATCCTGCGGATCGCCCATCTCGGCGGAGATGGCGTTGAAGCGATCGACCAGGTCGGCGATCGGGCGCACGCCGTCCTTGACGTTGCCCATCACGTCCTTGGCGGGATCGAGCTGCGGCTCCTGCGCCAGATAGCCGACGCGCACGCCCTCGGCAGCCCAGGCCTCGCCCTGGAACTCGGTGTCCATCCCGGCCATCACCTTCATCAGCGTGGACTTGCCCGCGCCGTTCGGACCGATGATCGCGATCTTCGCGCCCGGGATGAACTGCAGGTGGATGTTGTTCAGAACGGGCTTGTTCGCGCCCGGGAAGGTCTTGGTCAGACCCTTCATGACATAGGTATATTGGACGGCCATTGGGCGCGCGGCTCCGTGTGAAAGGTGGTGCGGCGAAAATCGTTGGCGCGCATGTAAGCGACCACCACGCCGTTGGCAAACCGCCGCGCGGCGGTTACGCCGGCCGGTATGAAGCCGCTTTACTCCCTCACCCTCGCCCTGTCGCTCGCCGCCTCGCCCGCACTGGCGCAGCGCATCGCCCCGCCCACCCCGCCGACGGTCGATCCGCAGGTCGCCGCCTTGCGCGATGCGGCGCTGAAGGACGACGTGGCATGGGATATCGTCGAAGGGCTGACCACGGAGGTTGGGCAGCGGCTGGCCGGCACCGAGGCGGAGGCGCGCGCGCGCGACTGGGCCGTGAAGAAGCTGACCGCACTGGGCTTCAGCAACGTGCGTGCCGAGACGTACCGGATGCCGGTGTGGGTGCGCGGGACCGAGGAAGCGCAGATCGTCGCGCCGGTGCCGCAAAAGCTCACGCTGGTCGCGCTCGGCAACTCCGCCGCGACACCGAAGGACGGGCTGACCGCCGAGTTGGTCGTGTTCCCGACCTATGCCGAATTCGCCAACGCGCCCGCCAGCGCGGTGCGCGGCAAGATCGTCTATATCGGCAACGCCATGGAGCCGACGCAGGACGGGTCCAGCTATGGCGCGAGCGGCTCGGCGCGCTTCACCGGCCCGGCCACGGCCTCGCAAAAGGGCGCGGCGGCGATCGTGATTCGTTCGATCGGCACCGACAAGCACCGCCTGCCCCATACCGGCGTCACCGACTTCCCCGCAGGCGTGAAGCCGATCCCGGCCGCGGCCCTATCTGTTCCCGATGCGACGCTGATCGAACGGCTGGCAACGCGCGGTCAGCCACTCCAACTGCGACTGCTGCTGACGCCGCGCCAGATCGGCGAGCGGGAATCCGGCAATGTCATCGCGGAAGTGCCGGGCACGGATCCGGCGGCGGGCGTGGTGCTGGTCGGGGGGCATCTCGACAGCTGGGATCTGGGCACCGGCGCGATCGACGACGCCAGCGGCGTTGCGATCACGGCTGCGGCGGCCAAGCGCATCCTCGACAGCGGGCAGCGCCCGCGACGGACGATCCGGGTCGTATGGTTCGGCGCCGAGGAGGTCGGCGGCTTCGGCGGCAAGGAATATGCGAAGCGTCACGGCAAGGAGCGTCATGCCATCGCCAGCGAGAGCGATTTCGGCGCCGACCGCGTCTGGCGGGTCGAAACGCAATTGCCCGATAGCGCCGCCCCGGTCGCGGCACGGCTGGCCAGCGCGCTCGCCCCGCTTGGCATCGTCGCCGCCAACGGGCGCGCAGGCGACGGCACCGACATCGCCCCGACGATCGCGACCGGGGTCGCCGGCGTCGATCTCAACCAGTCGGGACTGCGCTATTTCGATACGCATCACACACCCGACGACGTGATCGAGCGGATCGATCCCGAACAGCTACGCCAGAATGTCGCGGCATGGACCGCGATGCTTGCGGTGGTTGCCAACGCTTCAGAGGACATCGGGGCGGTGAAACGCCCGTGAAATACGGCCGAAAACCGGCCATTCCGCGGCAGCGCGGGGGCCACCGTTCGTCGCAACCTTTCCAATCGATGAATTTTGCTTATTGACCCCCTCTGTTGGTAGGGTATTGCGAGCGTTCGCGACGGCGCTGGGGTCGGGCGCGAGTGTTTTTATGTGATGCTTGGGAGCATTCCGATGAAGAAGATCCTGCTCGTTGCCGCCGCCGCTGGCCTGATGTCGGTCGCCGCTTGCTCGAAGTCGCCGGAAGCGGCTTCGGTCGAGAACAACGCCGACATGATGGCGGACAACATGGACGCAATGGCGGCCAACGTTGCCGACATGTCGAACACCACCGCGAACCCGTTCGCGGAAGATAACGCCGAGGCGGTTGCCGAGAACATCCACTCGGCCGCGGACAACGTCCGTGAGGCTGGCGAGGACGCCGCCAAGAACATGTAATCGATGGAGGTCGTGCCAGTGATGGTGAGGAAGCTCCTTCCCCTGTTGGCGGTCGCGCTGATCGGCGTGTCCGCGTGCAGCGACCAGACCGGCACGGCCTCGATCGGTAACAATGCCGAGGCGGTCGCCGACGCGCTGGAGCGCAAGGCCGACAATCTCGCGGCGATGGCCGATGCCACCGCCAACGACAGCGCCGCCGACCTGCTGGACGACGCTGCCGACAATCTCGACGACCAGGCGGACAATGTTCGCGAAACGGCCGAAGAGGACGCGGCCCGCCGCTGATCCCCTGCCCTTGCGGCAGCAGCGGCGCGGTCGACGTCATGAAGGCGCCTTTGATGGTGCCTCTTTGATATTCCGGTGCGAACGCGCGCTTGCGCCCCGCCACCGCGCGGCCTAGCTGATAGGACCGCATCTCGCGTCGGGGAGTGGCGCAGTCTGGTAGCGCGCCTGCTTTGGGAGCAGGATGTCGCAGGTTCGAATCCTGTCTCCCCGACCAACTCCCGCTAAGCTACTGATTTCACCCCGCCAACCCGGCGATCGGGAACCGTTGTACCCACGGTTGTACCCATCGCTGTAACCATCGGGGGCCAAGGCGTGGGATTGCCGAACTTGAAACTGCGCGGCGGCAGCTATCATAGGCGGCGCAAGATCATGGTGGCGGGCCAGCCGCTACCCCTCTCCATTTCATTACGCACCGGGAGTTTTTACCGCGCCCGCCTTATATCCGACCGACTGAGCGTCGTAGTCGAGGGTTTGCGCATGGCCTGTCGTCAGTTCACCGCTGCCGCCGCGATCCTGATCTGGCGCGTCGCCAACTTCGCGGTCGTGCCGCCCTTGCAGATGCGGGTGATGGATGCCGCGGCCGACGCGCCGAACCTCGCCTCCGCGATGAACATCGGGGCGTTCAACCTCGGCAATGCGATCGGCGCGGCATCGGGTGGCGGGGTGATCGGCGCCGGGTTGGGCCTGCCCGGTCTGGAACCTATCGTGCGCCCACGCCGCAGGGAAGCGCAGGCCAGTGGATCACCCTCCGGTTCCGATCGGGCGAAGGGCCTTCCGCATCCGGATCAGCGGCACGATGACGCCATCCACATCCGCGTCGGCACGTTCGAGCGGGCGATAGCCGCACGCGGCGTAGAGCCGCTCGCCGCTGGCGGTGCTCATCAGTTCGCCGGCCGTGAAACCCGCCTGCGCGGCCGCCTGCTCGCACCGGTCGAGCACCATGCGGCCAATCCCGCGCCGGACATGATCGGGGTGGGTGTACATCGCGCGGATACGGGCGGCGTCGCGGGCAGGGTCGAGCAGTGCGGGGTCGCGCAGCCCGGCGCTGTGATCGCCGCCATAGAGCGTCGCGCGCCGGCTCCATCCGCCACAGCCGACTGCCACCCCGTCTTCCTCGACGATGAAATAGGTGCCGTCACGCACCAATTGCGTATCCAGCCCCATCACGGCGCGGCTCGCGACGATTTGAGCGGGTGTCAGCACCGCCGCCTGACCGCGATCGATCGCCTGGGTCATCAGGTCGCGCAGCGTGCCCATATCCTCTTCCACGGCCCGGCGAATCGTCAGGACACCGCTCATGCCGCCAGTTCCAGCCGCCACGTCTCTCCCTGGAGGGGCACACCGAACCGGTCGTGCATCGCCGTCTCGACACAACGGAAGCCCTGCGCGGCATAGATGCGGCGAGCGGACTGCAGCACGCTATGGGTCCACAGCGTCAGCGCGGTGTAGCCGGCCTCGCGCGCGAAGCCGACGCATCGCGCGACCAGCGCCTCCCCGATCCCGCGCCGCCGCGCGAACGGTTCGACGTGGAGCAAGCGCAGGCGGGCGAGACGGTCACCCTCATCGGTGACGAACACCGCGCCGGCCATCACGCCGTCGATCTCCGCGACCCAGCATTGCTCGCGGGCGGGATCGAAGTCGCGCAGGAAGGCCGCGATCACCTCGCCCTCGATCACCTCAAGCTCGCGTCCCCAGCCATGGCTCTCGGCGTAGAGCACCGATTGCCGGGCGGCGATCAGCGCCGGTTCCCCCGTGCGGAACGAGCGGATATGGAACGCTCCACCTGACGCCGGGTCGAGCAACAGGCGAGCGCGCGTCAGCGCTTCGACGAGGTCGCGCCGGCTCGTGCCGGCCACCGTGCCAAGAAGATCGCTGACGGCCGCGCGCTGGCGTTCGTCGACGATCCTGAAGGCGTCGCGTCCAGCCTCGGTAAGCCGCAGGTCCCGGGCGCGCGCATCATCCGCCCGCACCGCGCGAACGACCCAGCCGCGCCCCTGGAACCGTGCGATCATACGGCTGAGATACCCCGCGTCCATGCCCAGCACGTCCTGCAACACGCTGGCGGTGACGGGCTCGCGTGTCGCGATCTCGAACAGCAGCCGCGCTTCGGGCAGGCTCGCGTCGGTGCCGAGGAAGCGCGTGTCCAGTGCGCCGATAGTCTGCGTGTAGAAGCGGTTGAACCGGCGGACCGCTGTGACGTCTGCGTTTTCCATGGTCGTCCTGCTGGCCCCAATTACTTGACGAAGTCAAGCATCACGGTAATGCCGGTTCCGGTGCGAGTTGCGCACGGATCGCCGCGGCATCCCGCCCCGGCGGTGCCCCGAACAGGCGGCGATAGTCGCGGCTGAATTGCGACAGGCTCTCGTAGCCGACCGCAAAGCCGACGCGGGCGACCTCCTCGGCGGCGATCAGCCGGCGGCGAGCCTCCTGTAATCGCACCTGCTTCTGGAACTGCACCGGCGTCATGGTCGTCACCGTCTTGAAGTGGCGATGGAAGCCGGGGACACTCATGCTGGCCAGCGCCGCCAGATCGGCCACGCGCAAGGTCTCCGCGTAATGGTCGCGGATGTGGGCGGTGGCGCGGCCGATCCGCGCGGCATGGGTGTCGGCGAGCCCGATCTGCCGCAGCGCCGGTCCCAGCGCCCCGCCCAGCAGGCGCCACACGATCTCGCGCCGGACGAGCGGCGCGAGCACCTGCGCGTCTCGGGGGGCATCGAGAAGGTCGAGCAGCCGCTTGAGAGGATCGCACAGCGCGGGATCGTGATCGGCCGTCGACAGCGCGGCGAAGGCGGGCGCATCGGCCAGCGCCCCGGCCAATTCGGCGAGCAGTTCGGTTACCACCGCCGGATCGATCGCCAGCGACAGCGCGAGATAGGGCGCCTCTTGGGTCGCCTGCGTGATCCGCGCCGTCACCGGCAGGTCGACGGAGGCGAGCAGGCACTGACCGGCGGCGTAGCGATAGCGTGTCTCGCCGAGCATCGTCGTCTTCGCGCCCTGCACGACGAGGCAGAAGGAGGGGCGATAGACCGCGCGGATGATGCCGCTCGGCGTCTCCGCGCGGGTGATCAGCAACCCTTCGATCGGCGTCTCGCGGCCATATGCGAACCAGTGACGCTCGATCAGTGGGGCAAGGTCGGTCAGCGTCGTCATCCGCTTCAAGCTAGCGCTTGATCCGCGCCGATGCACGGACAGCGGGTCATATTGATAGGATCGGGCAGGACATTGATCGGATCGGCGTCGCCACGCCGCGCGTTCGGCGCCTATCTCCCCTCAATCCGATCCCATCAGGAGAACGATCCCCATGCGTATGCGTCAGCTCGGCCACAGCGGCCTGTTCGTATCCGAACTCTGCCTCGGCACCATGACCTTCGGCGGCAACGAGGGGATGTGGGGGCAGATCGGTCAGCTCCGACAGGACGAAGCCGACGCGCTGGTAAGGACCGCGCTCGACGCCGGCATCAACTTCGTCGACACCGCCAATGTCTATGCCGGCGGCGAGAGCGAGCGTATCCTCGGCCAGTCGCTGAAGAACCTCGGCGTTTCCCGGGACGATGTCGTGGTCGCGACCAAGGTGCTGGGTCCAATGGGTGACGGCCCCAATGCGCGGGGCGCTTCGAGAGGCCACATCCTCAGCCAGTGCAAGCAGAGCCTGCAACGGCTCGGGCTGGACCATATCGACCTCTATCAGATCCACGGCTTCGATCCTGCGACGCCGATCGAGGAGACGCTGGAGGCGCTCGACACGCTCGTCCGCCACGGTCACGTCCGCTATCTCGGCCTGTCCAACTGGGCGGCATGGCAGGTGGTGAAGGCGGTCGGCATCGCGGAGGCGCGGCGGCTCGCGCCGATCCTGTCGCTCCAGGCCTATTACACGCTGGTCGGCCGCGATCTGGAGCGCGAAATCGTGCCAATGCTCCGCTCCGAGAAGATCGGGCTGATGGTGTGGAGCCCGCTCGCCGGCGGCTATCTGTCGGGCAAGTATGACGAAGAAGGTAAGGCGGTGGACGGCCGGCGCGCGACCTTCGACTTTCCGCCGGTCGACCGCACGCGCGGTTCGGTGGTGATCCCCGAAATGCGGCGCATCGCCGAGGCGAAGGGCTGCACCGTCGCGCAGGTAGCGCTCGCCTGGCTGCTCCACCAGCCGGTGGTGACGAGCGTTATCGTCGGGGCCAAGCGCATGGACCAGCTCGCCGACAACATCGCTGCAACGCAGGTGTCGCTCGACGCGGACGATCTCGCAACGCTCGATGCGGTGACGAAGCTGCCAGCGGAATACCCCGGCTGGATGCTTGAACGGCAAGGCGGCTATCGCGCGTGAGAGCCCGCCTGGGCGGCCCGTCGGTGCCGTCCACACGCGCAACGATGCCGTGGCTCCGAAGGCGACAAGCAGGCCGCAGGCGACATTCATGCCGGATACTAGGTCCGCAAGCGCACCGATCTCACAACAGCCTACTCTCCAAAGCGGAAACGAAATCCCAGGCCGAAGTAGCGGCCTTCGTAGCGCACGTCCTGAGTATAACGAAAACCGTTGGAATCAGCGAAGTAATTTGAAAAGGGCTTGGCCAGCAAATTGGTGGCATCCGCACTGATCGTAATATTCTTGGTGATATCATAACCAAAGGAGAAATCGAGCCTGCTGATGGCAGCGATGCGGTTTGCGAATTCCTTGTTGTTTACATCGACGCCATAGCCGCTGATGTACGAGCTACGCTTGTTATAGGAAAGGCGCGTGACGATCCCGTCCTTCTCGTAAAACACCGAGGCGTTGTACGCGATACGGGAAATGCCGGCGAGCTCACGGAACGGCCCGTAGGTGAAACTGTTGCCGGCTGCATCGAACGTCGGATTTCGTGTTTTCGCGTTCAGGTAAGTGGCATTGCCCTGGACGCCAAAACCCTTGAGGAAACCGGGCAGAAAGCCGAGAAACGACTGGAAACCGACCTCCGCGCCGGAAATTCGCCCTTCTCCGGAATTCTCGGGGCGGTTCAACCTGATATAGCCAAACGTCGGATCTTGAACGAAACGGGCATAGTTATTGATGAAGCCGAACAGGTCACGATAGAAGATGGCGGCGCTGACCGACCCGGATTTGCTGAAGTACCATTCCAGGCTCGCGTCGTAGTTTTTCGACGTCAGCGGTTTCAGATCGGGATTACCACCTCCACCGGTCGCCCTGACCGGCCCTGCGGGGCCCATTACGGTAGTAGCACCCGTCGCCTGGGTGATCGTCACGGCAGGGTTGAGGTCACCGAATTCGGGCTGGGTGCGGGTGTGCGTGTAGCCGAGGCGCAGTTGAAGCGCATCGGTGAACTTGACCCGCATGTTCATGCTCGGCAGCACGTCGACGTAATCCTGCCGCAAGGTCTGCGGCGTCGCGGTCGTGACGCCGTTGACGGTCGTACGCGACGTTCCCGAATATTGCCCGTTGGTGATGATGGCGCGCACGCCGGCGGTCCCGTCCACCTGCATCGATCCGACATCGAAACCGAATTTCCCGGAAATGTAGGCCGCATAGGTCTTTTCCTCGGCGAGGAATCGCGCTGCCGGTACGACCTGAACATCCTCGGACGTCCACGCTGCCAGATCAGCCGCAAGCTCGGCATTGTTCGGGTCCAGCGCCAGCCGTCGCCTCAGCCCCTCGCGCGAGAGCTGACGCAACTTGCTCTGGTTACCGTCGATGGCGGCAAACGGATAGCTCAAGTATTGCGTAAATCCCTGTGCGTTTCCACGAAAGCCGTTCGTGATCAGCGACAACTCTCCAATACTCAGGTCGGAGAGCGGCACCTTGAGCGCCTCCGTGTTCGCATATCGGCTACCGGAATATCTTTCGGCCTTTCGGGTAGTGACCCGATAGCCGACCTTGAGGCTCCGCAGCAGGGGCAGCGGATCGGTATCAAGGTCCAGATCGCCGCGCCATTGATAGCCGGTGCCCGCTGCGTAGAGCCGCGACTCGAAATACCCGCGCCAGATATATTGCGACGGATCGGTGATCTTGAAGTTGGGCAGACTGAAGGACGCACCGCCGGAACTCATGAAATCGACATCGATGGTTTGCGGCGACGCCAGCGCGGAATCGAGGCTGTGCTCGAAGAATTTGAAAATACTGGATGTATAGGCGAAGTCCGTCGACAGCGTTGCCCTGCCGGTGTGCCAGACCGCACCGGTAGCGACTTGGTAGCTGTCCGTGTACGCCTCATGCGTGGAGCGGAACGCCTGCTGCCGTACCCCGCCGTTCTTCGTCATGCTCTTGACGTAATTGGTTCCATCGACAAGCACGACGTTGGAAAGGGCCGGGTTCTCGGCTCGAAGGTCGTTCTCCCAGAGATCAAGGAAATTGTTGGCGCGATAGCCCTGAAAGTAACCTTCCGCATAGAATTCGAGGTCGCTGTTGGGCTTCCACTGCAATGCGACGTTTCCGGACGGCAGCCAGCGCTTCCCGCCGGGATTGTAGAGGCCCACCGAATAGGGATACCGAATGCCCTTCCCCGGGTTCGGGGAGATCGTGGATGTCGGACTCGAGTCCGTGACGAAGGTATTGTTGAAGCGGGTGGCGTTGTAGAATCGTTGACGTGAGTAGGTGAGGTTGATCAGGGCCCCCATCTCGCCGATGCCCGTGTCCCAGCGATTGGAGAGCAGGATGTTGCCGCTCGGGTCGAACAACTTGCTCTGATCGTTATAGGCGCCGCGCAGACCGCCGCCGACGACAATTCCCTTAAAGTCCAGCGGCCGGCGCGTCCGCACGTTCACCAGGCCTGCCAGGCCGGGCTCGATGAGGTCCGCAGTACCCGACTTATAGACCTCCAGCCCCGCGAGCGCCTGCGCGGGCAGATCCTGCAGCTGCGCGCGCCGCAATTCAGCGGTGAAGAATTCGCGGCCGTTATAGGTGGTCGCGACGTTCGGCAGACCACGGACGATCACCTGCGTGACCTGATCGGCGTTCCGATCGACCTGCACGCCGGGAATACGCGCCAGCGTCTCCGCCGCGCTGTCATCCGGTAGTTTTCCGATGTCCTGCGCCACCACCGCATCCAGGATCGCATCGGAATTCCGCTTGATTTGCGCGGCTGACGCCAGACTGCGCCTGAGAAGACCGGTGACGATGATATCTTCAGACGAGCCCGACCCACTTGCTTCGGGCGGCCGACCAGATGGCGCCCCCGGCCCCTCGGCGGCTGCCTCCGCAGCAGGGTCGATATCAGATCGAGAGGAACTTACGTCATCCGTCTTGCGGGATTGCGCGGCGGCTGGCGTCTCGAACTCAACGCTGGAGGAAAAATCCGCATTCTTCGCGCAAGCATTGCCGGACGTCGAAGCGACCAGAGCGGTGGACGCAAGCATCGCAAAATGCTTCATTTTTCCCTCCTTTTCGACCGTCTTTACGAGTCATTTGTCAGACAAAGATCAAAACGGAGCCGTAGATGTCAACACAGCAATCACGGCTTTCCGCGGCGCGCCACATCTCGCACGCCATAAGTAGTTGATAATTCAAAAGGTCATTCTTGTAATTTTTTGTGTCAATGTTCAGCATCATGAAATTTTCGACGATTGGCGTGCACTGATATGCCCCTACCCTGCGAACTGCCCCGACCACTGCAAATATCGTGCTCGCGTTTCCGCCATTTCACAAACCCGATCGCAAATCCTCAACGATCTTTAAGCAATCGTCCAACTTCTCAATCACGAACTACCCGCTTCTCGAATTCAATTAAGCTTGCGCCTTGGATTTTTCCCCGCAGGCTGTTCAACTCTCCTGCCACTCTGCTATTCTTCATACTTTTCGTTATTCACTTTTCCCATCTGGCGCGCAATCACTTCGACAGCACTCGTACTTTCGCCCATCTGACCGGACGTCCGCGTGAACAGCAGCCTCTTTGACTCACTTGCACCTTGCCGCACGACAAATGTCGTACATAATGCGCGCTTGAGAAGCGACGAGGTGACGTGCTCGCCATTGCCGCGACCGGGAGAGTCTGGATGAACCGCGCACCGCGTCCCTTGAAGATCGTATCTCTTGCGGTGGTGGGGGCGGTGCTGATCGGATCAGCCCCCCCCGCGGATCCGCTGACCGATGCCATCGCGCGGGCGCTGCGCTCGGATCCCGCATTTGAAGGCCCGATCCGCGGCAACGTGACGCTCCCTGACGATCCCTCGGCCATTCCGGGGCTGCCCGATGGTCCGAATATCGGAGAGGCGCGGATCACATGGCGATCATCCGATCCGGCGGTCATTTCCGACACCGACAAGGTGCGCGGCGCGGACGTCGTGCGCAAAGGGTTGGTCACGCGCGGCAGGACCGACCGCCGTCTGCGTCTGACCGCCACCGTATCGTTACCTGGCCGGTCTCCGGTCGCCGTTCCGATCGACGTGACCGTACGAGCCGCACCCCCCACCCCGCTTCCACTGTCCGCCTATATGTTCGTCTATTTCAGTGGAAATACGATCGACGGCGAAAAGCTGCGCTTCGCGCTGTCCGACGGCAACAATGCCCTGCAATGGAAGGCGCTGAACGATGCGCAGCCGGTCCTGGAGTCGCGCGACGGCACGCGCGGCCTGCGCGACCCGTTCATCATGCGCTCTGCGGAAGGCGACCGCTTCTTCCTGCTCGCAACGGACCTGTCCACGGGTCGCACCGGCTGGGGCGGTTCGACGACACATGGCAGCCGCTATCTCGAAATATGGGAATCCACCGACCTGATCCACTGGGGACGGCAGCGCCACGTCCGCGTCAACCTGCCCGACGCGGGAATGACCTGGGCACCGGAAGCGACCTATGATCCCACGATCGGCGCCTATGTCGTCTATTGGACCTCGACGCTCTACAAGGATGGCGCGCACACGGTCGAGGATGGCAACGGGCCGCAGATACTGCGGGCGACCACTCGCGATTTCCGCAGCTTCACCGATCCGGTTCCATGGTTCAAGGCCGCCGATGTGCCTGGCGCGATCACGGCAAAGGGCATGATCGACGCGACCGTCCTGAAGGACGGCGACCGCTACTACCGTTTCACCAAGATCAGCGATGCGCGCGGCTGCCCCTCCAGCGACATCCTCGCACAGGTTTCCCCCTCGCTCCGGGCCGATGGTGCCTCGGGTGCGTGGAGGATCATCGACCGTTGCATCGGCCGTCGCGCGGGTACGCCGGAGGTGGAAGGGCCGACCGCCTTCCGCGCCAATCCCGGCGATACCAGCGGGTTCCGGTACTTCCTGTGGGTCGACGATTATGGCGGCGTCGGTTACATCCCGCTCGCTACCCGGTCGCTCGAGGGCAAGGTCGCATGGACCTACCCACGACGGTTCGCGCTGCCCCAATCACCCCGCCACGGCACGGTCATGGCGATCACGGCGGCCGAGCGTGACGCGCTGATCGCGCGATGGGGGCGTCCGGGGTCAGATTCCCCAACGTTAGCGGACCGCTGGGTTGTCGGGCCGGTTCTGCGATCGCCAACCCGCCTGCCCGTTCCCGCGGGTTATGTCGCCACATGGCATGTCGATGGTCGCGCATTGCCCGACGATGTCCTCACCAACAACGGCGCGGAGCCGCGCACCGTCCGGCTGAAGGGAACGTTGCGCGGACCGGACGGCACGACCTTGACGAAACACTTCACCGTCAGGTTGCTGGGCGCGTCGGCGCGCAGGCTGGAGGCCTATGCGCGCGTTCCCACCACGATCCAGGACGCGAACCAGCCGACCGTGGCGCGAAGCGTCCATCTGGCGCTGACCAGATCCGATGGTCGAATGACGCCACTAAACGACGATTACGGCGTGATGTTCGCGCGGGGAGACTATGTCGGCGTCGATCGCGTGTCGCTTCGGGGGGTGATGGACCCGTCGCTTTTCTACTTCGCCGATGGTGCGCTGGGCGTCATCGCGACGCGGGTGGACATGAGCGGCACGCCGGACACCGCCTCATCCGCGACGGTCGTCTTTCGCGACGATCCGACCTCCGCGAACTTTACCGAACTGGGCACGCTGAATCTGGGAACGGACGACGGTGTCACCCGCCCGCGCGCGGTTTGGGATAGTGACGCCCGCCGTTACCTCGTGTCGTGGATCGACCGGTCCGGCGCCCCGCGCTGGACCACGGTCGCCGACCTCGCGCGCCTGGAATGGCGCAGGACGTCCTTCTATCCCGAGACCGGCGGTCGCCGCGCCGTGATCGCAGCCGAAGGAAATGTCGGCGCCGTACGTTCCGGCAAGGTGACGACCAGCGACGACGACGCCCTGCCGGTCGACGATGCGACCGCTGCGGCGCTGACGACCCGCTTCGACCGGATCGCCAACACGACGGCGACGGTCGCCCCCCGGACCGTGGCGTTGCGGGAAGTCGGGAAGCTCAAGACCGCAAGCGTGACCCTGGGGTATTCGGATGGCTCCACCGCCACGCGTGCGGTGGACTGGGACGCGGTCGACCTGGCGCGACTGACCCGGCCCGGCCGTTATCTGGTCCATGGCACCGTCCGCCAGCGCCGCTATCCCGACATCTTCGCCTATAACCGCGCCGATCCCGACATCTATCGCTGGGACAAGGGAGGACGCGTCCGCTATCTCTTCGTCGCCACCGACGACACCGACAATGACAATGTGGGCTCGCCCCATCTGCCGCTTCGCGTCGCGAATTCTATCGCGGATCTCGCCGATGACCATGGCGGTCGGGCGCGCGAAATCGATCTGCTCGACCGACGTAATCGTCACGAGCGCACTGTAGAGGGACGAACGATCGCCGGGTGCTATTGGGCACCCGAAATGCACGAGATCGGCGGGCGGCTCTCCATCCTGTTCGCGCCCTGCTTCAACCCCCGCGATGATCGATCCTCCGAAGGCGGCATCTGGTCGACGGTGGAATCGCATATCATCCAGCTTCGGGACGGCGGCGATCCGGCCAACCCCGCCGACTGGTCGCAACCCGCCGCGGTCCGCAAGGCCGATGGCACTCCGCTCGGCCGGCCCGAGATGCCCGCCAACATCAGCCTCGACATGTCATACTTCGAGGTACGCGGTCAGGGCTATTACATCTGGTCGCAACGTTATCTGCCGGCATCGGGCCCGCTTGGCGACCCCTTGACGTGGATCGCCAAGGTTGATCCTGCGCGACCGACGCGACTGGCCGGCCCCCCGTCCGCGATCATCGCCCCCGAGACGTCCGTCGAGGAGAATCTTGCCGAGGGGGCGTTTGCGCTGATCCATGACAAGCGATTGACGCTCGTCTATTCCAGTTCGGGCGTCAGCCCGACCTACGTCGTCAACGGCACCTCCGCACCACTCGACGCCGACCTCACGCGGATCGACGCGTGGCGCAAATGGTCCGCGCCGCTTCAGAAGAGCGTGCCGATGCCGGCAGGCGATCGAGACTATCGCCGCTACGAGCAGGGGCCAGGTCACGGCGCCTTCACGACCGATGAGGATGGCAACCCGCTCTATGTCTATCACACATGGGGCAATGGTGTCGGCGGCGACGGCCGGGACACACGAGTGCGTCGTGTCCATTGGGCGGCCGATGGTCGCCCCCTGCTGGAGATGAGCCCGGACGAGGAAGTCTCCCCCGCCAACCGTCGCGTCACGATGGAGGTCATCGTCCTCTGACCGGGCCCGACCGGCTCATCGAGCATGTCACGCCGTTGTCGGCCATCAGCCGCTGGAACTTCTCGCTCGTATATTGACTGCCTTGGTCTGAGTGATGCGGCAGGGCATCGGGCTTCCCGCGCCGCCGGACCGCCATCATCGGCGCGTCGGTGACGAGTTGAGCGGTCATGCTGTCGCTCATCGACCAGCCGACCACCCGGCGCGAGAACAGGTCGATGACGACGGCGACGTACAGCCATCCTTCGGCGGTCCAGATGTAGGTGAAGTCGGCGATCCACGGCTGGTTGGGCGCCTCGGCCGTGAACTGGCGGTCAAGGAGGTTAGGGGACGTGCACCGACCGAACCTCAAGGCGTGCTTCGGGCACGTCCCGCAATCGGGCGTGGAGAGTCAGGTCGCTGACTTTCTCATCAACGGTCGTGAGGTCGACGAGGAACAGCCAACAGCCGTCCATCCAGCGATAACCGGACCGCTCCCACGCGGCGCTGTTCAATGATCCCAGAGGAGCGCCGTAGGCATTGAGGTTGTTGGCGATGTTTCCCTCCAATGTTTCAGCCGATCGCTACGGACGCAGCGTCGCGGCTCGCATCTTGGCTGTCATCGACAGGCGCTGCTCGCTAGCGTTCGGGCCAGCGGCAAGCCTGTACTGACCGCCAGCGACTTTCCATTGCCGCGCTCGGGCATCCCAGTTGGCGAGCAAGCGCGGATCAACCTGGATTTCGACGACCCGGCTCTCACCCGGTTGCAATTCGACCTTCGACCAACCCAAAAGGCGCTGCTGCTTCCGCGCGGGCCCGCGAAGGAGATAGAGCTGCGCCGTTTCCGTCCCGGCACGGTTGCCGGTGTTCTTGATCGCGACCTTCACCTTCAACGGATCGATTCCCACCACCGTGAGGTCCGAGTAGCCGAACGTCGTGTAGGAAAGGCCATAGCCGAACGGGAACGCGGGCTTGAACCCCTGCTCGGCAAACCAGCGATAGCCGACGGACGAGCCCTCCTTGTAATCGACGGAGAAAGGCTTCGATTCCCAGAATTTCTTGGGCTGCACCGGGTTCAGGTCGAGCCCTGCCGGGCTGCGTCGTGGCATCTGATCGAGGCTGTCGGCGAAGGTCATGGGCAGCCGCCCTTGCGGATTGACCTCACCAAACAGAACCCGGGCGATCGCTTCGCCGCCTGCGCCCCCCGGATACCAGGCTTCGATAATGGCCGGGATCTTGCCACGCCACGACGTCAGCACCGGTCCGCCCGTCTCCATTACGACGACCGTCTTCGGGTTTGCTGCGGCGACGGCCGCGATCAATGCCTCTTGGTGATCGGACAGCCGGACACTGACGTCGACGCCCTCCAGGGCCCATTGCTCGACGAAGACGACTGCCACGTCGACCGCTTTGGCGGCCGCGACGGCACTGGCGATGTCGAGCCCGGCGTCGAACGTCACCTGGCCGCTCGCGCGCCGCTTGATCGCATCGAGCGGGGCGGAGGGATGGTAGACCGGCCCCTTCGCGCTTTCAGGGTAGCCGGCAGGAAGCGCGCCTCGCACATAGCCGTAGGGCATCACTTGGGACGAACCGCCCCCAGAGAGTACACCGACATCCGCGTGTCCTCCGATAACGGCGAGACTGCGGGCCGATGCCGCGAGGGGCAGGATGTTGCCGTCGTTCTTGAGAAGAACGATACCGGCCTCCGCCGCACGTTGCGCGACCAGATTGTCGCCCGCCACGTCGAGCGGCCCCAGCGAGGGCTGCGGGTCGATGGCACCGACGGCGAAGAGGCTGCGGAGTACGCGATGAACCATCTCGTCGACGCGGCTCTGCGAGACGGTGCCCGCCAGCACGGCCGCCTTGAGCGGCGCGCCGTAATACACCTCCTTGTCGAGTTCCTGGCCGGACTGCTGATCGAGACCGGCATTGGCGGCGGCAACTGAATGGGTCGCCCCCCAGTCGGACATCACCCAGCCCTTGTATCCCCAGTCCTTGCGCAGCACCCCGGTCAGGAGGTCCTGGTTCTCGCAGGCGTAGCGTCCATTGACTTTGTTATAGGCGCACATGACGGACGCGGGCTGCCCATCCTCGATGGCAAGTTCAAATGCGAGAAGATCGGATTCCCGCAGCGCACCTTCCCCGATGCGGGCATCGATCCCGTGTCGGCCGGTCTCCTGTGCGTTCAAGATGAAATGCTTGACAGTGGACGCGACATGCTGGCCCTGAATGCCGGCGATCGATGCCCCGGCAAGGCGCCCTGCCAGCAGGGCGTCTTCGCCGAGATACTCGAAGTTGCGACCGTTGAAGGCGTCACGAACGAGGTTCACGCCGCCTGCGAGCAGGACATTATACCCGCGCTGCCTGGTCTGCTTTGCGATCATCGCGCCGCCATCGTGCGCAATCACGGGATCCCAGGTCGCCGCGAGCGAGGCTCCGGACGGCAGCGCCGTCGCATCGTTGCCATAGGGACCGTTCTCGGCGACGCCCACGCTGGCATCGGTTTCTCGGATCGGCGGTATTCCGACCCGGGGCACACCCGCGAAATAGCCTCCGGACGGAGCCGCATCCGCGGGAAGGACACGCATCATGCGCGGGAAATGGCCATTCAGAAGCGAGATCTTCTCGTCGAGCGTCAGCATCGCCACGAGTCGGGCCGCGCGCTCATCGGCCGATAGCGCAACCTGAGCGGCGGGCGGTGTGGCCTGCTGCGCAGAAACAGGTGCCGCGGAAAGGATGGCGGATAGCGCGACGCCGATGAAGAAATTGGGGGTTTTCATAACGTCTCCTGCGGCTCAGACGATTGCTGCAACGACAAGTCGGTACCCATGGCAAAGGGCAGAGGATTGCTCCCCTGCCCCGCCACGTCAGTTCAAGAGGCGCGATGTGCCATCAGAAGTTCAGTCGGACACCCGCGCTCATGAAACGGCCGACGACGTCGTACACTGCCTGTGCCGATGGAAAGTTCAGGCCCGGGCTGGACGTATCCGCTACCAGCGGCGGCTTCCTATCGAACAGGTTATTGACGTTGAAGAACAGCGTAGCGTTGCTCTTTCCGTCCGCGTCGCGCCCGGCAAACGCCCCCAGATCGACCGACGCCGTCAGATCCGTGTAATAGACGGGACCGTAACGATGCTGGGTGAAGACCTGGAGCGGGTTCCAGTTGCGATCCATCGCACCGACCAGGCGCTCTGCGACGAACAGGTTGAACGGCCCGTTGTTCACATTGACCTGAAACGTACCGGACAGCTTCGGATAGCCGTACGGCCCGTTCACGGAGATGCCACCGGCTTGATGCTGGGTCGGGACGGTAGGAAGGGTCGAGATGTCGCGAGTCGGGACGTACGACGCCAGTAGCCGCAGATCGAGCCTTGTATCCGAAG
This sequence comes from Sphingomonas endophytica, assembly GCF_001476895.1. GTDB lineage: Bacteria > Pseudomonadota > Alphaproteobacteria > Sphingomonadales > Sphingomonadaceae > Sphingomonas > Sphingomonas endophytica_A. The sequence continues at coordinate 37,389 of NZ_LDTB01000053.1, read as the reverse complement.
CGATGGTCAACCGCTGCGACACGTCGAGATCGATCCCGCGATACCTCTCATTTGCAAGGTTGATGTTGAACGCGTTGATCTGGCTCGGGAAGTTGGCCGCCGAGGTATCCGTCGCGGAGATCGGGCGGATGATCTGCGAACAGAAAGGCGATGCAGCGTTGGCGAAACACTGGTTCAGGACCGTGCCCGCATCCACCTGCCCTACGCCACCCTTGATCTTGATCTCCCACGCGTCGATCGATGCGCTGAAGCCAGGCAGGAAAGACGGTGTAAGAACGATACCGACCGTCTTGGTGATGCCGATCTCAGGCTTCAGATTGGGATTGCCGCCCGAGATCGTGATGAGCTCGTTGGTCGTGTTGGTCTGGCGATCCGTGAACGTTTGCCGGGAAATCTGTGTGCCGGCAAACAATTCATACAGCGTCGGCGCGCGGATATCGCGGGAAATGGTGCCGCGGAACCGGATGCCCTGCGTCGGAATGTAGTTGAAGCCGCCCTTCCACGTCGTCACCCCACCACTGGTGCTGTAATCCGTGTAGCGAACAGCGCCGTTCAGATCGAACTTCTGCGCGAACGACAGATCCTTCAGCAGCGGGACCGCGATCTCGCCGAAAGCCTCCTTGACGGTGTTTGAACCCGCGCCGACGCCGACCTGCTGGCTGTTGAACAGGCGGTTTGCGATCGGCGAGCGCAGACCCGTGAAGTCGACCGGGATGGCCGGGTTCGCGGTGCTGGTCTGCTTCAAGGTCGCCTTGCGGTACTCGCCGCCGACGACGACGTTGACCGGTCCCGCCCATGTCGAGAAGGGGCTGCCGGAGATCGCACCGTTGACGTCATCGAGCGTGTTCTCGACCGTGAAGGAGGACGGTTGCAAAACATAGCGAAGCGCAGCCTCGGAAGGCGAGCCGGCACCGAAGAGATTGATCGGGACGCAGCCGGGATAGAGGCCCGGATTCGTGATCGTGACCCGGCAGACGATATTCCCCGAGTTGTCGCGGACTGCGTCGACGGCCGCAGCAAAGCGCGGAACCTGGATCTGGTTATCTTGCTGGATCGTCAGGCGCGAATAGCTGTGGACGTAGTTGAGGTTCCACGTCCAGTCGCCTCCAAACCTGCCTTCCAGACCCGCACCCGTGGTGAAGTTCTTGGTTGCCCCGTGAACCTTCAGGCCACCGTCTTCATTCAAGCGGCGGCCGATCGAGAAGCTCTGGGTCGTGCCCAACTGCGCACGTTGCGCGGCGGTCAGTGATTGCTGCAGGAACGCGTTATCCGAATAGATGGTGATCGCATTGACCGACTGGGTCGGGTTGATCTGATTGAAATCGGAATATGCGTAATTGGCCAGCACATAGCCACTGACCGAGTCCGAGAAGTCATAGCCCACACGGCCGAACGCCTGCCGATTGGTCACGCGCGGCGTCAGCCACATCTGATTGTGGTAAGCTCCATCGCCGCCGACGTTGATACCGCCCGTCCCTGTCCTGGTCCCGGCGTTCAAGGGCGCCAGAGTACCGCCCGGAAGGAACTGATTGCCGGCAAGCGGACCGGTATTGATCACACTGCCGAACGTCTGCGCGGGAAAGCGCGCGTTGAATACGGTCACGTAGGGATTGGTCGCGCTGCCTGCGGCACCGGAAAGGCCGAGCGTACCGACCGCCAGCGGCGTATTGCCTGCCCGCTCGTTCTTGCCATGGGCGTCGATCCCGGCGCTCCGGTAATATTCGACGCTGCCTTCGAGATGCAGCCTGTCGTCCAGCAAGGATGTGCCTGCGGCGAGACCGAGACGCTGGAAGGCGCCGTCACCCCGATCGGAGATCCCGGCGGTGGCGTTCGCCTTCAGGCCGGTAAATTTTTTATCGAGGATGAAGTTGACGACGCCGGTGACGGCATCGGAGCCATAGCTTGCGGACGCGCCCGCCGTGACGATGTCGACCTGCCGGACGAGCAACTGGGGCAGGATATTGGTGTCGACCGCACCTTCGAAGGTCGTCGGCGCGAGGCGTTGCCCGTCTAGCAAGACGAGGCTGCGGTTGATGCCGATGCCCCGCAGATTGAGGTAGTTACCCCCCTGCGGCGCATTCGCGACGAGCACCGGGCTCTGGTTGTTGCTCCGCGAGTTTGCGAGTTGCGGCAATTTGTTGAGCGCATCCGGGATATTCGTAGGCGCGGAGTTTGAAAGCGCCACTGCATCGACAACGGTCACCGGTGTCGGCGCCGTATAGCCACGCTGTGAAATGCGCGAACCGGTGACGACAATGTCACGGCCTTGCGCATCGCCCGCCTCGGTGTCGGCAGTTGCCTGGCCGTCGGCCTGGGCGGCGTCGACCGCAGGGACTTCTGAGGGAGTTGGGGCCGTCGCTGGCGACTGAACATTGCTGCCTTGCGACGAAACTGCCTGCGCATGCGCGGAAAGGGGCAGCAGCATCGCTGCGACCGAACCGAGCAGATAAGCCTTAGATTTACAGAACATACGTCCAACTCCCCCAGTGAAAGGCGTGTGGGTGCAGCCCCTTTTGAGGTCCGCGATTCGTAAGGCTTATCAACAGTCAGAACCGTTGACAACGCAATTAATGCGGTGCAGATGCAACCATGCCGTTTCACTGGCATGGACATTCAAGCTCCCCGCTTACCGATAGTTGCGCCCGAGCATCGAGGCGTTCGTCACGCGGGGTAGCAAGCGCCGAAGGATGGAGAGCTATGTTTGAGTCGTTGAAGCCGATGCCGGCCGATCCCCTGTTGCAGATCATCGCCGCACATCGGGCAGACACTCGCTCCGACAAGATCGACCTGGGTGTCGGGGTCTTCCGCGACGAGGCAGGCGGCACGCCGATCCTTCGCGCCGTAAAGGCCGCAGAGCGCTATCTGGTCGCGAACCAGCCCACCAAGGGGTATCTCGGCATCGAGGGCGATCCGGTCTTCACCGATCTGCTGCGTCCGATCATCTTCGGCAAGAATGGCGGTGATGCGTCCCTGGTGCCTGGCATCCAGACCCCGGGCGGCGGCGGTGCCTTGCGTCTCGGCGGCGAGCTGATCGCCACGGCGCGGCCCGACGCCAAGCTCTGGCTCGGCACCCCCAGCTGGCCGAACCATCGCCCCATCTTCGAAGCGGTCAAACTGGAAGTGCGCGAATACCGCTTTGCGGACCTGACAACCCAGACCTTGCTGTTCGACGAAATGATGGCGGCGCTGCGTCAGGCCTCGGCCGGCGACGTCGTCCTGCTCCATGGATGCTGCCACAATCCGACCGGTCTCGATCTGAACCACGACCAGTGGCGCGAAGTGGCCGATCTGTGCAGCGCCAACGGCCTGATCCCGTTCGTCGATCTCGCCTATCAGGGTCTCGGCGAGAGCCTCGAGGCAGACGCGATGGGCCTGCGCACCATCTTCGAGCGCGTCCCGGAGCTCCTCCTCGCCTATTCGTGCGACAAGAATTTCGGCCTGTATCGCGAGCGTACCGGTGCGCTCTATGTGAAGGCGAGCAGTGCGGATCTGGCGCGCAACGTCGCGTCGAATCTTGCCGTCCACGCCCGCGTCAGCTGGTCGATGCCGCCCGATCACGGCGCCGCAGTCGTTCGCGCCATCCTGGAGCAACCGGAACTCGAGGCCGACTGGCAGGCCGAAGTGGCCGAGATGGGCCAACGCATCCGCGCCGTCCGACGGGCGATCGCCAGCGCGGCGCCCTCGCTGTCCGCGATCGCGCACGAATACGGCCTCTTCTCCAATCTTGCCGTGTCGCGCGAACAGGTTGATGCTCTGCGGACCGAGCATGGCATCTACATCGCGCCGTCGGGCCGAATGAACGTCGCCGGTCTCAAGGTGGAGGACGCCCCCCGGCTGGTCGCCGCGCTCGATGCGATCGGGGCTCTGCCCGGCGCCTAGTTCGCAGCGACGTGGGCCCCAGCGCTCTTGGGACCAAAGGTAAGGATGATCGGCGAAGCCGATGATGGGGAGTTGGACGATGCGCTTTCAGGACAAGATCGTACTCGCAACCGGGGTGGCGACGGGGCTTGGGCGCATCACGGCGGAACTCTTCGCTCGCGAAGGCGCCAAGCTGGTCGTCGTGGACTATAACGAGGCCGCGCTTGGCGCCCTGGTCGAAAGTCTTCGCGAGAAAGGGACTGCGGTCGCAGCCGTAGTCGGCGATGTGTCCCTCCCCGAAGTGGCGGAACAGGCCGTGGCGCGCGCCGAGGCCAAGTTCGGACGCCTCGACATCCTGCTGAACAACGCGGGGATCAATCCGGTCGGCAACATCGTCGACACCCCGGTCGACGTGTGGGACCGCACGATTGCCGTCAATCTGCGATCGGCCTTCCTGTTCTCATCGAAGTCCATCCCGCTCATGGAACGTGGCGGCGGCGGCACGATCGTCACCACCGCATCGATCGCGTCGTTCAAGGCATCGACCGCGGAGGCCGCCTACAGCGTTTCCAAGGCCGGCCTGCTGCAGCTTACCAAGGTGATCGCCAAGGATTTCGCGGCGCGGGGCATCCGCGCGAACGCGGTCTGCCCGGGCTTCCTGCCGACATACATGGCCGATCGCAAGCAGGGCGCGTCGGAGGAACAGCAAGCGATGCGGCGCAAACGCGCGGCCGAGCTGGTGCCCATGGGTCGCGAAGGCACCTATGAAGAGATTGCCGACATCATCGCCTTCCTGGCCAGCGAACAATCGTCCTATATGAACGGTGCCGCCATCACCGCCGACGGCGCGCAGACCGTCTGATGGATCCGGCTCACAAAGGTCTTATCGCCGGCCTGGCGGTAGCCGGGTTCTCCGCAACGACCAGCCTGCTGGTCAGAGGCATCGGCGGACGCATTCCCCCGATCACCCTCAACGCGTGGCGCTGTACGGTCGCAGCGGTCATCTTCCTGCCGCTCTGGTGGTCGACCACAGGGGCGGCGGTTCCCGACGTCCATTCCCTGCTCTGGATCGGTCTGTCGGTCATGTTCAGCATCGTCCTGGGCGACACCTCGTTCTTCATGGCGATCAAGCGGATCGGCATGTCGCGCGCGACGCCGATCGCCAAATCCTATCCAGCGTTCGCCGTATTGTTCTCCTGGATCCTGCTGGGCGAGGCGCTGACCTCCTTCAAGCTCATCGGAGTCGCGCTCGCCATCACTGGCACGGCACTGATGTCGCAGCGTCCCGGCGGCACCGCAGCGCTTGCCGTGGATGAGGAAGAGCGCACCAGGTCCCGCGATCATACCATCGGCGTGGCGATTGCCTTGGGGACGGCGGTGGCATGGGCTGCGGGTGCGGTCGTGCTCAAGATATCCCTGATGACCGCCAGCGTCACCACCGTCAGCCTGTTCAAGACGGTCATCGCGGGTGTGATGCTCTGGAGTATCTCGTCGCAGGCCGAGCGCGTTCCAGTCCGCGACGTCCTCTACAATCGAACGAATATCCTTCTGGCAGGCGCGACCGGCGTGACTTTGGCGGGCGCTGCCCTCCTGCTGGTCTATTCGATCTCCATGGTCGGAGCCGGATCGGCGTCCGTCTATTCCGGTCTCGCCCCGCTGTTCGCCGTGCCGATGGGCGTGCTGATCTTCAAGGAGCGGATGGGGGTGAAGGCGATCATCGGCTGCATCCTCGCGGTCCTCGGCATCATCTTCGTCTCGATGGGTTGAGCACGCTCGATGAGTTCCAATGGCATGATGAACGTCGATGTGGTGGTGGTCGGGTCGGGAGCGGCCGGACTGACGGCCGCTCTTGCCGCACAGACACGAGGAGCCTCGGTTGCGATCGTCGAGGCGGAGGACCTCCTGGGCGGCACCTCGGCGATTGGCGGCGGCAACCTCTGGATTCCGGGCAATGGCCCGATGCGCCGCGCCGGTCGGGCCGACGATCTTGCACAAGCGCTGGTTTACCTGCGGCGAGTGAGTGGATCCCAGCCCGCTATCGAGAATGCCCGTGCATTCATCGAGCACGGCCCTCGATTGGTCGATTTCCTCGAGACGCACAGCGCCTTGCGGTTCTCGTCCATCGCACGGCACGACTATCATGCGGATTGGGACGGCGCCGGGTTTGGTCGCAGTCTTGAGCCGGAGCCTTTCGAAGCAGGTCGTCATCTCGGGGGGCGAAGCGGTTGGTTCAGGACGAACCCCACCCGCGCTCCGCTGACCTATGCCGAATACCGCACCGGCCCAAACCCGGAACTCGTCGCCGAGCGGCGTCAGCGCGACGTACGAACGCAGGGCGCGGCTTTGATCGCGGGCCTGGGGCACGCGGCACTTGCGGCCGGCGTCGATATGTTTCGCGGCGCCGGACTGGCTCGCCTCGAGCGTACAAATGGTTCGGGCTTCCTGATCGACTTGACGGACGGCAACCAACTCGCGGTGAAATCCGTCGTTCTGGCCTCGGGCGGCTTTGCGTCGAACCCGGCGATGCGACGGGCGCTTCTGCCCAGCGTCGAGTTCGTCTCACTGGCCGCCGGCCGTGCTGCCGGAGATGGCATCCGCAGCGGCCTGGATTGCGGTGCCGGCCTTTCCGGCGTTGGCGACGGGTGGCTTGGTGCGGTGCATGTTCCCGAGGACGGCCGTGCCCCCTTCCTCGTCGTTCGTGAGTTGGCGCTGCCCGGCTCGATGCTCGTGGATGCAGACGGTCGCCGCTTCGTCAACGAAGCGCTGGGTTACAATGACGTCGGCCGGGGAATGCTGGCGTTCGATCCCGCGCGCGGTTGCTATCCTGCGGCACGGTCCTGGCTGATATTCGACGATGCATTTCGCTCGCGCTATTCCGTGCTGGGCACGCCGCCCGGCGCTGCGGTTCCGACAAGTTGGCGTCAGGCCGAGAGCATTGCGGCCCTGTCCGATGCGCTCATGTTCCCTGAACGGGCACTGGCATCGTCGGTTGAGCAGATGAACTATGTCGCCAAGAGTGGCCGCGACTACCTGTTCGGCCGCGGGAGTGATGCGCATCAGCGCTTCAACGGAGACGCAGGGCACGAGCCGAACCCCTGTCTCGGAACGATCTCGCAGGCGCCGTTCTACGCCGCACCGATCGTCCCTGGACTTTGTGGCACCAAAGGCGGCCTCGCCGTCAACGAACAGGCGTGCGTGCTGAATCGAGACGGCGCTCCGATATCGGGGCTGTATGCCTGCGGGGACGTTGCTGCGTCGGTGATGGGCTTCGGCTATGCTGGCGCTGGCGCCTCGATCGGCCCCGCCATGACCTTCGGCATGCTGGCGGGTGAGACGATCAAATAGCCTTGGGCGGGAGCGCAAAAAGAATCGCCCCGGCGAGCCCGCCAGTGTTGAAGATTGCCGCCCCCTGCGCGGATTTCGCGGGTGCGAGACCAAGATCCCGCAGCAGCATCGGTAGCCAGTTCAGTAGGGCGTAGAGCGCTAGCAGGGTGCAGAAGAAGCAGGTGCCGGCAGCGATCATCACCGATCGTGCCGGCGTAGCGCTCGGCGGGTCGAGGTCGTGCCTCCGGGCTGCAGACTGCCGGAGTGGTCCGCTTCGGTCGCCTGCGATCAATGCCATGACGATGGGTGCGCACGGCATCGGCAGCACACCGCCGATGGCAAACATTGTTCGCCATGAGAGCCCGGCCGCGCCACACTGCTCCTGGATCATCGCCATCGCCCGACTAGCTGAAGTGGCAAGACACGGCGCCGAGCGGTCCGTAGTCGACATGGAAGGTATCGCCGACCCGCGCCGCGACGGGTGCCGTGAATGATCCACCGAGGACGATTTCACCGGGCTCCAGCGTGATGCCGTGCGGGTGAAGCTTGTTCGCAAGCCAGGCCACGCCATTGGCGGGATGGTTCAGAACCGCCGCAGCAACCCCTGAGTCCTCAATCACGCCGTTTCTCGAGACGATCGCGCAGGCCCAGCGAAGATCCATATCGTGCGGCCGGATCGGCCGCCCGCCCATGATGATGCCGGCATTCGCCGCATTGTCGGAGATCGTGTCGAGAACCTTGCGCGTCGCCCCGGTAGCAGGATCGACCTGCCGGATGCGCGCGTCGATCAGCTCGATCGCCGGGATGACGTAATCCGTCGCCGAGAGGACGTCGAAGATCGTGCAGTTCGGCCCTTCCAGACGGTTCTTCAGGATGAAGGCCAGCTCGACCTCGACTCGCGGTACGATGAAACGCTTGGTGGGGATTTCTCCGCCATCGGCGAACACCATGTCATCGAGGAGCGTGCCATAGTCCGGCTCGGTGATGTTGCCGGCGCGCTGCATCGCCCGGCTCGTCAGGCCGATCTTGTGACCGACCGCGCGACGTCCGCCCGCGATCTTGGCTTCGACCCATGCGTTCTGGATCGCATAGGCGTCGTCCATCGTCATGTCGGGGTGCGCGATCGAGAAATGGTCGACCTGGGTCTGCGTGCGCTCGGCCTCATCGAGGGAAGCGGCGAGCTTCTGGATGATATCGGGAGATAGCGCCACGAGGTTTCTCCTTACGGGCGGACGTAGGCGGTTTTGACGGTCGTGTAGAACTCGGCGGCGTAGGAGCCCTGCTCGCGCGGACCATGACTCGACCCCTTCCGCCCGCCGAACGGGACGTGGTAATCGACGCCCGCGGTTGGCAGGTTGACCATGACCATGCCCGCCTGCGCGTCTCGGCGAAACCGGGATGCGTGTTTCAGCGACGTCGTGCAGATGCCTGCGGCCAGCCCGAAGCGCACCCCGTTCGCGACCGCGAGCGCCTCGTCGAACCCGCTGACGCGGAGCACCGAGGCAACCGGCCCGAAGACCTCCTCCTGATTGATCTGCATGTTCTCGGTCGTCTCGGTCAGCAAGGCGGGGGCCTGGTAGAAGCCATTCGTACCCCGCTGCAGCCGCTCCCCACCGGCGACGAGCGTGGCACCCTCCGCCTGCGCGCGGGCCAGATGCGCGAGATTGCTCTGCAACTGCCGATCATCGACCACCGGGCCGATCGTCGTGTCGCTGGCGCGCGCATCGCCCACGACCTGTCGTGCCATTTTCTCCTTGAGGAGTTCGACGAAGGCGTCGTGAACGCTTTCCTCGACGATCAGGCGCGACGATGCCGTGCAGCGCTGCCCGGTCGCGTAGAAGGCGCCATCGAGCGCACAGTCCGCCGCCAGATCGAGGTCGGCGTCGGCGAGCACCACCAGCGGGTTCTTGCCGCCCATCTCGAGCTGGACCTTGAAGCCGTGCTCCGCACCCGCCCGCAAAATGCCGCGCCCGACACCGTCCGACCCGGTGAAGCTGACCGCATCCACACCCGGACCAGCGAGGGTCGACCCCAGCTTCGAGCCGCGACCCATGACCAGGTTGAAGACGCCCGCTGGAAGGCCGGCGCGGTGGAGCATTTCAGCCAGCGCCCAGGCGCAGCCCGGGGTCAGGTCCGCCGGCTTGAAGACGACCGTATTGCCATAGGCGAGCGCCGGGGCGATCTTCCATGCCGGAATGGCGATCGGGAAATTCCACGGCGTGATGAGCGACACGACACCGACAGGCTCGCGGGTGATATCGATTTCGACACCCGGCCGGATGGAATCGAGATGTTGCCCCGTTTGCCGGACGACCTCGCCCGCGAAGAAGCGGAAGATATGGCCGGCGCGCGTCACTTCGCCACGCGCTTCCCGCAACGTCTTGCCTTCCTCCCGCGCGAGAAGGTCGGCGAGCTCGTCCAGGCGCTGCAAGATCTCCGCGCCGACACGATCGAGGATGTCGGCCCGCTGTTGCAGGGGCCCGCGCGACCATGGACCAAGCGCGTCCTGAGCCGCCGCGATCGCGCGCTCGACATGGGCCGGTTCGGCTTGATGATAATCATCAATCACGTCGCTGGTGTCGGAAGGGTTGATGTTCGGCGACGGCGTTCCAGCCACCCACTCGCCTGCGATGAGGTTATGCTTCAGCACGGCAATGTCTCCACGAGAACCTTCTTGGGGTTCATGAGGCCATCGGGATCGAGGGCGGCCTTGATGGCCTTCATCATGCGAACCTCGACCGGTGCCTTGTAATGGGCGGCCTCGTCGCGGCGCAGAACGCCCAGACCATGCTCGGCCGAGATCGAGCCGCGGTGCGCGACGACAAGGTCATGGATCACGCGATTGATCGCTCCCTGTCGCGCGAGAAGCGCAGCGCCGTCACCGCCAACCGCCGGGGATACGTTGTAGTGGAGGTTGCCGTCACCGAGATGACCGAAGACCACCGGACGAACGTCCGGACAGCCGTCAGCGAGCGCCGATCCCGCTTCGGCGATGAAGCGGGCGATGGACGAGATCGGCACCGAGACGTCGTGCTTGATCGTCTTGCCGGCGGCCCCTTGCGCCTCGGAGATATGCTCGCGAAGCGCCCAGAAATCGCGGCTTTGCGCGATCGATGTCGCAACCGCGACGTCGAGGATGATGCCGTCCTCGAAGGCAGCCATCAGACCCTCCTGCAGGGTTTCGGTCGCGCGCTCCTCGCGGGTCGCGTCGCTGACCTCCAGCAGAACATACCATGGGGTTCGCTGCTCGAGCGGGATGCGCGTGCCGGGAACATGGTCGATAACCAGATCGAGGCACAGGTCGCTCATCAGCTCGAACGCGGTCAAGGCATCCGCAGCACGCGCCTGCATCGCGGCAAGCAGCTTGGTCGCCGCCTCGGGCGATTCGACACCGGCGAAGGCGGCGACCCGCGCGGCGGGCTTGGGAAACAGCTTCACCACTGCGGCGGTGATGATCCCCAGCGTCCCTTCGGATCCGATGAAGAGATCGCGCAGCGAGTAGCCGGTGTTGTCCTTACGCAGGGCGCGCAAACCGTCCCAGACCTCACCGTCGGCGGTCACGACCTCAAGACCGAGGCACAGATCGCGTGCATTGCCGTAGCGGAGCACGGCCGTGCCACCGGCGTTGGTCGCGAGATTGCCGCCAATGGTGCAGCTCCCTTCCGCCGCGAGGCTGAGCGGGAAGTAGCGATCGACCCCGTCAGCCGCTTCCTGAACCTGCGAGAGCAGGCACCCAGCCTCGACCGTCATGCTCCCATTCTCGGCATCGATCGCGCGAATGGCGTTGAGCCTCGTCAGCGACAGCACGATGCCCTGTGCGCCGCTCTCGGGCACGGATCCGCCCGACAAACCGGTATTGCCGCCCTGCGGCGTGACGGACGTCCCTGTCCGCCACGCCCAGCGCATGATCGCCGCCACCTGCTCGGTACTGTCGGGCTGGACCACGGCCAAGGCATCACCGTGCCAAAGACCGCGCCAATCGGTGAGGAAGGGCGCCTTGTCCGCCGCGTCGACATACAGGCGCCCCGAATAGACGGCCCGCAGGCCGTCCAACAGGGATGTGCTCACGGCAGGAGCCCTCGGGTCCGCGCGAAGACGCGCGTGAGACCATACAGCATGTTCATCGAGGGGGTGGGCACGCCGAGCGCACCCGCGATGGCGCGCGGAGCACCCAGCAGGGCGTCGAGCTCGATCGGCCGACCGGCGTCGACATCCTGCAACATCGACGTGCGGAAGGCACCGAGCTTGCGAGTGACGTCGATCCGATTTTCGCCGGGCTCGTCGATCGGACAACCGATCAGGCCGCCGACCGTCGCGGCTTCCGCCATGACGGCCATGAGCAGCGAGCGTACGTCGGGATCATCGATGATCCGATCCGCCGTCGCGCCGGTGATCGCCGACACCGGGTTCATCGTCATGTTGCCCCAGAGCTTGTACCAGATGTCATGACGAATGTTGTCGCTTGCCCGCGACTTGAGACCCACGGACTCGAACGTCTCGACGACCTTGGCGACCCGCTCGCTCGGCTTGCCGGCTGGCTCGCCGAAAATGAGCACGTCGCTCATATTCCGACGCGCATGCCCCGGACCGACAAGCGCCGTGCTGGCGTGAACCACGCATCCCACGACCGCGGAAGCCGGGATGTTCGCACCGATCGCGCCGGTCGGATCGACGACCTTCCGCGTCGGTTCCTCGGCCAGCCTCAGCCCGTTGGCGAACCACCAGGGGACGCCGTTCATCGCCGGGATGATGATGGTGTCCGGCCCCGTCATTGCACCGACGGCAGGAGCGACCGCTGCCATCGCCGGCGCCTTGACCGCGACGATCACGAGATCCTGCTTCCCCAGCACCGACGCATCCTCGTCGGCTGTAACCGGGTAGGACTGCGTCTCGCCCGCATCCGTCAGGCGAAGGCCATGCTCACGGAGCGCATCCAGCGTCGCGCCGCGCGCGAACACCGAGACGTCATGCCCAGCTGCTGCGAAGCGGGCACCTAGCCAGCACCCGATCGCGCCTGCGCCTACAATTCCGACCTTCATTATACGTTGCCCCCCCGCGGCGTGCGGTAGTTCGCCTTGAAATCCTCGCGCACGCGCTCATCGAAACCGAGCGCCACTCGGCGCACTTCGGGCGTATCCATAGGCGGATGGCCGATGCCGTCCGCCCGCGGACGGGGACCCGCCACGACGTGGTTGCGCAAGCGACCGATATTGGTGATCTCGACCTCGATGACGTCGCCCGGATCGAGCGAGCGCGAGTGCGCAGGCGTGCCGGTCAGGATGACGTCGCCCGGAAGCAGCGTGATGTACCGGGCGATGTCCGCGATCATGTAATCGGGACCCCAGACCATCTCGTCGCCGATGTTCGCTTCCTGCACCAGCAAGCCGTTCTTGTAGGTGCGGAGCGTCTCCTTGCGGGGATCGACGCCAGAGACGATGCCGGGGCCGATGGGACAGAAGCCGTCCATACCCTTCACGCGCAGCATCGAGCCCTGGTCGGTGTCCCGGAAATCCTGAGCGCCCATATCGAGCACCGGTGCGAAGCCGGCGATGCAATCCCAGGCTTCTTCCGGCGTGACGTTGCGCGTCACCTTGCCGATGATCGCGGCGAACTCGCCCTCATAGTTGAGGTAGGTGACACCGTCCGGCTTGACCAGCTCGCCGCCATGGCCGTTCAGCGCCGTAATCGGCTTGGTGAAATAGGTCGGTGTCTCGGTCGGCTTGGGATTGTTGCGGGATTCGATCCCGCGCGACGAGTAGCTGAGATGCACCGCGATGATCTTGCTGGGCACCGGCTCGAGCGGCGGAAGATGCTGGAGTACGGACGGGTCGACCACGCGCCCGTCGTCGAGCCGCAGCATGTTGTCGTCCTGCATCGTGCCCCAATAGGCACTGTTGTTGACGATGACGCGCCGACGTTCGACGCGTGGACCTTGCAGTACGCTCATGATTAGCCCTCGAACCACATGTGGATGTTGCCGGTGCCGCGAGCATTTTCGTACTCGGACAGCGTTTCGCCTGGCGCGCGGCAGTCACGGCCGCCCATGGCGCCGACCATTTGCAGATAATGGCCGCCAAGCCCCTCCCAGGGGATCTTGCGATAGACGGTCGGGAAGCGGTCGACGATCACGTCATGCCGTCCCTCTTGCAGCAGCGCGATCGCCTCACGGTCGCTGGCGGCATTCTCCGGGCTCGACACATTCTCGGGATCGAAGATCCGCGGATTCTTCTGCACCCAGTTGATGTCGCTGAACTTGTGGCTGAGCGCACCCGACGCGAGCAGGACGACACGGGCATCGCTCCGCCGGATCGCCTCGCCAAGAACCTCCCCGGACCGCAGAAATTCCTCGGATTGGCAATTCTGGCAGTTGCTGACGCTCAGCACCTTCTCGTGGATGTTGAGCGATTTGACGATGTTGACGGTCGCATAGTGCCGTGGGAGCAGCGGATGGGTCGCCGCTAGCCCTTTGACGCCCCGCTCCTCGGCAACCGCCTGACACGCTGCCGCCAGTTCGGGCGCGCCGCGATAGTCGTAGGGCTGATCGTGGAGATACCAGGGCATCTCGTCGGACACGTAATTGCCCGAAAAATGCGCACCCGCGTCATATAAATGGTAGCCCGTCGTGAACCAGTGGCTATCGAGAATGACGACAGTGTCCGGCTTCACGGCATCGATACGCTCGCGCAACCGTCCGAAGCCCGCGATCAGATCGGAATCCCGACCATTGCCCATCTTGAGACGAAATTCTTCGGACTGCATGAGTCCGGGATGGTGCGACACCAAGGCGGCGCCAACGATACTGCCCATAACGGTTGATCCCCGAGGAAACTGTTGAAATTAGCGTTGACTGAAGCTTGGCTTGAACGGCTGCTTCGGGATCACGACATCCTTGATGTCGCAGAAGAATTCGAAGCTCCACTCGCCGCCTTCGCGGCCGATGCCGGACTGGCCACGTCCACCAAAGGGCGCCGCGATGTCACGAATGCCGAACGAGTTGACCCAGATGAAGCCGGTGCGAACCTGCTCCGCGATCGCGGTCGCGTGGGCTTCCTCGCCGTAGCAGACACCGCCCAGACCGTAGACAGTGTCGTTCGCCATGCGCACCGCCTCGTCATCATCCGCGAAGGTTTGGAGCACGAGGACCGGGCCGAACACCTCCTCGCGCACGATCTCGTCCTCCGGGCCGACGCCGGCGAACATCGTCGGCTCGAAATAAAGTTCACCCGCAGAATGCACCCCGCCGCCCCAGAGCGTCTGGGCACCGGCAGCCTTCGCCCGTTCGACGTAGCCCTTGACCTTCTCGATCTGTCGCGGGTGGATGATCGGGCCGACCTCGGTCGCCTCGTCGCGCGGGTCACCCACGCGAAGCTTCGAGACATAGTCCTTCATTCGCTCGACGAACTCGTCGCGCACGCTTTCGGCGACCAGGAACCGGGTGCCGGCAAGGCAGACCTGGGTGGCATTGCGATACATCAGCGCGCCTGTCGCGGCCGCGGCATCAAGGTCGGCGTCGGCCAGCACGATGAAGGGTGACTTGCCGCCGAGTTCGAGGCTCGCCGGCACGAGGTTGGCTCCGGCGATCGCGGCGATGGTGCGGGCGGTCGGGACCGATCCGGTGAAGGAGATACGAGCCAGTCGCTGGTCTGCGACCAGCGCCGCGCCGGTGACCGCGCCGCTGCCCTGAACGATATTGAAGACGCCCGCCGGGAGGCCCGCCGCATGGGCAGCGTCGGCGAGGAGCGAAGAGCTGAGCGGCGCCCATTCCGGCGGCTTCACCACCACCGTATTCCCCGACGCCAGCGCAGGACCGACCTTCCAGGTCGTCAGCATCAGGGGCGAGTTCCAGGGGGTGATGATCGCGCAGACGCCCGCCGGATCGTGCCGGACACGATGCGTTGCCTGCTTCGTCTCGATCACATTCTCCTGCAGCTGCAGCGCATGTTCTGCGAAGTAGGTGATGTTGAGCATGGCACGCGGGATGATGCCGTGCCGGAGGCGCGAAAGCAGGAGCCCCGCGTCGTTGGCTTCGGCTTGGCAAAGCGCCTCGGTTCGTTTGCCAATCTCTTCGGCAAACCGATCCAGATAGGGCTTACGTCCCTCAGCGCCGAGCGCCGCCCATGCCGGAAAGGCTGCCAGCGCTGCGGATACCGCATCGCCGACCTGCTCCGTGGACGCCTGCGCGACGTGACCGAGCTTACGCTGATCGATCGGTGAGAAGACCTCGAACGTCTCGTCGGAGCCAACGCGTTCGCCGTTGATATAGTGGGACGAATTGATCTCGACGCCTTCGAGCGCGATCGTTTCTGCCATAGCGGAACATCCTCAGTCTCACGCCAACGCCTATTGTTGGCGCCTCCCATCTACCGTTGCCTATGAAAGTGAATGGTTGCAGTGTCAATGGTATTGGTTTAGTTCACAACCGTCTTTCAGCCCTTCTCGGGCAACCGACGGAGCGAGGGAATGACGGGCAACCGGTTCAAAAGGCGGCTGATTGCGGGCGAGACGCAAGTCGGCCTGTGGCAGACGCTGGCCAACCCGATCACCACCGAACTATGTGCCGCTGCCGGTTTCGACTGGCTGCTGCTCGACGCGGAGCATGCGCCGCACTCGTCGCCCAGCCTGCTCGCGCTGCTGCAGGCGATGAACGGAACCGCGTCGGAGGCGATCGTGCGCCTCCCCGATACCGGCATGACAAGTATCAAGCAGGTCCTCGATCTCGGCGCGATGACGATCCTTGCTCCGTTCGTCGAGAGTGCCGACCAGGCTCGCCAGATCGTGGCCGGAACCCGCTATGCTCCCGAAGGCGTGCGCGGGCTGGCCGCGGGCCAAATCCGCGCGTCGCGCTGGGGCCGGGACCGTGATTATATCCATCGTGCAAACGAGGAAATCTGCGTCCTCGTCCAGATCGAGAGCGGCCGGGGTCTGGAGGCCCTTCCCGCCATCCTCGACGTCGACGGGGTCGACGGCATCTTCATCGGGCCGGCCGATCTCGCCGCATCGCTGGGACACCGTGGGGAGCTCGATCATCCGGACGTGCAGAGCGCGATCGACGCCGCGATCAGGTGCACGATGGATGCCGGAAAGCCGGTTGGATTGCTCACGCTGAACGAGGCGCTTGCCCATGATTATATCGGCAGAGGCTGTTCCTTCGTCGCCGTTGGCACCGACGCCTCGTTGCTGGCAAACGCCGTCGATGGCTTGGCAGGCCGCTTCTTCAACCGATCCGTTGATGAAGCGGGCTATTGATGGCAACCGCGAGCACCTTCATGCAGACTGCTGAAACCGATGGGACGACGCCATTGTCCCGCCGGTCGCCAAACAGCGGATCGAGCATGTTAATGAAGAAGCGCAATTTCCCGCCCGGTGTCGAGCCACGCAACGTCATCGATCTGCATGACTTCCTGCCGTATCGCATCCACTTGCTGGCAACCAAGATCGCCCGCCCGGACGACATCGAGATCGATGGAGGTATCGTCATTCGCGCGCGGGACTGGCGAATCATCTTGCAGCTCGCGAGCAGAGGCCCTCTGACAGGCCGAGAACTTTCGGCGATGGTCGGCCTCGACGCGGCGACCATTACCCGGGTCGTGCAGCGGCTCGGCGAACTCGGACTCGTCACGACCCGCGTGTCATCCGCCGATCGTCGCAAGCAGATCATCAGTCTTACCGAGGCCGGAGCAAAGGCGCATGACCAGCTTGCACCGGGCAGAAAGGAGGTAGCCGAAGGTCTCCTGGAATGCTTTTCCGCGAAGGAGCGGGCGACGTTCTTCATGCTGCTCGATCGGCTCGAAGAGCATCTCCACGATGAACCGTCCGACGACGAATGGATCGAATGACGATGCCGGCGAGCCTTGGTCGATGCTTGATCCGTTCAAGCTTAGCCGATTTCCCTCGACGGGGTTACCATCCGGTACTCCCTACCCAGGGTTCGTTCACGTCCATGCCATCATGGCCGAGGCTCGCTGTTGGGCCTTCCCGATCGCGCTCATTCGGTTCGGTGAGCAAATGGCCATGAACCGCCATCACCGCAACGGCGTCAGTCGTGGCGGATGTGTACCGTGCAATGCCGCACGCCGCTCCGGTCAATTTTTGTTCGTCGACGACAATGCCAAGGTGAACGCACATGAGTTCAAACGATAGGACGACTTTACCACTGAGATTTTGAATTTTGGAGTCGCCATAGTGAAATAGTGCCGACTCCACAGCGCAGTGCTCAACAGTGCCGTTCAAATCAACGATCTCTGTTCCAAGCGAGTCATTGCCTTTCCACCGCTTCTCGTATGTCGCTGGCGCTCACATGAGCAAGGCACAACAGGAATGTGGATTTCATGATCAGGCCTGTGATGGTGATCCTTCGACATAGCTAGACTGAGCGCTCTCGCCAATATTTGCCGATGTTCAGCGATCCAGAAGAAAACGGGCCGAACAATCTCTCAACATAAAAATCAAAATGGGGTTGAACGAATGAGCGAACGGGAGTCGATGCCCTATGACGTGGTGATCGTCGGCGCAGGTCCTGCCGGCCTGAGCGCCGCGATCCGGCTGAAGCAGCTGGCCGAAGCGGCCGGCACCGAAGTGTCGGTCTGTGTGCTGGAAAAGGGGTCGGAGGTCGGCGCCCATATCCTGTCCGGCGCCGTCATCGATCCGCGGGCGCTCGACGAGCTGATCCCCGACTGGCGCGACACCGACTGCCCCCTCGCCGAGACGCCGGTCACCCAGAACCATCATTGGGTGCTGACGTCGAAGAAGAAGTTCAGCCTGCCGCATCTGTGGACGCCGCCCTTCCTCCATAACAAGGGGACCTACACAGGCTCACTTGGCAACCTGTGTCGTTGGCTCGCTGGTCGCGCCGAGGAGATGGGGGTCGAGATATTCCCGGGCTTCGCCGCTGCCGAAATCCTGTTTCATGACGATGGTCGGGTGAAGGGCGTCGCGACCGGCGACATGGGCGTTGCGCGTGACGGCACGCACAGGGGCGACTACCAGCCCGGCCTCGAACTCCATGCCAAATACACCTTCTTCGCCGAAGGAGTGCGTGGCCATCTGACCAAGGAGCTGATCCGCACGTTCGACCTCGCGGCGAACAGCGATCCGCAGGTCTATGGACTCGGCATCAAGGAATTGTGGGACATCGAGCCCGCAAAGCACGAGCCGGGGAAGGTCATCCACACGCAAGGCTGGCCGCTCGGCAGCGATGCGAACGGCGGGGGCTGGATCTATCATCAGGCGAACGGCCAGGTCTCGATCGGCTTCGTCACCTGGCTCGGCTACACCAATCCGTATCTGTCACCCTTCCAGGAAATGCAGAAGTGGAAGACGCATCCCGCGATCGCCGAGCTGCTGGCCGGCGGTCGCCGCGTTTCCTACGGCGCGCGCGCGATCAATGACGGCGGGCTCCAGTCGATCCCGAAGCTGGTGGCGCCCGGCGCGGCGCTGATCGGCTGTTCGGCCGGCTTCCTCAACGTGCCCAGGATCAAAGGCACGCACGGTGCTCAGAAATCCGCGATGATAGCCGCCGAGGCTGCGTTCGAGGCGATCCAGGCGGGCCGCGAGGGCGACGATCTCACCGCCTATCCCGCCGCCTTCGAGAGCAGCTGGCTCAAGAAGGAGCTGTCGGTCGTCCGCAACGTCGTGCCGTTAGTCAAGACGTTCGGCGACTTCGTCGGCTCGGGCCTGGCCGGCATCACCATGTGGCTGGAGCATTTCGGTCTGAAGATGCCCTTCACGCTGCACCACCATCCCGACAACGAAACGCTGTGGCGTAAGGATCTGGTCAAGCCGCCCGTCTACCCCAAGCCCAACGGCGTCCTGACCTTCGACCGCCTGTCCTCTGTGTTCCTGTCGAACACCAATCATGAGGAGGACCAGCCCGTCCACCTGACGCTGCGCGATCCATCGGTGCCGATCGAACGCAACCTGCCGCTCTTCGATGAGCCGGCGCAGCGCTATTGCCCGGCCGGCGTCTACGAAGTGGTCGGCGTCGCCGAGGGTGCCCCCAAATTCGTCATCAACGCCCAGAACTGCATTCACTGCAAGACGTGCGACATCAAGGATCCGACACAGAACATTAACTGGGTGGTGCCCGAGGGCGCGGGCGGCCCGAACTACCCGAACATGTGACCGGGCACCGGGATCACCGAACACGTTCATCCGACAGGTAACGCCATGCTCCGCAACGCCTCTGCCATCAATGCACCCCGCTCCGCCTTCGCGCAGCGGTGGCTTGTTCGCGGGGGCACGCGGCGCCGGGAGCGGCGCCCATGACCGCGTTCGCTCATGTGTCGATCATCGGCTTCTGGGAAGCGCTCGGCGCGAACGTCGAGCTGATGACCCCACGGCACCACGACCTCGTTCTCGCGGTCACCAGCCATGTCCCGCATCTCATCGCTTATTGCATCGTCGGTACGGCCTCGGATCTCGAGGACGTGACCCGCAGCGAGGTCGTCAAATACTCCGCTGGCGGCTTCCGGGATTTCACCCGCATCGCCGCGTCGAACCCGACGATGTGGCGAGACGTCTTCCTGTCCCACCGCGACGCGGTGCTCGAGATCCTGCAGCGTCTCAACGAAGACATGATGGGCCTGCAGCGAGCCATCCGCTGGGGCAACGGCGATCAGCTCTTCGACACGTTCGCCCGCACGCAGGCCATACGACGCTCCGTCGTCTTGTCCGGACAGGATGATTCCACACCGGATTTCGGACGAATGCAGAGCCATGACGCTGCATGACCATGACCGGACACTGCCGCTTCTGATCGGCAGTCCCGAAACCATAGCCCATGATCGATAAGACCGGAGAGATTGAATGAGCGACGCGGCAAACTCCCTATCCTTCTCGCGCCGATCGATGCTCAAGTTCGCAGGAACGACGGCAGCGGCCCTCTGCGCCGGGACAGCGGCAGCCGCGCCGAACGCGGAACCGGTGACGCGCTTCAAGCCCGACCTGCGTAATCAGCCGCTCAACACGGACTGGCGCTTCTTCCGTGGCGATGCCCCGGACTACAGCTCGCCCTCCCTCGATGATGCCGCCTGGCGCGCGGTGGACGTGCCCCACGACTGGAGCATCGAGGATCTTCCTGGAAGTGACCCCGCGCTCAACGCCGTCGTTCGCGACGCCGACACGGCGCCGATCTGGCAGAAGGTGACGGAGGCTCCGGTACTGATCGGCCCCTTCGATGCGCGGCTGAACGACAATCGGACATCGCGCCAGAACGCCAACTCCTTCATGAGCGCGTACACGGTCAACGGCGTCGGGTGGTACAGGAAGCGGTTGCAGCTGCCGTCCCTGAGCGACGATGCCCGCGTCGAAATCACGTTCGACGGGGTCTATATGAACAGCCAGGTCTGGCTGAACGGGGTGATGCTGGCCGAGCATCCCTATGGCTACACCGCCTTCACGGTCGACCTTACCCCGCATCTCAGGAGGGACGGCGACAACGTGATTGCCGTCAGGGTGGCGAACCTCGGCCGCAACAGCCGCTGGTATTCGGGCTCGGGCATCTACCGCCACGTCTGGCTCGATATCGTTCGAAACGCCGGGTTCGAGCAATCGGGGCTGACCGTCACCACGCCCAGTGTTTCGGCAAGCACCGCGACTGTCCAGGTCGTCGCGCGCACGGTGAACGCACCCGCCGATGCGACGCTCGTCACGCGCGTCCGGGATCAAGCCGGCCGCACAGTCGCTGAAACCACGGGTTCGCCGGCGTCGGCATCGACACTCGCCCTGTCTCGACCCAAGCGATGGTCGCCTGAGACACCCAATCTCTACACGGTGGAATGTGAGCTTCGCAGCGGTGATCGCGTGCTCGACCGCATGTCATCGCCCTTGGGCGTCCGCACCGTCGAGATCGATGCGGCCAACGGGCTGCGCATCAACGGCAAGCCCTACAAGCTGCGCGGTGGCTGTGTTCACCACGACAATGGCCTGCTCGGTGCCGCCGCGATCGATCGCGCAGAGGTTCGCAAGGTCGAACTGCTCAAGGCTCGCGGCTT
Source organism: Sphingomonas endophytica (assembly GCF_001476895.1). GTDB lineage: Bacteria > Pseudomonadota > Alphaproteobacteria > Sphingomonadales > Sphingomonadaceae > Sphingomonas > Sphingomonas endophytica_A. Next base: position 16,216 of record NZ_LDTB01000053.1, on the reverse strand, counting down.
CAACGCCTTGCGCAGCGCGCATAACCCCTCCTCCCCTGCCTTTCTCGACGCCTGTGACCGACTCGGCATCCTTGTCATCGAGGAGAGCTTCGACATGTGGCACCTGGCGAAGAACCCCGACGACTATCACCTCTATTTCGATGGCTGGTGGAAGAAGGACCTGACCACGATGGTTCGCCGCGCGGCGAACCACCCTAGCGTCATCATCTGGAGCGTCGGCAACGAGATACCGGAGCGCGGCGAGGAGGATGGCGTCGCTACGGCCAAGATGCTCGTCGATGAGGTGCATCGCCTCGATCCCACGCGTCCCGCGACCCAGGCCATCCCGAGCTTCAAGGTTGCCGGCCAGACCAAGACGCTCGACGAGATCTTCAATGCGGCTGCAGCGCCGGTCGACGTCGTCGGCTACAATTATCAGCTCAAACGGTATGACCCGGATCATCAGCTCTATCCCAACCGAGTGATGATCGGCACTGAGAGCTTCCCCAAGGAAGTCGACCTCATCTGGCGGCAGGTTGATCGATCTCCATACATCCTCGGTGATTTCGTCTGGTCTGCCATGGACTATCTGGGCGAGGCGTCGATCGGCCGTGTCGGCCTGGACGGGGATGCACGCGGCCAGCAGGACTATCCTTGGTTCGCGGCCTGGTGCGGCGACCTCGACTTGATCGGGCAGCAACGCCCGCAGTCACTGGCCCGCGACGTCGTTTGGGGCCTCAGCGAACTGGAGATCGCGGTGCAGCGGCCGATCCCCGACGGCAAAGAGGAAACGCCGTACGACTGGGGTTGGCGTGACGAATTGCCGAGCTGGTCGTGGGCCGGTGCGGAAGGCAAGACGCTGTCGCTGAGCGTCTACACGCGCGCCGATCGCATCACGGTCGAGGTCAATGGACGCAAGGTCGCGGATCAGGCGCTGAAACCCTCCGAGACGTTCATGAACGAGGTTCCGGTCACCTACGAGCCCGGCCGCCTGGTGGTGACCGCATGGCGATCGGGACGACGGATTGCCCGGCGCACGCTCGAAACGGCCGGACCCGCGACCGCTCTACGCCTAAGCGTCGATCGCGCGCGCCTTGCCAATAGCCGCGACGAATTGGCGTATGTGACGGCGAGCGTGGTTGACGCAGCGGGCCGCCTCGTCCCCGACGCGGTGCATGTCGTTGAGCTTGAATCGGTGGGTCCTGTCGAACTCGCAGCGTTCGGGAATGCGAATCCGCGCGGCGTTGCGAGTTTCCGTCAACCTGTCGCCAAAACTTGGCATGGCCAGGCGTTAGCGATCATCCGCCCGAAGGGACCGTCTGGCAACGCAAGCCTGACGATAAGGTCGAAGGGCCTCGCGGGTGGGGTTGTCAGGGTTTCTATCGGATGAAGAGTTGAGCTGCTGCCGGTTTCGTGGACACGACATTAAGCTACCTGCGCTTGCCGCTCGAAGTTTTTGGGGCTGAGATAACCTAGGGTCGAGTGGCGTCGCGTCGGATTATAGAAGCGCTCGATGTAGTCGAACACGTCGGCCTTTGCGTGATTGCGCGTGCGGCAGGTTTTACGTCCGACCCGCTCGATCTTCAGCAAGGAGAAGAAGCTCTCCATCGCCGCGTTGTCCCAGACGTTGCCCGACCGGCTCATCGAGCATGTCACGCCGTTGTCGGCCATCAGCCGCTGGAACTTCTCGCTCGTATATTGACTGCCTTGATCTGAGTGATGCGGCAGGGCATCGGGCTTCCCGCGCCGCCGGACCGCCATCATCGGCGCGTCGGTGACGAGTTGAGCGGTCATGCTGTCGCTCATCGACCAGCCGACCACCCGGCGCGAGAACAGGTCGATGACGACGGCGACGTACAGCCATCCTTCGGCGGTCCAGTTGTAGGTGCGCACCTCGCCTCAGACGACGGCGCCGCAGCGCGGAACACTATCCGACCGCTTGTCGAGAAGATCGTGGTGCGGCCGGGCAGCGCGCGCGGCGGCAAGTGGCGCCCCATACAGGTTCACGGCGATCTGTACCGGATGCTGTCGTTCGCGGAGGGAGCGTATGCGCCGAACGCACAACAGGCCCGTCTCTTACGAGACGGGCCTGTTGTGATAGCGTTGGTTGCGGGGACAGGCAGCCGCCTTAACTTGTTGGTTGGAAGTTGCTGGCGGTCGACATAGCTTCTTCAAGCTCCCGTGGGCCGCCGCCGATCGACACCGTGAGTTCTCTCGTCCGCAGATCACATGCTACCAAGCAAGTGATCGATCCTCGAACAATCGGGATGCGCGGGCATGTAACCACCGTACCGGTACGGGGCGGTTGCCGCCTGCCGCATGCCCTGCGGCAATAACGCGAGCCAGTCGGCGTGGATCGCGCTTCTCACCGCCGCGCCATGCCACGCCGGAATGCTGCGCCCGAAGCTGGTATTGTGCTTCCACCCACGCGTGGTCATCAGCAGATGCGCATGCGGACGGACCAGCCATCCGCCACTGGCATCGCGCAGCGCATGAAGCGCCCACGCGACCGCCGCCCCCCGCCGCACGAGCGTGTCTCGTACAAAGTCGCGGACCACCGGCTGCCACTCCGGCTCCGGCAGGTCATCGGGCAAGGTGAGAACGATATGCCAAGCCCGCACCGCATCGGGAGCGGCGTTTTCACACGCGGCATCAACCTCGCGCCAGATCCGACCGGGTTCCCCGGCCCACACCGGATGGCGGGGGGGCAGCTCCAGCCCGCACGCGATCAGATCGCCACGGTGACGATAGTCGATGACGCCGCGTGAATCCTGCCCTCGCTGGCGCGTGATGTAGACGTAATTGGCATAGGCACCGACGTGCGTCGCGCGGCGGTCACCCGGCATGGTCGCAAGGCCATGGGCCGAGATCGGACGGATGCTGACGGGACGGCGGTCGTGCAGGGCAATGTTGGTTCCGCTATTCATGGTCGAAGTCCTTGTTTGGAGGGTGTCAGCGGATCGGCGTGTCGCCGCGGGCGCGGCGGCGCTCGGCGAGGCAGCGCAGCGCGATGCGTGCAGGATGGGCATGATCGTCGAAGGCCGCGTGGAGATCGGCCCACATCGCCCAGGCGGTCTCCGCCTCGTCGATGAGTTCGCGCTCGGTCTGGTCCGGATCCGGCAGAAAGCAGGCGGGCAGCTCGGGCTGGCATTCAGCGCTGCAGCGGCAGAAGCACGGCACGCCGGGTGCGGTGCCGCGCCGATGACGACCCATCAGCACGCGCGGGAGCACGCGCAGCCGCTCGCCAGGATCGGCGATGAGCGCGGCAAGCCGGGGGTGCCGCGTCCCGTCCGCGATCCCGCGTAGCTTGGTGACGAGCGTGTCGTCGGTCTCCCAACTGATGAGCGGGCCGGTTGCTGGCAGGCGCGGCTCGATCCAGTCGGCGAGCGTCGCCGGGAGCGCGCCATCGCGCAGCGCGGTCGCCTGCGCATGGAAATGGAAGCCAGCGCCCGGCTCGGGCACGACGCTGAGCAGTGCCACACCGATCACGGGACGCGACATCGGGCGGAAGAAGAGATTGGGACAGGTGGCAATCGAGCGCAGCGCGATAGCAGTCGACGCACGCGAGAAGCCCTGCGCCTCGAGGCGCAGAAGGTCGGTGAACATGGTATTGAGTTCCTTGGTGGAGGAGGACGCTGGGATCGGCGTCCGGTATGGGTGAGGAGAACGTCAAGCGCCTCAGGCAGTGCAGGAGCGATGGATCTGCGCGGCGGGCAGGTCGCTGGCGGCGAGCCACAGCTCGAGCCCGGGACGCAGCCGCGCCTCCACCTCGTGGCCGAGCGTCGTGCGGGCAGCGATCTGGCGCAGCACGAGCTTCATCGTGGAGATGGCGTCGGTCTGGAGCGCGTGCATCACCGGCGCGAGCCGCGACCACGCCCAATCGGTGAAGCGATCGTGCGCGTCGCGACACGACGCCGGTGCGCCGATCTCGGCACAGGCCTCGGCCAGCGACACCAGCTCGCCATCGTCATCGATCCCGCGCAAATTGATGACGAAGCGTGGCCGCGTGCCGGCAAGCATCGCCAGTGCGGGCGAGCCGGCACTGCCGGGTAGGCGCGTCAGCGCGGGCAGGATCTGCTCGTCGAGCGCATAGCCCGCGACGATACCGGTCGGCGGCAGATGACGATCGAGCCAACCGAGCAGTTCGCCGGGATGGTCGCCGTGCTGGAGCACCGAGCAGTGGAGCGAGAAGTCGGTACGCCCCTCGCCGACATGGCAGGAGAACAGTGCGAGCCCGACGGGGTGTTCGAGGTGCGCGCCAGCGACGAGGTGGACAGGATCGACGGTCGCGATAGCAAGCGCGGTAAGCGTGTAATGAGACATGATATGGATCCGGGATGGGCCGGCGACGCCGCAGGCTCCGGTCACGCGATCCTAGGATCACATGAGCGGGTGGACGACGCACCGGTATCTGGGGGAAGCCCTCGAGAGGGAGACGAGCGGCGCGGCGCGGATGCGCACGAACCGAAGCAGCCGGTGGAGAGGAAATTTCTTCTTTTCCCTTCCGACCTTCTGCTCCCTCCTGCTTCCTTCGCCTTCCCGCGGCGTGGGGCCCCTGCCCTGCGCCGCCCCTGCTTTTCATCGCTGCCGTGATGGGGTGCCGAACAGCAAAGGCCGGCAGGTGCGCTATGGTCCATCCGTCTTCTCCTTTTCTCATGTGGTCTGCTGTCCCCGCGCTCATGACCGGCGTGGGCGAAGCCCCCTCACCCGCTGGCGCGCGGGTCCGCGCGGATCTCGAACCGGCGACGTCGAGTGTCCCGCAGGCGACGACCCCGCATCGTCATTGTCGAGCACGGGCGGGATCGGGCGGGTCGCGCGCGCCTCGCGCTCGAGCGCGACCGCACGCACGCGGCGCAGGAACTCGCGCCAGTGCGGATCACCAGCGACCGCCTCGATCTGCGCGGCGAGGTCGCGCGGTACGCCGGCGCGCACCCTCGGGTGTGCCTGCTCCTCGACGATGAGCTGCGGATCACGTTCGACCGCCTCGACCGCGGCGCGATAGGCCGGCGGCAGGACCGCATAGCCGCCGAGCCGTGTGCGCGCACGCTCGTCCTCGCGTTCGCGCCAGGCCAGCCACGCCAGATAATGCTCGACCCGCTCCCACCATGCCGGGATGGGTTCATCGCTGGCAGGCGCGGGAAGCCTCCGGATCGCCGCGGCCGCACGCGGCACCGCCGCGATATATGGCATGTCGAACAGATCGGCGGGTTCACGCGGCTGCCTCCCGCGCTGCGCGGGCGTATCGAACACCAGCGTCGCATCGCGCCCGGTTACCGCGGGGGATGAAGCGGTCGGATGGATCACCGCACTGGCCCGCACCGCCGTGGGCGGCACATCTAACCGCCGAAGCGTAGCGGCCAGACGGGGCGACGTCGGAGACACGATGACGGGGGGCGCCATCGTCGCGGCGGTTCGGGCTGCGGGCAGCGGTGTCGACAGTGTCGCGGGCAGCGTCGTGACCGTCGCGGGTCGGCGCGGCGTCATCGGCGTCTGCGCAGGTACCGACCGCACCTCCAGCGCACCGAACCGGGCCATCCGCGGTGGCGGCGGCAAAGCCGATAGCGGCACCCGCTCACGGACCGTGGGAGGCACGTTGAATGGTTCAACGACACGCACGGGCGATGCCGGGCTTCGCCGCGTAGCGGCAGCCACGGGCTCAGGGAACGCCGTGGTGCCCATCGCCGCCTCGCGCGCCGACCTTGTCGCCCACTGTTCCAGCACCGCTTGACGGATCTTGTGCAGCGCGGCGCGCTGCTGCTCGAGGTCACGCCGGCGCAGGCGCTCTGCGTTGCGCGCCGCAACCTGCTGGTTGCGCGCGTGTGCGGGCACGTGCTGCCCCCGTGCAACCAAGTCGCTGAGCGCCGGGCCCAAGTGCGTCTGCGCTTCCAGGTCCAGTCCGCGCGCGGCGTGCGATAGCCCGGTATATTCGACATCGCGTCCGGCGCGCCGGGCCGCGCCGGTCTGGGCGTGCGCCCACAGGTGGCGCAGCGTGCGCATCCCTTCCGTGCCGTCGAGCGCGGTGACGAGGTCGTCGGCGAAGCGCCATTCGCCCGGCGCGACCTGCTCGGCCGGGCGGTACGACGTCAGAAAGTGCGCATGCCAGTTGCGGTCGTCGCCGCCCGGATCGGGCTTGTGGATCACCGCGCTATAGGGAAGTCCAAGCGCCTCGAAGATCTCGCCAAAGCGTCGCACCGCGTCGATCATCTCCGCTTCGCTCGCATCGGCGTCCAGCGCAAGGACGAAGCGGAACTGGATCTTGGCGTTCGCGCGCGTCGCACGCGCCACCGCCTCGACCGCCATCCAGGCGGTGGCGATTTCGGCGGCATCCTTGCCCAGGTTCGAGATGATGAGCGCGTTGCCCTCGGCATCGGTGAGCGCCGCACCATCGCGGATAGTGTAGAAGAACCCGTCCGCCGCGCAGCCGTGCTTCCCGCCCTTGCCACCGGCGCGCACGTAATCGCCGCGGATGTAGATGCCGATCCGCCCCTGGCTATCGCGCACCGTGAAATAGCTAGGCTCGCTGCGGCGGCGGCTAGGAGACGCCAGCCTGGCCAGCTTCTTCGAGCCGCCCGCCTGTTTCTTCGGCTCGCCGTGCACCGTGACCGAGGCGCCCCAGCGTCTGTGACGGATCTCCCACTCAGCCAATTCTCTTGCCAGCCGGCGCGCGGTGCACGCGTCCTCGCAGGCCGCATGCAGCCGCGTGGCCTTCTTCTGCTTCTCCTCGCGTATGCGCTTGCGCTCGACGCCGCGATCCTGACGCAGCGCCCGCTTCACGACGCGGTCGCCCTCGGCGATCCACGTGCCGTCGACCATCATCTCGACATGAGCAAAAGGGGGTGGGGAAGACCGGCGGCCGGAAGGCTGCGGGCTCGAAATCGCAGATTTCATTTATTGCGCCCCCACCCCCAATTGTTACTCGCCTGCTCACCCGGGGTCTGAAGAGACGGACGATCACGCCCGCCCGCTTCCGGCCCCGACTCGTGCTTCAGCAGCGAAGCATCGCCAGAGCGAGGCGCGTGGGCGCGCAGCGTTGGGCGACGCCGGGAGTGAGCAGCGGGCCGAGAAAAAAGCGGTTTCACGCGCGTGGGTCAGCCGATGCTCAAGCGCGATGACGGCTCCGACAAGGAGTCGCCCATGCCCCCCAATCTGCCCCCGTCCCTGCCCTCACTCGACGACATCGACGCCGCACTCGCTGCCATCGACGATGAACTGGCGCACATCGCTGCGCTGCTCGACGCACCCGCCGACACCGAGGTCACCTGCCACCCGCACCATCACTGGTGGACCGCCGGCGGGCTGGCGATCGCCTGCGGTCTCGGCAGTCCGGACATGCTCGCTGCCGCCGGTCTGCTGGCGCGACCGTGGCCGGCGTTCTGCGCGCACCTCGCCGAGGCAGGCGAAGACGAGTGCCTGCTGCAGCGCTTTCCCGCCGCGATCGCGCGCGACCGCGCCGCGCTTGAGGAAGCCGGCGCAGCGCTGCTGCACGATCACGGCCTGCTGATCGGCACGGAGCTGCCGCCGCGCTGGCGCGCGGCGCCAAAATTCGGCTTGGGCGCGCCGTTCGTCGCCTTCGGCTTCGACGCCGCCGACCGCGATGCGTGGGACGGCATCTGGGCATTGCCGCTATCCGACCTGGCGGCGCTCGGCACCGCGTTCGCCGATAGCGCCGTTGTCCCGGCGGCCGGCATGGTGCTGGCGACGCTGGTCGCGCGCCACCGCGTCGAACTCGGTGCGCGCGGTGCGCACGCCCGCCACCGGCGCGCAGCCGTAGCCTACCGTGACGACTGCGCGCGCTTCGCGGCGTGGCGGGTCGACCATCCCGACCACCCCTGGCCAAGCCGGCTCGTCAATGCCCGCCAGGGTCACCTCGCGCGCACCACCGCTGCGGCGCTCGGCCTGCCCATGCCGGCGCTCGTCCGCCGCGGCGATGCCGCCGTGTGGCTGGATGCCCACGACGCCAACCTTCGCTTCACCAAAGAGGACTAAACCCCCGTGCAGATCACCACCACCTATCGCGGACGGACCGTCACCATCACCGACATCGCGCCCATCATCGCCGAGCAGCAGCGGCTCGAGGAGGCGCTCGGCGTCATCATGCGCGGCTTCGATCCCAACCGCCCGGCGCTGCTGCGCGCACGCGAGCGCGAGATCGTCGACCTCCACGACCGGATCGTCGAACTCGCCGACATCGTGCAGCGCTGGCGCGAGGCCGAGGAGGCAGCGCTCGCGCCGGTCCGCGACGCCAATGTCATGGCGGTATGGACCGCATGGCGACGCTGGCAAGCCGTCGACGCGGCCTACGCCGAGCGCCGCCGCGGCGGCGACGATCCCGACGATGCGGAGAGCGCGCGATGACCATACGCGATCTCGACGACGACCTGCGCATCGACGTGCCGCAACTCCTCGGGCGGCTCGCGATCGAGCTGCCGCAACTGTTCCACGACGACGGCACGCCCACCGACGTCATCGCGCCACTCCGGCTTCCGACAGGGGTCAGTCCGACCGACGTCATGGTCGGCGGCTGGGACTTCGACGGCGACCTGGGTGAAGCGGGGTCGCTGCGCATCGCCGGGCTGCGGCTGCCGAAGATAGGCTATTACATCGCCGACGACGATCCGCTGCGGAGCGCCGCCTCGGTGCTAGGTGGGCGCCTGCCGCGCTGGCCGGCATCGCTTGATGAGACGGTGGCACAGGACGAGGCGGCGGCGTTGTCATCCGCCTCCGCAGAAGCGATGCTGCGGCGGGTCAACTGCACGCTGCGCGACATCAGCATCGCCAAGGACGTGCTGCGCGCGGGCGGTACGCTCGGGGCGGTGCTGATCGCCGCGCTGCAGGCCAGCGATGCGCTTACGACCGCCGAAGTCGCGCGTGATGCCGCTCGGATCGCGATGTCAGGCATGGAACCCTCGGACGAGTGTTTCCGGCTGGCCGAGGTCGCCCGTGAACGCAGCGTGGACGCGGTAAGCGCTTGTCTGACGCTGCTCGAACTGCTCGATCGACATCGCGTCGCCGTCAAGCCCGACGAATCGATGCCGCATGAGCCGGGCACCAGGACGGAGAAGGGCGACTTGGACAAGTCCCGCCTCGCCGTGATGGCCGCCGCGCGGTTGATCAAGGGCGCGGCCGCTTTCACCGGAACGCCGCGTCATACTTCGCCGGGACTTAACCACCGCAGCAAGAGGGTCAGCGCAGCGCTAACCCCCGTACGCGCGTTCGTCGACCACGTCACCGGCTTCATCGGCGGTCATCACGCTGGTGCGCCTGATTCGTGGTCGAGGATCCTCGAAAAGACACTGAAGACCAACCGCGAGCAAGAGCTGGACGATAAGCCGGATAATGCCATCGAGCTTTTTCCAGGCCTTCTCGACAGCGCGAGCCGCAAGCTCGGCCTCGACCCGGCCGGGCGCGACGCGAGGATCGCCGCGATCATCCGGATCGATGCCACGCGCATCTTCATGCTGCTGCACAGCGCGCGCGTCGCCGAGGCCGTACGGCTCTTCCCATGGCTCGCGGCACGCCACCGCGGTTTTCCCGACTTCTCCGGCGGCTTCGCCGACGCGGTCACCGTACTTCTCGAGCTGCAGCGCTGCCGGGCCATCCTGCGCGAGCTCGTCGTGCGGACCCGCGGGCCGCTGGCGAATTGGGAGGAAGCCGGTCTGCCAGCAATCGAGCCACGGCTGACGATCCGCGAGGCGCATCGCGCCTTTGCGACGTCGCGCAGGATGGAAGCAGCGCTCGCCAGTCACCACGGCTTCGCGACCTATGCGCGCGAATTTGCGTTCTCGCACGCCGTATATAAGGCGCATACCGCCGGCCAACCACTCAATCCCGCCCATTCCCTTCCCATACTCCAGCAGGGCAGCATCGGCTGGACGTCGAAGCTCGCTCACCGTGACGTCGCGACGGTCGCGACAACCGGGGCCGCGTTCACGACCTCCGCCGTCGCCACCGCGACCGATCGCGAGCGCCAGGACCTGCCGCGCTTCTTCGGCATGACGTCGATCGAGTTCGTTACCGCCAGTCTCCAGACCATCCTCGCCGCGCATCGGCGCGGGGCCAAAGCTGTGACGCTGGGAGGGGGCGCCCATACGCTGGAGATCGACTGGAGCATCTTCGATCTGACCGAGCTGATGCTTGCTGCCGTCGATGCGTCGGGTGAGGAAGTCGCACGGTTCAGGAAGCGCACGAGGGCGGACGGACCCGCTTCTCTGAACCATTGCCGGCGCGGCCCGGCGCGCCGTGGGCAGAAGATGATCAGGGCGCACAAGACCGCGCGGATTGCGGCTTTCGAGAAGAAGCTGACCGCCGAGGCGCGCACCACGCCGGCATGGAAGACCATGTGCGCCGGCTACGACACCGCCATCGACGCGGCGCCCGCCGCCGACCAGTGCGTGCCGGCCTATTGGTACAATCCCGAACACGACCTGCCGTTCTGGAGCACGTTCCAGAACGCCGTAAAGGAACCCGCCCCCGCGCCGGCAAGCGGCCAGCCGGCGACGCAGCGCGACGCTCTGATGCTCGAACTCGCCGGCTTCGCGACTTGGGCACCGCGGCTTATCGCCGCGCTCCTGCCGACCCCGCAGACCGCGCGCGCGGTCACCTGGCTCGCGCACGGCTTCGTCGGCATCGCCGCCGACCCCGACTTCGCGGTTTTGCGATGAGCACGAACGAGCCTGACCTGTTCGGCGATCTAGCCGACACCGGCCCCATGGCCACGCTCGCAGCCCCGCGGCGACCGGCCGCCCGTCGCGAGGAGATCCGCGCCGCGATCGATGACCTGCGCGGCGGTGCGCCGATCCTGTCGATCGGGATAGGTCGCCTCGCGCGGCTGGTCGGCGGGTCGAAGGCGCACCTCCAGCACGAGCGTGATGCCTATGCCGCCGAACACGGCGAGCCTGCGGTGGTCGCTCCGGCCATCCCGCCGGCCGATCCCGGTCAGCTGCTCGAACTCGACGCCGATCTTCTCGCGCAGCACCCGATCAATCCGCGGCTCGCCGACGGCGACCCGCACCTCGACGATCTCGCCGACGCCATCGCCACCGACGGCCAGCTCGTGCCGGTCTCGTTGTAATCTCGCCGCCAGGCCTCGATCTTGGCTCGGGCGTCTTCCAGCGACATAAACCAGTGCGTGTTCAGGCACTCGTCCCGAAAGCGCCCGTTGAACGACTCCGCGAAAGCATTGTCGGTCGCCTACGTCGCGACCTGGGCAGGCTTCGTCTATGTCGCCTTCGTGATCGACACCTACGCCAGGCGGATCGTGGTGTGGCGGGCGAGCAGAACGGCGCATGCAAGCTTCGTCCTCGATGCTCTTGAGCAGGCTATCCATGACCGCCGGCCGACCCATCGGGGCGGCCTCATCCATCATAGCGACCGCGGGTCACAATACGTGTCCATCAAATACACCGAACGCCTCGCCGAAGCCGGGATCGAACCGTCCGTTGGTAGCGTCGGCGATAGCTACGACAACGCTTTGGCCGAGACGATCAATGGCCTCTACAAGGCCGAGGTGATCCACAGGCGTGGGCCGTGGCACAGCTTTGAAGCCGTCGAATATGCCACGCTCGAATGGGTCGACTGGTTCAACCATCGTCGCCTGCTCGAACCCATCGGCAATATCCCGCCTGCCGCAGGCGCAGCTTCACCACTCTTCCCGGGAAACCGGCAGCAGCTCAATCCGCCGCTTTTGCTCGTAGATGAGCTAGGCTGGCGAGGTTTCCTGCCCAAGCGCCTCGTTGCGCTTTCGGCCGCCCCGGTGAATAGACGCCGAGGACCGCTTGCTGCATGAGCCATTCATCAGAATGACAATGGGGGCCAGGATGAAGTTCGATGCCAGTCGCGCGCTGATACTCTACTCAGGGGCCCTCACGGGTGCAGTGATTTGGTTTGGGCTCACTGCCGCTGCACCTTCGGCCCAATACGCGAAATTCGATACCATTGACGTTGGCCGCATAAACGTACGCGAGCCCGATGGTACGTTGCGCATGACGATCGCCAGCTCGGCTCGGGCGCCAGGCTTCATAGGCGGCGGCAAAGAGTACCCCCGTCCCGACCGGCGCATGGCGGGCATGCTCTTCTTTAATGATGAAGGGACAGAAAATGGCGGCCTTATCTTCGCCGGCAAGGACGAGAGTGGTCGAGGTACGAGTGGGGGAAGCTTGACGTTCGATCGCTATCATCAGGATCAGGTGGTGCAGCTTTTCGGCTTTGAGGAGGGACAGGAAAGATCCGCCGGCATTAAGGTCAACGACCAGCCCGAAGGACGCCTCGACTTTCCGGCGGTGGACCGTGTCCGAACCCTGCCGGCAAGTCAGCAGGACGCGGCGTACCGCGCCGCTAATGTCGGTGGGACGCAACGCCTGTTTGCCGGTAGGGCTACGGACAAATCATCCCAGCTTGTTCTCCGCGACGGGCAAGGCCGTAAACGACTGGTGCTTCGCGTCGGGGAGGACGGCGCTACGTCAATCGACTTCCTCGACCAGGCAGGTAAGGTACAGCGTACCGTTCGACCAACTGCGGACTAAACGCACTTGTCGCGTCGACTGCGCCTCCCGAGGCTGGCAGGAATAACCTTGCTAGGTCTAAGCCTAGGGGCAAGCCTGATTACGGGCTTGATCCGTCGACCACAAGTCTATGCTAGCGAGTATACCTTTGGTGGAGGATGGCCTTTGATCTTCATCATCGATCAACCCGGCGTCTCAGTCACCGGCAGGTTGTCGATCCTCGAGGACGTGCTCTACCCTTGGTCTTTCCTGCTCAACACGCTCTTATGGCTGTTGCTGGCTAAGTCGGTCGTTTCAACCGTGCGCTATCTTTGGAAAGTTCGCCGACGGGACCGCCGGTTACGGCCATGAAGTTCTACTCATGCGCGGTACGGTCGACGACGTAGCCGTTCTTCCAGATCGAGACGATCTTGCGAGTAGCGGCGATGTCGCGTGTCGGATCACCATCGACCAGGATCATGTCGGCCTTGAGGCCAGCTGCGATGCGACCACGGTCGGCAGTGCCGAAGAATGCCGCGGGAGCCGAGGTTGCCGCAACCAGCGCTCGCTTTGGCGTCATGCCCGCACGGACCATCAGTGCCAGTTCGAGATGCAGCGATGGGCCGAACGCGGTCGTTGGATTTGGTGCGTCAGTCCCGGCGATGATCGTCACACCCGCCTTTGCGAGGCGCGCCGTATTTGCCATGGCGATCTCGAAGTCCTTCAGACGTGGGTACTTCCACACCAGCCCAAGCATGCCGCGCAGTCTTGCGCTCAGATAGGGCGCGACCGAGGGGTCCGCCGCCAGGCGGCGTGCATCGTCCGCGCCGGCCAGTCCGGCATAGGTGGCGAGCGTCGCGGTCTGCGCTACGCCGCGCGCCTTCATCTCCGCCACCAATGCATCATCGATGGGGACGTCGCATACCGCGTGTTCGAGTGCATTCGCGCCGTTCATGACCGCGATGCGGGCATCGGCGAGCTGCTGGACGTGCACGACTACCGGCCTGCCCGTCGCTCTGGCAGCAGCCAGTACGACCGCGACGCGCTGCGGCGAGAACGCGGGTAAACTCGCGGATCGGTCTGGCCGGGCACCATCGTCCTGAAGCACCTTGATGTAATCTGACCCGGCCTCGATCCGGGCGCCCATGAACGTCGCCGGATCATCCCCAGGCGCAAGCGTCGGCGGAAGCGCTGTCCCCTTGGGCATGTCGCTGAACAGTTCGAGTGGATGCCCTGCTGCACCATTCGGACCAGGGCAGCCAATATACGAGTGAGAAGTTCCAGCGGCTGATGACTGACAATGGTGTGACCTGCTCGATGAGCCGGTCGGGCAACGTTTGGGACAATGCCGCCATGGAGAGCTTCTTCTCATCGCTGAAGACCGAGCGGATCGGGCGCAAAACCTACCGCTCGCGCAATCACGCTAAGGCCGATGTGTTCGATTACATCGAGCGCTTCTACAATCCGACGCGCCGCCACTCGACGCTGGGCTATCTCAGCCCCATGGACTTCGAGCGGCAAGCGCAGGTAGCTTAACCTCGTGTCCGCGAAACGGGCAGCAGCTCATTGCGACCGAACCCTAGCAACAAGCCTCTCCACCTGATCGCTCACCAATCCGGGATTTTCCTCGACGATAGGATGATGGTTGTCCCTCGCGACGACCGTTTCGGTGTTCCTCGAAAGGGTCGCCAGCTTGGCTTGAGCGGCGGGCCATTCGGGTTCGTACTTCTCGGGAACACCCATGCCACCGGGACGGCCATGCTGGATGACGATCAAGGGGCGTGATCCTAGTGCGCCCGCCACGACCTTCGGGCGCGTGGCCACCGGGGTTTCCTCCCAACGATCTATCGTATCCCGAGCGTAGCTTGGCATGGGCTTCGACCAGACGGCATCGAATTGCCCACGCAGGTTCGACGGAAGAGCGTCCACCCATTCCGGCACGGCAAAGGGAAGCAACAGCCGGACAGCGCCCATGCGCCATCCCGCCTGCCAGATGGGGTCCATCATCCGCATCGAGGAGAACTCATCCGGGCTACCGCGAAACCACAGGTCGGGTTCGGAGCCGTCCACCATCACCATGCCCGCCACGCTGGACGGAAACTGATCGAAGAATGACAGGGCGATCACGTTGCCCCCGGATTCCGGCACGAGGACAAGCGGGGTCGCAAGATGCGCCCTTTGTACGATCTCCTTCAGATCGCGGACCTGATCGGCAAGCCCCATCGGCTTGGCGGGGGGATCGCTCCAACCAAGACCCGCTCGGTCATAGCTACATACCCTCGTGAATCCCGCGATCCTGCTCTGTGCGGCATACATCGTCACGGATGGGGTGCCGTCACCCGAGAGAAGAAGGACGGTCGGACTTCCCCGGCCAGCGCACCATAGATGCAGGCGATGGTCGCCTACCGATACCAATGCGCCGGGGGGCGGGAAACGCTCTGCATCCCGATGCTCGGCCCATCGCTGATACAGAAAGCCAAACACCAGCAGGACGCCGACGGCGATCCCGATCCGCTTCACAATTTTCACCACCGCCCCCCGTGCGCCATCATAAATGATCGCTCAAGTGCCTGCATGATCGGGGATCGTGGCGGCAATGCGGACTTGCCGGGGCGAGTAAGACTTTCCCGGAAAGGAACGGCGATCGAGACGACGCAGGCGTTCTCGGAATCGATGGTGTTCTGGGAAAATGAAGAGCGCTTATCGCACCGACAGGGAGAAGCGCGCTTTGGGCAGGAATGACGCCCCTTCGCGGCGATAGAACCGGATTGCGTCTTCGTTCCAGTCGGGCGTCTGCCATTGGATTTCTGCAAGATTCCGCTCTGCCGCATGGGCGCGAACCGCTACCAATAGCCTGGCGCCAACACCAAAACCCCGGCAGCGATCCTGCACGAACAGGCAGTCGAGGTAGAGGAATGGCTGTCCGGTCCACGTCGAAATGTCCACAGTCGCGGACGCGTACCCGATAAGTTCGCCGCCCTGCTTGGCAATCCAGGCCGCCAGCACGGCCGGCTTGCTGTCCAGAGCCGATCGCAGGGCTGCTGCGCTGACACTGGCCCGCCCATGTTCATACGCGGCATGGCTGCGGATCAGCGGAAGCATGGCCTCTGCATCCGCCCCAGTGGCGGGCCGAATGCAGAGGCTGTTATTTGTCGCGTCGATCATGACGAAGGGATCACGCATCCGGTTGATCGCTCTCCAGCGGGAAACCCATTCCGCTCGACGTGCTCACGGAAGCCGACTTCGACGCGACCTTCGATCTCAACGTCAAGGGGCTGGTCTTCACCGTACAGAAGGCGCTGCCGCTGATGGCGGCCGGGGGCGTGATCGTGCTCAACGGCTCGATCGCCGGGTCCAAGGCGTATCCGGGTCAATCGCTCTACAATGCCAGCAAGGCGGCAGTCCGCTCCTTTGCACGTAGCTGGACCATCGACCTGAAGGATCGCGGTATCCGCGTGAACGTCGTTTCCCCTGGCGCTACCGAAACCAAGCTGATGCGGGGCCATTTCGATGCGGCACCGAAGGCGGAGGAAGATGTGATAAAGGGGGTTACGCTCGGCCGCCTGGGCCACCTTGACGATGTCGCGAATGCCGTGCTGTTCCTGGCATCGAGCGAAAGCAGCTTCGTCGCAGGCCATGAGCTTTTCGTGGATGGCGGCGTCGCAGCGGTCTGACGAAGGTAGCGGGCAATTCCCGATTAGGAACGGGCAGCGACACGAACCGGGCTTTCCCAATGGGATCGGGAAATGGGAATGTCG
>NZ_LDTB01000052.1 GCF_001476895.1 Sphingomonas endophytica | reverse complement strand
ATACTATCCTGTTCGTCGGCAGCGTCAGAGGTTTATAAGGGACAGGGGCGGCGCTGGGGGCGCTGCTGGCGGGGACGAGTGCGATCGCGCAGACCGGAGGCGCGGGCGACGATCTGGCGAAGAAGTTCGGCGCGCGCGAGGCGGTGTCGGAGATCAGCCTGTCGCCGGACGGCGGGCGGATCGTCTATGTCACGCCGCAGGGCACGCGCGGCAGTTCGGCGGTTGTCTTCGACCTGACGAGCGACAAATCGTCCGCGATCGGGCTGAGCGACGGCGCCCGGCTGTCGCCGGTGTCGTGCGGCTGGGCGTCATCGGCCCGGCTGATCTGCAAATTCTACGGCATCGGCGATGTCGGCGCGGTTCGGGTGTCGTACACCCGGCTGCTGGGGTTCGACGCCGATGGTACCCATGCGCTGTATCTGGGACGCAAGTCGTCGGATTCCGACCGGATCAACCAGTTCGACGGCAATGTGATCGACTGGCGGTCCGGCGACGGCAAGGTGTTGATGGCGCGCAACTTCGTTCCCTCGAACGGCGCGATCGGATCGAACATCCGCGGCGATTATCGTCAGGGGCTGGGCGTCGAGCTGGTCGATGCGACAACCGGGCGGGGCCAGATGGTCGAGCGCCCCGATACGGACGTCGACGAATATTACGCCGATGGACAGGGCAGCATCCGGATGAAGTCCGAGATGCCGACGCACGCCGACGGGCAGCTGAAGGGCGATGTGATCTATTCCTATCGCCCGACCGGGCAGGCGGCGTGGAAGCTGTTCAGCAAGTCGCTGCGCGATGACAAGGATTCGCTCGATCCACTGGGCGTGGACGGCACGCGCGACGTGGCGTTCGCGGCGAAGCGCCTGAACGGGCGGCTGGCGCTGTACAGCGTCGCGCTGGACGGGTCGATGAAGACCGAGCTGGTGTCGAGCAACCCGGAGGTCGATGTCGCGTCGATCGTGCGGATCGGGCGGCACGGGCGGATCATCGGCGCCACCTATGTCACCGACCGGCGGCAGATCGATTATTTCGATCCCGAATACAAGAAGCTGGCGGCGTCGCTGGCACGTGCCCTGCCGAAGACGCCGCTGATCCGGCTGCTGGATGCCAGCGCCGACGAAAGCAAGCTGCTGGTCTATGCCGGCAGCGATGTCGATGCCGGCACCTATTACCTCTATACCAAGGCGACGCGGAAGCTGGACGGGTTGATCGACGCGCGTCCCGAACTGACGGGCGTGTCGCTGGGGCAGATGAGCGCGGTGCGCTTCCCGGCGGCGGACGGCACGATGGTGCCGGCGTATCTGACGCTGCCCCCCGGCGGCGCGACCAAGGGACTGCCCGCGATCGTAATGCCGCACGGCGGCCCGAACTATCGCGACGAATGGGGGTTCGACTGGCTGGTGCAGTTCTTCGCGGCGCGGGGCTATGCGGTGCTCCAGCCGCAGTTCCGCGGGTCGAGCGGCTATGGCGACGCGTGGTTCGCCAATAACGGTTTCCATTCGTGGGAGCTGGCGATCGGCGACGTGAGCGACGCCGGGCGCTGGCTGGTCAAGCAGGGGATCGCCGACCCAGGCAAGCTGGGGATCGTCGGATGGTCCTATGGCGGCTATGCGGCGTTGCAGAGCAATGTCGTCGATCCCGACCTGTTCAAGGCGGTGGTGGCGATCGCGCCCGTCACCGATCTGGGGCGGACCAAGGATGAGGCGGAGGGCTTCTCCAACCACGATCTGGTCGAGCGGCAGATCGGGTCGGGCGAGAACATCACCAAGGGATCGCCCGCGCGCCACGCCGACCGCTTCAAGGCGCCGGTGCTGCTGTTCCATGGCGACACCGACATCAATGTCGGGGTCGGACAGTCGCGGCTGATGGACCGGCGGCTGCGCGCCGCCGGGAAGAAGTCGACGCTGGTGGTGTTCCCGAAGCTGGACCACCAGTTGAACGACAGCACGGTGCGGGCCGAACTGCTGTCGAAGAGCGACGCTTTCCTGCGGGCGGCGTTCGGGGAATAGGGGAGCGATCCGTCGTCTCTGCGGGGACGGCGGATAACGAAGAGGGCGGCCCGTTGCGGGGCCGCCCTCTTGTCTTTGGCGTCCGGGGTGCGACGTGGCGAAGCCACGTCGTCGGTCCTCGCTTGAGCGAGGCCGGCCGGTCGTCGAATTCTACTCGTCGCCTTAGCGCGAGTAGAATTCGACGACGAGGTTCGGTTCCATCTTCACCGGGTAGGGCACTTCGTCCAGCGTCGGCACGCGGACCAAGGTGACCTTGGTGTTGCCGTCCTGCGCGACGTAATCGGGCACTTCGCGCTCGGCGAGCTGCTGCGCTTCCATGACCAGCGCCATTTCCTGCGCCTTCGAGCCCAGCGAGATCTCGTCGCCGACGTTGCAGCGGCGCGACGCGATGTTGCACTTCACGCCGTTGACGCGAATGTGGCCGTGGCTGACCAGCTGGCGCGCGGCCCAGATCGTCGGCGCATACTTCGCGCGATACACGATCGCGTCGAGGCGGCGCTCCAGCAGGCCGATCAGGTTCTGCGAGGTGTCGCCCTTCATGCGCGACGCTTCGTCATAGGCGTGGCGGAACTGCTTTTCCGTCACGTCGCCGTAATAGCCCTTCAGCTTCTGCTTGGCGCGCAGCTGGATGCCGAAGTCCGACATCTTGCCCTTGCGGCGCTGACCGTGCTGGCCAGGGCCGTATTCACGCTTGTTGACCGGGCTCTTCGGGCGGCCCCAGATGTTCTCGCCGAGACGACGGTCGAGCTTGTACTTGGCGCTATGGCGCTTCGACATGATAGTTCCTTGGCAATATGCGAACGACGTTGACCCCGGTATCGCGCCGCCATCGAAAACGATGACAGGCCCGCCGCTTCACCGGGATGCGGGGGCGATTGCGAAGCGGCGCGCCTAGCCGGCTCCGTCATCCAAGTCAAGCTGGACAGGCGCGGTGGCAGTCGCCAAGCAGCGGCGCATGAGCGAGATCCTGTCCGGCCCCGACTGCACCACCATGACCGAGGTCCGCGCCGGCGTGGACGCGCTGGACCGCGAACTGGTCGCGCTGTTGCGCCGCCGGTTCGACTATATGGACGCCGCCGCGCGGATCAAGCCGGCGCGCGGCGCGGTGCGCGACGAGGCGCGCAAGGCGCAGGTGATCGAGCAGGCGCGCGCGGAGGCGGAGCGGCTGGGACTGCCCGGTGAGGCGGTGGCGGCCATGTGGGAGACGCTGGTCGAGGCGTCGATCGCCTATGAGTTGCGGGCGTTCGACGCGCGCTAGCAGCGTGCGATTAGGGACGCGTTCGAAACACCGGCGACCATCGCTTCGTCATGCCGGACTGGTCCCGATATCCACTGTGCCGCCGATCCACGAACATGTGCTTCGGCAATGACCGGTCCTCCCGGAACCGGTCGTGAGATCGGCGAGCGTCGAGGGATCGCGGCGAGCGATCCGTCACCCCGGTGCAGGCCGGGGTCCATGGTGCCGCGAACCCAGCGGCCTGAGCGCCTGCGGAGATATGGCATGACGGGAGGACTATTTCTGTGGTGTCGCACCCGTCCCAGGTGACGCGTCGACTGGGGCGGGTGCCGCGACGTTCACCGAATCCTCGCGGAGAAGGGCATTTACCTGACGCTTACTTAAATATTGTCAGCTTCGCGGGAGGCAGGCCCCCGGCCTTCGCCGGGGTGACGGGCGTGTCGTCCGGACCGTCTTACACCTTCGCGGCGTAGATCATCCGGCCCGGCCCGAGCCGCTCGAACACCTCGGTCAGCTCGCTTTCACCGACCGCGAAACAGCCCTGGCTGCGGCCGAGCATGCCGCGCTCGCGGATCATGTCGGGATTGGCGTACCAGGCGGCATGGACGACGATCGCGCGATCGAGCGCATTGTCGTTGGTCGGGTCCAGCCCCAGCAGCCGCTGCGACCGGCCATGCTTGCCGACATAATAATCGGCGGTCGCGAACGCGCCCTCGCATGAGGCGTTCGAGCCGTTCTGGTTCGAGAAGCGCTGCAGATAGCCGGTGTGCGCCGGGTCCGATCCGCTGCCGTGCGCGACCAGCTTCGACACGGTGCGCCCGCTTTCCAGGTTGATGAGGTGGAAGCGCGGCGTGTTCGATCCGGCCGAGAAGTCGGCGACCGCCATCCGATCGCGCTTGGCGATGCGGCTGCCGTGGCGTTCGAGCGCGGCGAGCGCGCGCTGCAGCAGCTGCGGATTGACGCCGGGCGCGTCGAGCGTCGGCTGCACCGTCGCGCTGGCGATCGCCGGCTGTGCCGCGGGCGTGCGCGACGGGTTGAAGAAATCGTCCGGCAGCAGCGATTCCGGCGCACCGCGACGCGAGGCGTCACGCATCCCCGCCGACACGGCTCCCGGGATCATCAAGGCGCCGGCGAACAATCCACCGGTCTTCAGCAAAGCACGTCGCGAAGTGGCCGTATCCTGCGGCATGGTCATGAGTAACGCTAATCCCCGCTCCAATACCGGGCATGTACCACGGAACAGGTTAAGTATCGTCAACGTTTACCAGCGTTTGAGTCCCGCCCGCGCGCATTTGCCGTGATTGATGAACGCTTCGTCGCCCGGCACCGAAACGATGGCGGTGCGTTTCGTCAACGAAGCGGCCCGGATCGGCCGGGCGCGCCGGAGACCTGACGCCATGCGCCGAATCGCCCCGTTGTTCCTCGCCCCGCTGCTGCTGGCGGGCGTCCATGCCCCCGCGCAGGCGGCGGCGATGGACGCGCTGGCGATCACCGAGGCGGCGGCGCAACTGCCGCCCAACCGCTTCCTGTGGAGCGACGATCCGGCGGCGTCGGGTGCGATCAGCGTGTTGATCTCGATCCCCGACCAGCGCGCCTATGTGTTCCGGGGGCGGCGTTTGATCGCCGCCTCGTCAGTGTCGACCGGATCGGACGAGAATCCGACTCCGACCGGTACGTTCACGATCCTGCAGAAAAACGCGCAGCACCGCTCCAACCTGTATGACGATGCGCCGATGCCGTACATGCAGCGGCTGACGTGGGACGGGGTGGCGCTGCACGCCGGGGCGAATCCGGGCTTTCCGGCGTCGCACGGCTGCATCCGGTTGCCCACCGCATTCGCCAAGAAGCTGTTCGCGGCGACGCGGCTGGGCGCAACCGTCGAGGTGACCGACGAAGCCTATGTCGCGGGTGCCTACACCCCGATCGACGACGCCGCGATCACCGCGCGCGCCAATGCGCTCGGCCGCGAGATCGCCAGCCGTCAATAGCCGAGCGCCTGGCGCAGCGGATTGGCGGGGTCGGCGAGCAGCTTCACGGTCAGCCCGATCGACATGACGACCAGCAGGACGCGCACGCCCTTGCCGCCGAACCGCAGCGCCGCCCAGGTGCCGCACTGATTGCCCGCGACGTTCGCCACCGCCATCGCGCCGCCGAGCAGCCAGAGCACCTTGCCGCCCGCGATCATCGCGACGAGCGCGGCGATATTGGTGGCGAGGTTCAGGAACTTGGTGTTGGCGATCGCGCGCACCAGCCCCAGCCCGCCCAGCGCGACCAGGGCCGTGGTCAGGAACGATCCGGTGCCGGGACCGAAGAAGCCATCGTAGAAGCCGAGCAGCGTCACCACCCCCGTCAGCCCGGCGCGACCGAGGCGCGCGTGCCGGTCGCTGTCGCTCATCGGCGGGGCGAGGAGGAAATAGAGCGCCATCGCGATCAGCAGGACGGGTACGAACGCGGCCAGGAAGCGCGGATTGACATGCTGCACCGCCACCGCCCCGGCCACCGCCCCGGCGAACGCGCCCGCAGCGGGGAGGGTGAAGCGGCGCAGGTCGACATGGCCGGCGCGCCAGAAGGTGGCGAAGGCCGAGGCGGTGCCTACCGCGCTCTGTAGCTTGTTGGTGGCGAGCGCCGCGACCGGCGGCACGCCCGAGGCGAGCAATGCCGGGATGGTCAGCAACCCGCCGCCGCCGGCCAGCGCATCGATCGCCCCGGCCACGAAGGCGATGGCGGTGAGGAGGGCGAAGGTGTCGAAGGCGAGTTCCATGGGCGGGTCGTAGGGCGTGCGTGGCGCGACGGAAAGTCCCGGCGCCTTCCGGGAGCGGCGCCCTTTGCGCGCGATCGATCCGGGGCTATCCTCAGGCAGATGTCGGCTCCTCGCAACATCGTCATCCTGACCGGGGCGGGGATTTCCGCCGAGAGCGGCATCGCGACCTTTCGCGGACCGGGCGGATTGTGGGAGGGGCACCGGGTCGAGGACGTGTGTACGCCCGAGGCGCTCGCGCACGATCCGGCGCTGGTGCACCGTTTCTACGATCTGCGGCGCGCAGCACTCGGGGGCGTGGCGCCGAATGCGGCGCATCTCGCGCTGGCGCGGCTCGACCGGGAATGGGCGGGCGAGCTGCTGATCGTGACGCAGAACGTCGACGACCTGCACGAGCGGGCGGGGGCGCGGCGGATGCTGCACATGCATGGCGAGCTGACGTCCGCCTTGTGCGCGGCGTGCGGGGAGCGGCTGCGGTGGACGGGCGCGCTGCCGCCGGGCAGCGTCTGTCCGGCGTGCGGGGAGGGGGCGCTACGGCCCGATATCGTGTTCTTCGGCGAGATGCCCTATGAGATGGAACGGATCGACGACGCTTTGTCGCGCGCCGATCTGTTCGTATCGATCGGAACGTCGGGCGCGGTCTATCCGGCGGCGGGGTTCGTGCAGATCGCGCGGCACCATGGCGCGGCGACTCTGGAGCTGAATCTGGAGCCGTCGGCGGGCAGCGGCTGGTTCGACGCGACGCGGCTGGGCAGCGCGGGCACGCTGGTGCCGGCGTGGGTGGACGAGGTGCTGGCGGCGCAGTGAAGGCGCGTTACGCCGGTTGCGACACCCGTCCCGCTGCCAGCGCAGCGTCGCTCGCCAGCTTGTCGGCGCGCTCGTTCTCGGGGTGGCCGGCATGGCCCTTCACCCACTTCCATTCGACACGGTGGGGCTTTGCGGCGGCGAGCAGCGCCTGCCACAGCTCGGCGTTCTTGACCGGCTTCTTGTCGGCGGTCCTCCAGCCGTTCTTCTGCCAGCCGTGGATCCACTTGGTGAGGCCGTCCATCACATAGCGGCTGTCGGTCGACAGCGTGACGTGGCACGGCCGCGTCAGCGCGTTCAGACCCTGGATCGCCGCCATCAACTCCATGCGGTTGTTGGTCGTCTGCGCCTCGCCCCCCGACAATTCCTTCTCGTGGCGACCCGAGCGGATCAGCGCGCCCCAGCCGCCGGGACCGGGATTGCCCTTGCACGCGCCGTCGGTGAACAGCTCGACCTTCGTCAGCTCGCTCATGCGAACGCCTGCGGGTTGTCGACGTACCAGTCGAGCCGGTTGAGATAGGCGAGCGGGTCCTTGCGCATCACCAGCGCGTCGGCGGGGGTGTGCAGCCAGTCCCATGCGCGGCTGAGCAGGAAGCGGATGCACGCCCCCTCCGCCAGCACCGGCAGCGCGGCACGCTCCGCAGCGCTCAGCGCGAAGGCGGAGGCGTAGCCGTCGAGCAACGCCGCGCCGACCGCCGCATCGGGGTTCCGGCCCTGCGCGTCGAAGGTCCATGCCGAATGCATGACCGCCAGATCATAGGCGCGCACGTCGGTGCAGGCAAAATAGAAGTCGATCAGCCCGGTGACGGTGTCGCCGTGCATCAGGACATTGTCGGGGAACAGGTCGGCGTGGATCGCGCTGACCGGCAGATCGGTCGGCCACGCCGCCTCGACCCGGGCAAGCGCGCTATCGACGCGCGCGAACAGACCGGGCTGGATCGTGTCGAGATCGCGCCCGCATCGCTCCAGAAGCGGGCGCCAGGTCGTGATGCCCATCGAATTGGCGCGGGTGAGCATGAAATCGCCGAGCGCGGCGTGCATCTCGCCCATTGCGACCGCGGCGGCATGCGCCTGCGCGGGCGTGGGATGCGACACCGACACGCCCGACAGGAAGCGGATCAGGCATGCCGGGCGGCCCTCCAGTTCCTGAATGACCCCGCCGTCACGATCCGGGATCGCGGGCGGCACCGCCAGCCCGCGCGCGGCGAGATGATCGAGCAGCGCCATGAAGAACGGCAGGTCGCCCGCCGCGACGCGCTTCTCATACAGCGTCAGGATGAAGCGCGCGGCGGTGGTGTCGACGAGGTAGTTCGAATTCTCGACACCCTCGGCGATGCCCTTGACCGAAACGAGCTCCCCGGCGTCGTAGCGGGTGAGGAAGGCGGCGAGCGCCTCTGCGGAAACGTGCGTGTAGACGGCCATGATCGATCAGGCGGCGGCCTCGAGACCGCGCGGCAGCTTGAACGAGATCGTCTCGCGCGTCGTCTCCTCCTCGCGCTCCGTCACGTCGAAGCGGGTGGACAGGCGATCGACCAGCTCGCGCACCAGCAATTCGGGCGCGGAGGCCCCGGCGGTGATGCCGAGCGTGCCGACGCCGTCGAGGAAAGCCCAGTCGAGATCGGTGGCGCGCTGGATCAGCGCGGCACGGACGCCCTGCCGCTCGGCGACCTCGACCAGCCGCAGCGAGTTGGACGAATTGGGGGCACCGATCACCAGCACCGCGTCGCACGCATCGGCGATCGCCTTGACCGCCGCCTGCCGGTTGGACGTGGCATAGCAGATGTCCTCGCCATGCGGGGCCTGAATCGACGGGAAGCGGCGCTGGAGCGCGGCGACCATCGCGGCGGTATCGTCGACCGACAGCGTGGTCTGCGTCAGGAACGCGAGATTGTCGGGATCGGCGGGGTTCATCGCCTCGACATCCTCCACGGTTTCGACCAGCGACATCGCGCCCTCGGGCACCTGGCCGAACGTGCCGATCACCTCGGGGTGACCGGCATGGCCGATAAAGACGATATGGCGGCCGGATGCGACCAGCCGCTCGGCCTGGCGATGCACCTTCGACACCAGCGGGCAGGTGGCGTCGAGATAGTCGAGCCCGCGATTCTGCGCCTCGGCGGGCACCGATTTCGGCACGCCATGCGCGGAGAAGACGACCGGCGCGCCGTCCGGCACCTCGTCCAGTTCCTCGACGAACACCGCGCCCTTCGCCTTCAGCGAATCGACGACGAACTTGTTGTGGACGATCTCGTGCCGGACGAACACCGGCGCGCCATGCTTCTCGATCGCCAGCTCGACGATGCGGATCGCGCGGTCGACGCCGGCGCAGAAACCGCGCGGGGCGGCGATCAGCAATTCCAGCGGGCGACGCTGGGGGGCGGCGGCGGGGGCGGTATCGGGC
>NZ_LDTB01000051.1 GCF_001476895.1 Sphingomonas endophytica | reverse complement strand
TTTCATTTGTTCTCGTTTTTTTTGTGTAATTGTTTGGGCGATTAACGTCGTCTACACTTTCCTCTTCGTCGGCAGCGTCAGATGTGTATCAGAGCCAGAGATAGCATTACGTCGCGCGGTCGCGGATCGCATTCCCGAGCGGCTTCGACAACAATTGCTGCGACCGCGCCCGATCGACTTTCGTCCCGTCACCCCGCGCCACTGGACCGATCCCGAGGTCGCCCCACCCTTTCAGCATAGCTGGTTCCGCGCGGTCGCGCCCTTGGGTGACGATCCCGCAATCCACCGCGCGATCCTGGCCTATGCCAGCGACATGATGCTGCTGGGCACCGCGATGCTGCCGCATGGCGTGACATGGATCACGCCGGGGCTGCAAACCGCCAGCCTCGACCATGCGTTATGGCTACATGAGGCGGCGCGCGCCGACGAATGGCTGCTCTATACCACCGACAGTCCGTGGGCCGGGCACGGCCGCGGCATGAACCGCGGGCGCATCTTCGACGTGAACGGCCGGCTGGTGGCCAGCGTCGCGCAGGAAGGATTGATGCGCCGGCGCTAGCGCGCCCCGCCCTCCCCCGCCGCTCGCATCACGCCGGTTCGTGGATGGGGCAGCGGTTCACGCGCTGACGGAAATCGGCGGAGTGGCGATAGGTGTCGCGGCGGGCACGGTTGATGTTGCCCAGCGGACGATGCGCGGCAAGCCCGGTCCAGACGCTGAATCGCAGCTGTTCATTGACCTGCTCGACCCGCTGCGGATCCCAGCTGTCCTGCGCGATCGTACGGATCGTGCCGACACGCACGAACGGCGCCTCCGCCTCGTCCCATTCGACCGTAGCGTCCTCGACCGGCTGACGGGAAAGATCACGCGCCAGTTGGACGCGGAACTCCCACTCCCCGGCGATCGATCGCAGTTCGTCGCGTACCGTTTCGCGGATCGCATCGCGACGCCCGGCCGTGTCGATGATCGCGCCGGTGCGTTCCTTCAGCCCCGGCGCGACCGGCGCGATGCTGAACTTCGCGATGTGATCGCCGTAGCGGAAGGGGGTCGCGCTGTAATAGGTTTCTCCGACCGGATCGACGTTCGGCGCGCCTCCCAAAGTATTGAGCGCCGGACTTTCGATGCCGATCGCCCCCAGCGCCGAGGTCACGCCGCGCAGCACGGCCGACAACAGCTTCTTCCCGCCCTCCGCCCTGTCGGTCGTGCGCGCCAGCAGCTTCAGATTGCGGGCGAACGCCTTGGCATCGCGGGCCTGAAACACCTTGCCGTTGACCATGATGAAGTCCTGCGTCCGACCCTCGGCACCGGGCAGCCGCTCGCCATCCACGTCGAACACCTTGATCGCCAGCCCGCGCGGAAGCGAGATTGCATCGTCGAGAATATCGCCCGGGTTGGTCGATATCCGCATCATCACCTTGTGCTCGCCGGGTGTCGCGAACAGCCCTTGGGCAAGTTCGAACGGCAGGCCGGCGTCGATGGTCAGCGTGCCTTCCAGGATCGCGTGCGCCTTGGCATGGACGGCGCGGACGGCGTGGCCATAGTCCTCCGCCGTCGTTTCCAGCACGGTGTCGAACGCTGCGTTCAACTCCGCCACCGTCTCCGCCTCATCCGGCCGCAGCTGTTCAACATCGGGAGTGTAGCGGGCGGGTGCGGTCATGCGTCGTCTCCAGGAACGTGACGCCATCAACCCAGGTTAGCGCTCGTCGTTCCGCTAGACAGCCGTGCGGCCATATTCCTGTCGCGTCACCGGGTGACTGGACGACAGCCCGCCATCCGCCGCCAGCGCCTGCCCGTTGACGTAGCTGGCGTCGTCACTGGCGAGGAACAGCGCGACCCGCGCCAATTCCTCCGGCTGCGCTCCCCGCCGAAGGGGATTGAGGCGCCCGACGCGATCGAGTTTCCCGGCCTCACGCGCGTAATCGAAGGTGGGGCGTGTCATGCCCGTCTCGGTCAGCCCGGGACAGAGCGCGTTGACGCGGATGTTGGCGCCCGACAATTGCTGCGCGGCGGTGGTCGCCAGATTGATGACTCCCGCCTTCGACGCCGAGTAAGCCGGCGATCCCGCGCCGGAGCGAAGCCCTGCGACACTGGCGGTCAGCACGATCGCGCCGCCGCCCTGCGCCGCCATGACCGGCGCGGCATGCTTTACCGCCAGCCACGGGCCGATCAGATTGACCCGCAGCACCTCGCTGAACAGCGTGATGTCGGTATCGAAGATATTGGCCATGCCGCCTGAAATGCCGGCATTGGCGAACATCACGTGCAACCCGCCGAACCGCTCGACCGCCAGCGCGACGGCGCGCGTGACATCCGCTTCGTCGCCAGCGTCGATGCGGATCGGCTCCGCGGCGCCCCCGGCATCGCGGATGAGGCGCGCGGTTTCGTCAACGGTTTCCGAAAGGTCGGCGGCGACCACGCGACCGCCTTCCTTTGCGAACGCCAGCGCGGCGGCGCGCCCGATCCCGGACCCTGCCCCCGTGACGATGATCGACCGATCGACGAACCGCATCCGCCCCTCCCCGTTCACGCACCCGCCCGTTGCGCGAAATGCCACGCTGCCGCGACCAGCGCCGGCACGCGCGCGGCGGTTTCCTGCGCGCGCGGGTTGGCGGCGGTGCCCAACACGATCCGCTTCTTGATGCCCTGAACGATGCTGGCCAGCCGGAAGAGGTTGAAGGCGAAATACCAGTCGAGCGCGATCGGCGCATCGCGACCGGTACGCGCGCAATATCGCACCAGCATCTCCTCCAGCTCCGGTATACCCGACGCCGGGCCGGTGCGGCCGAGCAGGCCGGACCGGCCCTCGGGCTCCGTCACCCAGCTCATCAGATAATAAGTGAGGTCGGCGATCGGGTCTCCCAACGTCGACAATTCCCAGTCGAGCACCGCCGCGACGCGCGGCTCGGTGCCCGGCGCGAAACGGAGGTTGTCGACGCGATAGTCACCGTGGACGATCGCGGTGCGGGTCTGCGGTGGAACGGTCTGCGGCAGCCAGGCGATCAGCCGCTCCATCTCCGGCATCGGTTCGGTCTCCGCCCCGCGATACTGGCGCGTCCAACGCTCCACCTGCCGCTCGAAGTAATTGCCCGGACGGCCGTAATCCTCCAGCCCGATTGCGACGTGGTCGGTGTTGTGCAGATCGGCCAGCGTGTCGATCATCGCCAGATAATGCGCCCGGCGCTCAGACGGGGAGAGATCGGGCATCGTGCCATCCCAGATCGTCCGCCCTTCCACCATCTCCATGACATAGAAGGCCGATCCGATCACCGCATCGTCGGTGCACAGCCCGAACGGGCGCGGCACCGGGAAGCCGGTCGGGTGCAGCGCCGCGATTACGCGATATTCGCGGTCGACCTGATGCGCCGAAGGCAGCAGCGCACCGACCGGCTTGCGACGCAGCACATAGCTGCCATTCGTGGTGTCGATACGGTATGTCGGATTGGATTGTCCGCCCTCGAACCGCGCGTGGCCGGTCAGCGCTCCCGCGTCTGGAACGTGCGCACGCAGCCAGTCGTGCAGCGCGACGGTATGCAGATCCTCGCTCATGCCGGGAACGTGATGACGCTGCGCGTCACATCACCGCGCCGCAATTCGTCGAACGCGTGATTGATCCGCTCCAACGGCATCTCCTCGGCCACCATTGTGTCGAGGTCGAGCAGCCCGCGTCGATAAAAATCCACCAATCGGGGAATGTCGACCGGAAAGCGATTCGACCCCATCAATCCTCCCTGCAGTTTCTTGCCAGACAGGAGGTCGAGCGCCGACAGCGCGACATGCTCTCCGGGCGGCATCATGCCCAGTATCGTGGCGGTGCCGCCGCGTCGCAGTACCTTCACCGTGGTCGCCGCCGATTGCGGACGCCCGACCGCCTCGATCGCGTGATCGACGCCGCCGCGCGTCACCTCCACCACCTGCGCGACGGCGGTGTCCTCCGTCGCATCAACGGTGTGCGTCGCGCCCAGCCGTTCGGCAAGCGCCCGCTTTTCCGGGACAGGATCGATCGCGACGATCTGCCCCGCGCCCGCGATCCGCGCGGCGTTGACGGCCGCCAGCCCGATGCCACCGCACCCGACGACGCACACCGTCTCGCCCGGCGCGACGCGCGAGGTGTTGAATACCGCCCCCGCCCCGGTCGTGACGGCGCAACCGATCAGCGCAGCACGCTCCAGCGGCATATCACGGTCGATCGCGACACAAGCATGTTCGTGGACCAGCATCTGTTCGGCGTAAGCGGACAGGTTGAGCATCTGTGCGATCGGACGGCCGTCCGCCAGATGCAGGCGCGGCGACGCGCTCTTCGGACGGCGCGTCTCCGAACTGATGCAGAGCGACAGCCGACCGGTGACGCAGAATTCGCAATGACCGCAGAAGGCCGATAGGCAGGTGACGACATGGTCGCCAGGGCGGACGGTCCGCACCTCCGCCCCGATCGCCTCAACGACGCCGGCCGCTTCGTGACCCGGGATGGTCGGCAGCGCGTGCGGATAGGTCCCGTCGATGAAATGCAGATCGGAGCGGCAGACGCCCACCGCGTGGGTGCGGATCAGCACCTCATGCGCGGCGGGCGCGGCGACGTTCACCTCCGCTATCTCCAGCGGCTCGCCGACCGCGAACAGGACGGCGGCCTTCATCCGGCATACTTGCCGAATTCGTGGCGGGCGATGGCGCGGCAATGCACCTCGTCCGGACCGTCGGCGAAGCGCAGCGTGCGCATTGCCGCCCAGGCGTGCGCCAGATCGAAGTCCTCCGATACGCCGGCGCCGCCATGCGCCTGGATCGCATCGTCGAGGATCCGCAGCGCCATCGTCGGCGCCTGCACCTTGATCATCGCGATCTCGGCCTGCGCGGCCTTGTTGCCCGCCCGATCCATCATGTCGGCGGCCTTCAGGCAGAGCAGCCGGGTCATCTCGATATCGATCCGCGCGCGGGCGATCCGCTCCTCCCAGACGCTGTGATCGGCGATCCGCTTTCCGAAGGCGACGCGGGACACCAGCCGGCGCGCCATCGCCTCGATCGCGGTTTCGGCAACCCCGATCGTGCGCATGCAATGGTGGATGCGTCCCGGCCCGAGCCGTCCCTGAGCGATCTCGAAGCCGCGCCCCTCGCCCAGCAGGACATTGTCGATCGGTACGCGGACATCGGTGAAGCTGACCTCGCCATGACCGTGCGGCGCGTGATCATAGCCGTAGACCGACAGCATCCGCTCGATCCGCACGCCTGGCGTGTCGAGCGGCACCAGCACCATGCTCTGTTGCTGGTGGCGCGCGCCCTCGAAGCTGGTCTTTCCCATCAGGATGCCGATCCGGCAGCGGGGATCACCGACCCCCGACGACCACCATTTGCGCCCGTTGATGACATAGTGATCACCATGGCGATCGATACGCGTTTCGATGTTCGTCGCGTCCGAGGAAGCGACCGCCGGCTCGGTCATCAGGAAGACCGAGCGAATGTCCCCGTTCATCAGCGGACGCAGCCACGCCTCCTTCTGGGCCAGCGTACCGTAACGATGAAGCACCTCCATGTTGCCGGTGTCGGGCGCGGAGCAGTTGAAGCACTCGCTGGCCCAGTCGATCCGCCCCATCTCCTCGGCGCAAAGCGCATATTCGAGATTGCTGAGCTGCGTTCCTTCGAATGTGAAGCTGTCATCGACATGCTGCTGCCCGGAATGCGGAGGCATGAAGAAATTCCATAGACCTGCCGCACGGGCACGCGCCTTCACATCCTCGATGACCGGCAGCACCTTCCATCGCTCCCCCTCGCGATGCTGAGCGTCATGTTCGGCACGACGCGGTGCAATTTCGTCGCGGATGAACTGGCGTACCCGATCGCGGAAAAACGTTTCGCGCTCACTCAGGGTAAAATCCACCGCGCATCCTCCCGATCAGCCTCGACGCGCCCTGCGTAGACCATACCGCGTATTCGGTAAAGCGCGTCGACCAACTTGTCACCTGACCGGCACAAAGGGACTGCATCTTCAAATCGAGCCATGCTAACGCTGGGACATGGGGGACATCACCACCGACGACGCCGGCAGCACCCGCCGGTTCCGCGAGAAGCGCCAGGCGATCCTGGCGGCGGCCGCCGATGCCATCAACGAACAGAGCGCGAAGGGCATGACCTTCGCCGATGTCGCGCGCCGCGTGGGGCTGAACACGACCAGCGTCACCTACTACTTCCGCCGCAAGGAGGAACTGGCCGCCGCCGCGTTCGAGCACACGCTCGATTACCTCATGGCGATGCTGGCCGACGCGGCGCAGCAGGCGACTCCGGTCGCGCGCGTCGGGCGGCTGGTGGCGCTCAACATGGCGCGGCTGACGCGAATCGATCGCGGGGAGGAACGCGCCTTCGCGGTCCTGTCCGACCTGCGCGCGATGGATGAACCGGTCCGCGCAACGCTGATGAATCGCTGGCGCGAGGTGTTTCGGCGGACCCGCGCCTTGTGGGGGGACGATCTGTCGCGCCACGCCACCGATCTGGCGGGCGCGCGCGCGCATGTGCTGCTGGAGAACATCTTTTGGCTGCCGGTCTGGCTGCCACGCTACGATATCGACCAGAATGAACGCGTCGCGGCGCGATTGATGGATCTGTTCCAGCATGGGCTGGCCCTCCCCGGCGCGCGATGGTCGCCGCAGACCGTGCCGCTCAGCCACGAGGACTCGGTGCCAGGCCGCGAGGCGTTCCTCCTCGCGGCCACGCGGCTGATCAACGAACTGGGCTATCGCGGCGCCTCGGTGCAGCGGATCGCGTCGGAACTGAACGTCACCAAGGGCAGCTTCTACCACCATCTGGATGCCAAGGACGATCTGGTCGTCGCCTGCTACCGCCGCAGCTTCGACACGATCGCGGCCGCGCAACGGCGCGCCGACGACCGCGGCGGCACGCACTGGCAACGACTTTGCGATACCGTGGCGACGTTGGTCACGGTGCAGTTTTCCGACCGCGAATCGCTGCTGCGTACGACCGCGCTGAGCGGATTGCCGGCAGGGGAGCGCGATCAGATGATCGACCGCTCAACCCGGATCGCGCGCCGCTTCGCGGGCACGATGATGGACGGGATCGCGGAGGGGACGATGCGCCCCGTCGACAGTCTGGTAGCGGCGCAGGCGATGATGGGCATGCTGAACGCCGCTTTCGACATGCGCAAATGGGCATGGAGCATGGAGCGGGACCGGGCGGTACGGCTCTATTCGTCCACTTTGCTGTTCGGGATGTTCGACGACCGCGTCCTGGATCTTTAGGCGTGCTTCCGGCCGGCAGACCGGCTGGAGAAATCGATCAGACCGGCGTTCCGAGCGCCTGGACTCGTGCGACGATCGCTTCCTGGTTGTGCGGTCCGCGCCGACGCTGGAAGTCGCGCACCGAGCAACCGAGAAACAGATGGCTGTCGCGCAGGAAGTGCGAGCGGTCCCAGTAACCTGCCGCCTCGAGTGCGGCCGGCCCCTCCTCTGGATCGGTCAATACCGCCGTGACCGCGCGCAGAAAGCGGGTACGACGCAGCAACAGCTTGGGCGTGAAGCCGAAATTGAAGCGTGTCATCGACGCCAGCGCGCGCGGGCTCATGTCCAGTGCCTCCGCGACCGCCTCGATCCGCGTCGTTGCCGGATCGCGCAGCATCACGCATAGCGTTTCGATGCGGGGATCGGCGGGCGGTCTCCGTTGCAATCGGGCCTCCAGCCAGCTTTCGATCGCTTCGTGATAGGGCCGATCACCCTCGACGGCGGCGCGCAGCATGTCCGCGCCCGGATCGATATCACCCAGCGGGACCACCCGGTTCGCGAGCCGCGACACGTCACCGCCGAACAATTGCGCCCAGCCGAACGGACGCAATCCCACGCCGACCAGCGTGCCGCCCTTGCACGTCAGATATCCCGCATAACTCGTCGGCCCGGTCATGGCGACGACCGGGACGGGATCGAAGGTGCGGCTGCCGATCTTGAGCGACCATGGGGGGCTGGCCCCCAGCGTCACCCGGATCGTCGCCACGCTGGGAAAGAAGGCGTCGCGCAGGTCGTCGCCGGCGCGCACGGGTGCGGAAAACCGGTGGTAGCCGGTGACGTACCGCGCAAGCCGTTCACCCGGCAGGACATAATTGACGTCCACCCCGGTCGGCCATTTATCCGTGGTATTCAACGTCTCCAACGTCGCCCCCCAGCAACCCGCAACGGCTCATAATCCTTTATTGCCCTATCGCAAGCGCCTGTCTTCCGGTCGGAACGTCTGATCCGCCTGCACGCAACGATCGTTGCCCACGCGCGTGATCTGATGCCTCGACCCTCGAGCGGCGGAGAGTCGTCGGTCACGGCTTACAGACAACAGGCGGCAGCAGACAAGATGATGATGATCCCTGCCCGGCACTCGTCGACGTCACCGATACATCTCGCGACAAATTCGACCCTTTTCTGGCACCGATCAGCGACGAGCGACAGCGACAAGGCGATGATCGGTGCGCGGTGGGCGCGATCGATCCTGCAGGAGGACGCGATGAAAATGTGGATGACCGCCGCCGCGCTGGGCGGTGCCGTGTTGGGCGGCTTCGTCGGCATCGGAGCGCAGGCCCAGCCGATCGACAAGGCCGCCCCCGCCCCGGCCGACACGCCGGCCGGTCCGTTCCGGGCGGCGGATGGCGATCGCGACGGAACGGTCACGCGCGACGAAGCCGCCGCGGAGGCCGACAGGCGCTTCGCCGCGATGGACACGGATCACGACGGCAAGCTGAGCGCCGAGGAACGCCGCGCCTATCGCATGCGCAACCACCCCGTCCGCAACGCGCGCGCGCGTGAGATGACGCAGGCGCAGTTTCGCGAGCGGGCGCTGCGCATGTTCGACCGCGCCGACACCAATCACGACGGGCGCATCGACGCGCGCGAGCGCGAGGCGATGGCGCTGATCATGCGCGCGCGCCGTGCGGGGCATGACCGGCGCGGCGCGATGCCGTCAATGAACCAGATGCCCGCGCCCGCCGACGCGCAGTGACCCCTTCAATCCACGCCGCGAGTGTGTCAGGTGACATGAGCATGGGTGACATCCCCCATCTCCTGCTGGTCGATGACGAACGCTCGATCCGTGAGCCGCTGGCCAATTATCTGACGCGGCAAGGTTTCCGCGTCACCCAGGCGGGTGACGCGGAGGCGGCGCGCACCCGGATGGCGGCCTATGCGATCGACCTGGTGGTGCTCGACATCATGATGCCGGGCGAGGACGGGTTGTCGCTCTGCCGCCACATCCGCGCGACGGGCGAAACGCCGGTGATCCTGCTGACCGCGCGCAGCGAGGAAACCGACCGGATCGTCGGGCTGGAGATGGGCGCGGACGATTATGTCGTGAAGCCCTTCTCCCCGCGCGAACTGGCGGCGCGGATCAAGACCGTGTTGCGCCGCACCGCCGGTGGCGGGGTACGGCATCACGCGCCGGAAAGCGGCTCCTACGCCTTCGCCGGCTGGGTGCTGAAGACCGGCGAGCGCGCGCTGGTCGATCGCGAGGGCGTGTCGGTGCCGCTGTCGACCGGCGAGTACAATCTGCTGCTCGCGCTGGTGCAGCGTCCCCGGCAGGTGCTGACCCGCGACCAGCTGCTCGACCTGACGCAGGGGCGCGAGGCGGCGGCGTTCGACCGCGCGATCGACAATCAGGTCAGCCGTTTACGCCGCAAGATCGAGCCCGATCCCAAGGCGCCGGAGATCATCAAGACCGTGTGGGGCGGCGGCTATGCATTGTCGACCGACGTCACGCGGCTGTGAGGCGGCTGATCCCCTGGCCGCGCAGCCTGGCGGGGCAGATGGCGCTGCTGGTCGCGCTGGCGCTGTTCCTGGCGCAGGCGGTCAACCTCGCGCTGCTGCTGCGCGAACGCAGCGCCTATCGGCTGGCGCAGGTGACGCGACCGGCAGCGTATCGAATCGCGGATGCGCTGGATCAGGAAAGCGGCGGACGGCCGGTGGTGGCGGATCGCGGGCGGGTGCGGCTGGTGCCG
Source organism: Sphingomonas endophytica (assembly GCF_001476895.1). Classification (GTDB taxonomy): domain Bacteria; phylum Pseudomonadota; class Alphaproteobacteria; order Sphingomonadales; family Sphingomonadaceae; genus Sphingomonas; species Sphingomonas endophytica_A. Next base: position 17,862 of record NZ_LDTB01000051.1, on the reverse strand, counting down.
CGCAACCCGATCACCCCGGCCATGACCCCGCAACCGGCGATGACCCGCGAGATCGTCAGCCAGCTGAACGACATGGGCGTTCGGGTCGCCGCGATCGACGTGGCGCTGGCAACGCCCGATCAATATCAGGCCCCGCTCAGCCGCTTCGAGCGCCGCATGGTCGCCCGGGCGGCGCGCACGGATCATGACGATCGTCCGCGCGACACGATCATCGTCGCGATCCGGCGCATCGACGGACGGTGGATGGCGCTGGCCGGCGGATTGCCGCACGACGACCTGCGGTTGTTCTGGCGGCTGCTGGCGCAGACGCTGATCCTGTACGGAGTGGTGCTGCTGCCCGTGCTGTGGATCGCGCGGCGGATCTCGCGTCCGTTGCGGGAACTGGCCGCCGCGGCGCGAAGCTATTCACCGGCCACGTCCCCCGAACCGCTGGAAGAGACCGGCCCGCCCGATGTGCGCGCGGTGATCGCCGCGTTCAACGCGCTGCGGCTGCGCGTCACGGCGATGCTGGACGAGAAGGACCGGATGCTGGGGGCGATCGGGCACGATTTGCGCACCCCGCTCGCCGCGCTGCGCGTCCGGATCGAGTCGGTGGAAGACGATCAGGACCGTGCGCGGATGGCGGACACGATCGCGGAGATGAACCGCACGCTGGACGACATCCTGTCGCTCGCGCGGCTGGGCCGGCCCAGCGAGCCGGAAACGGAGGTCGATCTGGCCGCGCTGGTCGATGCGGTGGTCGAGGATTTCCGCGACCTGGGCGATCCGGTGACGTTCGAGGAAGCGGAGCGGCTGCGGATGCGGCTGCGCCCGTCGCTGATCCGGCGCGCGGTGCGCAACCTGATCGAGAATGCGGTCAAATATGCCGGAGCGGCGGAAGTGTCGCTGTCGACCGACGCGCAGGTGGCGGCGATCGTCGTCGCCGATCGCGGGCCCGGCATCCCGTCCGAGCGGCTGGATCAGGTGTTCGATCCGTTCTTCCGGCTGGAAAGCTCGCGCAATCGCCACACCGGTGGGATCGGGCTGGGGCTGGCGCTGGCGCGGGCGATCGTCGAGGAAGCCGGGGGACGGATCGTGCTGACCGCGCGCGACGGTGGCGGGCTGCTGGCGACGATCACGCTGCCGAGGGACTGAGCGCTCCGACGACAGGATTGCGCGGGTGCTGGTCGACGGTTTCCCGGGACGTCTTCGCGACCGTCGCGACGTTCATCCGTCGTGCCGGTGGCGTTCCGACGGCCACTGGTTTCGCAAGCTCGCAAGCCGGGGAGTTCGCGGTGCCATGGCCCCCGGCCTGCGCCGGGGTGACGGGATAGTTCCGGAAGCCACCGCGCCGCACCTCCGCGGAAATGGTCAGGTGTGGCGCAGTGGATGCCGGAACGGGTCCGGTCTGACGGACGGTGTGAGGCGCGTGCTCAGCGCAGCGCCTGCGCGACCATCTTGTGCAGCTTGTTGTGCAGGCCGTCGTTCGCCGCGAGGAACTCGTTGCGTTCGATGGGGCGATCGCCGCCACGGAAGTCGGTGACGTAACCGCCCGCTTCCTTGACCAGCAGCATCCCCGCCGCGACGTCCCACAGCTTCAGGTCGCTTTCCCAATAGCCGTCGAAACGCCCCGCCGCGACCCATGCGAGGTCGAGCGCCGCCGCGCCCAGCCGGCGGATGCCCGCGACCTGCGGCGCGATCGCCCCGAAGATGCGCGTCCATTGCACGAAATCGCCGTGGCCCATGAAGGGGATGCCGGTCGCGATCAGCGCCTCGGACGGCTCGCGGCGCGACGACACGCGCAAGCGCTGGTCCTGCAACCACGCGCCCCGGCCCTTTTCGGCCCAGAAGCTTTCGTCGGTGAGCGGCTGATAGACCAATGCGGTCGTGATCTCGCGCTTGCCGTTCGGCAAAGGCTCCTCGACCGCGATCGAGATGCAGAAATGCGGGACGCCGTGCAGGAAGTTCGAGGTGCCGTCGAGCGGATCGATGATGAAGCGCGGCTTGGTCGGATCGCCCTCGATCGTCCCGCCCTCTTCCATTACGAAGCCCCAGTCGGGCCGCGCCTTCGACAATTCGTCGTACAGCGTCCGCTCGCAGCGCTGATCGGCCTGGCTGACGAAATCGGCCGGCCCCTTGCGGCTGACCTGGAGGTGCTGAACCTCGTTGAAGTCGCGACGCAGGCGCGGCGCCGCCTTGCGCGCGGCGCGCTCGATGACCGTGAAGAGGCCGGAATGGGATGGCATTTTTCTTACTCCCCCCTCGTCCCGCCGGAACGAGGGTTCGTGAAAGTCAACCGCCGCGGGCAAAGCCCGCGTCGTCGGTCGCGCGACGCGCGCCGGCCGGGCGGCGGCTTGTGCGAACAGCTGACGCTATTCGTCTCAATCCGCACGCCGAACGTAGGTCTGCTCGTACACGTCGACCACGATCCGCGTGCCCGACGAGATATGCGGCGGCACCATCACGCGCACGCCATTGTCGAGGATCGCCGGCTTGTAGCTGGAGGAGGCGGTCTGCCCCTTCACCACCGCGTCGGCCTCGACGATCGTCGCCTCGATCGTGTCGGGCAGCTGCACGCTGATCGGCTCTTCGTCATAGAGTTCCATGACCACGTCCATGCCGTCCTGCAGGAAAGCGGCGGCATCGCCCAACAGGTCGCGCGGCAGCGTCACCTGCTCGTAGGTTTCCTTGTCCATGAAGACCAGACCGTCGCCCTCGGCGAACAGGAACTGGAAGTCCTTGGTGTCGAGCCGGACGCGCTCGACCGTCTCGGCCGAACGGAAGCGGACGTTGTTCTTGCGGCCGTCACGCAGGTTCTTCAGCTCGACCTGCATATACGCCCCGCCCTTGCCGGGTTGCGTGTGCTGGATCTTGACCGCGCGCCAGATACCGCCTTCGTACTCGATGATGTTGCCGGGACGGATGTCCACGCCGCTGATCTTCATGGGGCTTCGCCTGTTGTAAAAGAGCCGGGCGCCGGTGGTCGTCCACGGGCGCCGATCGCGGCGACTTAGCGGCTGGCGCGCGCTTCGGCAAGGAGCGGATAGGGGTTGACCGCCTGCCCCGCCGCCCAGCCATCGCCCGCCGCCATCCGCTTGACCGAGAAGTGCAGATGCGGCGCGTCGGGACTGGCATTGCCGGTCGCGCCGACCGTCGCGATCCGCTCCCCACGCCGCACGGCCTCGCCTTCGTGCAGGCCGGGGCGATAGCGGTCGAGGTGCGCGTAATAATAGATGGTGCCGCCATCGGGCGTGCGCAGATAGATCGTGTGCCCGCCGTCGACGCTTTCGAACAATTTCTCGATCCGGCCGTCCGTCACCGCGATGACCGGCGTGCCGCGCGCCGCCGTGATATCGATCGCATCATGGCGGCGCTCGCCGCCCGCCCGCGACTGCCCCCAGGTATCGACGAGCGCGGCACGCGCGACGCCCTCGACCGGCACGGGGAGCGCCGTATCCGCCGCGATGGTGGCGGACGGCGGCGCTACCGGAGTGATCGCGGGCGTCGGCGGTGACGATCCGATCGACACCAGCGACGCAAATCCCGCCCCGACCAGCAGGATCAGTGCCAGGATCGACCAGCCGAGCTTCGTCACGATCAGGCCCGGAATATCACCGGCGTGCCACCCTTCACCATCAGCGCCACGCGCGCCGCGTCCCAGTTGGTCAGCCGCACGCAGCCGTTCGACTGCGCCCGTCCGATCTGCTGCGGCTCACTGGTGCCGTGGATGCCGTAATGTTCCTTGCTGAGATCGATCCACACGACCCCGACCGGATTGTTCGGGCCGGGCGGAATGATCTGCGCCTGCTTGCTGTCGGGCACGCCCTTCAGGATCTTCGGGTTCATCTTCCAGTCGGGATTGGGCGAGACGTGCAGGACCTTCCAACTGCCCAGCGGCAGCGGGTCGCGCGCCGAACCGATCGTGGCGGTATAGGAGGCGACCAGTCGGTCGTTCGCGTCATAGACGCGCAGAATGCCCTCGGACTTGTCGACGACGATCTTCTCCGCCTGCGGCACCGCCCCCTCGACATTGAGCGAGGCGAGCGTGGCGCGCCACACGGGCGTCGCATCGGCGGGGTAGGCGCGCGACGACGGAAAGGTGTTGGGCACGGTGATCTTCGTTCCCGGCGCGATCGTGGTGACGCCCGGGTTCAGCTCCGCCAGCACCTGCGGCGTGGTGTGGAACCGTTCGGCGAGCTTTTCGAGCGGGCGGCTGTACGCCATTGACGGGAGCTTGGCCTGATCGGCATAATCCTTCGGCATGGTCGGCACGTACGGCCCGCGCATCGCCGCCACATCCAGCGTGACCGGCAGGGTCGCGCGCAGCCCCTCGTACGGCCGGAGCGCCGCCAGCGTCGACGCATCGGGCTGTCCGGTGACGCGAAGGCCACGGCTTTCCTGAAAGCCCTTGATGGCGTTGGTCAGCGATTGTCCGCCGCGCCCGTCGATGATGCCGGGACCGAAGCCGAGCCGGTCGAGTATCACCTGCATCTTCATCACCGCCGGATCGATCGGCGGTCGCGCCGTTTGCGCCAGTGCGGGGGCGGTAACGGCGATCAGGGCGGCGGCGGCGATACGCTTCACGGGCACCTCTCGTATTTCGGTGCCGTAACAACGCACTTTGTCGCTTGCGGGTCCACGCCCATCGGGTCGTTGTCCACGCCCCTTCGTCATTGCGAGCATAGCGAAGCGATCAGGGCGTCATGGTCCGACCCTGGATTGCTTCGCCACGCTCGCAATGACGGCAAGTGCGACTTGCCCGGGCGCAGCGGCGACGCCGCCACCTCTTCATCCTTGCTGCAACGCTAGCGTCACACCGGCGAAGGCCGGGGTCCACCTCTCCACGAACTCATCGGCGTGGGCATGAGCGGCACGCTGGGCCCCGGCCTGTGCCGGGATGACGGGAGAAGCGGGTACCTCTCAGCCCCGCAACACCGCATCGAACGCCTTGATCGCCGCCGCTTCATCCCCGCCCCATACCGCGTGGCTGGCGGCGATGAAGTCCGCCCCCGCCGCGATCAACGGCGCGGCATTGTCCGGCGTGATGCCGCCGATCGCGACCGAGGGCAGTTCGAACAGGGCGTGCCACCACGACAGGATGACCGGCTCCGGCCGGTGCTTCACCTGTTTCGTCGTGGTCGGATAGAAGCTGCCGAACGCGACATAATCGGCGCCCGCCTCACCCGCTTCCATCGCCAGATGGCGGCTGTCGTGGCAGGTGACGCCGATCTGCGCCGCCGGTCCGAGCGCGGCACGCGCCTCGCGCGGGTCGCCATCCTCCTGCCCCAGATGCACGCCGTCCGCGCCCAGCCGCTTGGCGAGGCTGATCGAATCGTTGACGATGAACGCCACCTCGCGATCGGCGCAGATCCGCTGGAGCGGCTCGGCGAGCCGCGCGGCGCTATGCTGATCGACGTCCTTCACACGGAACTGGAAGGCGGCGACCGGCCCTGCGTCGAGCGCGCTCTTCAGCCGATCGGGAAAGCTGCCGGTCACGTCGAGCGGCGACACGAGATAGAGCTGGCACGGCGGGCGACGGTCGTCGCGCTTGAACGAGGTGCCGAAATCGGGATCGAGCGGGCCGAGCGGGTCGTCAGTCATCGGCTCCGCGTAGCGGGTTCGATGCGGGAGCGGAAGTTCGTTCGCGCTTTACGGCGGTCCGCGAGCGATCGAAGGATCTTTGCTCGCGCAGAGGCGCGGAGGCGCAGAGAGGTTGCGTCAACGGCGATGGCCGGGCTGCACCAGCAGCCGATAATGTTCTTTTGTCTCGCTTGCGCAAGACCCCGGCCGTTCGGGCGCGCTCTCTGCGCTTCCGCGTCTCCGCGCGAACCAAGGGCGGGCAGCCGAAACCACCCGCCCTCACACCCTCATTCCGCGCCCTTGTAAATGGACACCAGCTTGTCGAGCATCGCCAGCGCCTCGCCACGCTCACGCTGGAACGTGTTGCGGCCGATGATCGAACCGTTGCCGCCTCCGTCGCGAATGTCGCGCGCGTCCTGATAGACCGCGTCCGCTCCCTTGGCCGCACCACCCGAAAACACCACGATCCGCCGCCCCGCGAAGCTGGACTGAACGACGTGGCGGACGCGATCGGCCTGGTTCGACCAGTCGGTACCCTCGTAGCTCTTCTGCGCATCCTTCTGCTCGATATGCGCACTCGGCAGCTTCACCTTGATGATATGCGCGCCCAGCAGCGCCGCCATGTGCGCGGCATAGGCGCCGACGTCGAGCGCCAGTTCGCCGTCCTTGCTGAGCTTGCCGCCGCGCGGATAGCTCCAGATCACCGTCGCCAGCCCCGCCGCCGCGGCTTCCTCGCGCAGCGCACGAATCTGCTCCATCGCGGCGAAGATGTCGTCCGCGCCCGGATAGATGGTGAAGCCGATCGCCGCGCAGCCGAGCCGCAGCGCATCCTCGACGCTGCCGGTCTGCGCCTGCGCGATCTGCGTCGCCCAGCTGTTCGAGCTGTTGACCTTCAGGATCGTCGGGATCTGCCCCGCGAACGTGTCCGCCCCGGCCTCCAGCATCCCCAGCGGCGCGGCATAGGCCGACAGGCCGGCGTCGATCGCGAGCTGGTAGTGGTAGTGCGGGTCATAGGCGGGTGGGTTGACCGCGAAGCTGCGCGCCGGGCCGTGCTCGAAACCCTGATCGACGGGCAGGATGATGAGCTTGCCGGTGCCGCCCAGCTTCCCCTGCATCAGGATGCGCGCCAGATTGGCCTTCACGGCCGGGCTGGTGGCTTCGTACTTGTCCAGAATCGACTTGACGATCGGCGTCATGTTTTCTTCCTATCCTGTTGAACTTACAAAGCGAGCCAGCGCCGCAAGGCCTGATCGACCTGCTCCATGCGCGTGGCCGACGCATGGCCGACCAGCTTGACGATGCGATGACGGCGGATGGTGGTGATGCGATCGACCTGCACCTCGCACTCGACCGTCAGCCCGGTGTGTTCCTGCGGCGAGATCGCGACGCGAAACAGCACCTCGCCACCGACCACCGGGGTCAGCGGACAGACGGTGACCGTGGCATGGCTGTCGTTGAAAAGATCCGCCTGCACGACGACGCACGGGCGCGGTCCACCGCTCGCCTCATCGGGCGCGGCGACCAGTACGATCGCACCGTGGCGAATCTCGACCGGTTCGGTCAGCGCCATGCGGCATCCTCCCGCTCGGCGCGTTCCCAGAAGGCGTAATCCTCATGCGTATCGCGGCGGGATGCGCGTTGCGACTGGCGGCGCGCCTCGCGGCGAAACGCCTCGTCATGCAGTTCGACGTAGCGCCGCACCGCCTCGCGCGCGATGTCGCTCTTGCTGCGCCCCTGCGTGCGCGCGACATTGGCGAGCCGTTCTTCCAGTTCCGTGTCGAGCCTGACGCCGAGCACTTGCCCCTCCGTTTAACGCGTTCAACGTAGGAGGTGCGACAAGGAAAGGCAAGCGCCGACGAACGACCGCAGTGTCGCGGGGCGCAGGGTGGGTGGCAGCGGATTGGTATAGAGAAATGCGCGACGGGCGCCGCCGCTGCTGCGTGATAAGCACCACGAACAAGGTGGTGACCCCTACGGGAATCGAACCCGTGCTTCAGCCGTGAAAGGGCCGCGTCCTAACCGCTAGACGAAGGGGCCGCTGCGGTGCGGAGCCGCCTAGGCGTATTGTCGCGGCGGGTCAAGCGTCTCCGCGATCAATTCGCCCAGGCGGCGTCATCAAGGTGCAATTCGGCCACATCACGTCCGCTCCAGTCGTCACGTCGCGCACGGCCGGCCAGCCATAGCCGGCGCGACGGACCGGCCGCCAGCAACGCCTGACCCAGAGCGGTATCGGCGGCACGAAAGGCCATCGCCTTCAGGCTGCGGCCATCATCGCCCGCCACGATCGCGCGGACGTGGCCGTTGCCGACGACATCGACCTTCACCGCGCGAACCGGGCCGACCGCGACGCGCGGGGCGGGCCAGCCGGTGCCATAGGGACCGCCGGCCTCCAGCGCCGCGACCAGCGCGGGTGTGACCCCGCCCGGTGACACCACCGAATCGAAGAGCAACGCGCGCGCCGCGATCGCCTCCGCAACTGCCCGACCCAGGCGCGCGTCGAGCCAGTCGGCGAACGCCGCGACCTGATCCGCCGCGATCGTCAGCCCGGCGGCCATCGCGTGCCCCCCGCCCGCGATCAGCAGGCCCTGCTCGCGCGCCGCCAGCACCGCCGCGCCAAGGTCGACGCCCGTTATCGAACGCCCCGACCCCTTGCCGATGCCGTTCTCGTCCAGCGCGATGACAATCGATGGGCGCCCGAGCTTTTCCTTCAGCCGCCCCGCGACGATCCCGATCACGCCGGGATGCCAGCCCTCACCCGCCACGACGCACACCGCGCGATCCTGGCAGAGCAGCGCCTCCGCGCCCTCCTGGACCATCGCCTCGATCGCGCGCCGCTCCTCGTTCAGCCGGTCGAGTTCGGTGGCGATCGCGCGCGCCTCGCCGGGATCGGTGGTGGTGAGCAGTCGCACGCCCAGATCGGCGCGTCCGACCCGCCCGCCGGCGTTGATGCGCGGCCCCAGCGCAAAGCCGAGGTCGGTCGCGGTCGGCGCGCGGGTCAATCGCGCCGCCTCGCCGAGCGCCGCCAACCCGGGGTTGCGCCGCGCCGCCATCACCTTCAGTCCCTGAGCGACGAAGGCACGGTTGAGCCCGCGCAACTGCGCGACATCGGCGACGGTGCCGAGCGCGACCAGATCGAGCAGGTCAAGCAGACGCGGCTCGTCGCGCTCCGCAAAGAAACCACGTCCGCGCAATTCGCGCACCAGTGCGGCGCCCAGCAGGAAACATACGCCGACCGCCGCCAGATGGCCGTGCGCCGCCCCCTCCCCTTCATCACGTCGGTTGGGGTTCACCACCGCCACCGCGCGCGGCAATTGGGTGGCGCATTGATGATGGTCGACCACGATCACGTCGCACCGCACGTCGGCCAGCGCCTCGAACGCCTGCGCGCCGCAATCGACGGTCACGATCAGCGTCGCCCCCTCCGCCGCCAGCCGCTCCATCGCCCCGGCGCTCGGCCCATATCCCTCTGTAAGACGGTCGGGGATATAGACCCGCGCCTCCCGCCCCAGGGCGCGCAGCAGCAGGACCAGCACCGCCGAGGAGGTGGCGCCATCCACATCGTAATCGCCGAAGATCGCGATCGATTCCCCCGCGACTACCGCGTCGGCGAGCCGCGCGGCGGCGGTGTCCATATCGCGAAAGATCGACGGATCGGGCATGAAGCCGCGGATCGAGGGCAGCTTGTGCGCGTCGAGCGCGTCGCGCGGACAGCCGCGGGCCAACAGCAATTGGGTGAGCAGATCGTCGGGTGCAAACCCGTCGCGCTGATCCGCGGCCAGCGCGCGCCAGCGCCAGGGCTGGCCGAGGATCGAGCGCTCGACATCGAGAACATGGCGCATCGTCACGCCCCTAACGACCCGGTCGCCATTCGTCACGCGCCGAGAAAATATCAATGAGACGTTGTAACATCGACGCGATGAGCATATTAACAGGCATGATGTCCCCTGAAGCATCCAACGACCGCAAGATCGGCCGACTCGATCGCTGGGCGATGTGGCTGTCGGCGGCGTGCGTCGTCCACTGCCTCGCGACGACGGTGATGATCGCGGCGTTGTCCACCGCCGGCGGGTTGCTGGGCAGTCCGTTGATCCACGAAGGCGGGCTGCTGCTGGCGGTCGTGCTGGGCACGGTGGCGTTCGCCCGCGGGATCGCCCGGCATGGCCGGACGCTGCCGATCGTGCTGGGTGTCACCGGCCTGTCGCTGATGGCGTCGGCGCTGGTGGTCGCGCATGAAGGCGGACATGTCGTCGAATCGATGCTGACGATTGTCGGGGTGGCGGTTCTGGCGGCAGGCCATGCGCTGAACCGGCATCGACACGGCTGAGCTTGCCGCGACTGCCCGTGCCGCCTAAATCCAGATGATGGCCGCACATTCCCACCACGAACCGCACGGCGACGATCTGCGCGCCGCAGCGCAGGCGGCGCTGGAACGCGCCGGCGAGCAATGGACCGCGATGCGCGCCAACGTCTATGGCGCGCTGTCCTCGTTCGCGAAGCCCGCCTCCGCCTACGACATCGCCGAAGCGGTGTCGCGGTCGGAAGGTCGACGGATCGCGGCCAACAGCATCTACCGGATCCTCGACCTGTTCGTCGCCGCCAACCTGGCGCTGCGGGTCGAGAGCGCGAACGCCTATGTCGCCAACGCCCACCCCGGTTGTCGGCACGACTGCATCTTCCTGGTGTGCGACGGATGCGGGACGACGACCCATCTTGACGACGATTCGCTGACCGGCGGTTTGCGCGCGGCAGCGGATGCCGCGGGCTTTGCCGCGGAGCGTCCGGTGGTCGAGGTGCGCGGGCGCTGCGCCGCCTGCGTCGCGCAAGTGGCTGACCGAGCGGGATCAAGCGGACAATCGACACACTGATTGCGCTCGGCTATTCGGGTGGGATGGCCGAAACCCCGAACACTCCGCTGCTCGACACCGTCGATACGCCCACCGACCTGCGTCGCCTGAAGCCCGAACAGTTGCGACAGCTCGCTGACGAATTGCGGCAGGAGACGATTTCAGCGGTCGGCACCACCGGCGGGCACCTCGGTTCCGGGCTTGGCGTGGTCGAGCTGACGGTGGCGATCCATTATGTCTTCGACACGCCCAACGACCGGCTGATCTGGGACGTCGGGCATCAATGCTATCCCCACAAGATCCTGACCGGACGGCGCGACCGGATCCGCACGCTGCGCCAGGGCGGCGGGCTGTCGGGCTTCACCAAGCGCAGCGAGAGCGAGTACGATCCGTTCGGCGCGGCGCACAGTTCGACCTCGATCTCCGCCGCGCTGGGTTTCGCGACCGCCAGCAAGCTGGCCGGCACGCCGGGCAAGGGGATCGCGGTGATCGGCGACGGCGCGATGTCGGCCGGCATGGCCTATGAGGCCATGAACAACGCCGAGACCGCGGGCAACCGGCTGGTCGTGATCCTGAACGACAACGACATGTCGATCGCGCCGCCGGTCGGTGGACTGTCCGCCTATCTGTCGCGGATGGTGTCGAGCCGCGAGTTCCTGGGCGTGCGGGAGGTGATGAAGCGCGTCGCCAAGCGGCTGCCGCGCCGGTTCCAGTCCGCCGCGCGCAAGACCGACGAATATGCGCGCGGCATGACGATGGGCGGCACGCTGTTCGAGGAGCTGGGCTTCTATTATGTCGGGCCGATCGACGGGCACAACCTCGACCATCTGATCCCGGTGCTGGAGAATGTCCGCGACGCCGCCGAAGGCCCGATCCTGGTCCATGTCGTGACCAAGAAAGGCAAGGGCTATGCCCCGGCCGAAAACGCGGCCGACAAATATCACGGCGTGCAGAAGTTCGACGTCATTACCGGCGCGCAGGCCAAGGCACCGCCGGGACCGCCCGCCTATCAGAACGTGTTCGGCGAGGCGCTGACCAAAGCGGCGGCGAGCGACGATCGCATCTGCGCGATCACGGCGGCGATGCCGTCGGGCACCGGGCTGGACAAGTTTGCCAGCGCGCACCCCGATCGCTTCTTCGACGTCGGGATCGCCGAGCAGCACGCGGTGACCTTCGCCGCCGGGCTGGCCGCGCAGGGGATGCGCCCGTTCTGCGCGATCTATTCGACGTTCCTGCAACGCGCCTACGATCAGGTGGTGCATGACGTGGCGATCCAGAACCTGCCGGTGCGCTTCGCGATCGACCGCGCCGGGCTGGTCGGCGCCGACGGCGCGACGCATGCGGGCAGCTTCGACGTCACCTATCTGGCGACATTGCCCAATTTCGTCGTGATGGCGGCCGCCGACGAGGCGGAGCTGGTCCATATGGTGCAGACCTGCATCGAGCATGACAGCGGCCCGATCGCGGTTCGCTATCCGCGCGGCAACGGCACGGGAGTGGCGCTGCCCGAAGAGCCGGTCGCACTGGAGATCGGCAAGGGCCGTGTGGTGCGCGAGGGCAAGAAGGTCGCGATCCTGTCGCTGGGCACCCGGCTGACCGAGGCGCTGAAGGCCGCCGACACGCTGGAGGCCAAGGGGCTGAGCACGACCGTCGCCGACCTGCGCTTCGCCAAGCCGCTGGACGAGGCGCTGATCCGGCGGCTGCTGACGTCGCACGAAGTGGCGGTGACGATCGAGGAGAATGCGATCGGCGGCCTCGGCGCGCACGTCCTGACGATGGCTTCGGACGAGGGGCTGACCGACAGCGGGCTGCGGATCCGCACGATGCGGCTGCCCGACCTGTTCCAGGACCAGGACAAACCCGAGGTGCAATATGCCGAGGCGCGGCTGGATGCCGAGGCGATCGTCGACACGGTGCTGAAGGCGCTGCGTTATAACGAAGCGGGCGTCGTCGCGCGCGCGTGACCGGCTGGCAGAAGGTCGCCGCGCTGACGGCGCTGTACGTCGTCGGCATGTTGTGGGTGAACTGGACGATGGTGCGCCGCGTGCGTGGCGCGGTGGCCGAACGCGCCGCGTGGACGATCGGCGACTTCGACGCGGCGTTCACCGATGCCGATCCGCGCATCGCGCCGGCCGTCCGCGACGCACTGGCGCCCTGGTATGGAGAGGGCGTCGTGCCGCGCCCGGAAGACACGCTGCGGCGCTTCCTGAAAATGGACCGCGGCGAGATCGACGATCTGGTCGCGGCGGCGGCGGCGCGGCTCGGCCAGCCGATCGCCGGGCCGACCGTCCCCGATCTGCCCGACGTGGCGGCGGTGGTGCGCCATCTCGATGCAATCCTGCGCGGAACATGCGAGGCCGCGCTGCCGCCGATCGCACCGGATCAGTACTGATTGATGCGCAATATCAGCATGTTATAGTGCAGATAATGCGACCGTGATCCGGCGTCGTCAGGGCGGGGCTACGCTGGCAGTGACGGCGTAAGCCCACATCGAAGAGGCGACGGATATGAAAGCGTTGTTCGCGGCGGCGACCGCCCTCTGGCTGGTGACGGCCAGCGCGCAAGCGGAGGAGCCGCCGCCGGTGGCGATCCGGCTGGACCAGATCGGCTTCGCACCAGCGAGCGCCAAGATCGCGGTGCTGGCGGACGGCGGCGAGCGCGCGCGATCCTGGACCTTGATCGACCACGCCGGCACCGTCCGGCTGCGGGGCAAGACGCGTCCGTTCGGTCGTGACGCATCGTCTGGCGAACGGATTCAGGTCATCGACTTTTCGTCCTTTACCGTGCCAGGCGACGGCTATCGCCTGACGGCCGGCGGCGCCACGAGCCACCCGTTCCGGATCGCCCCCCTGCCCTTCGCGGACGTGACGCGGGCGGCAATGAGCTTCTTCTATCAACAGCGCAGCGGCGTGCCGATCCGCGCCGATCTGGTCGAGCGGCCGGATCTGGCGCGTGCGGCCGGGCATCCGGCGGAGCGCGTGACCTGCTTCGCGGGGCGCGACACGCGCGGGGTCGCATGGCCGGGCTGCGACTATCGACTGGACGTGACCGGCGGCTGGTACGATGCCGGCGATCACGGAAAATATGTCGTCAACGGCGGGATCAGCGCGTGGACGTTGCTGGACCTGCATCAGCGGCTGACCGACTGGGGACGGCGCGACCTGTTCGCCGACGGTACGCTGTCGCTGCCCGAACGCGGCAATGGCATCGACGACCTGCTGGACGAAGCACGCGTGGAAATCGAGTTCCTGATGGCGATGCAGGTGCCGGAAGGACGCCGCCTGCGTGTCGCGCGCGACGCGGGCGGACGCGCGCCGGCCACGCGCTTCGAGGAGATCGATGCCGGCGGGCTGGTCCATGCCAAGGTCGCCGACGAACGCTGGACCGGGCTGCCGATGGCGCCCGCCGATGATCCGATGCCGCGCTTCCTCTATCCCCCGACGACCGCCGCCACCCTCAACATGGTCGCGGTCGCGGCGCAGGCGGCGCGGGTGTGGCGGACGATCGATCCCGCGTTCGCGGCGCGCGCGCTGGCGGCGGCGCGGCGTGGCTGGGCGGCGGCGGAGCGCTACCCGGCCCTGCTCGCGAGTTCCGACTTTGCCGGCAGCGGCGGCTATGGCGATGGCGACTTGGCCGACGAGCGCTTCTGGGCAGCGGCCGAACTGCTCGCCACGACGGGCGAGGCATCGTTCGCGGCGGTGGTGGCGCGATCACCGCTGCTCGATTCACCGGCCGGCGATCTCAGTTGGGGGCGTACCGACATCGCGGGCGTCATGACACTGGCGAACGGCACGACAGCGGTGCCGCTCGCCATTCGCGACCGCGCACGCGTGACGCTGACGCATCGCGCGGACGCGTTGCTCGCCGAGCGGCGAACGAGTGGCTACCGTCTTCCCCTAACGGGCGCGGCGTTCGGCTGGGGGTCGAACTCGACGCTGCTCAACCGGGCGATGATCCTGGGCGGTGCCTGGCAGTTCGCGCATCGGCCGGCGCTGCGGGATGCCGTGGTCGACGTGATGGATTATCTGCTGGGCCGCAATGCGCTCGACCGTTCCTATGTCACGGGGTTCGGGGCGCGGACAGTGCGTCAGCCGCATCATCGCTTCTGGGCCCATGCCGCCGATGCGCGCTATCCGGTGCCCCCGGCGGGCGTGGTGTCGGGCGGTCCGAATGCCACCGCGATGACCGATCCGGTCGCCGCGCGCATGAAGGGAACGTGTGTCGGCCAGACCTGCTGGGTGGACGACTGGCGCGCGTTCACGATGAACGAGGTCGCGATCAACTGGAACGCGCCGCTGGTGTGGGTATCGGCCTTCCTGACCGCGACCGAGCCGCGCTGAAGAGCGGGCCGCGACGCGTGAGTCGCGGCCCGAACCGGATCAGAGCGTCAGGCGAACGCTCAACTGGAACTGCCGGTCGCTCTTGAAGTAGGAGCGCGGCGCTTCCAGACCTTCCTTGTTCAACGCGAACGTCGTCTTCGTCGTCGTGTCGAACAGGTTCTGCACCTGTACGCCAATCTTGAACTGCCGGTTGACCGTATAGAACAGCGAGGCGTCCGCTTGGCCGGTGGCCAGCGAATAGACCGGCAGGAACGGGAAGCAGCAGTCGCGGTTGGTCAGCAGATACTTCGACCGCCAGCTATAGGCGACGCGGGCATAGATGCCGGCAAAGTCATAGAAGGCCGAGACGTTGAAATTGTACTTCGACAACTGCGCCAGCGGCAGCGTGCTGTACAGGCCCGAGACATCCACCGGCGGGCGGCTGCCGTCGGCGGGGCCGTTGTTCGGCGTCGAGTTCGGGATCTTGCCCGGATCGACATAGGTGAAGGTCGCCTGCGTCCCCAACCCGCGCAACGCGCCCGGCAGGAAGTCGTAGGTCTGCTGATACGAGATTTCCGCGCCCTTGATATGCGCCTTGCCCGGCGCATTCGCCGGGCCGTTCACCGACACGCCGAACGTCTGGCCGTTGTTGGTGAAATCGCGGACGAACCCATAATTGTCGAGGATGATGTTCGACAATTCCTTGTAGAACACCGCACCCGTCAGCGAGCCGACCTTCGCGAAATACCATTCGGCGGTCAGATCGACCTGCTTGGCATCGACCGGCTTCAGATACGGATTACGTGCCGACGACTGGAAGCCATACGAACCGGTCGTGTTGCCGCCCGACGGGCTGAGGCCGACGAAGTTGCGCAGATCGGTGAACGCCGGGCGCGAGATCGCCTTCGACGCGGCGAGACGGAACAGCAGCGTCGGCGAGACCTGATATTTGATGTTCAGGCTGGGCAGGAACTTGTCGAAGTTCTGCCGCGCGACATCGGTGGTCGATGCGCCGTTCGAGAAGGCGACGATCGCCGCCTGCTGCGCCGGGGTGAGCGTACAGATCGGGCGAATCGTGCCGGACGGATTGTCCGAGGCGCAATAGGCCGCGACGGTCGCGAAATTGCCGATCGTCGAACTGATCTGCGGGAAGGTGACGCCGCCGGTCGATTCGTCGCGGGTGTGCACCCAGCGCAGGCCGATATTGCCCGACAGGCTGGTCTGCCCGCCGCCGATGTTGTCGGCACCGAAATCGACGCGCGCGTAAGCGGCGTAGGTTTCCTCGCGCAGCTTATAGACTTCGTTCGGCCGGAAATAGCCGTCGATCAGGTCGGTGCCGCGATCCTCCAGCGGCGTGTAGCCGCCGCCGGACGCCTTGGTCGCCTGACGCATCACCTCGGTCACGGCGTCGTGGTTGGTCAACAACGCGTCACGCAGCCCCCAGGTCGTCGGCGGCATGACCGCCTGACCACGGAAGAAGTCGGGGAAGTTGATCGCGTTGACCGCTCCCGGATATTTGTCGACCGTCGCCGGGCCGCCCGAGGTCCAGGTATCGGACACGGCGCCCCAATTGTTGTAGTCGTTGGTCTTCACCGTCTGGTCGCGCTTCGCATAGCGGCCGCCGACCCGCACCTTACGCAGGAACGAATCCTCCGAGACGTCATATTGCGCATCGGCCTTGAACGCCCATTCGTCGCCGTCGCTGTTGGTGCGGTTGTTCATCCCGTCGCGGATGAAGATCTTGCTCGGATCGCTGAAATAGGCCGCCGCGCTCTGCCCGTTCGGCGGGATCACCCCGATCTGCGGCACCGCGCCGCGCCCGTCCAGGGCGACGCCGGAGAAGGTCGCCAGTTCGAACACGTCGTCGGAATCGCGCCCCTTCGAGAAGACATATTGTCCGTCGAAGTTCAGGTGCAGCCGGTCGGTGGGATCCCACTTCACGTTCAGCGACTGATCCTGCGTCGACCCGTCGGTGTCGAAGTAGCGGTTCGCGAGCGTGTTGTACTGCCCGCCACCGTTGCGGATCAGCGTGCCCGAGGTGAACAGGCCGTTGGAGTCATACGTCGGCTGGGCGAAGTTCTGCCCCGCCAGCGGCGCACCGGGATTGTACCCCTGCGGGAAGATCTGGTTGGCGTCGGCGTAATAGACGTTCGGCTCGACGGTGCGGTCCAGCCACGTCTGACGCGATTCCGCCCGCAGGAATTGCGCGGTGACCAGCAGGTTGCCGCGTGCATTCTCATATTGCGCGCCGCCGGCATAACCGATGCGGGTGCGGTCGAACTGCTGCAACCGCGATCCGGCGCCCAGCGGGACATAAGCGACATTGCGGCCCGACGGCACGGGATAATGGTCCCAGGCGGTCGCCTGATACGGCGTGCCGGGGTTGATAATACGGCCTTCGCCCGCGTCCTGCACGCCGTTGCCGTTGGCGTCGTCATTGTAGCGCGGGATGAACGCGGAGTAGAAGACCGAGTCCGAGCGGCTATACTGCTGGTTGTAGGTGCCGCTGGCGAGCAGGCCGAAGCGACCGCCATTGCCCAGCTCCCACTGCTTGGAGAACAGCCCGACCACCGCCGGCGCGCTGCGGCGGGCGAAATCGCCGTAGTTCACGCTGCCCGACAGATAGACGAGCGTGTCCTTGGTATCGAACGGCTTGCGCGTGTTGATGTTGACCGTGCCCGAGATGCCGCCCTCGATCAGGTCGGCAGTGAGGTTCTTGTAGACCTCGACCGAGCCGACCAGTTCGGTCGGCACGTCGTTGAACCCGATCTCACGCCCGCCCGACACGCCGAAGCTGTCGCGGCCGTTGAACTCGCCGCGCACGTAGCTCAGCCCGCGGATCGTGACGCCGGAACCTTCGACCGAGAAGTGAGCGGTATCGGTGGCGGCGGCGAAGCGCGTGATCGCGACGCCCGCGACGCGCTGCAACGCCTCGTTGACCGACCGGTCGGGAAGCGCGCCGATATCCTCGGCGGTGATCGCATCGACCACGGTGTCGGCGTTGCGCTTGATCGACTGCGCATTGGCGAGCGACTGCCGCAGGCCGGTGACGATGATGTCGCCTTCCGCCGCCTCGGCCGCCGGGGTCTGGACGTCGGACGCGGTCACGTTCGACTGATCGGCGGCCGAGGCGGCGGAAG
>NZ_LDTB01000050.1 GCF_001476895.1 Sphingomonas endophytica | reverse complement strand
ATGACGAGAGAGCCTCACACCCGCCGGTGCTTGCCGCCGTAATGCTGGCCGATGTAGCTGCCGATCCGCGCCATTTCGGTCGCCGCCGAGCGGGCGGTTTCGGCGCAGCAGGGGATCGGATCGCGCTCCGCCGCCGCCGCGCGCATCGCGACGCGCTCGCACAGCGTCTCGATATCGGCGCGCGACAGCACGTTCTTCTCACGCAACAGGCACAACAGGCTTTGCAGGATCACGAGGCTTTCGTCGCCCGCGCGCGCGTCGGTCGTCACCATCGACATCGGCTCCTCTCCATCGCTTTTCCACGACAGGGTACGCCAATTGCGCCCGCACGCA
Source organism: Sphingomonas endophytica (assembly GCF_001476895.1). Lineage (GTDB taxonomy): Bacteria > Pseudomonadota > Alphaproteobacteria > Sphingomonadales > Sphingomonadaceae > Sphingomonas > Sphingomonas endophytica_A. The sequence continues at coordinate 58,363 of NZ_LDTB01000050.1, read as the reverse complement.
AGGGGTTGGACGAGAGCCGCCGCGTTACTGCAATCCGCCGCCCAACGCGCGGTACAGCTCGACCAGATTGTTCGCCTGGGTCAGCCGCGTCGTCACCAGCTGCTGCTGCGCCGAATAAGCGGTACGCTGCGCATCGAGCGAGGTCAGGAACGAATCGACCCCGGCGCGGTAGCGCGCCTCCGACAGGCGCGCGGCGATCTGCGCGGCGTTGGCGCGCGCGCCCTGCGCCGACAGTTGCTCGCCGATCGTCCCGCGCTGCGCCAGCGCGTCGGCGACCTCGCGGAAGGCGGTCTGGATCGACTTTTCATAGGTCGCGACCGCCGCCTGTTGCGATGCCTTGGCATAATCGAGGTTGCCGGCGTTGCGTCCGCCGTCGAACAGCGGCAGCTGCACGGAGGGAGCGGCATTGTAGTTGAACGTGCCGCCGCCGAACAGACCGCCGAGCGCGGTCGAGATCGTCCCGATCGTCGCGGTGAGCGAGATGCGCGGGAAGAAGGCCGCGCGCGCCGCGCCGATGTTGGCGTTCTGCGCGATCAGCTGATGCTCGGCCTGCAACACGTCGGGCCGGCGCAGCAGCACCGCCGACGTCATGTCGCCCGGCAGCGCGTCGCGGGTGATCGCCGCATTCCCCAGCGCGGTCGGGAGCTGATCGGCGGGGACAGTGGCGCCGACCAGCAGGTTGAGCGCATTCTGGTCACGCGCGACCTGCGTGCCGAGCGCGGCGATGTCGTTGCGCGCGGCCTGATAGTTCGTCTCGGCCTGCCGCGCCTCCAGCTCGGAGGCGACGCCGATGCGGAACTGCGCCTGCGTCAGCCGCACCGTCTCCTCGAAGGTCTTGAGCGTCTCGCGGCTGAGGCGGAGCTGCTCCTGATCGGCGGCGAGTTGCAGCCACGCGCTCGCCACCTCGGCGATCAGGCTGATCCGCGCGCTGCGCTGCGCTTCCTCGCTGGCGAAATACTGCTCCAGCGCGGCGCGATTGAGGTTGCGGATGCGCCCGAACAGGTCGAGCTCGAACGCGGAGAAGCCGACGTTGGCGGAATAGAATTGGATGTTCGACGAGCTGGAGCCGACCGCGCCGCCCGCTGCCGCGCCACCGCCGCCGGCGTTACCGCCGGTGCCGGCGCCTGTGCCGGCGCCGCCGGTCGCGCCGCCCGCCCCGCCCCCGGCGGCACCGATCGCGCCGAACAGGTTGTTGGTATAGGTCGCCGACCCGTTGAGGCCGGTGGTGGGCACGATCGCCGAACGCTGGACGCGATATTGCGCGCGCGCCTGCAGCACGTTCGCCGCCGCGACGCGCAGGTCGCGGTTGTTGGCGAGCGCGGTGTCGATCACCTGCCGCAGCCGCGCGTCGAGGAAGAAGTCGCGCCAGCCGATGGCGGTCACGTCGGGCGCGTCGCTGGCGGCGCGGGGGTAGACCCCGCCCTCCGGCAGCGCGACCGGGACCGCCCCGTTCGGGCGTTCGTATTTGGGTGCGAGGTTGCAGCCGGCGAGCGCGGTGCCGAGCGCCAGCGCGATGACAATCTTGGAACGGGTCACGTCAGGCTCCCTGATGGGCGGTGTCGCCCGTGGGATGGTCGTTGTCCGGCTTCGGCGCGTCCTTGCCATGCCCGAACAGGCGCAGCACGACGACGAAGAACATCGGCACGAAGAAGATCGCCAGCACGGTCGCGGACAACATGCCGCCCACCACCGCACGGCCGATCGCGTTCTGCCCGCCCGCGCCCGCGCCGGTCGATACCGCCAACGGCAGCACGCCGAAGATGAACGCGAGGCTGGTCATCAGGATCGGGCGCAGCCGCAGCCTGGCCGCCTCCACCGCCGCGTCGAAGGCGTTCATCCCCTCCGCGATGCGTTCCTCGGCGAACTCGACGATCAGGATCGCGTTCTTCGCCGACACGCCGATCGTGGTGATGAGCCCGACCTGAAGGTAGATGTCCTTGTTCAGGCCCGTCAGCCACGCCGCCAGCACCGCGCCGATGATCCCCAGCGGCACCACCAGCAGCACCGAGATCGGCACCGACCAGCTTTCGTAGAGCGCCGCTAGGCACAGGAACACGATCAGCAGCGACAGGCCGTACAGCGCCGGGGCCTGTCCGCCCGACAGCTTCTCCTCATAGGACAGGCCGGTCCATTCCAGCGTCGTGCCCGGCGGCAGCTTCGCATGGATCTCCTGCAAGGCCTCCATCGCGGCGCCCGTGCTCTGCCCCGGCCCCGGCGAGCCCTGAAGCTGCATCGCGGGCTGGCCGTTGTAGCGGGTCAGCGACACCGGCGCGTTGGACCATTCCTGCGTCGAGAAGGCGGTGAACGGCGCCATCTGACCATTGTCGCCGCGGACGTAGAGCTCGCCGATGTCCTCGGGGCTCATGCGATAGGGCGCGTCGTTCTGGACATAGACGCGCTTCACGCGGCCCCGGTCGATGAAGTCGTTGATATAGCCGCCGCCCCAGGCGGTCGCGATGGTCGAATTGACCGCCGACAGATCGAGGCCGAGCGCGCGCGCCTTGTCCTCGTCGACATTGACCTTGAGTTGCGGCGCATCCTCCAGGCTGAGCGGGCGGACCTGCGCCAGCCGCGGATCCTGTGCCGCCATGCCGAGCATCATGTTGCGGATCTGGACCAGCTTTTCATGCCCGATGCCGCCGGTATCGACCAGTTGCACGTCGAAGCCGGTGGCATTGCCCAGTTCCTGCACCGCCGGGGGCACCAGCGCGAAGATCAGGCCGTCCTTGTATTGCGAGAACGACCCCATCGCGCGCCCGACGATCGCCTGCGCCTTGTTGTCGGCACCGCCGCGATCCTCCCACGGCTTCAGGTTGATGAACGCCAGACCGGTATTCTGCCCCTGTCCCGCGAACGAGAAGCCGTTGACGGTGAACACGCCCGCGACGTTCGCGCCTTCCTGCTTGAGGAAATGGTCGCGGACCAGCGTCAGGCCCTTTTCGGTACGCTCGCTCGTCGCGCCCGCCGGCCCCTGCACCAGCGCCAGCACCGTGCCCTGATCCTCGTCGGGCAGGAAGCCCGAGGGCAGGTTGACGAAGATCAGCCCCATGCCGGCGACGATCAGCAGATAGACGAGGCCGGACCGCTTCCAGTTGCGCGCGGTGCGCTTCACCCCGCGCTGGTAGCTGTTCTGCGCGCGATCGAACCGGTCGTTGAACCAGCGGAAGAAGCGCGCCAGCGGCCCGTTGCCCTCCAGCTTCTTCGGGTCGTGCGGCTTCAGGATCGTCGCGCACAGCGCCGGCGTCAGGATCAGCGCGACCAGCACCGAGAGCACCATCGCCGAAACGATCGTGATCGAGAACTGGCGATAGATCACACCGGTCGATCCGCCGAAGAACGCCATCGGCAGGAACACCGCCGACAGGACCAGGCCGATGCCGACCAGCGCGCCGCTGATCTCGTCCATCGACTTGCGCGCGGCTTCCTTCGGACTGAGATGTTCGTCGACGATCAGCCGCTCGACATTCTCGACCACGACGATCGCGTCGTCGACCAGCAGACCGATGGCCAGCACCATGCCGAAGAGCGTCAGCGTGTTGATCGTATATCCCGCGACCGCCATCACCGCGAAGGTGCCGAGCAGCACGACCGGCACCGCGATCGTCGGAATCAGCGTGGCGCGCCAGTTCTGAAGGAACAGGAACATCACCAGGAACACCAGCACGACGGCCTCGACCAGCGTGTGGATCACCTGTTCGACCGACAGGCGGACGAAAGGCGTGGTGTCGTAGGGATAGATGACCTTGACGTCGGCGGGCAGCGTCCGGCCGATTTCCGCCGCGCGCGCCTTCACCGCGTCGACGGTGTCGAGCGCATTCGCCCCCGCCGCCAGCCGGACGCCGAAGCCCGACGCGGGCCTGCCGTTATACTGGACGTCGAAACCGTAATTCTCCGCGCCGATTTCGACCCGCGCGACATCGCGCAGCCGGACGACCGCGCCGTCGGCGCTGGTCTTCAGCCGGATGTTGCCAAACTGTTCGGGCGTCTGGAGGCGTGACTGGACCGAGACGGTCGCGTTCAGCATCTGCCCCTTCGCCGCGGGCTGCGCGCCGATCTGTCCGGCGGACACCTGCGCGTTCTGCGCCTGCACCGCCGACGATACGTCGGCGACGGTCAGCGCGTAATTGTTGAGCTTCAGCGGGTCGATCCAGATCCGCATCGCATATTGCGAGCCGAACACCTGCAACTCGCCGACGCCGTTCACCCGGCTGATCGGATCCTGGAACTTCGACACGATCATGTCGGACAGGTCGTTGTTGCTGTGCGAACCGTCGGTGGACACGAGACCGACCACCGCTAGGAAGCTGGCGGCGGACTTGGTGACCTGAATCCCCTGTCGCTGCACTTCCTGCGGCAGCAGCGGGGTGGCCGCCTGCAACTTGTTCTGGACCTGGACCTGCGCGATGTCGGGATCGGTGCCCTGCTCGAACGTCAGCGTGATGGTGACCACGCCCGCCGAGGACGACGACGACGAGAAATAGCGCAGATTGTCGATGCCGCGCAGCTGCTGCTCGATGATCTGGGTGGTGGTCCGCTCCAGCGTCTCGGCATCGGCGCCGGGATAGCTGGCGGCGATCGCGACCGCGGGCGGCGCGATCTCGGGGAATTGCGCGACCGGCAGGCTGCGGATCGCGATGACCCCCGCCAGCATCAGGACGAGCGCGATGACCCATGCGAAGATGGGCCGGTCGATGAAGAAGCGCGACATGGGGCGTTACTTTCCGTTCGCCGGCTGGCCCTGCGGCGCGCCGCCCGGCTGAGCGGCCGGCGCGTTCGGATTGTACGGCACCGCCTTCACCGGCATGCCGGGGCGCAGCATCATCGCGCCCTCGACGACGACCTTGTCGCCCGGCTTCAGCCCGGCGGTGACCAGCCAGTTGTCGCCGATCGTGCGCGGCGCGGTCAGCGAGCGCGGCTGGAGCTTGCCGTCGGCACCGACGACCAGCACGGTCGGGTTGCCGCGTTCGTCGCGCGTCACCGCACGCTGCGGCACCAGGATCGCATCGGACCGCGTCCCCTCCACCAGCTCGGCGCGGACGTACATGCCCGGCAGCAGCAGCCCGCGCGGGTTCGGGAAGATCGCGCGGATCGTCTGCGTGCCGGTGTTCGGGTCGACGCTGACGTCGGCGAACTGCAGCTTGCCCTCGATCGGATAGACCGACCCGTCCTCCAGCCGCAGCCGGACGCGCGCCGCCGTGCCGCCACGCGACAGGTCGCCGGCGGCGATCTGCTGACGCAGCTTGAGCAGGTCGGCGCTCGACTGCGCGACATCGACATAGATCGGGTCGAGCCGCTGGATGGTGGTGAGCGGGTTGGTCTGCGCCGCGCTGACCAGCGCGCCGGTGGTCGTCACCGAGCGACCGATGCGCCCCGAGATCGGCGCGCGGATCGTGGTGCGCGCCAAATCGATCTGCGCCGACCGCAGCGCCGCCTGCTGCGCGGCGACATCGGCACGCGCCTGTTCGGCGGTCGTCACGGCGTTCTCGTAATCCTGCCGCGCGATGGCGTTGATCTTCACCAGCTCGCCATAGCGGCGCTGGAGCGCGGCGCTGGACGCGATCGCGGCGCGCGCCCGCGCGACGGCGGCGCGCGCGCTGGCGACCTGCGCCTGATAGGGCTGCGCATCGATGCGGTAGAGCGGCTGTCCGGCGCGGACCGTGTCCCCCTCGGTAAACAGGCGCGCGGTCACGAGGCCGTTGACCTGCGGCCGCACCTCCGAGGTTTCATAGGCGGTCGTCCGCCCCGGCAGCGTCGTGGTCAGCGTCACCGCCTGCGGCTGCACGGTCACCACGCCCACCTGCGGGGGACCGGCCTGCGCCTGCTGTTGTTGCTGCTGCTCCGGCGACTCGCTCTTGCCACCGCAAGCGGCGAGCGGCGCCAGCATGATCGCGGCGAGCGCGACCCCCGTTTTCGTCCCCATCTTCGGCATGGACATCTCTTATGAAGTGTGTGAGTGATCGCTCACTCACGAATGCTGCTACTGCGAACGGATGGCAGCGTCAAGACGGATAGAAGATGGTCGATCGCGAAGTGCCCGAAAGTCGTCAGTCTGTTCAATTGACTAACGAATGTTGCCTCCCTCGCGACCGGAGCGGGAAAGCCAACGCACGACGCGCGCGGATCGTTCAGGCCGCGCGCGAACTTTTCGCCGAACATGGCTTCCACGCGACCAGTATCGCGCGCCTGTCGGAGCGTTCCGGCGTGCTGGTCGGGCAGATCTATCGCGACTTCGCCAACAAGGAGGCGATCGTCGCCGCGCTGGTCGAACACGATCTGGACGAGTTCCTGGCGGCGGATGAACTGTGCGCGGCGCGCTGCACATCCGACCGCGCGATGGTACGCGCATGGATCGCGCGCTTCATCGCGTGCGACGACATCGGCGATACGCGGCTGATCGCGGAGATCACGGCCGAATCCTATCGCAACCCCCGCATCGCGGCGATCTTCGACGCGATGGAAGATCGCCTGCACGGGCAGCTGGTTCGCGCGCTGACCATCATCGTCCCCGATGCCGGCAACGAACAGCGGATCGGGCGACTGGCCGAAGCGATCCTGATCATGGCGGGCGGCATGTGCCAGCGCCGGATCAACACGCGCAGCACCGCGCCCGAAGTGCTGGCGCTGATGATGGCCTTCATCGATGCGGAGATCGCCGCGATCGAGCGCGACCCGCGACCATGAGGCGGATTGCGGCGCGCGATGTCGCGGGTAAGGATAAGGGTACGTGCGTCCAACCAGGGAAAGATCCGGCTTGTCCACCCCGATGAAACTGGCCGATCTGGCGGCGATGGCGGGCGTATCGACCGCGACCGTCTCGCGCGCGCTGTCGGGGCATCCGTCGGTCAGCAAGACGACGCAGGAGCGGATCCGCGCGCTGGCCCGCGAACATGGTGTGCGCCCCAACCAGCTGGCGCGCAACCTGCGGCTACGCAGCACCGGCGCGATCGCGCTGGCGATGCCGCTGGGCCATGCGCGGACGCAGCATCTGACCGATCCGTTCTTCCTCGCCCTGCTCGGCTTCCTGGCCGACCTGCTGGTCGATCGCGGATATGACATCCTGCTGTCGCGCGTACTGCCCGACAGCGACGAATGGCTCGACCGGCTGGTGGACAGTGGGCGCGTCGACGGCGTGCTGCTGGTCGGGCAGTCCGACCAGTATGACACGATCGAGCGCGTCGCGGGCCGCTATGCGCCGCTCGTCGTCTGGGGGGTCAACCGGCCCGGCCAGCGGCACCTGACGATCGGGTCCGACAACCGGCTGGGCGGGCGGATGGCGGGCGAGCATCTGACCGGGCTGGGGCGACGGCGCGCGATGTTCCTGGGCGACCCCGCTCCGCCCGAATTCGCCGACCGGCTCGCCGGCCTGCGCGACGTGACCGAGGCGGTCGAGGTGCTGCCGTGCGCGATGGACCCGGACGGGGTGTATGACACGGTGCGCGCGCGGCTGTCGGCCGGCGCGCCGCCCGACGCGATCTTCGCCGCGTCCGACGTGGCGGCGATGAGTGCGTTGCGCGCGCTGACCGAGGCGGGGCTCGACGTGCCCGGCGATGTGGCGGTGGTGGGGTATGACGACGTGCCGCTGGCCGCGCACACCTCTCCGCCGCTGACCACGATCCGGCAGGATCTGGTCGCCGGCACCGCGCTGATGGTCGAGACGCTGCTGCGCCGGATCGCGGGCGAGGCGGCCGAGAGCGCGATCGTCCCGCCGCAATTGATCGTGCGCGCCTCCGCCTGATCGAACGCCTCGATCACAATCGATTGCGAAATTCGTTTTGCAATCGATTGCAGACGGCATTAAGCGCTCTTCGTCCGACCTTCAGCGAAGGCGTGTCCAGGAGAGGAAGTACCCCATGCCGCTGCGTTTCCACCTGCTCGCATCGATTCCCGCGCTGCTGCTCGCCGGTGCGGCGCACGCGCAAACGGCCGACGCCGCCCAGACCCCCGATACGACCGCCGCGACCGAAGCCACCACGGCGGAGGACATCGTCGTCACCGGCGTCGCGCAGGGCCGCAACCGGCTCGACACCTCGGTCTCGGTCAGCTCGCTCGACGCCGACCTGACCGCCAAGATCCCGCCGCGCAACACCGCCGAAATCCTGCGCAACCTGCCCGGCGTCCGCGTCGAGGCGTCGGGGGGCGAGGGCAATGCCAACATCTCGGTACGCGGCCTGCCGGTCGCATCGGGCGGATCGAAGTTCCTGCAATTGCAGGAGGACGGCCTGCCGGTGCTGGAATTCGGCGACATCATCTTCGGCAATGCCGACATCTTCATCCGCAACGATCTGTCGCTCGCCCGCATCGAATCGGTGCGCGGCGGATCGGCCTCGACGTTCGCCAGCAATTCGCCGGGCGGCATCATCAACTTCATCTCGAAGACCGGCGAACAGGAAGGCGGCTCGTTCCAACTGTCCTCGGGCCTCGACTATCGCGAATATCGCGCCGACTTCGCCTATGGCGGCAAGATCGACGACAAGACGCGCTATGAGCTGAGCGGCTTCTATCGCCTGGGCGACGGCCCGCGCGACGTCGGCTACGACGCGATGCGCGGCGGGCAGATCAAGGCGAACATCACCCGCGAGTTCGATCGCGGCTATATCCGCGTGTACGGCAAGTATCTCGACGATCGCAGCATCGCCTATCTGCCCAATCCGGTGCGCGTGACCGGCGGCAACGGCGACCCGACGTATCAGAACATCCCCGGCTTCTCGATCAACGAGGATACGCTGCACAGCCGCTACATCGGCTCGGTCCTGACGCTGGACGGCAACAACGATCCGGTCCGCCGCAACATCGGCGACGGGATGCACCCGGTCGTCAAATCGGTCGGTTTCGAGGGCAAGTTCGACATCGCCGACGGCTGGAACCTGACCGAGCGGTTCCGTTATTCGGATATCTCGGGCGACTTCGTCTCGCCCTTCCCCGCCTCGGTCGGCGATGCGCAGACCGTCGCCAACGGCTTCGCCGGCGCGGGCGCGCAGCTATACTATGCCAGCGGGCCGCTGTCGGGGCAGCGGATCGCCACGCCGGGCACGCTGGGCGGCAACGGACTGCTCGCCAGCGTCGTGCTGTTCGACGTCAAGCTGAACAGCCTGAACAACATCACCAACGACCTTCGGCTGAACGGCAAGGTCGATCTGGGCGGCGGCGCGCTGTCGATCGCGGCGGGCATCTATAACTCGCGGCAGGACGTGAAGACCGACTGGCTGTGGACGTCGTTCTTCCAGAGCGTGCAGGGCAACGGGCGCTCGGTGCTGGTCGATATCCGCAACGCCGCCGGCGTGTCGCAGACCGCCGGGGGAACGCTGTATTCGGCGTCGTTCTTCGGCAATTGCTGCCGCCGCAGCTACGACATGCGCTACACCACCAATGCGCCGTTCGCACAGCTGGGCTTCGAGGTCGGGCGGCTGAACATCGACGGCAGCGTCCGCTACGACTTCGGATCGGCGAAGGGCAGCATCGCGGGCGACCTGCCCGGTGCGACCACGACGCGCGCGCAGGACATGAACGGCGACGGCGTGATCTCGGCCGCCGAGCAGACGGTGGCGTTCATCCCGAACAACCGCGCGGGCATCGACTATGACTACAGCTATCTGTCCTATTCGGCGGGCCTCAACTATCGCCTGAGCGACACGCTGGCGGCGTTCGCGCGCTACAGCCGTGGCGGGCGCGTCAATGCCGATCGCCTGCTGTTCGGGCCGACGATCAACCTGCAGACCGGCGGGCTGGTGCCCGGCGCCAAGCCGTACGACTTCGTCAAGCAGGCGGAAGGCGGGCTGAAATTCTCGTCGGGGCCGATCGGCCTGTACGCGACCGTGTTCAACGCGCGGACGCAGGAGACCAACTACCTGCTGTCGCAGCAGCAGTTCACCAGCCGCCAGTATGAGGCGACCGGCGTCGAGCTGGAAGGCCGGTTCCGCGCCGGGCCGTTCTCGCTGAGCGCGGCCGGCACCTATACCGATGCGAAGATCACCCGCGACGCGACCGATGCGACGCTGAACGGCAACCGCCCGCAGCGGCAGGCCGCGTTCGTCTATCAGGCGACGCCGCAACTCGATTTCGGGCGCGTCAGCTTCGGCGCGAACGTGATCGGCACGACATCGAGCTATACGCAGCCGGTCAACCAGCTGAAGATGCCCGCCTATACGCAGGTCAACGGCTTCCTGCTGGTGCGCGCGGCGGACAATGTCAGCTTCAACCTGAACGCCAACAACATCTTCAACGTGAAGGGCATCACCGAGGCCGAGGATGCGGCGATCCCGTCGAACGGGCTGGTCCGCGCGCGCTCGATCAACGGGCGGACCATCGCGGCGTCGGTGCGGTTCGATTTCTGACCTTTCCGTCACCCCGGCGCAGGCCGGGGTCCAGGGTCAAAAGCGCAGCTTCTGCTTGGCTCTGGACCCCGGCCTGCGCCGGGGTGACGACAATGATAGACGGATAGACGCGATGGGATGGCGGACATGACGATGCAGCAGCGCCTGGAAGCGATCGGACCGCGGCTGCGTCGTCAGATCGCGCGGCTGTACCCGGACCATGACACCGATGCCGTGTGGCGGCGGGTCGAGGCGATGCTGACGGCGCGGGCGGCGGAGCGACCCGCGCCGCTGCTGGCGCTCGACCGCGCGCGCGAGGCCGATCCCGACTGGTTCGTGCGCCCGGACATGCTCGGCTATTCGACCTATGTCGATCGCTTCGGCGGGACGGTCGACGGCGTGGCCGCGCATGTCGACCATCTGGAGGCGCTCGGCGTGCGCTACCTGCACGTCCTCGCCTTGCTGAAGGCGCGCGCGGGCGACAGCGACGGCGGCTTCGCGGTCGCCGATTATCTCAGCGTGGAGCCGCGGCTCGGCACGATGGCCGATGTCGAACGGCTGACGGCGCGGCTGCGCGACTCGCGGATCAGCCTGTGCGTCGATCTGGCGCTGAACCACACCGCCGACGATCACGAATGGGCCAAGGCGGCGCGCGCGGGCGATCCCTTCTACCGCGACTTCTACATGGTCGTGGACGATGCCGAGGCGGTGGCGCGCAATGCCGAACTGCCGCAGGTCTTCCCGACCACCGCGCCGGGCAATTTCACCTATGTGCCGGAGATGGGCGGGAACGTCCGGACAACCTTCTACCCGTTCCAATGGGACCTGAACTGGCGCAATCCCAACGTCTTCTTCGCGATGATCGACGCGGGGTTGCGGCTCGCCAATCACGGGTTCGAGGCGTTTCGGCTCGACAGCACCGCCTTCCTCTGGAAGCAGGCGGGGACCAACTGTCGCAACTTGCCGGAGGCGCATTACATCGTTCGCGGCTTGCGCGCCGCGCTCGATATCGTCGCGCCGGCGACGTTGCTGAAGGCGGAGGCGATCGTGCCGACCGCGTTCGTGCCGCCGTATTTCGGGATGGACGAGGGCGACGGGTTCGAGCCGGAATGCCATCTGGTCTACAACAATTCGCTGATGGTCGCGGGCTGGGTCGGACTGGCCGAAGGGTCGGCGCAACTGCCCGCCGCGATCGTCGCGGCGAGCGGAGGACTGCCGCCGGGGGCGAACTGGCTGAGCTATGCGCGCTGCCACGACGATATCGGCTGGGGCGCGGTGCTGGGCGATCTGCGTGGCCTTGACGATGCTCCCGAGGAGCGGCTGATCGCCGCCGCGCGCTTCCTGAACGGCGAGGGCGACAGCTGGGCGCGCGGCAAGCCGTTCCAGGCGGACGGATCGACGCTGCACGGCAGCAACGGCACGCTGGCGTCGCTGGCGGGGCTGGAGGCCGCCGCGACCGATGGCGAGCGCGAGGCGGCGTTCCGGCGCATCGCGCTGCTGAACGCGCTGTCGATCGCGAGCGGCGGGGTGGCGACGACCTATATGGGCGACGAGGCCGGCCTGCTGAACGACGACAGCTATCTGGCCGATCCCGAGCGCGCGCATGAGGGGCGGTGGATCCACCGGCCGGCGATGGACTGGGCGGCGCTGGACGGCGCGGCGGCGAAGCGGATCACCGGCGACCTGATCGCCCTGCGTGACGCGCGGATCGCCAGCGGCGGTGCGGGGGGGCCGGCGGCGCTGGCGACCGACGATCCGGCGGTGCTGGGGATCGCGTGCGGGAGCGACCGGGTGTTCCTGAACTTCGGTGACCGCGCGGCGATGCTCCCGGCGACTGGACGCGATCGGCTGACCGGCGCAGTCTGTGGCCAGGTCCCGGCATGGGGCGTCGCGTGGCTGGAGGGGTGAGGATGGTGACGATGCGTCGGTCATGCGCGTACTTGCCTCGCCTCATTCCGTCATTCGCGCGACGGCGGGGATCCGGACGCGCTGCGGTTGCGCGTCATGCGGACAGGTCAGAGGTTCTGGATTCCCGCCGTCGCGGGAATGACGGTGTGTGCCGGGCCACCAACCCGCTTGCCCCCGCTCCCCTCCCGACAGGAAGCGTGAGATGACCAAGCCCCGGCTGTCGCTGGCCCGCATCGTCGAGATGAACCTCGGCTTCCTCGGGCTGCAATTCTCGTTCGGGCTGCAACAGGCCAATATGGCGCCGATCTACGGCTATCTGGGTGCGGACGAGGCGAGCCTGCCGCTGTTGTGGCTCGCCGGCCCGGTCACCGGCCTGCTGGTCCAGCCGCTGATCGGCGCGATGAGCGACCGGACCAACACGCGGCTGGGGCGGCGCACGCCCTATTTCCTGATCGGCGCGATCCTGTGCAGCCTGTGCCTGTTCGCGATGCCGTACAGCCGCGCCTTGTGGATGGCGGCGAGCCTGCTCTGGATCCTGGATGCGGCCAACAACGTCACGATGGAGCCGTACCGTGCCTATGTCGGCGACCGGCTGGCGCCCGATCAGCGCGCGACCGGATTCCTGACGCAATCGGCGTTCACCGGGCTGGCGCAGACGCTCTCCTATCTGTCGCCGTCGCTGTTGGTGTGGATCGGGTTCGACAGGAATGCGGTCGACGCCAACGGCATCCCCGACATCACGCGGATCGCGTTCGTGATCGGCGCGGTGTTGTCGCTGTCGACGATCCTCTGGTCGGTGTGGCGCGTGCCCGAGCTGCCGCTGGACCGGCAAGAACAGGCGCGCATGGACGCCGAGCCGCTGAGCTTGCGCGGCGCGCTGGCCGACCTGAAGGTCGCACTGGTCGAGATGCCGAAGCCGATGCGGCAGCTGGCGCTGGCGATGCTGTGCCAATGGTATGCGATGTTCGCTTACTGGCAGTTCATCGCCTTCGCGCTGTCGCGCTCGCTGCACGGCACGAGCGACGCCGCCAGTACGGCATTTCGCGACACCGTGCTGACGGTCGGGCAGCTGGGCGCCTTCTACAATGCGGTGGCGTTCGTCGCGGCGCTGGCGCTGATGCCGCTGGCGAAGCGCCATGGCGCGCAGCGGGTCCATGCCTGCTGCCTCGCCGCGTCGGGTGTGGCGATGCTGGCGATCCCCGCGCTGCCGACCGAGGGGTGGCTGTTCGTCGCGATGATCGGCATCGGCATCGGCTGGGCGGGGATGATGGGCAATCCGTACATCATGCTGACCGGCATGATCCCGCCCGAGCGCAACGGCGTCTATATGGGCATCTTCAACATGTTCATCGTCATCCCGATGATGATCGAGAGCCTGTCGGTGCCGCTGTTCTACGACAGTCTGCTGCGCGGCGATGCGCGCGCGGTGATCGTGCTGGGCGGCGTGCTGATGCTGCTGGGCGCAGGTGCGACGGTGATGGTCGGGCGCGGCGCGCGGGCCGGGGTGGTGGCGTAACGCCTCATTCCGCGTCGGGCTGATGCTCCGGCGCGGCAGCGCGGAAGGCGGGGAGCGCGCCGCACGCCGCCTCGACCGCGAGCAGGCGCGGCCAGCGGAGATCGACACCGAACCGGCGCGCGTTGCCGAGCTGCGGGATCAGGCAGAGGTCGGCGAGCGTCACGTGCTCGCCGAAGCAATATGGGCCGGTGGCGTCCGCGATCAGCGTGGCGCAGGCTTCGAGCCCGACATCGATCGTGTCGCGCGCCCACGCCATGACCTGCTCAGGCGTCGCGCCGCACGCTTTCAAGCGTTCCAGTACCGCCAGATTCTGCACCGGATGCACGTCGCACGCGATCACCTGCGCGAAGGCGCGGACGTGGGCGCGCGCTAGGGGATCGTGCGGCAGCAGCGGCGGGGTGGGAACGACCTCGTCGAGGAACTCGCAGATCGCGAGGCTTTGCGTCAGCACGGCGTCCCCCCATTCGAGCGCGGGGACCAGCCCCTGGGGATTGAGGCGGCGATAATCGGGCGCGCGCTGTTCGCCGTGGCGCAGATGGTGGAAGACGTCGCGCCACGCCACGCCCTTCAGGTTCAGGGCGATCCGCACGCGATACGCCGCCGACGAACGGAAATAGCCGTGCAGCACCGGCGTGATGGTCGCATCGTTCATGGGCACACTCTCCGCTTTTCGCGGGAGCGTAGCGCCGGCCCCGGCGGCGGCAAGCGTGGTCAGTTGCGGAAGAGCGGGATGATCCCCTTGCGCCGGCTGCCGCCATCCTGAAGGCGCAGCGCCTCGGCCTCCATCGCCAGCCGCTGCGCCTCGCCCAGCGACAGCGCGCTGCGCGCGCGTTCCTCCAGCAGCGCGACGCGTTCCGGCAGGGTCGCGCGATGCCCGGACCACCAGCGGCGGAGGCGGTCCAGCAGCGATGCGATGCGCCCGGCGCGGGGGTGACGGATATCCATGTCACCACCGAACAGCCGGATCGGTCATTGGTTGCGGGCGATCGCCTCCGAAACGGCCGCATAGACGGTATCGAGGTCGGTCTCGTCGATGCAATAAGGCGGCATGACGTAGAGCGTGTCGCCGAGCGGGCGGAGCAGCACGTCCCGCTCGCGGAAGAACGCCAGCAGGCGCGGCGCGATATCGGCGAGATAGCCCTCGCCCGCGCCGATCTCGAACGCCGCGATCGTGCCCAGCCGGCGCGGGTTGCGCACACCGTCCAGCGCCGCCAGCCGCGCCGCCTGCCGCTCACCCAGCAGGCGTACCCGTTCCAGCACCGGCTCCTCGCGCCAGATCGCGAGGTTCGCCGCCGCCGCCGCGCAGGCGATCGGGTTGGCGGTATAGCTGGAGGAATGGAAGAACATCCGCGCGCGATCGGTCGACCAATGCGCCTCGAAGATCGGCTCGCTGGCCATCGTTACCGCCAGCGGCACCGCGCCGCCGGTCAGCCCTTTCGACAGGCACAGGATATCGGGCACGACGCCGGCCTGTTCGCATGCCAGCAAGGTGCCGGTGCGCCCCCAGCCGGTCATCACCTCGTCGGCGATGAACAGCACGCCGTGCCGCGCGCAGATATCGCGCATCCGGCGCAGCGTTTCGGGCGCGTAGAACAGCATCCCCCCGGCCCCCAGCACCAGCGGCTCGACGATGAACGCCGCGGCGCCCGCCGCGCACGCGCGCTCCAGCGCGTCGAGCGTGGTCTGCTCCGCGCCCGCCGCCGGATAGGGAATCGTTTCGACGTCGAACAGCAACGGGGCATAGGCGCGGTTGAACACGCCGCGCTGCCCGACCGACATCGCCCCGATCGTGTCGCCGTGATAGCCATGTTCCATGACGAGGATGCGATGCCGCGCCTCGCCGCGCGCCAGCCAGTAACCGAGCGCCATCTTCAGCGCGACCTCGACGCTGGTGGATCCGGAATCCGAGAAGAACACCCGCGTCAGTGCCGGCGGCATGATCGCGCGCAGCCCGGCGGCGACCTGCTCGGCGGGCTCGTGCGTCCAGCCCGCGAAGATGATCTGATCGAGCCGTTCCGCCTGATCGCGGATCGCGGCGGCGATGCGCGGGTGCGCGTGGCCGTGCGTCGTCACCCACCACGACGAGATCGCATCGATCACGCGCCGCCCATTGGCGGTGTGCAGCGCGGCGCCGTCACCGCGCACCACGCACGGGATCGGTTCCTGCAACCCATGCTGCGTGAAGGGATGCCAGATCGAACTCACCGGAAATCCTCCACGTCGAAATGCGCCGCGAACGCCTCGCCCAGCGTCGCAGGCGTGAGGTCGGTCAGGAACGGCAGGCGCCCCAGCCGCCTGGCCCCGCCGATCGCCGCGATCGTCGCCTCGCTGTCCTCGACATTGTCGCCGATGAACGCGATGCCCAGCAGCGGCACGCCGCGCGCGCGCAAGGCCTCGATCGACAACAGGCTGTGGTTGATCGTGCCGAGCGCGGTGCGCGCGACCAGCACGACCGGCTGCCCCCAGACCGCCGCCTGATCCGCGAAGGAATACGTGCGGGTCAGCGGGACCAGCACCCCGCCGGCACCCTCCACCACCAGCGGGCCGTCGCCCGGCGGCAGCGCGAGGCGCGCGGGGTCGATCGTCACGCCATCGATCTCGGCGGCGCGATGCGGGGAACAGGGCGTGGCGAGCCGGTACGCCTCGGGCACCAGCCTCGCCGGATCGACGCCCAGCCGCACCACCGTCCCCGCGTCGCTGCCATCCGCCAGCCCGGCCTGCACCGGCTTCCAGTAACGAGCCCCCAGCGCCCTCGTCAGCGCGGCGGCGAACACCGTCTTGCCGACATCGGTGTCGGTGCCGGTCACGACGATCGGACGGGTCATGGCAATACCTCCCGCAGGACGGCCGCCAGCGCGGCGACATCCTCCCCTGTGACATGCAGCGTCAGCGCGATCCGCAGCCGCGCGGTGCCGGGCGGAACGGTCGGCGGACGGATGCCGCGCACGTCGAACCCCGCCGCCTGCACCGCCGCCGCGACCCGCATCGCCGCGCGATCGTCGCCGATGATCAGCGGCACGATCTGCGACTCCACCGTGGCGCCGAGCGGTTCGAGATGGTGCTTCGCCGCCGCGATCAGCGTGTGGAGCCGCGCGCGCCGGTCGGGCTCGTCGGCGACGATCCGCAGGCTTTCGCGCGCCACCGCCGCGCCCAGCGGCGCGGGCGCGGTCGAGAAGATGAACGGGCGGGCGCGCGCCACCAGGAAGTCGCGGATCACCCCCGGGCCGCACAGCACCGCCCCCTCGCACCCCAGCGCCTTGCCGAAGGTGTTGAGCGTCACGACGTTCGCGCGACCGTGCCACGCCGCCGCAGCGCCGCGACCGCCCTCCCCCCAGACGCCGGTCGCATGCGCCTCGTCGACGATCAGCATCGCGTCGTGGCGGTCGGCGACCGCGACCAGCGCGGCAACGTCGGTCAGGTCGCCGTCCATGCTGTAGAGGCTCTCGACCGCGATCCACGGCGTGCCGGTGCCGCCGTGCGCGCGCCAGGCGACGATCGCATCGTCGACCGCCTGCGCATCGCCATGCGCCGCCGCGACGCAGGTGGCGCGCCCCAGCCGCATCCCGTCGTGCATGCTGGCGTGGACCAGCGCATCATGCACGAGCAGGTCGCCCGGCTGCGGCACCGACGACAACAGGGCGGTGTTCGCGGCGAAGCCGCTGCCGAAGAACAGCGCCGTTTCCGCCCCGAAGAAGCGCGCCGCTTCCGCCTCCAGCGCCTCGTGTTCGGCATCGTTACCGCGCAGCAAACGCGAGCCGCCCGACCCCAGCGCGACGCCGCGATCGAGCGCCGCACGCGCCGCATCGGCAAGCCGGGGTGCGTTGGACAGCGCGAGATAGTCGTTGGACGACAGGTCGATTCCGGCTCGCGGCGCCAGCGTGCGCAGCCGTCCGGCCTCGGCCAGTTGGGAGAGATGGGCGCGTTGAGCGGTCAGTCGCATGGACCGGCTATGCCGCCCCGCACGCATATTGACCAGTATCGCGGGCGCCGATCCGATGCGCGGTTCCCCGTGACACGCCCGCGCGATCCGCTACACCGCTGGCGTGCCGATCCTGTCGCTCGTCTCCGCCGCGCTCGCCCCCACGCTCGTCGCCGCGCTTACCGCCGCCGCGCTGCCCGAACCGCGCGCGGCATGGGTCGGGCAATCGACGCTGGCGGCCGATGCCGAAGGACGCTGGGTTCCCTTCGACATCACGCCGGGCAACCAGATCCGCTTCACGATGGCGATCGACGGCCGCCGCGTCACCGCGATCCTCGATACCGGCGTCAGCTATTCGGTGCTCGCGCGCCGCTATGCCGAGGCGCACAGGCTGCCCGTCCGCGCCGGCGGGCGGGCGACGGTGATCGGGGGCAGCGTGGATATCGGCCGGGTCGCGACCGGCAGGATCGCGATCGGCGCGGTGACGCGGCGCGGCGGCAGCCTGGCGGTCGCCGACCTGCCCGCCGCCGCCACGGGCAGCGCGCAGCCGGTCGACCTGCTGGTCGGGCGCGACCTGACCGCCGGCTACGCGCTCGACATCGATTATGAGGCGCGCCGCTTTCGCCTGTTGCGCAGCGGTAGCCGCCCGTTCGCCGGCGCGGTCGCCCCGCTGTCGATCGCACCCGAGCGGATGATCTATGTCAGCGCGATCGGGATCGGCGGGCGCACCATCGCGCCGATGGTCGTCGACAGCGGCGACGGTTCGGCGATCACGCTCGGCCCGTCCGCCTGGGCGGCGGCGAAGGAAGCGGGCGGACGCACCACCACCACGGTGTCGTTCGGGCTGGCCGGCGCGGTCGTCAACGAGATGACGATCGTCCGCGACATGACGATCGGCACGACCACCGCGCACGACGTGGAGGTGCGCGGCGAGCCGACCGGCGGCTTCTCCGATATCGTTGGAGTGGCGGGCCGGATCGGATCGGGCTTTCTGCAGCGCTATCGCGTATTGCTGGATCCCGGCGCCGGTCACATGCTGCTCGGCACCACCCGGGCGAGCGGCGTCCGGACGCTGCGTTCGACCAGCGGATTGCTGCTCAACCTGGCGACCGACCGGCTGAAGATATTGCATGTGATGCGGGGCAGCCCGGCCGCGGCCGGCGGCTGGCAGACGGGCGACACGATCTGCGCGGTCGACGGGACACGCATCACGCCCGCCTACGCGCACAGCCCGCTCGCCGGCTGGACCGCCGCGCCCGCCGGGCGAACCGTGACGATCGAGCGGTGCGACGGCCGCGTCACGACGCTGACGCTCCGCGATTTTTACTGATCCAGCGCAGGCCGGCGTGCGTATCTTCGGCGCGTCCCGTTCGTTAGGAGCGGGGCCCCGCAGCGATCAGGATCACGATGCCGCACTTCTATATCAGTTTCGCCGGACGTGAGCGTGACCGGATCGGCGTCGAATGCAGCGATGTGGCGATGGCGCGCAACATCGCCGTGCAGCGTCTGGGCGGTTATCTGGCCGACCATCCCGGCTTCGCCAACGAAGGGCATTGGCGGGTGACGATCGACGACGAGGTGGGCCGAACCGTCGCCACGGTGATCGTCGCGACCGTCACGCCGCGTCTTCCCGACGAACCGGAGCAATGATCGCGTGCGATCGGCGCCGTGCAATCACCAGGGACGGTGGGGATCGTCGCTGAGCGGACCGCTCATTCGCAACTGTCCGCGCGCGCGCGCGGCACCGCGCACCAGTTCCTCGCTCAGCCGCATCGCCGCTTCCACGGTCAGGTCGTAACGCGCGCCGCTGCGCGACAGCACGGTGACCACCCCGTCGTCCGCGCTGACCTGCGGCATCATTGTACATGGGTCTGACTTCATCGTCGCACCTGCCGTGGCGTTGGACCGCGTTCCGGGACGGCGGACCTCGGCGAGATGACCGCCCCGGACACCGCATGACGGCGGTTCCGCGGGTTTCGGCAACAACCGCCTGCGCGCATCGCGGTTCCAACATTTCGTTCAATCCCTTAGCACCAGATAGACGCTGATCGCCGCCGCGATCAGCGCGAACACCTGCACCAACGTCCAGTCGATCCAGCCCACCGCGTCGAGATCGCGCCGGCGACGCCGACGCAGGTCGCGCCACCCGGCCAGCACCGCCACGCCCAGCGCGCCGATCGCGATCATGCCCAGCAGGACTTGCGCATCGCTCATCACCGCGTCAGCCTCCAACCTATCCATTTGCGGAGAGGTTCTTTTCGATGCATCGTCTCGCTCCCGTCCTGTTGCTGGCGCTGCCGGCCGCCGTCCATGCCGCCGCGCCGCGCGCCCCCGTCGCGATCGTGACGGCGGTGAAGGCCTCGACGCGCACCCCGGCCAATATCGAACGCGACCGCTATCGCCACCCTGCCGAAACGCTCGCCTTCTTCGGCGTGAAACCGACCGACACGGTGGTGGAGGTGTGGCCGGGCGGCGGCTGGTACACCGAAATTCTCGCGCCGCTGACCGCCGCCCGGGGCCGTTACTATGCCGCCGGGCCGTGGGAGCGCGGGCTGAACGGCGTGAAGGCGTTGCAGGCGAAGGATGCCGCCACTTACGGCAAGGTGCAGCTCGCCGCGTTGCCCGCCGCCGCCGGACAGCCGACGGTGCCGGATGGCAGCGCCGACGTGGTGCTGACGTTCCGCAACGTCCACAACTGGCGCTTCGGCGGAGAAGATCAGGCGCGGCAGATGTTCGCGGCGATGTACCGGATGCTAAAGCCCGGCGGGACGCTGGGCGTGGTCGAGCACCGCCTGCCCGAGGCGCGCGACGCCGCCGCCGAGGAGAAGAGCGGCTATATGAAGCAGAGCAGCGTGATCGGCTATGCCACCGCCGCCGGGTTCCGGCTGGCAGGCAAGTCGGAGATCAACGCCAATCCGAAGGACAGCGCCGACTGGCCGGGCGGCGTGTGGACGCTGCCGCCCAGCTATGCGCTGAAGGATGTGGACCGCGCGAAATATGCCGCGATCGGCGAGAGCGACCGCATGACGCTGAAGTTCGTCAAGCCACGCTGATCCCGCGCCGCCGCCGCTTACTCGCCGAGCTTGTCGACCTTGTCGCGCAGCTTGGCGAGTTCGGCCTTCAGCGCCGCGATCTCGCTGTCCTTCGCTCCCGTGGCGGCGGGCGGCGTGGCGGGCGCGGGCTTGAAGGCCTGCGCCGCCGCCTCGAACATCTCCATGTTGCGCTTCGCGATCTCCGCGAAGGGCGAACCGGCGAAGGCGCCCTCGACCGCCGTCTTGAACTGTGCCTGGTTGCGACGGAAGCTGTCCATCGAGGCTTCGAGATAGTCGGGCACCATCGCCTGCATCGAATCGCCGTACAGCGCGATCAGCTGGCGCAGGAAATTGACCGGCAGCATCGTCTGCCCGCCGCGGCTTTCCTCCTCCATGATGATCTGGGTGAGGACGTTGTGGGTGATGTCCTCCTCGGTCTTGGCATCGACGACCCGGAACTCGCGCCCCTCGCGTGTCATCGCCGCCAGATGCTCCAGCGTGATATAGGAGGAGCTTTCGGTGTTATAGAGCCGGCGGTTGGCGTACTTCTTGATGACGACCACGCCGTCGGTGCCGTGCTGCTTCTTCATCGCGCGAGATCCCATGACCGAACCTGTTCGCCGTATTGCACAAAATGTGGCATCGCAACACGCCCAATACGGTCCGCGACCGTTGCCGCTGTTCCTGGAGATGTTGCGCCGCGAAACCGCAGCATCGCCGGAGCGCACCGCCGCCGCGCTGGCGGGACTGCGCCGCTATCAGGACGCGCCCCGACGCAAGCGCCGCGATGCGCCGGTGCGGTTCCGCAAGGGCGCGGCGCGGTTGCGCGAAGGCAACAGCGGGGGCGCCGGATGGCCGGTGGTGCTGATCCCGTCGCTCATCAACCCGCCGTTCGTGCTGGACCTCGCGCCGGGCCGGTCGCTGCTGCGGCATCTGGCGGCGGCGGGGTTTCGGCCGTGGTTGCTCGACTGGGGCACGCCGCGACCGCGGGACGCGGGGCTGGACCTGGCGGGGCATGTCACGGACAGGTTGCTGCCGCTGATCGCGAAGCTCGACCGGCCGCCGCTGCTGGTCGGTTACTGCCTGGGCGGGACGCTTGCGCTCGCCGCCGCTGCCGCCTTGCCGGCGGGGGCGATCGCCGGGGTCGCGACGGTCGCCGCGCCGTGGCGCTTCGCGGGCTATGGCCAGGCGGCGCGCGGCGCGCTGGCGGAATTGTGGGCGCAGGTCGAGCCGGGGTGCCGGGCGCTCGGCGTGCTGCCGATGGAAGTGTTGCAGACCGCCTTCTGGCGGCTCGATCCGGCGCGGACGATCGCCAAATACGAGGCGTTCGCGACGATGGACGCGGCGGCGGCGGCGCGCTTCGTGATGCTGGAGGACTGGGCCAATGCGGGCGCGCCGCTGACCTATGCCGCCGGGGCCGACCTGTTCGGCGCGCTGCTGGCGGAGGATCGCCCCGGTGGCGGCACGTGGCGCGTCGGCGACGACGCGGTCGATCCGTTCGTGCTGGCGTGTCCGAGCATCGAGTTCGTCTCGCTGTCCGACCGGATCGTCCCCGCCGCCACCGCGATCGGGCTGCCCGCGCGGCGCGATGTCGGGGCCGGGCATGTCGGGATGATGGTCGGCGGGCGTGCGGAGGCGTTGCTCTATGCGCCGCTCACCGACTGGCTGCGCGGAGTCGTCGCTCAGGACCAGTGACGCGCGAAGCGCCGCCCCAGCCCGGTCAGCAATTCGTACTGACTGACCCCGCTGACCTGCGCGACATGGACCGGATCGTCGTCGAAGCGGACCCAGTCGCCCTCGCGCACGTCCGCGGCGCTGATGTCGAGCGCGATCAGGTCCATCGACACGCGCCCGATCACCGGCAGCGCCGCGTCGCGCGCGAAGGCGCAGCCGCGATCCGACAAGGCGCGGCGATAGCCGTCGGCATAGCCGAGGTTGACGATCGCGACGCGGGTATCGGCGGGGGCGGTCCAGGTGGCGTTGTAGCCGACCGTCTCGCCGGCCCGGACGGTTCGGCATTGCAACACCTCCGCCGCGATCGTCGCCACCGGGCAGATCGCCCCGGCGAGCGCGGCGACCGGGACGCCGCCGTAGAGGGCGAGGCCGGGGCGGGTCAGGTCGAAATGATAGTCGGCCCCCAGCGCGATCCCGGCCGAGTTGGCGAGGCTCAGCCGCCGCGCCGCGGTCCGTCCCGCCAGTGCCACGAAACGCTCGCGCTGCACGGCATTGAGTGCGTGACCGGGTTCGTCGGCGCAGGCGAGATGGCTCATCAGCGTATCGATCGTCAGCCCGTCGAGCAGCCCGGCGGCGATCTCCGCCGGGGCGACGCCCAGCCGGTTCATGCCGGTATCGACCATCACGTCGCACTCGCCCCCCGGCGCGACGCTGCGCCAGCGGGCGACCTGCGCGGGGGTGCTGAGCACCGGGCGGACGCCGGGCAGATCGGGTAGCGGCAGGTCCGCCTCGCGCACGCCGTGCAGCACCGCGATCGTGGCGTCGCCCCCGACGATCAGATCGGCGATCGCCTGCGCCTCCGCCCAATTCGCGACGAAGAAATCGCGGCATCCGGCGTCGAGCAGCCGCGCCACGACCTCGCGCGCGCCCAGCCCATAGCCATCGGCCTTGACCGCCGCGCCGCACGCCGCCGCCCCGCTGAGTCGCGCCAGCGCGCGCCAGTTGGCGACCAGAGCGTCCGAGGACAGGTACAGGCGGTTGGGGCGATGCGGCATGGCCAGCGGGTTAGCGCCTGTCCCGCCGCCGCGCCACCACCGCGATTCGCGCGCGGAAGTTCACAAAGTTCACGCCACGTCGATGCCCGGCGCGGGGGAAGGCGCCAGCGCGCAGGCCGTGACGGAGCGAGCGGTCGGGATCGGAAGACGCCATTGCGCCAGCCTGCGCGATGTTGGCCGCTGTAGGACAGCGTTTTCGTCAGCCGCCGATCGCCATCGCACCTGCCGCCGCGAAGCCGGCGATGGCGAGGATGCCCAGCACGCGGGCGAGCGATTCCTTCTTGTAATCCGACAGCCGCGCCTCGTTGAGCCAGTACAGCCCGTCCGGCGTCTTCTCGATCGCGCCGAAGGCCAGCATCCGCTCGAAGACGCGGCGGTCGAGCCGCGCCTCGGGCATGTCGAAGCGGGTGGCGGTCGCCTTCGTGGTCGCGCCGGCCGAGGTGAAATGCCAGACCACCCGCTGGCGGGCGCGGGCGATCAGGGCGCGGTTGTTGACGACAGGCATGGTGAACGTTCCTATTTCTTGCGGTTCTGGTGACGGAGGTTGCCGGGGCGGCCGCGCCGCTTCAACACGCGCGGCGGCTTGTTGCTACGGGCGGGATCACGCCCGCCGCCGCCGCCGCCATACCGGCCCTCGGGCAGCTCGAAGCGGAGCGCGCCCGATACCGGGTTCGCCTCCGCGAGGCGCAGTTCGAGCCGCTGGCCCTGCGCATATTCCTCGCCGCTGTGTTCGCCGACCAACCGCCGCGCGGCCTCGTCGAAGCGGAAATATTCGCGGCCCAGATCGCGCACCGGCATCAGCCCGTCGCCGCCGATCCCGTCGACGGTGGCGAAGAAGCCGAAGTTGGTGACGCCGGTGATCCGCACCTCGACCAGTTCGCCGACACGCTCCGACAGGAAGGCGGCGACATAGCGGTCGATCGTCTCGCGCTCCGCCTCCATCGCGCGGCGCTCCAGCTTGCTGATCGTCTCGCCCGCCAGTTCGAAATCCTCGTTGCCGGCGAGGCCGCCGGGGCCGAGCGCATAGGCCGACACCAGCGCGCGGTGGACCATCAGATCGGCATAGCGGCGGATCGGCGAGGTGAAATGCGCGTAGCTGCCGAGCGACAGGCCGAAATGGCCGTGGTTGGCGGGCGCGTAATAGGCCTGCGTCTGGGTGCGCAGGATCTGCTCCATGATCTCCGGGCGGAAGGCGACGTCGCCGATCCGCTCGATGATGCGGTTGAAGGTCGACGGCTTGATGACCTGTCCCAGCGCGAAGGGGATCTCGAACGTGTCGAGATAGTCCTTGAGCGCCGCCACCTTTTCGCGCGCGGGCGGTTCGTGGACGCGGTACATGACCGGCGCCTTCTTCGCCTCCAGCGCCTTGGCGGCGGCGACGTTGGCGGCGATCATGTAATCCTCGATCAGCCGGTGCGCGTCGAGCCGCTCGCGCGGGGCGACCGACATGATGCGGCCTTTCTCGTCCAGCACGACGCGGCGTTCGGGGAGGTCGAGGTCGAGCGGTTCGCGCTTGTCGCGCGCCGCAGCGAGTGCACGCCAGCAATCCCAGAGCGGAGCGAGCGTGGTTTCCACGAGCGCGGCATCCCAGTCTTCGGGCGGAGAGCCGGGCGTTTCCGCGCGCGAAGACCGGGCGTCGATCGCGGCCTGCGCGTCCTCATAGGCGATGTTCGCGGCCAGCCGCACCACCGCGCGGGTGAAACGCCAGCTCTTGAGCGTGCCGGTCTTCGTCACCTGAAGGTGGCAGGCCAGCGCGGCGCGATCCTCGCCCGCCTTCAGCGAGCAGACGTCGGCCGACAGCACCTCGGGCAGCATCGGCACGACGCGATCGGGGAAGTAGACCGAATTGCCGCGCGCGCGCGCCTCGCGGTCGAGCGCACTGCCGGGGCGGACGTAGAAGCTGACATCGGCGATCGCGACGATCGCTTTCCACCCGCCGTCGTTGGCGGGATCGTCATCGGGGGCGGCCCAGACCGCATCGTCATGGTCGCGCGCGTCGGCGGGGTCGATCGCGACGATCGGGATCGCGGTCAGGTCTTCGCGGCCCTCGCCCAGCGGCTGACGCGCGACGCGCTCCGCCTCCTCCAGCGTATCCTCGGAGAAGGTGTCGGGGATGCCGAGCTTGTGAATCGCGATCAGCGAGAAGCTGCGCGGGGCAAAGGGATCGCCCAGCCGCTGCGTCACGCGCGCGGTGATGCGCGGTGGGCGACCGGCGAGTTCGGCCATCACCAGATCGCCCGCCGCGGCACCGCCCGCGTCGGACACCGCGTATTCGCGGCGTTCCTTCTTGTCGACGGCCTGGAGCCAGAGGCGGTCCCCCTCGCCGCGCAGCACGCCGATCACCTGTTCGGCGGAGGGGGCCAGCACCTTCATCGGATGCGCGGTCAGGCCGCCGCCGGTTTCCTCGGTCCGCGCGAGGATACGGTCGCCGACACCCAGCGCGCCGCGCTTGCGGTCGCGGACGCGCAGCCGGGGGGTGGGCACGTCGGCCTCCCAGCGTTCGGGGCTCGCCCAGACGTTGCCGCCGCTGTCGACATCGACGATGCGCAGCACCGTCACCTTGGGGACACCGCCCATCCGATGGAAGGCGCGGCCGGGGGCGGAATCGATCAGCCCTTCATCCCCCATGTCCTTGAGCAGCGCCTTGAGCGCGATCTTCTGCTGCGCGGTCAGGCCGAAGGCGCGCGCGATCTCGCGCTTGCCGGCGGGCTTGTCCGAGGACGTGATGAAATCGAGCACCTGCTCGCGGGTCGGCAGGCCGGGGGTGGGTTTCTTGGGCACGGGGTTCAGATAGGGGGTGCGGGCGCGAAAGGCCATTGCTTCGCTCGTCCCCCATCCTCCGTCCGTCATTCCCTCGCAGGTGGAAGTCCAGACGCGCGGGTCTTCGCAAGGGCCGACAGGTCAGAGCTTCTCGATTCCCGCCTGCGCGGGAATGACGGATGGGGAGGGAGTACGGGAATGACGCCTAGCGCCCCGCGCCCGTCACCTCACTGATCGGATGGACCGGCTGGTCGCTCATCGTGCGCACCAACGTCTCGAAGCGGTCGCCCGCCACGCGGATCTCGTTGAACGCGGGCGGCGAGTAACGGGTGCGTTTCGACAGCGTGCCCGCGCCGATCAGCCGCAACCGCCAGCCGTTGCGCTCATAGGGCATGTCGAACGGGTCGTGGACGTGCCCCGACAGCACCGCATGGACCCCGGCGTCGGCGAGCGCGGCGAGCGCGACGTCGCCGCGCCGGGTCTTGGCGGTGCCCTTGCTGCCACCGTCGATCAGCGGGTGGTGCCCGGCGACGAAGATCAGGTTCCCACGCGGCGCCGCCTCGACCAGCGCCAGCGCGCGACGCAGCGATCCGGTGCTGACGCGCCCCTTCGACCAGTTCCAGCGCCATTGCGCGCGCGCGGTGGTCTTCAGCGGGACGATGGTGATGCCGTCGATCTCCAGCGGGCGCTCGATCATCTTCTCGACCGCCGCATAGCGCGAATAGGGCGCGAACAGCCGCCGCAGCGGATCCCAGTAATAAGGGATGTCGTGGTTGCCGACCTCCAGCGTGACCGGCACCCCCAGGCTTTTCAGCCATGCGCCGCCCTCGTCGAACTCGCGCTTCGTCGCGCGCATCGTCAGGTCGCCGGTCATGATGACCGCATCGGGCTTCTCCCGCGCCACCACGTCGCGGAACCATGCCACCGCCGCTGGATCTTCCGCCCCGAAATGCACATCGCTGACGTGGAAAAGCCGGGTCATCCCTGTCCTTTATCTCGTATCCCGGCGCGGGAACGCACGACGTCCGTATTCGGCTGCGTCAGCCGCCGCCCCTCATCCGCCGAACGAGCGTCCCCCGCCCCAGCCGCCGCTGGACCGCGCCGACACGCGCCCGCCGAACCCGCCGCGCGACACGACCGAGCTGCGCGTCTGGATACGCTGCGTCGTAATCGGGGCGGTCACCGCCTTCGACCCGACCTGATAATTGTAGCTGCGCCCGCCATAGCCGCCGCCGTACAGCCACGCGCCCGATGGCGTGTACCAGCTGTTGTCGCGCCGGTTCTGGTACAGCGGATTGTAGCGATAGCCCGATCCGTCGAGCAGCCGCCCGATCATGAACCCGGTCAGCAGCGGCACGAAGAAGCTCTGCCCGCCGTCGTTGCGCGCCAGGCACTGGCCTGCCCCGAACTGATCCTCGCACAGGTTGCGGCTGTCGAAACGCGGCGCGGCCTTGTTGTCCTCGCCCGCCGCCTGTTGCGCGGCCTGTTCGCACGTCACCTTCGCGAAGGCGCCGCTGGCGACGCATTCGTCGACGGTCTTGAAGGCCGACACCTCGGTCGGCGGGCCGAAGCGCGCCTGATCGTCGGGGGTGGCGTCGCACCCCGACAGCATCGCCAGCGCGCCCGCGGCGGTCAGGCCGGCGGCGGCGGAGCGCTTGCGCGCGCGGAACGGTCGATCGGTCATCGCGGAACAGCCTCAGTAGGTCATGCTGGCGGCGTTGAGCAGCCCGACCGCGATCGAGGTCGCCGCCATGTAGACCGCGCTCGCGATATTGCCGGTCTCGATCCGCGCCACCAGGTCGCGGATCACGATACGCCGCACCACCAGCGACGCCACCACCTGGATCACCCCCGCCAGCACGCCCCAGGCGAGGAACTCGATCGGGTTGGCGGTTTCCTCCAGCGCCGAGGCGACCGGCAGCGCGAAGCCGATGATCGCGCCGCCGAACACGATCGCGGCGGCCATGTTGCCCTCCGCCACCAGCTTGCGTTCGTCATAGGGGGTCGACACCTGATACAGCCCCTTGAAGATCGCCAGCAGCACGCAGGCGACGCCGAAGGCGAGCAGGAAATGGCCGGCACCGGCGAGGAAGGCGGTCGGATCGAACATCGGCGGGGCGACTCCAGCAGGCGGGATCAGGCGGTGAATTCGGCGGGCGACAAGGGCAGCCCGATCATGATGTCGTGCGTGGTATCGCCCCCCTCCGGCCGCGCCGACAGGGCGAGCAGAAGTTCCTGCCCTTCCGGCGCGAGATCACGGACGTAAAGCATGCATTGCTGACGGATATGCTTCACAGGCTCGCCGTCACGCTCGTAATAGAGTGCTTCCCACAATTGCACCGGCGGCTGGACGCGCTCGTCGCCGTCATACCAGAAGCGGCGGAACGGCGGCAGCCCGGCCTCCTCCCACACCGGCTGGCTCAGCCGGTCGCGGAACGCCGCATCGTCCCACCCGCCGGTGGCATAGGTCGAGGACCACGGGCGGAAGAGCGTGAAATCGTCGGCGTCCGATCCGTCGGGCTGCTGGCTGACCGCCTGCAGCATCAGTTCGTCGTCGGTGTAGAAACGGTGGACGTAGCCGCCGCCGTCATCCAGCTTGATGATCCCCTGCGCGGTGATCTCCAGCGTGTCGCGATCGAGCGTGAACGTGCCCCCCGCCAGCCGCCGCCACGCCAGCGCATCGAGCCGCACCATCCGCCCGATCGTGACGTCGCGCACCACCGCGACCTGCGCGCGCGCCTCCGGGCGTCCGCCGCCGAACAGGCTGCCGAAGATCATGAGGCTCGTGTTCCCACCTGTCCTATCACCTTGCCAAAGGCTGCGGGCTTATGCTTGGAGTGTCAAGCATACCGAGAGGACGATGACGTGGACGACACGACGCGGGTGTGGACGATCGAGCGGCTGGCCGAGGCGCTGGACGCCCCGGACCATATGGGGGAGGTCAGCGTGGAACGCGTCGGCGAGGTGCTGCGCGTCACCCTGCACGACCATGGCGACCTGGCGGTGTTCCTCAGCGTCGCGGGCGAGCAGATCGTCGTCTCGACCCTGTTGTGGCCGGTCGACGAGATGACCGATGCGGCGGCGTTCAACCACTTCCTGCTGAAGGCGCAGAAGCTGGTGCCGCTGTCGAACTTCGCGATCACCGACGTCGACGGCCGCGAATATTACGAGCTGATCGGCGAGCTGTCGGTCGAATCGTCGCTGCGCACGATCCTGATCGAACTCCGCGTGCTGGCGCATAACGCGCTCGACGCCGCCGCCGACCTGCGCCACGCCTTTGCGGCTGCCTGAGGGACTGAAATACCATGTCGATGTGGAAGCAATTCGTCACGCTGATCCGCGGCACCGCGCATGAGGCGGGCCAGTCGGTCGTCGATGCGCGCGCGCTGACGATCCTCGACCAGCAGCTCCGCGATGCCGGGACCGCGCAGGCCAAGGCGCGCGACGACCTCGCCACCGTCACCGCCAAGCGGCGGATGATCGAAAAGGATATCGAGCAGCTCGCCAGCCAGCGGGACAAGTACGAGGCCTCGGCGCGCGCGGCGATGGGGCGCGGCGACATGGACCTCGCGCGCGAGGTGGCCGAGCGGCTGGCGCAGATCGAGCGCGAGCTGAACGCCAAGAACCCGCAGGTTGCCGACATGCGCGCCGCCGAGGACCGGATGCGCGGCATCATCAAGCAGGGCGACGGCAAGATCGAGGCGCTGCGCCGCGAGGTCGACGTCGTGCGCGCCAATGAAAGTGTCCAACAGGCGCAGGCGCAGATCGCCAGCAATACCCACGGCGCGCAGTCGCAGCTGGGTTCCGCCGCCGACAGCCTCGCGCGGTTGAAGGAACGGCAGGCGGTCCGCGACGAGAAGTTCCGCGCCGCCGCCGAGCTGGAGGACATGCGCACCGGCGCCGACCTCGACGCCAAGCTGGAGCGCGCCGGTCTGCTGCCGGGCGCGTCGAGCGCCGACGACATCCTCGCCCGCCTCGCCGCGCCGCGTGACGGCGGCGAGGCGCGTCGCGAAGCCGGGCGGCTCGACGACAAGTCGGGCGGCTGACCCCGCAATGGAGCGGATCGTCACCGGCGAGCGCGCCGGGTGGGAGGAGATCGCCCGGAAGATGGGCTTCACCTTCCACCATCTCGACGGCCAGCGTTACTGGGACGAGCGCGCCTATTATCGCTTCTCGCTCGACGAGGTCGAGGAGCGGATCGAGGCACCCAGCGCCGAACTGCACCAGATGTGCCTCGCATTGGTCGACGAGGTGGTCGGCAGCGACACGCTGATGCAGCGGCTCGCGATCCCGGCGGAGATGCGCGACGTGGTGGCCGCGTCGTGGCGCGCGGGCGCGCCGACGCTCTATGGGCGCTTCGACTTCGCCTATGGCGGGCATGGCCCCGCCAAGCTGCTCGAATATAACGCCGATACCCCGACCAGCATCTACGAGACCGCGCTGTTCCAGTGGCAGTGGCTGGAGGATCGCCTCGCCGACGGCACGCTGCCCGACGGCGCGGACCAGTATAACCGCCTGCACGATGCGCTGGTCGCGCGGTTCGGGGCGCTGTTCACGCGCGCCAGCACGCTGCATTTCGCCAGCGTCGCGGATCATGTCGAGGACCGGCAGACCGTCCGCTATCTGGAGGATGCCGCGCGGCAGGCGGGGCTGGACCCCGCGTTCGTCGCGATCGACCGGATCGGGGTGGACGGCGACGGGCAGTTCGTCGACGACGACAACGTCCTGATCGCGGCGCTGTTCAAGCTGTATCCGTGGGAGGACATGCTGCGCGAGCCCTATGCCGCGCAACTGCCGCAGACCAAGACATTGTTCCTCGAACCGGCATGGAAGGCGATCCTGTCGAACAAGGGCATGCTGCCGCTGTTGTGGGACCGGCACCGCGACCATCCGAACCTGCTGCCCGCCGCCTTCGCCGATGATGCGGACGGCGTGGCGGCGATCGGGGCACGGTTCGTGCGCAAGCCGCTGTTCTCGCGCGAGGGCTGGGATATCGAGCTGCACGATGGCGCGGGCGAGGATCGCGGGCCGGAGGGCGGCTATGGCGAGGAAGGCCATATCGTCCAAGCGCTGAGCCCGCTGCCGGTGTTCGACGGGCAGCACGCCGTGGTCGGATCGTGGATCGTCGGCGACGAAGCGGTGGCGATGTCGATCCGCGAGGACGACGGCCCGATCACCCGCGATCTGGCGCGGTTCGTGCCGCATGCGATCGTGTAGGGCGTTTGCTCACGCTCTGCCGGATCCTACCCCTCTGCCGTCACCCCGGCGAAGGCCGGGGTCCAGTTGGGAAGGCCACAGTAATGGCGCGCGGCGCGCCGTCATCATTGTTCCGTGACTGGACCCCGGCCTTCGCCGGGGTGACGGGAAAGGGAGAAGGGTGACGGGGAGACAGGAGTGACGCAGGCCGAAACCTACTTCGCCGCCACCCCACGGCTGTCGCTGACCTCAAGCCAATACCCATCCGGGTCCTGCGTATAGATCTGCCGCACCCCGTCGAAACGCGTCTGCATCGTCCGCGCCTTGCCCGCCAGATCGGTCCACGGCCGCCGGTGCGCGTCCAGCCACGCGGTCACCGTCGCGAGATCATCGACATGGATCGCCAGATGCTCGTTGATGTTCGACGGCTTGGGCGCGGTGCGGCCGTCGAGGATGTGCAGCGCGAAGCCGTGGCCGAGGTCGAACCAGCGGCGGTTCGTCAGCGGGGTCTTGATCGGCTCCAGCCCGAAGGCCTCGTGATAGAAGGTCGCGCTGCGGTCGATATCGGACGCCTGGATCGCGACATGCTCGCCCTGCGCGGCGGCGGCGAGCAGGAACAGGGCGGGCAGGAACGACATCGGCGACGCTTTCGACAGGGACAGGTCGTGGAAGACTAACGACTTTCGCTGCCTGCGCCAGTGCGACGAAGGTCGCCATCGTCAGGCAGCCGCGCGCAGCGGCACCGGCAGCACCACCGCCGGTGCGGGATCGGCCACCGCGACGTTGCCGGAGCGCTCCAGCTTGCCCCAGCCGACCTTCGGTCCGGTCGCCGCGACGTACAGCGCGCGCAGTACGACCGCGTAGAGCAACTGGCGATAGCCGAACCGCTGCATCAGCAGCCGCAGCGCCGGGAAACGCGCCTCGCGCCCGTCGAGCCGGTACGCGATCCAGCCGCACGCCAGATCGATCGCCGCAAAGGCTGCCCAGAAGGCTGCGACCGTCACCGCGTCACCGCCCGCCGCGTCCCAGCCGCGATCGTACACCCGCCATGCCGTCCCACCGATGCCGAGCAACAGCGCCACGTCGATGAGCGGCGCGGCCAGCGTGAACAGGAACTGGAACACCAGCGCCTGCGGCAGGCCGACACGCCCCAGCCCGCCGGCGCGGCCCAGCGCGCCGCGATGCTTCCACAGGCATTGCAGCGTGCCGAACGCCCAGCGGAACCGCTGCTTGAACAAGGCGCGCACCGTCTCGGGCGCCTCGGTCCAGGCGATCGCGTCATTGTCGCACGCGACGCGCCACCCGGCGCGCTGGATCGCGATGGTCAGATCCTGATCCTCGGCCAACGTGTCCTCAGGGTAGCCGCCGACCTGATCCAGCGCGGTGCGCCGCCATGCGCCGATCGCGCCCGGCACCACCGTCACCGCGCCCAGGGCGGCGAGCGCACGGCGCTCCAGATTCTGCGCGGTGACATATTCCAACGCCTGCCAGCGGGTGACGAGGTTGGTACGATTGCCGACCTTGGCATTGCCTGCCACCGCGCCGATCGCGGGATCGGCGAACCAGCGCGTCAGCTTCGCGATCGTATCGTCCTCGAACTGCGTATCGGCGTCGAGCGCGATCACCACGTCGCCGCGCGCTTGGCGCAACGCGGTGTTGAGCGCCCTCGCCTTGCCGCCATTCTCCAGCGTCAGCAGCCGCACGCGCGGGTCGATCCCGAACGTCGTCGCAACGATATCGCTGGTGCCGTCGGTCGACCCGTCGTCGATCACGATCACCTCGACCCTCGGGCCGGTGCTCGACAGGATGCGGCGCACCGACGATTCGATCACGCGCGCCTCGTTGAAGGCGGGGATCAGCACCGAGACGAAGGCCGGGACCAGATGCGGCGCGCCCTCCGGCGTCGCCTCGCGCCCGCGCCGCCAGAGCGCCAGCCCGGTCAGCGCCAGCGCGCGCGCGATGCCGATCGCGATGACCGCGGCGAACAGCGCCGCGCCGATGTCGCGCAACCAAGCGAGACCGTCGAACAGCCCGCGCGTTCCCGCCGCGCTGCCGGCGTCGCCGCTCGACAGCACCGGCATCACCTGCGCCGGCGTCAGCCCGGCGAGCGTGGACACGCCGACGAAATCATAGCCGCGCGCGCGCAGGCCACGGATGATGAGCGGCAACGCCGCGATGGTCTGCGTCCGGTCGCCGCCGGAATCATGGAGCAGCACGATCTGCGCCGGACGCGCGGCGGTCCCCCCCTCGACCTGCGCGATCACGCGCGCGGCGATCACCGCCGCCTGCGGTCCCTGCCAGTCGAGCGGATCGACGTTGAGGCCGACCGTCAGATAGCCCAGCCGCGCCGCGACACGGGTGGCGTGGAGCTCGTCGCGGCGATCGGGATCGGCGTCGCCCAGGAACGGCGGGCGGAACAGCGTCATCGCGTGGCCGGTATAGGCCTCGACCAGCCGCTCGGTGGCTTTCAGCTCCAGCGCGATCGCGCTTTCCGACCGCTTCGACAGATCGGCGTGCGAGGTGGAATGATTGCCCAGTTCGCTGCCCTCCGCGACGATCCGGCGCAGCAACTCGCCCTGCCCCAGTGCATTGGCGCCGGTGACGAAGAAGGTCGCGCGCGCATGCTCGCGCTTCAGCACGTCGAGGATCGTCGGCGTCCACGCCGGATCCGGACCGTCGTCGAAGGTCAGCGCCACCAGGCGGCGGTGGGCGCCGGTCCGCTCCACGACATCGGGCTGCGGCAGGCGGACATAGCGTGCCGCGCGGATCAGCGGGCCGCTCCAACGCACGCGGCGCTCACCCGGCGTCGCCTCGGCGGCGATGCGCATGATCTCGCCCTTCCCGCGCACCGTGATGCCGGCCGGCGCGGGCAAATGGCGCAGATCGGGGCGACGCGCGCCCGACAGCGCGCGCCAGACCTGCGGATCCTCGCTGCCCAGCCGCCAGAGCGCGACGCCGGCGGCACCGGTGCGGCGAATGACCGCCATCTGGTTGGCCGCGCTGAGTGCGTCGAGCAGCCACACGTCGTGCCGCTGGCCGTCGGCCTGATAGCGGAAGTGGCTGTTGCCGCTTTGTGCGTCGAACTGCGGCGTTACCCCGGCGCGGGCGGCGAGCGTCCAGGCGTCGGCGATGCTCAGCGGCTCGGTCGTGCGGCCGGCCCAGTCATAGGCGTAGCTGCCGATCGCGACGATCGCCTTGTCGGTGCCGACACGCGCCACCGCCTGCGCGACGACGCGCGCGAACCACGGCTGCGAGGCGATCGGGCCGGCGGCACCGCCCATCCAATGTTCGTCATACGCCATCAGCACCAGTCGGTCGGCAACCGCGGCATAGGCGCGCAGATCCCAGTCGGGATCGGCGACCGGCGCGGCCAGCGCGACGATCCAGCCGCGCGGGGCGAAGCGCGCGTGCAGTTCCGAGAGGAAGCGGCGATAATCCCGGTGCGCACTGGCGGGCAGGCTTTCGAGGTCGAGCATCACCCCCGCCCCGTCCTCGCGCGCGACCAGCGCCTCGATATCCGCGGCGAAGCGGCGGCGGGCGCCCGGATCGGCGAGCAGCGCGGCGGTGCCGGCGCCGTCCCAGCTGCCATCGGCGGCGGCGTTCTGCACCATCGGCAGCACGCGCGGACGGCGCGCAGCACGGGCCAGCACCTGGTGCAGATATGCATCTGGCTCGACGACGAGGCGGTGGTCGGCGCCGGTGACGGTCGCGACGCCGGGCACCAGCCACGCCAGGTCCGCGACATGCGCGGCCAGCGAGCCGCGCGACGCCTCGTCCCACGGCATGTAGAAGCCCATGGTGCCGCCGGTCAGCCGGCCGTCGCCGCGCGCGGGCAACCAGCCGCCATGTTCGACGCGCGGCGCGTCTCCCACGGGCAACCCGCGCGGCGCCGCGCCGTCCACCCCGAAGCGCGGCCCGCTGCCCGCCATCGGGCGCAGCACCGCCATCGCCAGCATCGTCGCCAGCAGCAGCGGGATCGTGATCGCCACTGCCAGCGCCCAGCGCACCCGCCGGGCTCGTCGCCCGCTGGCATCGTAGAAAATCGACACGCTCGCCCCGTTCGCCATCCAATGGATGATGCGCCCGATACGCGCAGAGGACGAAGAAGCGGTTAACTACGCCGCGCCGTTTCCGAGCAGCCAGCCCGGATCCTGCGTCGTGGCGCGAACCTGCCGCGCCGACACACTCCTGAGCCGCGCGAGGTCGAGCAGTTCGATCCGCTGCCGGTTGCGCGCGATCAGCGCGCCGTCGACAAGCTGGCGGAACACGCGGTTCACGTGCACGGCGGTCAAGCCCAGATGGTCGCCGATCTGTTCCTGCGTCACCGGCATCTCGAACCCGTCGTCACCCGCCAGACCGGCCGCGCGCAACCGCTCGTCGAGATCGAGCAGCAACGCCGCCACGCGGGCGATCGCCGAGGTCCGCCCGACCGCCGCCAGCCGGTCCATCAATGCCACCCGCTCACGCTGGACGCTCAGGAACATGCTGGCGGCGAAGCGTGGCGAGGACGCGAACAGCGCGCCGAACGCGCCCAGCGGAATGCGGCTGACCGACACGGGGGTCAGCGCGTTCAGCGTGTCGGCCGCCCGCGCCAGACACATGCTGGACGTGCCCAGCAGGTCGCCGGGCAGATGGATCTTGACGATCTGCCGCTCGCCCCCCGGCAGCAGCACCGAGGCGCCGACCCATCCGCTCAGCAGCAGGTAGATATGCCGGGGCGCCTCCCCCTCGCGGCGCAGCACGCCGTGGCGGGGATAATCGACCGGCGGCTCGCCCAACGCCCGGATCGCGCGCATATCGGCGTCGCCAAGCGGCAGGAACTCGGCGAAACGATGAAGCGGAAGTCGATCAACCACATGGATTTCCCTGATAATCGCCGAACCTCTAGCGCGGGTTCCACCACTTGCTCTTTGATCCATTTTACAGCGCCGGTGACTTTGCGGCATTCGTTGGCCGGCAGACCGATTTAGGCGTGACGTGCCCTGCGGATCAGGTACGAAGCAGATGGAAAAAAGGGGATCATTGCCACGTGTCTCATCGTCCGCTGACCGCGATCGCATTCTGCCTGGCCGCCGCGCCGCTCGCCGCGCAGGTGACGCCGCCCGCCGACAAGCCGGTCGAGCAGACCCAGGTGCCCGAGGACAAGGCGACCGACGCCTCGCCGACGCCGGTCGGCACGCTCCCCCCGCCCCGCCCGGCCGATGGCGATGCGGGCGCGAAGGTCGCGAAGCCGGCCAAATGGGACGTCAACGCGCCGCGCGGCCTGCGCACGAAGCAGGTGCGGATCGCGACCGACGAGGGAAGCTGGATGAACGTCGATGTCTCGCCGGACGGGCGGACGATCGCGTTCGATCTGCTCGGCGACATCTATACGATGCCGATCGCGGGCGGGACACCGACGCGTATCGCCGAAGGGCTGGCGTTCGAGCATCAGCCGCGCTTCTCCCCCGACGGTCGGCGGATCGCCTTCACCTCCGATCGGGGCGGCGGCGACAATATCTGGGTGATGAACGTCGACGGCAGCGACAAGCGTCAGGTGACGAAGGAGGACTTCCGCCTGCTCAACCAGCCGACGTGGAGCCCGGACGGGCGCTTCATCGTCGCCAAGAAGCATTTCACGACCGGCCGCTCGCTCGGGACCGGCGAGGTGTGGCTCTATCACGTCTCGGGCGGCGGCGGGGTGCAGCTGGTCAAGCGCGCCAGCGAGGTCCTGCAAAAGGAACTGGGCGAACCGATCTACGCCCCGGACGGCAAGGGCATCTATTACACCCGCAACGTCTCGTCGGGGCCGATCTTCGAATACGCCCAGAACTCCCGCACCGATTTGTTCGATATCGAGCGTTATGACGTCGACACCGGCGAGGTGACGACCGCGGTCAGCGGCGTCGGCGGGTCGGTGCGCCCGACTCCGTCGCGCGACGGCAAGCGCATCGCCTTCGTCCGCCGCGACAACAATATCAGCAAATTGTGGGTGAAGGACTTCGCGACCGGTGCGGAGCGGATCGTCTATGGCCCGCTCGACCGCGACGTGCAGGAAACCTGGGCGGTCACCGGCGTCTATCCGAACATGAGCTGGACGCCCGATGACAAGGCGATCGTCTTCTGGTCGGGCGGCAAGCTACGCCGCGTTGCGGTCGACGGCGGCGCGGCGACGGTGATCCCGTTCCGCATCGACGACACGCGCGTCATCGCCGAGGCGATCCACCCGCAGATCGAGGTCGCGCCCGACCGCTTCATGACCAAGGCGACGCGCTGGGCGACCGTCTCTCCGGACGGACGTCAGGTGGTGTTCGAGACGCTCGGCAAATTGTGGGTCAGGCCGCTGGCGGGCGGCGCGCCGAAGCGGCTGACGCGCGGGTCCGACGAGCTGGAACTGTGGCCGAACTGGTCGCGCGACGGCAAGACGATCGTCTTCACCGGCTGGACCGACGCGGGGCTGGGGCAGATCCGCACCGTCGCCGCGACGGGCGGCGCGCCGAGGACGGTGACGACGGTCGCCGGCCATTATGCCCGCGCGCGCTTCTCGCCCGATGGCAAGACGATCGTGTTCGAGCAGGGCGAAGGCGGTGGACTGACCGCGCCGCGCGGCAATGCCGGGACCGGCGTGTACCGCGTCGCGGCCTCGGGCGGCGCCCCGGTGCGCGTGGCGAAGGACGCCGCCACCCCGCAATTCGCCGCCGCCAACGACCGCGTGTTCATGATCGCCAACGAGGGCAACAAGCGCCAGTTGGTCAGCACCGACCTGACCGGCGGCGACCGCCGCGTCCATGCCGCAGGGGAACTGGTCAACGACTTCCAGATTTCGCCCGCCGGCGATTACGTCGCGTTCCGGCAGAATTACGAGGCGTTCGTGA
The DNA here is from genome assembly GCF_001476895.1 of Sphingomonas endophytica. GTDB lineage: Bacteria > Pseudomonadota > Alphaproteobacteria > Sphingomonadales > Sphingomonadaceae > Sphingomonas > Sphingomonas endophytica_A. The sequence goes on along the minus strand of NZ_LDTB01000050.1, from coordinate 20,139 downwards.
TGCCGATCCTGCCGGGCAAGCAGGCGGTCGAGGTCGACGCCAAGTCGGGCGCGCTGCCGGTCACGCGCGTCAGCCGCGACGGGGCGGACTTCATCAACTGGTCCGACGACGGCAAGCTCATCCACTGGAGCGCGGGGCCGGTGCTCTATTCCGCCGACACCGCCGCGCTGTTCCGCAGCGCGCCCGGCGGGGAGGATGCCGCCACGTTCGCGACACCCGCGACCGGCGTGTCGCTGTCGATGGAAGTGTCCGCTACCAAGCCGACCAAGACCGTCGCGCTGACCGGCGCGCGCGTCGTCACGATGGCAGGTAAGGACGGCGGCATCATCGACGACGCGACGGTGCTGATCCGTGGCGACCGGATCGTCGCGGTCGGCCCGCGTGCCTCGGTGCCAATCCCGGCGGGCGCGGTGACGGTCGACGCGACCGGCAAGACGATCGTCCCCGGCTTCGTCGACGCCCACGCGCACGGGCCGCAGGGCGAGGACGAGCTGGTCCCGCAGCAGAATTGGTCCGCAATGGCCAATCTCGCGCTCGGCACCACCACGATCCACGATCCGTCGTCGCGATCGGCCGAGATCTTCCCCGCCGCCGAAATGCAGCAGGCGGGCATGGTGCTCGCCCCGCGCACCTTCTCGACCGGCGAGGTCATCTATGGCGCGAAAAGCCCCGACGTGTACGCGCAGATCGACAGCTATGACGATGCGCTGTCGATCGTCCGCCGCCTGAAGGCGCAGGGCGCGCGCAGCGTCAAGAACTACAACCAGCCGCGCCGCGAACAGCGCCAGATGGTCGTCGCCGCCGCGCAGGCCGAGGGGATGGAGGTCGTGCCGGAGGGCGGCTCGCTCTACACGCTCGACATGTCATTGGTGCAGGACGGCAATTCGACAGTCGAGCACAATGTCCCGCTCGAACATTTCTACAACGACGTGCTGAGCCTGTGGGCGCAGACCACGGTCGGCTATACGCCCACTCTGGTCGTCGCTTATGGCGGCCCGGCGGGCGACCCGTACTGGCGCGCACACACGGATGTGTGGCGGCACCCGCTGCTGTCGCGCCACGCGCCGCCGGCCCTGCTCGCGGCGCAGAACGCCCGCCGCGTGATCGCGCCCGAGGAGGATTATGTCGACGGCGCGACCGCGCGCGAGGCGAAGAAGCTCGCCGAGCGCGGCGTGCCGGTCGCGATCGGCGCGCACGGCCAGCAACCGGGACTGGGCGCGCATTGGGAGCTCTGGAGCTTCGTGCGCGGCGGCATGACTCCGATCGAGGCGCTGCGCGCGGGCACGATCGCGGCGGCGACATCGCTGGGCTATCAGAAGGACGTCGGCTCGCTGGAGCCGGGCAAGCTCGCCGATCTGGTGGTGCTGAACGCCGATCCGACCGCCGACATCCGCAACACCGACAAGATCGCACAGGTGATGCTGGGCGGGCGGCTGTACGACGCCGCGACGCTGAACGAGGTCGCGACCGGCACCCGCCGGCGGCTGCCCTATTGGTGGGAGAATGGCGCGGGCAGCGGGGCGGATACCGGCGCGAAGCTGACGACGGGCCACGGGCTCGGCAACAGCGACCAGGACTGACGCGAATCGCGTTGACGCGTCCCCGTCGCCATGGCAACGGGGACGCCACGCGGGTGTAGCTCAATGGTAGAGCAGAAGCTTCCCAAGCTTACGACGAGGGTTCGATTCCCTTCACCCGCTCCACATTCGCGCTGAACCCACATAAATCCGCCATTCCGGCGTCCGGCCGCGCCTCGCGGGACACCGGATTGTGCACCAAGCTGTGCACATGATGGTATCGTCCGCCCGCATGAGAGGTCCGCGCCGGCGTCCGGGCGAGACGTGGATGTGGCCTCGATTTCCTATCTGTGGCGGCGCGGCGCACGCTATCACTATCGCCGCAGGCTGTACCTGCGGAAAATCGTCAACCGTCCTATAACGGTCCCTTTGGCCACCGCAGATCCGGCCGAGGCACGTCGTCTCGTCACCCGGCTCTCGGCGAAATGGGAGGTATTGACGATGCAGATGTTCGAACGTGCCGGTCGCGGCTTTCTGAAAGCGGGCGAGTTGGAAAGCGTGTTCCGGGCGGGTCTGGACGAGGAGCTGGGGCTGGCGATGGCCTCCCGTCTCGACGGCGGCATGACGGAGGAACTCGACCGGCGTCCGCTCCGCGTCCTGGAGGCGACCTATCGGATCGCGGCGCGCCTGCCGGCCGATGCCGACAGCGTGCCATCCGACCTGATCGACGAGCTGACCGACGGCTTCTCCGCGCAGGACCGCGCCGCCGTCGTGCTCATGCTCAAGTCGCTCGCGCCGCACCGAAGCGCGCGGCGGGACGCCGAGCATGTGCTGCACCAGCTGTCGGCACCGGTGACCGACCGGACGATCGGCGATGCGCGGGTCCAGCTTCTCCTCGCCCGGGCGGAGGCGCAGGCGCGCGCGACCTTCGCGAGCCATCCGCTCGTCGTCCGGCAGGGCGATCCCTTCGCGGCGTTACTCGACGACGATGTCGTCGCGGCGATCCGCCGGGGATCGGCTGGCGGCGCGGCTGATACCGATGGCGCGGCGACCTATAGCGGCGATCCGCCCGCTCCCACCGGCTCGCTGTTCCTCATGCCGGATACCCGGCGTTTCAGCGAGATCATCGAGCCGACCATCGCGTCGATCCGCGGATCGGGCGACTGGAACGCCGACATGGAGCAGCGTCGCCGCGTCATCCGCGGCTTCGCCTGGATCAGCGGCGACAAACGCCTCTGCGATTACGGTCCGGCCGACGCCCAGCTTTTCGCCGAGACTTTGCGAAACCTGCCGGTCGATTTCCGCTGGGGAACGGCAACCGAGGGCGCCATGTCCCGTCCGCTTGAAGAGGTTCTCGCTGAAATCAAGGCGATGCCGGCCAAGATTCCGCGCAGCGACCGCACGATCAATCGCGATCTGACGATCATGGCGCGCTTCTCGCGCGAATTGGCCAAGACCGTGTGGCGACCGAGATTCGGCAAGGACCTGATCGTCGACTTCAACGACTTCACCGCGTCGATCAAGGCAAATCCGGGCGAAACCGATCGGATGCCGTGGACCGAGGAGCAACTGGTCTGTGCCTTCTCCAGCCCGATCTACACCGGCGGCGGCGGATGCAAGCGGCGGCTGAAAGCCGATCCGCAGGGGAATGTCTGGCAGGATGCCGCTTACTGGGTCCCGCTGCTGCTGGCCTATACCTTCATGAGCCGCGAGGAGGCGTGCGGTCTGGAATGCGAGGAAATCGTATTCGACGTCAGCACTCCCTTCCTTCTCGTCAAGGCAAACATGACGAAGAGCAAGGACGGCGTCACGGCGGCAGGGCTCAAGCGCCCCTCGCGCTATCGCGCCATCCCGCTGCACCCGGAAATCCTTCGCCTCGGCTTCGAGGACTATGTGGCGGCGATCGAGGCCGAAGGGCATAAGATGCTGTTTCCCGAACTCTATCGCGGGGATCTGGCCAAGCGCGGCGGCGTCCGGTTCTACGCGACGACCGGCCGCTATGTGCTCGACCATGTCGACAGGATCACGCCGCTCCTCCGCACCGCGTCGGGCAAGCGCGCCGATCTCCACTCGATGCGCACCTCCGGGGGCAGCGTGCTGGAGGATTCGCGCGCCAAGCAAATCCACGTCGACGACATCATGGGCCATGCGCGCAAGGGCACGGGGCCGCGCAACTACAGCAAGGCGTGGTTCGCCAAAGGCGGTGCGGCGATCCTCGAAAAGCGGCTCGCGCTGATGTGCGAAGCGACGCCGAACGTGACGGCGCACCTCGCACGCGCGCCGCTCGCCCTGCTGCCGCTGGAAGAGCGTTCGCGGACCGGGTCGTCGGTGGGATGTGCGTCGCGCAAGAAGGCATAACGGTAGACGCGTCGGCGCCGCTTCCCATGACGGCGTGGCATCACGATCCGCACGATCGCGATGCCACGCCGCATCAGAGCGACCGCGGGTTACAGCGGGCGATCAGGCGTGCCCGTCACCCGATCGGGGCAGTACGCCCATCGATCAGGGCTTGCGCCTCTGCCGATCCGGCAGCGGTGGTGATCTTGCCCGCCTGAATATCGTCGGCGATCGCCAGCAGGCGGGCGCTGATTACGGTGCCGGTTTCCGCTTCCTCCGGGATCGCGATACCGCCCTTGGTGTCGGCGATGCGGGTCCAGGCGGCCCGCACGGCAGCCCAATAATCCTTGGTCTTGGTCCAATAGTCCTCGGCAGCCTTCACGTCATAGCCGTCGAACCGCTCATAGGTGTTGAGTACCGACTCCTGGACGATGGGCACGGGCTTGCCGTCCCTCAACGCCATCTTGGTATTGTCCTGCCAATGGATCCAGCCGGTCGGCGTCGGCTGGTGGCGGTTGATCGAATAATAGCGGTCGTAGACCGGATGGCGCACCGCATCGCGGCGCGCCAGCGGGCGCCACGTCCAATTCGACCGCCAGCGGCGGACGCCCGCCTGCGTCTCGAACTGGCCCCAACCCGCATAACGCGGGCTGTCGTCGACCTGATAGACGGTCTGCGACCAGCGCCCGGCGCGCATCCGCTCCGGCACCGTCTCCCACACCCATTTCCCCTGGCCTGCATAGACCAGTACGCGGGCGGGCTGATAATCCCAGTCCTGACGCCAATGCTTGATGACGTGCGTCTTACCGTCATGCTCAACGACGAGCAGGTGCTGGAGCGCGATGTGATCGGGCGAGTCCTCGATCACGCGCACCACCTCATTTCCGCCGGAGATCTTGCGCTCCAGCGGGGTATAGCCTGCCACCCAGGGCGTCGTCTCCTGCATGTCGAAGCGCACCTTATAGTTGCCGGCCATCGCAAGGATCTCGGCGCGGTCGGCGGCTTTGGCCGCCAGCGCCTCGGCGGCGGTCTGCTTGACCGGACCATCGGCCAGCGCGGGGACCGGCAGCAGCGCGAGCGCCGCGACGAGCAGCAGCGAATGGTTTTTCATGATATCTGTCCTGTCAGAAGCGGAAGGTGAGCGAGGCGCTGGCGTTGCGGCCCGGCTGGGTGAAGGCGACCGAGGGCACATCGGCCGCGCCGGTCGGCAGGGGGCGCGGCACCGACAGGCCGCGCACGTCGGACCACCATGCGTAGGTGGCGTTAGTCAGGTTGAAGACGCCTGCGCGCAATGTGAGCGCATCGGTCAGCCGGGCGAAGACGGTGGCGTCGAGGATGGTGAAGGCGTCGGGCCGGAAGCAGGTGCTGGAGCACAGGCCGGTCGTGTCCTGGGCCGCCTTGCGCGCGCTATGCGTCATGATGAGCTGCCCACCGAAGCGGCCGGCGCCCGGCTCGCGCCAGCCCACGCCCATCACCAGCTTTAACGGATCGACCGTCGACAGCGGCGTGGCCGTGCCGTCGGGCGCGATCTGGTCGCCCTCGGCATAGGAAATGGCGAGTTGTCCGGTCAGGCCGTTGCCCGCGCGCGCATCCAGGCGCGCCTCGGCACCCTTCACCTTGGCGCGGTCCAGATTGATGAACTGGTACACAGCCGGATTGGTCGGGGTGAAGGCGCCGCTCACCACCTCCTGGCTGATGAAGTCGCGATAATCGGCGCGGAAGACACTGGCCGACAGGTCGACCGCTTCGCTGTTCAGGCGCAGGCCCGCCTCGATCGCCTCGCTGGTTTCGGGCCGCAGGTTCGGGTTGGGGGCCGAGGTATAGCCGAAGGCGAGGTTGGAGAAGAACTGGTTGATCTGCCCCGGCTCCGGCGCGCGGAAACCGCGGGCATAGCTGGCGAACAGCCGCACGGTCGGGGCGAGCGCGAGCACCGCGCCGATGCGCGGACTGACCCGGTCGGCGGATTGGCCCGCGCCGGTGAATTGCGGCAACAGCGGATCCTTGTCCGGCGACAGGCGATACCAGTCATAGCGCAATGCCGGGTGCAGGGTCAGCGGGCCGATGCCGATCTCGTCGCCGACGAACGCGCCCGCCAGCGTGAAGTCGGTGCTCGGAAAGGCGCGTGTCGGAAAGGTTTCTCCCGCCGGGGGGACCGTCCCGTCGCGTACCCCCCGCTGGCGTAGCACGCTGATATCGGCGCCGGTCACGAGGCGATGGGTGATGCCGCCGGTCGTAAAGCCCAGCCGCACCTCGCCCGAGCCGCCATAGACCCGGTTCTCCAGCGTGTTGAGCCGGGTGCGGTCGGCCAACGTGCGGCGATCCTCGGCGCTGAACTGGCGGTTCTCGGCGTCCTGAACATAGACCGCCGCCCGCGCGAACTGGACGAGACCAATGCCGTCATAGGTCCAGTCGAGCGCGCCGCGCCAGCGCTTGCCGGTATCGCGCGCCTGCAATCCCGCCACGCTGGCGTTGATGCCGGTCAGCACGTCGGTTGCCAGCCGGTTGTCGAGATATTCGCCGGTGGCGCGCAGGCGCTGGCCGGGCGCGACGTCCCAGACCAGCTTGCCCATTAACGCGTTGGCCTGTCCGTCCTGCGGATTGGGCGCGGTGCGGGTGACGCCGGTGCCCTCGGCATCGCCCTTGTTCTTCAGCTCGGAAAAGTCGCGGCGGGTATAGGCCAGCATCGCCGACACCGCGCCCGTTCGTCCCGCGACGACGCCGGACTGGGTGAACTCGTCATCCGCCGAATTATACTGCGTCCGCAGCGATCCGCCGAAGGACTCGGCCCCCAGAATGTCGGCGGGATCGCTGGTCATGAAGCTGACCGCGCCCGCCAGCCCGTCGCTGCCGTACAGCGCTGAAGCGGGTCCGCGCAGGAACTCGACCGACTTGATGAGGCCGAGATCGACATAATCGCCGCGCCCGACATCCTGCGCGCCGAAGCTGAAGCCATAGGGCACGCGCACCCCGTCAACCTGGATCAGCACGCGGTTCCCGCCGATGCCGCGCACGACAAATCCTTCATTGCCCGCGCGCCCGGTCGACCCCATCGCCGCGCCGAACCGGGTCGGTGCGCGCCGCACGCTGATGCCGGGCTCGAAGCGGACCAGGTCCTTGATGTCGGTGGCCAGTTCGTCGGCGATCTCGTCCGCGTCCTTGACCGAGACGGTGACCGGCGCGTCCTGCGCCTCAATCGGCGCCCGTGTCGCGGTCACGACGATATCGCGCTGCTCGCTCGGCTCTTCACCCCCATTCGCCGGATCTCCAAGCGCTGCCAGCGCCGCAAGTGCCCGAAGCATGACCACCCCTTATTAGCTATCGACTATCAGTCGCAATAAAGAGGTACTTACGGATCGGCAATTAGAAATTGCGAATGCGTCGCATTACCCTAACTGGCTGGTTCCGTGATGGGGTCGATCAGAGTCGCGCGGGGCACGAGGTACCGAACCGCTGGCACGGGCGCGGCGAACAACGGGAGTGCGCGCCAGTCGAACAGGCGCGCCCGCAGCCATGCGGGCTGCAGCCATTCGTCTGTGACGTGCCGGCCGACCAGCAGGAACAGCCAGCCGTTGATGAGGTCGTCGTCGAACGGATCGTCCGCCAGGTGGTAGTCGTGGCATTGAGACAGGTAGCCCGTGATCGCCCAATGCGGCTCCGCCCAGTGCCACCAGATGCGGCAGCGTTCGTCGTCCTGAAGGATGTCGTAATCCCGGTCGATCAGCCGCGACAGGTTGTGGTCCGGCATGTCCGCGCCGGTCTGGGCAACGATCCGTGCATAGGCGCGGTCGGCCCATTGCCACGTCTCCTCGTCGGCATCGCGCGGCGTGTCCCGCATCATCCGGACATGCATCGAGAGGTTGGTGAACCGCTGCCGCGCCTCGTTCGCCCAGAAGGCGAATTTCGCGTTCTGCGCGACCATCTCATCGTAGTTCGCATATCGCGGCATGGGATGGTCCTCCCACTCGAATTCCGTCCCGCCGCCGACGGGCAGATCGAGCGGGCAGTGGAAGGGGTAGACCCGGACCGCATCCCAATACGGGCGCGGGATTGGCCGACCGGACCTTTCGAAATCGGCCGGCGGCAGAACGAACCCCGTCGTCAGCGCGCCAGGCGCTCCGCCGGCCTCGTCAGCCATCGGCGGTGCAGGTGCATCGTCATGCTCGACCAACCCCGCGTCACGCGCTTGCGTGAATGCAGCATGGAAAAGCGCGGCCGCCGGTATGTCCGCCTTGCGCTCGCGGGCGAGCGCCGCCTTGATCCTCGCCGGCAGGTCGGTCGCAAGCTCCGCCGCCGGTGAACTGCCCTTCTCCGGCCGCTCGATATACTGCCGCTGCTGCTCCAGCTGCGCCAGACGCAGCAGCTTGCCCAGCGTCGCGGGCAGTTCGGCCTCCAGTTCGCCCCGCAACTGATAGATCATCGGCGTCGGGTCCTTGAGCGCCTTGGCGGTTGTGCTCGATCCCCAAGGCTGGCGCACGGATTTACGATCGCCCCGCTGGATCAGCGCGTCGATCTTGGCCTCCAGCCGATCGCCGTGCTCCTCGCATGCGAGGACCAGCGCCTTCAGCAGCGTGTCGGGCGCAAATCGCCAAAGGGGCGCGTCGTCATCCGGCATTCGGGTCCCCGCATCGTCGGCATCGCCATGGCGGCCTGCGCCGCGACTGTAGGCAAGGATCGTAAACCGAACCTTGCCATTCGTACCAACGAGTGTCCCGAAACCTGCCATTGGCGCGTGGCGGCCTCACCAGATGTCGTTCGGCAAGGATTCCTCTACGATCCTTGCCAAAGCGTCATCCGCGTTTCCCCAGAAACTCGGATTGAGCCGAATTCCAACCCCATTATTCGGGAAGACAGACCCGAACGATTCAAGTTGCGCAAGTCCTTTATCGGGTATGCGGCGCATCCGATAAAGGGGAAGCTCTGGCGAGCGGTCGCTTCGCGATAATCACCGTCGGCATCGACGGTGGCGGCAATAAGCCGTAAATCTTCCCGGTTCATCCTATAAACCGTGGAGACAGATGTCATGCACAATTTCTATTGTGCGTTGATTGTATCCGGTGGACACTACAGACCATGACATCGCAGCTCGCCTTCGACTTCGAACCTCCGGCCGAGATGAACTCGCACGAAGCTGCCCGCGCACGTGCCGCCATCGCGCGATACCGCTCGCGCATGTCCAATGACGATATCACCGGGCGCGAGACCGACGTCATGGGCCTGCAGCGACGCCGGACGATCGACGAGCCGAAGCGTCAGGTCGCGGCTGAGCGGTCGGCCCGTCAGTCGCGCGGTCTGCCGCCGGCACGCTTTCATAGGCCCCGCCCGCCGGTCGGCAGACCGTGCACCCCGGACGGGCGACAAGCGTTCCACTTCAAGCTGACGAAGGTCACCAAGGGGGTGGATGGGGCATGCCGCACCAATGACGGTGAGGCTGCCGATCCCGTCGGCCATGTCGGTTATGTAACACGCCAAGACGCGGTCGCGCTCGCCGTCCCGGTCGAGATCCATGACGCCGTCGCGCATGTCGGCTATGTGACACGCGATGAAGCTCTCGCACGCAACGCTGATGGCGCGGCGATGATCGAGACCAACATCCCGGGCGATCCCGCCGCTTTTTTCGCCACCGTGCTCGCGCATGAGGACAGCGGCCATCCGGACGGCATCTGCCTGGCCGAGCGGTTCGATCCGCAAATGCTCCACGTCATGATGGAAACTCCCGACATCCCGCCAGCGCTCAAGACCGCCCTCGAGCGGATCATGGCCGATCCAGAGGCGCATCGGGTCGAGAAGGCGGGGCGAATGGACGGCGGCTCGAAGAGCCGGACGCACCCCTTCCAAGTGAACGCCGACATCGCCGATTGCGCCCGCTGGTTGAAAGAGCATGATCCCGATAGACTGGTCCACCTCCGCGAGGGCCGCGGCGGCATCGTCCAGCGCCGGATCACCGGCGAGTTGCCGGCGGATCTCGATCTCGACGGATGCGGCAGGGTCTTGAAGGCGATGGGGAGCGAATTGGCTCGTCGGGGCCTGCGCTATTACATCGCACTCCACGCGCCGACCGCCGCGAACAATGAGCGCAACTGGCATTTCCATCTGCTCTATTACGACCGTCCGTGCGAGCGGATCGACGGCGAATGGGATTTCGCCATCGTGGAGGAGAAGCGAACCGCATCGCGCAATCGCCGGCGGAGCTATCCGCATCGCCAGAAAAAATGCGCCGAAGTCCGTCACAAGGACTGGCCGATGTACATGCGGACGCACTTCGCCGCCGCGGTGAACGCGGAGCTGGAAGCGATCGGATCGCCGCGGCGCTACGATCCGCGCTCCTATGCGGACATGGGGATCGAGGCCGAGCCGCAGGAGCACCTCGCTCGCCGGCTCGCGTTCATTGCGGCATGTGGCGCCGGGCCCGAAATGGATGTCAAAAACGCCCACAAGGGCTGGTGGGCGCGGATGGCCGCGTTGCTCAAGCGACACGACGAGGTCGAGAAGGCCGACGAAGAACGAGTCGCCGAACTGCGTCGGACAAGCGTCGAAGGGCCGGCGCGAAGCACCTTCGTCGCGGATCTTGCGCGCGATCTGGCACAGCGGCGCGCGGAAGCGCGCACCTCCGATGTGATCCTCACGATCCAGCATCCGATGGCCCGCAGCAACGCCGAACAAACCGCCGAGAAGATGCGCGGCTATGCCGACGATCTGGCCGACAAGTTGCGGGCGAAGGGCAAGGATCCCGAGGGGCACCCCCGGTACGAGGCGCTCATACAACGCGAGCGGGACGCGCACGCCTATCTCGATGACCTCGAAAAGGCCTTCGCGCCCGACGTCGCATTCGCCAAGTCGTTGGCGGACCATGCCCAGATCGGTCGCGAAAGGATCGAAATGACATTCCAGATGCTGCATGAGACAGCGATCCGGCGGCGCGAGAACGCCGCGATCGAACACCCGGCGATCCCTGCAGCCCCGAAAAAGGAAACCGGCCAGCACCAGACGGTGGAAGATTCCGCGCCGCCGACGACCGGGACGGCTGAGCCGGATTCCGCACCTGCGCCGTCGGCCAAGATGCCGGTTGCAGCGAAGGCCCTGGCCAGCGCCGAGGTCGACGACTGGCTGGTACGAATTCGGCGCCTCCGTCGCCGTATCACGCGGCGCGATGGTCGGACCGAACCGTTCAAGATCAACGATCTGGACCGCCGAATGCTCGACTTGGCATCAGCGGCGCAGATGAAGGAGCTCGACCGGATCCGCGATCAGCAGAACCGGTTGGTCGCCAGGCTCGTCGAGGCCGTAAAGGCGGAGCCCGGAATCCTTACCATCCCCGCAGACCCCGGCGGCAAATGGACGCTCGCGCATGACGGGCGCGATCTTCAGGATGGGCTGCACCATTACATCGCCGATCCCGACGTGCAGGGCCGGCTGCGCAACGCCCGGGACAAGGGTCTGGAGCAGCAGGCGGCGACGCGGCAGGCGCGGCCGCAGGTTCACCGCGCAATCGACGAGATCGCTCGCGCGAATATCCCGGTTCACCGGCAGGACGACAGCATCGTCCTTCGCGATACCGATGCGGCTTGGCTCGGTGTCACCCCCGAGGCATTACAGTCGAAAGACGCGCAGCGCCGGCTGGAGGGCATCCGCCAGTCGCAGGAAAAGCGGACGGCACCGGTCGCCCAGCCGCCCGCGACCGAACCTCCACGTCCGCCAATCGAGCCTATGACGTCGCCCGCACCATCACCAACGCCCGCCGCGTCGATGGCGCCGAAGACCGAGCGTCCCGCAGCGGCGGACAGGGCCGAGAGCGCCTCGGTCGTGCCGCCCGTCGCATCCCACCCGCTCATCGTCAGTTGGCGGGAGGCGCATGACGCCAATCTGCACCCCGGCAGCGCCATCACGGTCGGCGAGCGCAACCGGCGCGCGGCGGTGGCTCTGGCCGACAAGGTGGCGGCGGCCGAACTGGCCCGGCTGGCGCCGGCGATATTGGCGGAGGCGACGGCGCAGGCGGCCGAGAACCGGCGATATGTGCAGCGCGCCGCCGGTCGATCGGGTCCATCCCCGCATATCCGGTGAGGGGGGCTCGTCCATGACCGTGTCACGCCAGCCACGCCTCTGCCCATGGCAGACGGATTGACCGGCCCGATATCACCGGCGCAGATGATCGGGGCAATCGCGAGGGGATAGACCATGTCGATACCGCCTGTGGATACCGATCGCATCGACGAAGCCGTGCTGGCGCTGCTGTACCTCACCCTTCACCGCGACGGCGCTGGGGATCCGGCATGGCGCGCATGGAAGACATATGACTGGTCGGCGCTGGACCGACTTCACGAGCAGGGGCTGATCGCCGATCCGGCCAACAAGGCGAAGTCGGTCGCGCTGACCGAAGAAGGTATCCAGGGCTGCAAGCAGGCATTCGACCGCCTGTTCGTCCGGCAGCCCTGACTAACGCGACCAACCCACGGCGAAGAACCTTGCGATGTGACAAGGAATGTCCGCTGCGGTGGATGAAGGGCGAAACGCTCCGTTCATCCACCGGCTATGGGCAGTCGATCGAACCGTGGTCAGCCATAATCACATGGTGATGTACCACTTGCCATCGACGCGGCGGACCTTGTCGGTGTCGGTCTGTGTCGATCCATCGCCGAAGCGGGTAACGGTGGTCACCACCGCGTGATCGGCGTCGGTCTGGTCGATCTTCTCGACCGTGACCGACGTCACCCCGCCCTTCGCCTTGGCCTTCCTGGCCTTGTCCTGGAGCATGGGTGTGATGAAAATCCCGGCGGTGGCCTTGATCTCCGGGTCGATGCGCTCGAGTGCTTCGGCGGCCTGACCGCGACCGGCCGCCTCCGTCGCGGCACGAACGGCATCACCCGGACCCTGGCCGCAGGCGGTCAGCGCCAGAAGTGCGGCGGCTGCGACAAGCGGACGGATGTGCATCGTGCGTGTTCCCTTCGCGATCGCGCCCATCACAGCGTCGGCTTCCTGGCACGAGCGGCGATGAAGCCGTCAGCGGCCTGTTCGACCAGCTTGCCCGGCTGCTGGCGCGTTCCGTCCGGCTGCGCGATCTCGACGGTCCCGCCACGTGGGCCGAGGCTCGCGCTGGCGTGGAAGCCACTCCCGACGCCGCCCCAGCGTGCCGTGAACGTGTCACCCGTCTGCTCCTCGCGAGGCTTACCCCACTTCTCGACCAGCATCCGGCGCCAGTCCGCTGCCGCCGTACCCTGCGGCGCGAGGTACACGATCGATGACAGATGCGCCCCGTCCGGCCACACCAACGTTTTCAACATGTAACGACCACCGGCATCATCGACGAGCGTGGCCTCACCGAGCACGCCGCGTTTGGTCGGCACACCGGCGGCACCGCCGCGCATGTTGATCGCGCTGCGCACCTGCGTCTCGAAATCGACATAGCGCGTGACGGCCTTGGTGGTCAGCCCACGCCCCTTGGCGACCGCCTCGGCTTCCGCCTCGCTCATGCCGAGGCGGAAGCCGCCAAGGTCATAGGTCGCGGCGTCAGTCGCTAAAGTGTGGTCCGCAGCCGTGGTCAGCCCGACGATCACCGGCGTTGCGGGCATGGTGATCGATGGCTGCTTAGGCCCGCTGCCGAGCAGACTGGGCACCTTATCGAGCAGTTTGGTTAAAGGCGCCCGCTGGGCAGCGGCAGGCACGGCGGCCAGCCCGATGACGAGCGCGATGGTCAAACGCATGAGTGTCTCTCCTTGTGATATCGGTCGATCAGAAGCCGGTGTGCCAGCCGACGAGGGCGGCGACGGAGCCATCGGTGACGTCGTGCATGACGCCGAGGCGCAGCGGCATGGCGGTGCGGGTGACGTAGCCGGCGGTCAGTTGGACGCGGCGTTGCCCGGCGAGGCTGGCGCGGGTGACGCCGTAGAGGACCGAGCGGCTGGCAAGGTCGTAGCCCGTCCCGAGCGTCAGCTCCGCCGCGCCCGCCTCGATGGCGAGCGGCTGCGCGATCCCCAGCGTCAGCAGGCCGCCCGGCACGGAGCCCGTCGCCTGCACGCCGATCCGACTGCCGAGGATCGGGGTGGCGCCGGTGACGAGCGAGGCGGCGTCGATCTTCAGCCGGGTGACGCCCAGCGAGCCATAGCCTTCCAGCGACCAGCCATCGGTTACGCCGACACGGTGGTGCACCTCGACCATCACCGTGCGGGCACCGCGCCCGAGCCGCAGTGCGCCGCTGCCGGTCGGCATCCCCATCAGCGTGCCGTCCTCGTCGATGAACGAGGCGCGCAGATCAAGGTCGCCGCGACTCCAGCCCAGCGTCATCGCCTGCGCGGCGCTGCCGGTGGTGCGCCCCGCCGCCATGGTCAGCCCGAGCCACCCGCCACCGACCGCCCGGTCGACGCCGAGGCTGGTCCCGGCCTGGGGCGCATAGGCGAGCACGCCATCGGCGAAGGGCGCGAGGCCCATCACATCGGCCTGGAGCATGTCGCCGGCATTCCACGCCGCATGCACCCCGGTCGTCCCGTCGGTATAGGCGAACGTCCCCGCCGTCGCTGCAGACCGGACCTGATCCTGCCCGGGGCCGAAGCGGGTGCTGGTATAGCCCATGGTGCCGCTGAAGCCGCCGAGCGAGAGGCTGGCCTGCCGCCCCATCTGCTGGACCCGCCGCTCGATCCGGCGGTCGGCCATCACCTGCGGCTGGACGACGAGCGCCGCGATCGAACCGGTGAAGTCGCGGCCAAAGGCGTCGAGCACCGTCACGTGCGACAGGGAGGTTTGGATCGCAGCGGTGCCGACCGCTTCCGGCACCACCATCACTGACGTGGCGATGCTGGTCTGCGTGCTGCCGTTCGACAATTTCGGGTCGACCGGCGCCAGCGCCGCCTTAAAGTCGACCAGCCCCATGCCGAACACCTCGTCCGGCCCCGGCGCACCGATGTCCTTGGCAGTCTGGAGGATCACGTCACCGGCTTGCTGGCCGGACAGCTGCGGCCACTTCGACAGGATGTCGGCGGCGAGCGCCGCCACCACCGGTGCCGCCGAACTGGTGCCGGAGAAGACACCGACCGTGCCATCGACCAGCGTCGTGACATTGGAGCCGACCGCGACGACGGTGCGGCCCTTCATCGTGCCGGCCTTGTTCGAATAGGCCTCGATCTCGTACTTGTTCAACGCCGGGCTGAGCGCGCCGACGAACAGCACCGCCTTGCGATTGTCGGCGGTGATCCACTGCGCGTTATACGGATCGGCCCCACCGAAATTGCCGGTCGAGTTGACGAGCAGGCCGCCGGTCGCCGCCAGCCGCACGGTCGCCGAGGTCCAGCCCGCGCTGCCACCGACCAGCGACGAACTGACGATCTTGATGCCCTTGTCCGCCGCATAGCGGATCGCCTCGTCGGTGTGCGACAGGATCTCGCCTTGCGTCTTCTCGTCCCAGTCGGCGACCCGCAGCGCGACGATCATCGCCGATGGGGCATAGCCGATGGTGCCGGCACCATTGGCCCTGGCGGCAATGATGTTGGCGACCGCCGTGCCGTGGTCGGATGCGCCGCTGCCCAATTCGCTGCGTTTCGTGCGGGTGCCGTCGGCAGCGACGACATAGCCGAAGTCCCTGGACAGCGTTTGGTCGATGCGGCCGTCGAGCTCGCCGTTCACGTTCATGACGCCGTCGTCAACCACGGCGACGGTGACGCCCTGACCCATGTGTCCGCTGTCGAGCGCGTAGAGCGCATTCATGAACTCGTTGGCGCCGTAGTTGCGGCGGAACTCGGGCGTGTCGTTGACCGAGCGGATCGGCTGGCGGTCCGATGGCGTGATGACATAGCCCGCAGGCGGCGGCACCGGGGCCGAATAGACCGGTGGCGTCGGGGTTGGTGTTGGTGTTGGTGTTGGTGTTGGTGTGGGCGTCGGGCTGGGCGTTGGCGACGGTGTCGGCGTGGGTGTAGGTGACGGCGTGGGCGTTGGGCTCGGCGTCGGCGTCGGCGTTGGCGTTGGCGTTGGCGATGGTGTCGGACTTGGCGACGGCGTCGGTGACGGGCTGGGCGTCGGTGTCGCGCCACTGGTCGGCGGTGGTGTCGCCATGCTGCCCGCACTGCTGATCCCGCCGCCGCCGCCGCAGGCGGCGATCGTCAACGCCAACATGCTTGCCGACGCCGCTCTGATCCCCCGTATTCCAACCATCGTCATCCCCCGACAAGGGATGCACGCCGGCCAGCCGGCGGCACCCCGTTGAACCCGGGGTGCCGGCCTTCTGGAGACCGGAATGTTGGAAACCTGTTACTAGACAGGCGCGAACGCCTTTAAGCCGGGCGGCTCTGGACATACGCGTCCGCCACCCGGTCACAGAACTAGGTCCTGTAAACCTTGGCCTTTCGGCCGGCTCTAGTAACGGGGTTTCCACGCCCCGGCCCACAGGACAGACTCCCACAGGCCACCTCAGGCTATAACCCAATCCTTAACAGATTGCGACAGTCCGAAGGACACAGCCATGCCGCTGGCATGGAAAAGGGCGCCGGTGGCGCTGATCCTAACGGACGGGACATGCGAAGGTTCTGAAAGAAGGGAAAAACAGAGTCGGCATCCGCCGGCTCGGCCCTCGGTCGGAATTTTCGTCGTCGACCGGTCCTGCCGGTCATTTCCACCATCCGCGCGTCCTCACCCCCAGCAGCTTCGCGCGGCCTGGGCCGAGGGCGCGTGCCTGGAGCACGCTGTTCATGCCTCCCACACCTGTCATCTCCGCGCTGAGCGTCGCGCGGCTCGACGTCGGCCATCACGTCGGCGTCGACCGCCTAATCCCTATCGGTGCCGCCACCCTGACCGCTGAACTGCGCGGGCCGCGAGTTTTCTTCACGCTCGACAGCTGCGTCCTTCAGCCGTCCGCTCCCGCCGATGGGTTGCTGTCATGGCTTGAAGGACCACTCACCCGTGAAGGAGCGACGATCGCCGGATATCGCCTCGACGACGACGCTGCGCTTCTGGACCAGCTGCCCGGTGCGGAATGGTCACCCTGCATCCGGGCGATCGCGGGATGCGGTCAGCTATATGCCCTCAACCTGACCGCCAGCCGTGACGGCGAACCGCTGACCTTCGCGCAGGCGTGCGCGAACATAGGCATCCTCTGCGCGCCCGTCGATCCGGGACACCGCTTCGCGGCCTGGCTGCGGTCCGACGTCAGTGCGATCGCGCGGGACGTGCAAGTCGATGCGATCGCGGTCTTCCGCCTCGTCATACGGCGCCTCGCCGCGCTGAACCCGGTCGGCCGCAGCATCGCCGCCGTCCTCAGCAACCATCTCGCCGCCTGGCTCGGCGAGACCGATCACCCCGCCGCGCAGGCGCATGTCGCTGACCTGCTGTCCGCCGCCGACTGATCCCACACTGCCGCCATGCGGCCAATGCTCAAGGAATTGTCCATGTCTCTCATCGACCTGTCGATCGAGGCGCGCGACTTCGCGCCCGCGTCGATCGCGCTCGCCGTCCGCACCATCGGCGCCTGTCCCGCCGCCCGCCACCGACCGGACGCCCGCATCCTCTGCGGCATCGGCGTCCTTACCGTCACGCCGGACGGCAGTGGCTTCCGCTTCTCCACCGACGCTCGCTGCCTGGGCGAAGGCGACACGGTCGTCGATCTGCTCGACTGGCTGGAGCAGCGCATCCCCGCGACCGGCGCTGCAATAAGCTGGGACAATTGGGGCCGCGTCCCCCACCGACTCCTGACGCTCGCCGATCTGGCGCGCCATCCGCGCATCATCGCCACCGCTGGCGACACGGCCGGGCGATGGCGCGACATGCCGCGCGGGAACACGTGGCATATGCATCAGGCACGCGCGCATCTGATGCCGTGCATCTGCCGCCCCGGCACTCCCGTCGACGAATGCAAATCGGCCACGCCGACCGCGCTGCTGCCGGACCCGGCGACCACCGCGGTCGAGTTGATCGGCGAGGCCATCGCCGGATGGCAGTGCTGGGCAAGACTATTCGGCGATTTCGACGACGCCGATCACCCCGCGCAAGCCGCGCTCCGCGCCCTCGACCGCTGGCGCGCGGATCAGCCCGCCACCCGCTGACCTTCCCCCAACCGACATGCGGCCGCGCGAGCGCCCGCCGGAGAGCCACCATGCACCACGACCTGACCGCGCTCTGGAAGAGCAACACGCCGCGTTTCGTCGTCGTCCTCGATGCCGAACTCGCCTATGACCACGAAGCGCACGCCCGCTATCAGGCGAGCGAGCGTTTCCTGCCCGCCGATGCCGCGCATCTGTCGCCCCGCGAACTGCGTACCGACCCACGCGTGACGCCGCGCTGGCCGTGCCATCGGATCACCACCCTGTCGTGGCTGGTGATGACCGAGGCGGAAGACGGCCTGCGCCCGGTCAGGCTGGAGACGCGCGGCCTGCCGGAACAGGACGAAGCCGCTGTCCTGAAAGCGTTTTTCGCCGACATGGAGCGGCTCGGCTGCGTCCAGATCGTGACGTGGGGAGGATTCCACTCCGACCTGCCGCAGATCCTGATCGGGGCGATCGACGCGGGGTTGCGGTTGCCGCCCAGCCTCATCGGGCTGCTGTCACCGTGGCAGCGCGGTGCGTCCGGCCATCTCGACCTCTGCGGCGAGATGTGTGGCGGCGCATCCCCCGTGCACCTCGCCGAGGTCGCCGCCCGGCTGGGCGTCCCGGCCAAGCTGACCTGCCGGCCGGACCTTGTCTCGCAGATGATGCAACAGGGCAAATGGTCGGCGGTCCGCTCAGTCTGCGAGGGCGATGTGTGGACCACCGCGGCACTGCTGATGCGCTGGCGCCATCTGAGCGGCGGCACCGCCTCCGTCCTGGAGGCGACGCGGCGTCTGACCTCCTTCGTGGCCGAGCACTGCGCCCACCGACCCTACGCCGCCGACTGGCAGCGATACGCCGACGACCTGCTCGCCGCGTCCTTCGCGGCGGAAGCCCGCAAACTGGAAACCCTGGGAGCCGCGGCCTGCAACTGAGCCGTGATGATGGCCTCTGCGAAGGGGCGGAAAAGAAAGAAGGAACAACGATATGAGCGTCATCGAATCGATGGACACGATGCAGGCCTGGACCGCCGGCCTGCGTCTCGCCATGGGCTATCCGCAATATGCGCCCATCGGCAATCCGATCGCCTATGCCTCGGGCGGACGCAAGAACTTCGCCGAGGCGCTGGAGATCGCCGCCATCGTCGAACAGACGAACCGAGACCTCGTCCTCGTCGCATTCGACCTGCCTATCGCCGACGGGCCGGTCGGCATCTCGCTCGCCACCCGCGGCAACATCCTTGTCGACTGGCACGCCGATGTGCAGCCCTACCTCGCCAGCGACGACGGGATCATCGAACTGCTCAGCGACACGCATCGCTGGTCGGTCGGGCCACGCTCCATCCTGACCGCGTCGCCGCTGCCGTCCCGCTGCCGCATCAAGCGCGGCATCGACCGCGCGCACCGGCGCTGGCGGGAAGCCGCGGATCAGATGCGCGGCATCGAATTGCCCGGCTCCCTCTTCATCCCCGCCGGCGGCAGCTACGCCGACGCTATACCGACGGAGGTGGTGCGGGCGGCGGCGTGAGACGTCTCGACCACAATAAATCATCGGGCGGACCTATCCTATTGTCCGCCCGATGATTCAGCCACCCCAGTGCGGGGCCGCACCGATACAAGACAGTCGAAGAAGCTACTGGTCTTCGGCATAAATATAACGCCAACCCAAAAAATGGAGGGCAGCACAAAAAGCCACGCCGGAAGGAGGTAGGATAGATCGTGGCTCAGCACCGCGCGTCTTGCTTTACACTATACTTTAGGAACGTATGTATCGCATCTGAGATGTAGCGGAAGTCATGACGGAAACGCCATCGATTCACGCCAGGATTAATGGCCACTTGAACGCGCAGGCGATGGCGGTACTCGACGCACTTGGGTTGGCGGCGCCTGATGCGGTTCGCCTGCTTTTCTACCGTATCGTTGCCGATCAGGCTTTCTTAGTGGAACTGAGTGTACCCAACGCCGAGGGGTGCTCGGCTATGGATCAGTCCTGTCGGACGATGATGAATATTCACACCGGGCGGATGAGGTCGCGCCGCGTTTTGCAAACACCGACGACGTGATGGTCGGCGTGAGGGCAGGGAAAGGGCGTGTAGTCGTCGCAAGACTGAGGGAGAAATATGACTAGCATATTCATTTTTTTAGCTGGACACGGAGACATCACCGCCACCTTCCATGTTGCCGGTGATTCTAAAGAGCATGCCGCACGTGTCATTCAGACACACTTAGACTCAGACTCGTGGCGGCAGATTGAGCGTGAAGAGCTTGGCTGGTGACGTGACCCCCGTTTCT
>NZ_LDTB01000005.1 GCF_001476895.1 Sphingomonas endophytica | reverse complement strand
CGGGCGCGCGGAAGTTCACAAAGTTCACACCACGTGCGGATCGGAAACGCCCCGTCGCGTGCGCCGCGCGGGAACGAGCGGCGACAGGGCGGGCGCGGCGGCGATGCGGCATGGCGGCGACCATACCGCGGGCGGGGGCGTGTAGGACAGCGCGGCGCGCCGCGTTCCCGGGCGAAGGCGGAAGCGCCGCCGGCCGATCGACCGACGACGTTTCGCGTCGCCCGGCCGGACGCGGTTACCCGACCCGCACCGTCGCGACGACCGGACGGCGACGCCGCACGGCAGCGCCGACCATGCCGAAGCCGAGGAGCATCATCGCCCAGGTGGCGGGTTCGGGCACCGCCGCCGGCACGCCCGAAATGCGGACGCCGATCGACCTGCTGGGATCGTAGATACTGTTCCAGCCTTGGCCCGGTTTCCAGTACGCCGCCACGGACAGCGGGTTGGGAGCACCACGCGACATCATGCCGGAGCCGGAATTCGCGAACGACACCCAATAGTCGCCGGCATCCAGCATCCAGTTCAGATTGCTCAGGCCCTGAAACGATGTACCCTGCGTCGCGGCGACCGTACCCGAATACAGGACGCTGCCAGGGAGGTTGCCGCCCCGGTTGATCGCGATCGTGAGGATCCCCGAACTGCGAAAGGAACGTATGTATCCCTGAATGTCGGTCAGCATGGTGGCGGACGTCAGCGAGAAGCGCCCGGCAAGCGACTGGTCGCTATCGAGCGCTGACCCGGTGTATGTCTGGGTCGGCGTTCCGGTATCGACGATCGTCGCCGCCTGCGCCGGCGCGGCGATGGACAGGGTCGCGGCGAGCGCGACGGGCATGAGCTTCATGATATGTCTCCTGAAGGATCGAGCGGGTCGGGTCAGGCGATGCGGATCGTCGCGCGCGTCGTCGTCGCGCGACGCCGCACGGCAGCGCCGACCATGCCGAAGCCGAGAAGCATCATCGCCCAGGTGGCGGATTCGGGGACGGCCGCCGCCACGCCCGACATGCGGACGCCGATCGGACTGGCGCTTCCGTCCTGGGGAACCCAGATCCCCTTGGGATGCCATGCATCCACTGTCCAATAGGCCCCTTGCGCCAGCGGCTGCGGTGCGCCGGAAACCATGAAACTGTAGCCGGAACTCGCAAACGATACCCAATAGTCTCCCGCATCCAGCATCCAGTCCAGACCGCTCAGGCCCTGGAACGATGGTGCCGTCGCCGAAGTGACCGTGCCCGAATAGAGGACGTCGCCAGGAGTGTCGGTCCCCCGGCTGATCGCGATCGTGAGGATTTCCGTATTGGTGGACGATCCGATGTAACCCTGGATGTCGGTCAACACGGTGGCCGACATCAGCGAGAAGCGCCCGGCGAGCTTCTGCTTGGGGTTGAGCGCGATCGTGTACCCTCCGCCGGTCGGCGTTCCGGTATCGACGATCGTCGCCGCCTGCGCGGGCGCGGCGATGGACAGGGTCGCGGCCAGCGCGACGGGCATGAGCTTCATGATATATCTCCTGAAGGATCGAACGGGTTCGTGTCAGGCGATGCGGACCGTCGTGGGGGTGGCCGCCGCGCGACGTCGCATCGCCCCGCCGACCACGCCGAAGCCGAGGAGCATCATCGCCCAGGTGGCGGGTTCGGGCACCGCCGCGGCGGTCGGCGTCAGCAGAAAGGCGCGCTTCTGGCCGGCGGCGTTGCTGCCATAACCCACGATCTGGCCGCTGGCGTTGATGCCGCGCGCCTCGGCGAGGGTGAAGCCCGCCGCCGTGTCGATCAGGTCGTTCAGGTCCTGCATGCCGGCGGTGGCGCTCCACAGGAACGCGTGGGTGCCGGTCGCCGCGTCGCTGTTGCCCACGATCTGGCCGGCGTCGTTGATGCCGCTGGCAAAGCTGTAGTCGCGTCCGCCGGGCAGGTCGCCCAGGTCCTGCATCCCCGTGGTGGCGCTCCACAGGAACGCGCGGGTGCCGGTCGCCGCGTCGCTGGAACCCACCACCTGGCCGGCGCCGTTGATGCCGGTGGCAGCGCTGTAATCGCGTCCGCCGGGCAGGTCGTCCAGCTTCTGCATGCCCGCGGTGGCGCTCCACAGGAACGCGCGGTTGCCCGTCGCCGCGGCGCTGGTGCCCACCACCTGGCCGGCGTCGTTGATGCCGGTGGCATAGCTGCGATCGTCCCCGCCGGGCAGGTCGTCCAGCTTCTGCATGCCCGTGGCGGCGCTCCACAGGAACGCGCGGGTGCCCGTCGCCGTGCTGCTGTACCCCACGATCTGGCCAGCGTCGTTGATGCCGTTGGCAATGCTGTAATCGCCCCCGCCCGGCAGGTCGCCCAGGTCCCGCATCCCCGTGGCGGCGCTCCACAGGAACCCGCGGCTGCCGGTCGCCGCGCTGCTGGTACCCACCACCTGGCCGGCGTCGTTGATGCCCGTGGCGGAGCTGGCGTCATATCCGCCGGGCAGGTCGCCCAGGTCCCGCATGCCCGTGGCGGCGCTCCACAGGAACGCGCGGTAGCCCGTCGCCGCGCTGCTGAACCCCACCACCTGGCCGGCGTCGTTGATGCCGGTGGCAATGCTGACGGCGGACCCGCCGGGCAGGTCGCCCAGGTCGGTCACGATGTAGCTCGCCGCGCTGGCCGGCGCGGCGGCGAGCAGGGTCGCGGCCAGCGCGACGGGCATGAACCTCATGATATTTCCCCCCGAATGTGTTGCTTCATCGACCCCCGACGCGGGGGACGGTCTTGTGCGGCGATGGCCGGTTTTCGGACGCGGCGCGGTCAGTCGCCCTGAAGCGCGCGCTGCACCAGCACGGTGTCGACATATTGGACGAAGCGCACGATCCGGCCGCCCCGCAGCGTCCAGGCATGGACGAACGGCGCGCGGAACGCCTTGCCGGTGGCCTTGTACGTGCCGCTGTAATGGCCGAGCGCGATCACGTCGTCGCCCTCGCCGACATAGCGGTCGGGGATCGCCTGATAGCCGTCCCATTCGGTCGCCAGCCGGATGAACACGCCGTCGACGATCGCCTGCGGCCCGTGGAAGGTGCCGGCATAGGGATAGCCCTCCGCCTCGGTCCAGGCGATGTCGGGCGCCATGTCGGCGAGGATCGCGGGCATGTCGCCCGCCGCGAAGCCGGCGTACAGCGCCTTGATGATGTCGATGTTGGTCATGGCCAATCTCTCCACGTGATGGGACGCGCGATCGCCATCGGCCCGCGCGACGGACCGATGGCGATCAGGTCAGGAGAACGAGACGCCGACGTGCTGACGACGACGGCGCGCGGCAGCGCCGACCATGCCGAAGCCGAGGATCATCATCGCCCAGGTGGCGGGTTCGGGAACGGCCGAGGTCAAATCCGTGCTGACAAGTTTTACGCTACCAGAATTATAGATTTTGCCCGAAGATGTGGAATAGCTGATTGACGAGGGTCTTGCGGACGCTGTCGATGCGCCGAATATCAAAAAAGCAAGGTCGTTCTTGGCGCTACTTACTTCGGCGGCAGCCGGGCTAACATTGGTTCCAATCAATAGGAGATCATTTAGAGATCTGTATGCATACTTTAAATCGTGATCGGGTAAATCAGAAATAACGCTAAATCCGTTGCGTGTGCTTTCAATGTCTTTCGAATTATCGAAGGATATGTTGATTGCGATGTTGAGCGTGGAAAGTGGCCCGGAAGAATAAAATCCGGTCACCACAAAGCTTCTTTCGATTAATGCCGCGTTCGCGGGCGCGCTAAGCATCAGCGCTGCGGCAGATGCCATCGTAGAAAGCTGCTTTATCATGTAATCCCCCGAAGAATTTCAAGAAAGGCTAGGACCGGCGATGCGGTGTCAACATCGGCGGCCTTGCCTGATGCCAGCACCGCAGCAGCAGGAATGTCTTCATGTCCGCCCCCCTTGATGCAGCTGATACGGTTCACGCCCGTCCGCGGGCGCATCGGCAAGATGATCGCCAGCAGGTACGCCGCATCCTTAACGGCGAGCGCACGGCGGTGTCATTTGGCCATTCGTCCGGCGCGACGGGATATTCGTTCAATCGTCCTGTCGCGAGACGCGCGCGGGATCGCGTCCGCCGCCGGACTGGACGAAATGCCTGTCGGCTGGACGGATTGCCTCATGCATGATGCACATCAGCCGCCTATGATGGCGCGATGACGTCGCCCAAACCGGACCAGTACCGGCCCTGGCGGGCCAAGCGCTTCGAGGCGGCCGAGGTCGACAGCACCCAGGCGACGCCCGGTGTGCGCGATTACCTGGAGGAGACCTTCCTCTATCGCCGCACCCCGCCGGTCTGTTTCGACGGCGGGCCGGTGAACACGACGATGCGCTGGTTCGTCGGATCGACGGCGGCGTTCCTCCATTCGATGTCGCGCAACGCCGGCGAGACCGGGCGGCGCAAGGAGGATGACGACGCCGACAGCATGGACGGATTGCTGGCCTGTTTCATCACCCATGGCCGGATGGAGGTGGAAACCGACGGCCGGCTGCTGCGGCTGCGCGACGGCGACGTGTTCATGCTCGACACGGCGGTGCCGCATGTGATGCGCGACTATCCCGCGCATGTCGTGGCGATCTTCGTGCCGCGCCCCGCCGTCGTCGCGGCGGTGGACGCGGCGCGGCTGCGCGGGATCGCGGGACAGGTGTTCACCGACAGCGAGCTGGCCGAGCTGTTCGGCCTGCAGGTGCGCTATATGGTCGGCGCGCTGGGGTCGGTCTCGCCGGCGACGTTCGACGTGGCGCTGACCACCACCGCCGACGTCGCGCTCGCGATGATCCGCCAGACCGGGCCGAGCGTGGCGGAGGCGAAATCGCACCTGGTCGCGCGCGTGAAGACGCTGGTCGCCGCCACGGGCAGCGACCCGGAACTGACCACCGCCCGGATCGCCACCATGCTGAACGTGTCGCGCAGCAGCCTCTACACCGCCTTCGCCGGCCAGGGCATGACCGTGGCGGCATATCTGCGCGACCACCGGCTGCGCACCTTCCTGCAATTGCTGCGCAGCACGCCCGACGCGCCGATCCAGGAACTGGCGCGCGGCGCCGGCTTCGGGGGCAGCGCGTCGGACTTCACCAAGCTGTTCCGGCGCATCTACGGCACGTCGCCGTCCGAGATGCGGCTGGCGCTGCTGAAGGAAGCGACCGTCCGCGCGGACTGAGCGGCGGGCAGCGGTCCGTCAGCGAAATGTAAGCGGAGCGCGCCACGATCGATCGCGGTCGCCGCCGCCCTCGCGGCGCCGATCGCCACGGGAGAATGTCGTGCTGTTCGCTCTTGCCTTGGTACTAGCGGCGCCATCCGCTCCTTCATCGTCCGCCCATCCCGCGCCGGCCTGCGCGGCGTCGGACATCGTCGCGATGACGCCCGGCGACACCCTGCAATCGCTCGACGATTTCAGGGCGCGGCTGTCGGCGCCCGATCGCCGGCGTCTGGACCGGGCGCTGCCGCGCGCCGCGGACGGCGGCATCGCATCGTGCGACGCCGCCGAGGGCAGCCGCGCGTCGTGCGAAGCCGCCGCCTATATGCCCGCGCTGCGCCGCACCGGATTGATGCCGCGCTTCCTGGCGGGCATCTGTCCGGCGCAGCGCGCGGTGTCGCGGCGCTGAGCGTCACGCCAGCACGAACGTCCCCGCCAGCCCCTCGGCCTCGGCGGACGGCGCGACCCAGACGCGGAAGGCGCCGGGCTCGACGGTCGGGCGCAGGTCGCGGCCGGTGAACAGCAGGTCGTCGCGGGTCAGCGTGAACGTCACCGTCTGACGCGCGCCGGGGGCCAGCGCGACGCGGGTGAAGCCCTTCAGCAGCCGCACCGGCTGCGTCACGCTGGCCGCGACGTCGTGGACGTAGAGCTGCACCACCTCCACCGCCGCGCGGGGGCCGGTGTTGGCGACGGTCGCGCGCACCGTCAGCGTCTCGCCCGCGCGCAGCGTCTTCGCGCTGAGCTCCAGCCCCGAATAAGCGATCTCGCCATAGGTCAGGCCGTGGCCGAACGGGAACAAGGCGCTGTTGGGCACCTCGCGATAATGCGCCTTGAACGGTTGCGGCGCGCCCGGTGGGTTGGGGCGGCCGGTGCTGCGGTGCGCGTAATAATAGGGCACCTGGCCCGCCGCGCGCGGGAAGGACACCGGCAGCCGCGCCGAGGGCGAGACCGCGCCGAACAGCACGTCGGCGATCGCCGGCCCGTCCTGTGACCCCAGGAACCACGTCACCAGGATCGCGCGCGCATCGACCACCGCGCCCGACAGCGCCAGCGCGCGCCCGGTGCGCAGCAGCACGACCATTGGCGTGCCGGTCGCGGCGACCGCCTCGGCCAGCGCCTGTTGCGCGGGGAGCACGACGATCGCGGTGCGCGACTGCGCCTCGCCCGACATGTCCTGCGTCTCGCCGATCGCCAGCACCACCACGTCGGCCGCGCGCGCCGCCGCGACCGCGCGCGCCATGTCGCTGCCGTCGTCGATCGTCACGGCCGCCGGATCGGTGACGGTCGCGCGCACCGCCGTCGCCAGGTCGACCGCCTCGCGATCGGTGCCATAGACGTTCCACGGGCCGATCAGGTCATGGCCGCCGCCCGCGAACGGACCGATCAGCGCGATGCGCTTGCCGCTGCGCGGCAAAGGCAGCAGCCGCTGCTCGTTCTTCAGCATCACGATCGAACGCGCGCCCGCCTCGCGCGCCAGCGCCAGCATCTCGGGCGTGCGGATGCGCGCCTTTTCGCG
Organism: Sphingomonas endophytica; assembly: GCF_001476895.1. Classification (GTDB taxonomy): domain Bacteria; phylum Pseudomonadota; class Alphaproteobacteria; order Sphingomonadales; family Sphingomonadaceae; genus Sphingomonas; species Sphingomonas endophytica_A. The sequence goes on along the minus strand of NZ_LDTB01000005.1, from coordinate 30,228 downwards.
CGCCGGATCGATGCGGCGGAACGGATCGTCGAACAGCCCCAGCGCGACCTTCAGCGCCAGCACGCGCCGCACCGCCTGGTCGAGCCGCGCCATCGGCACCTCGCCCTTTTCGACCAGATCGGGCAGGTATTTCAGGTAGAAGCCGCTCTGCATCGACATGTCGACCCCGGCGAGGAAGGCGAGCTTCGTCGCGTCGCGCGCATCCGCCGCCAGCCCGTGCGCGATCAGTTCCTCGTCGCCGGTATAGTCGGAGACGACCAGCCCGCCGAACCCCCATTCGCGGCGCAGCACGGTGTCGAGCAGCCACGGATTGGCGGTAGCCGGAATCCCCGACAGGTCGTTGAACGACGCCATCACGGTCGGCGCGCCGGCCGCGAACGCCGCCTGGAACGGCGGGAAATAGACGTCGCGCAACGTGCGCTCGGACACGTCGACGCTGTTATAGTCCAGCCCGCCCTCGCCCGCGCCATAGGCGACGAAATGCTTGGCGCAGGCCGCGACCGCATCCGGCGCGTCGATGCCGCGCGGCCCCTGGAAGCCCTGTACCCGCGCCTCGGCGATGCGGCGGCCGAGCAGCACGTCCTCGCCCGCGCCCTCCACGCCGCGCCCCCAGCGCGCGTCGCGCGCGATGTCGACCATCGGCGCGAAGGTCCAGTCGATCCCCGATGCCGACGCCTCGATCGCGGCGGCGCGCGCGGTGCGGCGGACCAGTTCGGGGTCGAAGCTCGCCGCCTCGGCCAGCGGCACCGGGAAGACGGTGCGCAGGCCGTGGATGACGTCGGCCGCGAACAGCAGCGGGATCTTCAGCCGCGAGCGGCGCACCGCCTCGGTCTGCATCCGCCGCGCCATTTCCGCGCCATTGCCGTTGAACACGCCGGTCAGCTCGCCGCGCCGCGTCGCGCGCAGCTGCGCGTCGAAGTTGGAGGCCGAGCCGGCCGGGTTCAGCGTCACCGCCGCGCCGCCCGCCCAGGCGGCGGCCATCAGCGTCAGCTGCCCGGCCTTCTCGACGACGGTCATCCGCGCGATCAACGCCTCCACCTGCGGCGGCAGCGCGGTCGTGGCGGCGTTCGCCAGCAGCGCGCGCGCCGGGCTGGCCGCCCAGGCCACCGCCGCGCCCGCGCCCGCCAGCCATGCCCGCCGCGAAATGCCCTGTCCGTTCACTGTGTCCACTCCCTTTCCTGTCCTGTCCTGTCCTGTCGCGACGGGCAGCGCGGCGACCCCCGGCGGGGTTCCCGTGCGGTGCCGTGGCGGTCGTTCCCGTGGGTCCGCTTACGCCTGCGGACAGCGCGATGGCGAGGGGCGTGTTCCCATGGTGTCGTCAGCGGCTTGCCGATAAGGACGCATGCCGCGTCGATATTCCCGAACGAATGCAAGTCGTCGTTGAACAGACCAGGCGCGTTGTCCTGTCTTCTCCATGGCCGATCCGGTGGTTGCCGGCGGTTGCGTGAATGTTGGTTGCCCGCGTTGGTACGCTTCGCCATATCCCGCGACGGCGGCAATTGCGCCGTCCTCTAGGGAAGAAGCAGATGACGTTTGCACAAATCTGCCTGTTTCTTGGCGTGCTGTTCGCCTTCGCGACCTTGATTCTCAAGGTCGTCGAGGTGTCCCGCTCCAAGTAGGCACGGGCGGGGGTCGGGCTGGCACCCGGCCCCCAAACGATTGACCCCCGGCCACTGGCATGGCCGGGGGTCCGATCTCACAAGGCGTTAGCCTTCTGACGTTTGCAGACGGCGATATATTCCTGTCTGGAACAAAATTCAACCAAAAGCCGGATCGAAGGCCGGGACAAGGTCGGGATGAGAAGCCGGACCATACAGCCAGGCAAGATCCCAACCTGTCTGTCCCTTCGGCTTGCCACCCAGCCGGCCAACCGCCTCGCGGCTCTTGCGGCCCGTGCGGTTGACCTTCGGGTGAGTGCTGACGCCGCCTCATCCGTCGGCCCTCCATGACACCTCCATGAAGCGACCGTTACGATACGGGATCAATGTTGTTCCTCGCGCGTTGGGGACAGCCTTCGGCTGGGCGGCGCGGGTCGTGCGGGCGGGGGCGACAAAAGAACAGGCAGGGACGGAACATCATGACAAAGCGGGCTTTCCGGCTGGCACTGGCCGGTGCGACGATGCTGGCGGGTGTCGGCGCGGGCATGACGTGGAGCGCGCCGGCCACGGCGCAGGTCGGGCAGGCGTCGCTGCGCGGCAAGATCACCTCGACGCCGGACAATCCGGTGCAGGAGGTCGCGCTGGTCGAGGTCAACACCGGCTTCCGCCGCACCACCGCGCTGGGCGCGGACGGCAGCTACAATTTCGCGTCGGTCGGCGCCGGATCGTACCGGCTGGAGATCAAGACGCAGAAGGGCGCGCGCCGGTCCGACACGTTCACGCTGCAGGTCGGGCAGAATGCCGGGCTGGACATCGACCTGACCACCACCATGGCCCCCGCACAGCCGCCCGCGACCGATGCGGCCGAGGGCGAGACGGCGGGCGCGGACACCGCGCCGCCGGCCGGGGGCGAGGCGGGCGACATCATCGTCACCGCCAACCGCATCCGGCAATTGTCGGGCGGTACGGTCGGGATCACCGTCACGCAGCGGCTGATCGAGCAATTGCCGCAGAACAACCGCAACTTCCTGGCCTTCGCCGATCTGGCGCCGGGCGTCCGGCTGGTCGAACAGGGCGCCGACGGGCAGGTCGCGATCCAGGGCGGCGCGCAGCGATCGAACAGCGTCAACGTGTTCATCGACGGCATCAGCCAGAAGGATTACGTCCTCAAGAACGGCATCACCGGGCAGGATTCCACCCCCGGCAATCCGTTCCCGCAGCTGGCGATCGGCGAATATCAGGTGCTGTCGTCGAACTATAAGGCCGAATTCGACCAGGTCAGCTCGGTCGCGATCGTCGCGGGCACGAAGTCGGGCACCAACGAATTCCACGGCGAGGGCTTCTTCGACTATACCGATCAGTCGCTGCGCGACCTGCGCCCGACCGAGATCTTCCCGGCGAAGATCGCCAAGGTGCGGACCGAGGACAAGCAGTTCGGCATCGCGCTGGGCGGCCCGATCATCAAGGATGTCGCGCATTTCTTCGGCAGCTACGAAGGCAAGCGGCAGCAACGCCCGGTCGACGTGAACCCCAATAACGGCGTGCCGATCAGCAGCCTGCCGTCGCAATATCAGCCGCTGTTCGGCGCGTTCAACAACAACTTCAGGGAAGACCTGTATTTCGGCAAGATCGACGTCGAGCCGACCGACGCCGACCTGATCGAGCTGTCGGGCAAGTATCGCAACGAAAGCGGCTTCCAGCTCGGCAACGGCTTCAACACCGTGTCGACCGGCACCAACAACCGCGTGAAGGAATGGCGTGGCCTCGCGCGCTGGCAGCATACCGCCGACCGCTGGATCAACGACCTGCGCGTCGCCTATGAGGACGTCACCTGGTCGCCGACCCCGGCGACGTTCGGCAACGGCCAGCTGTTCCAGGCGACGCTGCGCAACGGCGGCAATGTCAACCGCTTCGACCTGTTCCGCACCGGCGCGGGCGGCAATTTCCAGGACAAGGGGCAGAAGGGCTGGACGATCCAGGACGATTTCACCTGGACCGGGTTCGAGGGGCATACGATCAAGGCCGGGTTCAAGACCCGCTTCATCAAGCTGCGCACCACCGAGCAGAATCTGCTCAACCCGCTGTTCACCTATGACGCCAATCTGTTCGGGCAGACGTCGTTCAACAACACGGTGCCGTACCGGCTGCAATTCGGCGCGCCGGGCGAATTCGGGACGCCGACCGTCAATTCGAACAACTTCCAGCTCGGCCTGTACATCCAGGACGATTGGGACGTGTCGAGCCGGCTGACGCTGAACCTGGGCGTGCGCTGGGATTACGAGCGGACGCCGGCGTTCCTCGATTTCGTGACGCCGCAGTCGAACCTGGATGCGGTGTCGGCGGCCAATTATCCGAACCTGGCGCGCGCCGATTACAATATCGCCGACTATCTCTCGACCGGGCGCAACCGGAAGGCGTTCACCGGCGCGTTCCAGCCGCGTATCGGCTTCACCTACAAGCTCGACGAGGACGGGCGGTTCACGGTGTTCGGCGGCTATGGCCGGTCGTACGACCGCAACCAGTTCGACTTCCTGCAACAGGAGCTGAGCTTCGGCGCGTTCCCGACCCGCACCTTCCAGTTCCGCAACGCCAACAGCATCGCGGCCGAGGATTGCACCACCAATCCGTCGTCGACGTGCATCGACTGGGATCCGGTCTATCTGACGCCCGAGGGGCGGCAGCGGCTGCTGGGCGGCGCGACGGGCGGCGGGCGGGAATTGCGCTTCATCAACAACGACCTGAAGGTGCCCTATTCGGACCAGTTCAGCCTGGGCCTGCGCACCCGGGTCGAGCGCGTGCAGCTGGAGGCGGGCTATCAGCATGTCAGCAGCCGCAACGGCTTCGCGTGGCTGCTGGGCAATCGCCGCACCGACGGCACGTTCTTCTACGACGATCCCAACAGCACCACCGACACGCCGGGCGCGCCGTTCGGCTTCTCGCCGCAGGGCTATGGCGCGATCATCCTGGGCACCAACGGGCTGGAGACGAACGCCGACAGCGCGTATTTCAAGGTGACGAAGAACTATACGGCGGACTCGCCGTGGAGCCTGGACGCGACCTACACCTTCACCGAAGCGGAGGAAAACCGGCAGTTCGGCGAGAATTTCTCGCTCGATTACGCGCAGATCGGCGATTATCCGTTCCGCCGCTCGGCCGGCGTGCCGCGCCATCGCTTCGTGACGGCGGGCAGCGTCGACACGCCGCTGGGCATCACGCTGTCGGCGAAGTTCCAGATCGAGAGCCCGCTGTACCAGGTCGCGTTCCTCGATACGTCGCAACCGTTCCGCCGCGACGTGGTGGGATCGTTCCGGCGCGCGAACGGCGGGCGCTGGGGCCGGCGCCAGCTCGACTTCGCGGCGACCAAGTACATCCCGCTCAAGTTCATCGGCGAGGAGACGCGGCTGCGCTTCCGCGTCGACATCATCAACCTGATGAACGACCGCAATTACGTCGAGTTCAACAACAACCCGCTCGACGACAGCCGCACCGACGGCACGCCGAGCGTCTATCGCGAAATCTCGTCGTACAGCATCGGCGGCAACCCGCCGCGCACGATCAAGCTGTCGGCGGGGTTCAATTTCTGAGGATGGCGGCTTGCCCGTCATCCCGGCCTGCGCCGGAGTTACGGGTGGGTAGGGACACCCTCTCCCCCACGCCTGGCTGTCGCCGGGGCGGGGAGGGGGGCGGGCCATGCCTTCCTTCGTCATCCCGGCGCAGGCCGGGATCCAGCCGTCCGCGTGCGCATGCGGGCGTGGTGAGCGCGGCACCATGGACCCCGGCCTGCGCCGGGGTGACGGGTGGGGAGGGGCACTCCTCTCCACCCACGCCTGCCACCCCGGCGGACGCCGGGGTCCAGTGGCGAGCGGCGCGAGGGATACGGAAACGTCCCCCGCCTGGGCCCCGGCTTTCGCCGGGGCGGGAAGGGGGGAGCGGGCCGTCGCGTCCTTCGTCATCCCGGCGCAGGCCGGGGGCCAGAGCCACAAGCGCGGCGCTGCCCGGTGTCTGGACCCCGGCCCGCGCCGGGGTGACGGGTGGGGAGGGGCACCCCTCTCCACCCACGCCTGCCACCCCGGCGGACGCCGGGGTCCAGTGGCGGGCGGCGCGAGGGATACGGAAACGTCCCCCAACTGGGCCCCGGCTTTCGCCGGGGCGGGAAGGGGGGAGCGGGCCGTCGCGTCCTTCGTCATCCCGGCGCAGGCCGGGATCCACCCGTCCGCGTGCGCATGCGGGCGTGGTGTGTGCGGCACCATGGACCCCGGCCTGCGCCGGGGTGACGGGCAGGGGTGGGGGGCGGCTCTCATGCTTCCAACCCCGACGTCCGCCGGCCTGACGGCAGAGACGATGACGGCGTTAGGACGTGACGGACGGTGGAGCGTGACGAAGGGACCGATGACCATATGACGTTCGACCGCCGCGATCTCCTCCGCACCGCCGCGCTGGGCGGGGCGGGGTGGCTGGCCGGGTGTACCGCCGGGCCGTTCGCGCCGCCGCAGGTGCCGCGGCTCGCCTTTCCGGGCGTGCTGCCCGCGATCGGGACCACGCCGGCCAGCGCCAGCGACCCGTTGATGGACGATATCCAGCGCCGCACGGTCAGCTTCTTCTGGAACACCACCGACCAGACGACCGGCCTGGCGCCCGATCGCTGGCCGACGCCCAGCTTCGCCTCGATCGCGGCGGTCGGCTTCGCGCTGACCACCTATCCGATCGCGGCGACGCGCGGCTGGATCACGCGCGCAGCCGCCGCGCAGCGCACGCTGGCCACGCTGCGCTTCTTCGCCGATGCGCCGCAGGGGCCGGCGAAGGAGGGGATGAGCGGCTACAAGGGCTTCTTCTACCATTTCCTGGGTACGACGAAGGGGCATCGCTTCGCGCGCACCGAGCTGTCGACGATCGACACCGCGCTGCTGCTGGGCGGGGTGCTGTTCGCGCAGACGTGGTTCGACGACGCCGACGATCCGGCTGAAAAGGAGATCCGCGCGCTCGCCGATCAACTGTACCGCGCGGTCGAATGGGACTGGATCACCCCGCGCAAGCCGTTCGTGTCGATGGGCTGGCATCCCGAAAGCGGCTTCATCGGCTCCGACTGGAACATCTATAACGAAAGCCTGATCCTGTACGTGCTGGCGCTGGGGTCGCCCACCCATGCGCTGCCGCCGACCACCTGGGACGAATGGACCGCGAAGTTCGACCCGTCGTGGGACGAGAAATACGACAATCCCTTCACCGCCTTCCCGCCGCTGTTCGGGCATCAGTACAGCCAGGTGTGGATCGATTTCCGCGGCCTGATGGACACGTACTCCAAACGGCGCGGGTTCGATTATTTCGAGAACAGCCGCCGCGCCACCTATGCGCAGCGCCGCTATGCGATCACCAATCCCGGGCGCTGGCGCGGTTATGGCGAGAACGTCTGGGGGCTGACCGCGTGCGACGGGCCGGGCGATTTCGTGCGCGAGATCGACGGGCGCAACCGCGAGTTCTTCTCCTATTCCGCGCGCGGCCCCGGCGACCGCGACGACGGGACGATCGCGCCGACCGCCGCACTGGGATCGGTCGCGTTCGCGCCGGAGATCGTGCTGCCCGCCGCGCGCGCGATGTATTCGCAGTACGGCACCGCGATCTATGACCGCTACGGCTTTCGCGACAGCTTCAACCCGACGCTGACGCTGACCGACGTAAAGTTGCAGCATGGCCGCGTGGTGCCCGGCATCGGCTGGGTCGCGACCGATTTCCTGGGGATCGACCAGGGACCGATCGCGTGCATGATCGAGAACTGGCGCAGCGGATTGATCTGGAAGACGATGCGCCGGAACCCCTATATCCGTGCCGGGCTGGAACGCGCCGGGTTCACCGGCGGGTGGCTGTCGCCCGGAGAGGGAGGGACGTCATGATGTCCGACGAGGCGACGGGCCCGTCGATGACGCCGCGCATGTCGCTGGATGTCGAGCCGGCGCGCGATCTGGTCCGCATCACGCTGGCGGGCTTCTTCGCGCCCGGCGATATCGCGCGCTTCGTCGCGGCGCGCGATGCCGCCCATCGCGAGCTGCGCTGCGCCCCCAACCAGCATCTGACATTGGTCGATATCCGCGCGATGCACATCCAGGCGCAGGACAGCGTGGACGGCTTTCGCGCCGTGCTCGCCAATCCGGACACCGTGTCGCGCCGGATCGCGTTCGTGGTCGCGCGGTCGCTGGCGCGGTTGCAGATCAAGCGCGCGGCATCCGGGCGCGACGCCGGCTATTTCACGACGATCGAGGATGCCGAGGCGTGGCTGTTCGAGCGCTGACCCGCGCCGCCTGAACCGGGCGGACGGCGCGGACGCGGCGACGGCCGCCCCGCGTCATGGTTCGCTCCCGCCGATCCTCACCGCGCCCGGGCCCGGCCAGCGCCGATCGCCTGAACATGGATGTGCGGCCGTTTCATGTGCCCCGCCCGACCGGCATCCGGCGCCGGTCGTCAGGCGCGCGGACGCGGCTGTCGGATCGCCGCGGCGTGACCGCCGAATCGGTATGGGCGGCACCGCAATGTCGTTGCACCGCAGCATGGGCGCGACACAATGTATCATCGTTTCCTCAGGATGGTAAATATTGCAACAATATAACTTTATCCGATGAGCGTTACCCGGAATGGCGATCTAACTTGTATTAAAGTCTGATGAACAATTGCGGTCAACGACGACGCTTCATAGCCTCATCCCAGCTCGAGCAACGTATCCACCTTACTGCCGTCGTGCAGGATGACGTGGGCGCCAGGTGACGCGCGGCCATGCGGCCGGGCGTCGTCATGCTCGCCTCGCCCCGGCATGACGGCCCTTGATCGGAGCCTCGGGACGCAATGACCTCTTCCACCTACGGCAGCCGGACCACCGCTGCCTCCCTGACCGACCAGATCCTGTCCGATCGTTCGGACGGCGTCGACACGCGATATGGCGCGGCCACGCAGCCGCTGCCGGCCAGCTTCGTCGATCTGTCCGCCGTCCCGTTCGGAGCGGCGGGCACCGCACGCCTCGCGGATTTCCGCGCGGCACCGGCCTTTGGCGCATCGGACGGATATGTCGCGGCGCTGCAGCCGCTGTCGGGCAACATGGCCTTTTCCGGCGCCGCGCTGTTCGGGCCGCCGGTCATCGGCCCGATCGCCAAGCCGGGCGGCGGCTTCGCCGGCTATGACGTGTCGACCGGCAAGACGGTGAAGACCGCGTTCCAGACCTATGAGATCGCGGGCGTCGCCGACCCCGTCACCGCCGACCAATGGCATCTGACGCGGCTGGGCGACCTGAATGCGGTGTGGAAGGACTATACCGGCAAGGACGTGCATGTCGGCGTGTACGACAGCGGCGTTCAATATGCGCACTGGGATCTGGCCGCCAATTACGATGCCTCGCGCGAGGTCGTCATCGACGGCGCGCGGATCGACGGCAATTTCGTGGCGGATTCCGGCCCGCACGGTACGGCGGTCGCCGGGCTGATCGCGGCGGCACGGAACGGTGAGGGCGGCGTCGGCATCTCCTACGATGCCACGATCACCGGCGTGAACATCTTCGATCCCGCCTCGCCGGTGTTCGTCAACGGCTCCAATGCCGATGCGTTCTTCGAGGCGATCCGCCAGTCCGACCGCTACGACGTGACCAACCACAGCTGGGGCGGGCGCGGCTCGCTCTCGACCGCCAACTCGCGGCTGACCGAGGGATCGTTCGGTTACAGGATGATCGACGCGCTGTCGAACGGCACCGCCAACGGGCGCGACGGGCTGGGGACGATCCACGTCGCCGCGGCGGGCAACGACACGCTCGACGGACAGTTCGACAGCTGGAAGACCGACCGCCACGTCGTCGCGGTCGGCTCCTATCGCGAGTCCGACGGCCTTTCGTCCTATTACACCTCGTCGGGCGCGCACCTGCTCGTCTCGGCCCCGTCGAACGATTTTGCCGTGATCGGCGGCACCGGGCAGGTCACGGTCGATCTGCTGGGCACCGACGGCTACAACACCAATGCCGATCCGTCGGGCGCATCGGACTATACCAACGGTTTCGGCGGCACGTCGGGCGCGACCCCGGTGGTCAGCGGCGTCGTCAGCCTGATCCTGGATGCCAACGAGAATCTCGGCTGGCGCGACGTACGGAACATCCTGGCCTATTCCGCCAAGCTGCCGGTCGCGTTCGACACCGGCAAGGCGGCCGTCGATTACCAGGGACGGCCGATCTATCTGAACAGCACCACGTTCGGGCTGGCCGGGCAGGACGCCAACTGGAACGGCGGCGCGGCGCATTACAGCCGCGAATATGGCTATGGCGCGGTCGATGCCTATAATGCGGTGCGCCTGGCCGAGGTCTGGTCGCTGTTCGGCGCGCCCAAGACCAGCGCCAACGAAGCCAGCCTCTCGACCGGCCCGATCGCGGTCAACATGTCGGTCCCGACCCAGGGCGCCAACACCGCCCAGACGCTGCTGAGCGACTTCCTCGGCACCCCGGCGTCGTTCAAGTTCAACGTCACCGAAGCGCTCGATGTCGAGCATCTCGACCTGACCGTGAACTTCCGTCTGGAGACAACGGAAGAGGGTGTGAATTACGACCTGTCGATGTTCGGGACGAAGCTGAAGCTGATCGCCCCGGACGGGACCAGTGCCTATATCGACACGTACGAAAACGTGAACGGCTTCTTCGCCGGTTCCGTCGAGGTCGTGAAGGGCGCACAGGAATTCACCTTCGGCCTGTCGGGTTTCCGTGGCGTCGACATGCTCGGCACCTGGACGCTGCAGTTCGAACAGCCCGACGACATCTTCAAATATGGTGGCTCGCTGACCATCAACTCGCTGAAGCTCGACGCCTATGGCAGCGAACTCGGCCAGGACGACGTGTTCACCTACACCAACGAGTTCTTCACGATGGCGGCGATCGCCGGTGAGGCGGGGCGCAAGGTGCTGACCGACGCCGATGGCGGCACGGACTGGATCAACGCCGCGGCGGTCGGCAAGGACGTGGTGATCTCGCTGTCGGAAAACACGACCTCGACGTTCGGTGGCGTGGCGGCGTTCAAGATCGCCAAGGGCACGCAGATCGAGAACGCGGTGTCGGGCGACGGCAACGACACGCTGTTCGGCAATGCGCTGGCCAACGAACTGCGCGGGATGCGGGGCAACGACACGCTGGTGGGCGGCGCGGGCAACGACCGGCTGTACGGCGGGGCCGGCGCCGACACGCTGAACGGCGGGACGGGCGTGGACCTGCTCGACGGCGGCGCGGGCAACGACACCTATATCGTCGACGATGCCGGCGACCTCGTGGTCGAGGCGGCGAACGCCGGCACCGACACCGTCTATGCCAGCATCAACTACACGCTGGCCGCACAGGTGGAGAACCTGTACCTGACCGGCGGCGCACGGATCGGCACCGGCAACGGTCTGGCCAACACCATCTACGGCACCAGCTTCGCCGACACGCTGTACGGGATGGACGGCAACGACACGCTGCGCGGCGGGCTCGGCAACGACCGGCTGTATGGCGGATCGGGGCGCGACACGCTGCTGGGTCACGAGGGCAACGACACGCTCGACGGCGGCACCGGCGCGGACACGATGGAAGGCGGCGCGGGCAACGACAGCTATTACGTCGACAACGCCGGCGACCAGATCATCGAGTATTTCCAGAACGGTAGCGGGGGTGTCGACAGCGTCTATGCCGGGATTTCCTGGACGCTGGGCGCGAACGTCGAGAACCTGTTCCTGACCGGCAGCGCCGGCCTGAACGCGACCGGCAACGCGCTGGCCAACACGCTGCGCGGCAACGCGGGCGCGAACGTGCTGAACGGCGGGGCGGGCAATGACGTGCTGATCGGGCTGGGCGGCAACGACACGCTGATCGGCGGGGCGGGGGCGGACACGTTCGTGTTCGACGCCGGCTTCGGGCAGGACACGATCGCCGATTTCGGCGCGGGCGACGTGATCGACCTGTCCAGCTACCAGCTCGACGGCGCGCCGGCCGTCACGGACCTGGGCAACGACACGCTGATCGACCTGGGTGGCGGCAATACCATCCTGCTGGTCAACATCGACGCCGACCAGCTCAACTTCACCGGCAACGCCTTCGGCTTCGCCGGCTGATCCCGGCGCGGCGCGGCTCCTCGCTTGGACGCCGCGCCGAACCGGCCGCGGATCCCCGGAACGATCGTGCCGCGTCGTCGCTTGCGATGGCGCGGCACGGTTGCGGGCGGCGCCGGGGGACCGAAGCACGCGCGCCAGCATCCCCGGGCGCGATCCCGCGGTGCGTTGACGCCGACGCATCACGTGGTAGCGACAGGCGGTCCGGACGGACCGGCTGTTTACATAACACGACTTATCGGGAGCAGGCCCTTGCCGCCGCGCGGTGCAGCGGATAGCCCGCCCGCGCATGATCCGCCACGTGCTTCCCGCCCTGTCGATCGCGCTGGCCCTGGCCGGGTGCGGCGGTCGCTATCGTCCCGTCAGCGACGTGCCGGTGACGGTCGGGCGGCCCTATGTGGTGCGCGGCGTCACCTATGTCCCGGCCGCCGAGCCGGGCTATGACATGCTCGGCCGCGCGAGCTGGTATGGCGGCGAGAGCGGTGATCGCACCGCGCGCGGCGAGAAATTCCGTCCCGGCTGGATCACCGCCGCGCATGCCACGCTGCCGCTGCCCAGCTATGTCGAGGTCACGTCGCTGGACACCGGCCGCGTGATCGTGGTGCGCGTCAACGATCGCGGACCGTTCGCGCGCGGGCGGATCATCGATCTGTCGAAGGGCGCCGCCACGTTGCTGGGGCTGCGCGCGAACGGGCATGGCGCGGTGCGGGTGCGCGTGGTCAGCCCTGACGAGCGCGACCGCGAGCGGCTGCGCCACGGCAAGCCCGCCGCCCCGCGCCCCGACGCCGACCCCCGGACGCTGGCGGCGTTCCGCGCGCAACTGATCGCGGCGGGCGAGGCGCCATAGGCCGTGCCGCCGGCGCGCCGATCGATCGACGCGCCGGGGGGTGATCGTCAGAAGCGCGCGGTCGCGCCGACGACGATCTGGCGACCAAGCAGGTCGTAGCGGAACAGCGTGTTGCTGCGCAGCAGCCCCAGCACGCTGCGCGAATCCGGCAGCAGCGGCGGATCGCGATCGAACAGGTTGTTCACCGCGACGCGCAGCGTGAAGCGCTTCGCGACGTCGAAGCTGGTCGCCAGGTCGATATAGTCATAGGCGGGCACGCCGCTGTAGAAGCGGCGGACCTGCGGCGCGTTCGCCGGGATGCCGGTGTCGGCGGGCGCATTGTAGCTGATCGTCATCGCCGAGATGTGCCGCCAGTTGACCGAGACGCTGGCGAACTTTTCCGGCGAGGTCCAGGTCGTGCGCAGCCCGTGCGACCAGCGCGGCATGCTCTCCCCGCAATTCGGCCCGTAATAGCCAACGCAGTTGCGCGGCGCCGCGTTCGGCGTGTCCTGGCTGCCGACGCGCGTCGTCAGCGTGCCGTTGAACGAGGTGTCGAGCGTGCCGCCCGCGCCCAGCCCGAGCGCATATTGCGCCTGGAAATCCCAGCCATGCGCCTGCGACCGGTAACCGTTGCTGGTGCCGCGCGCGAAATAGCCGCTGGTCGGATTGCCGGTCGCCGCGCTGTCGAGCCGGAACGTGCCCGGCGTCCGGACGATGCCGCGGCAATAATAGTCCAGCCCGGTGGTGAGGCAGCCGTTCAGGAAGTCGTTGACCTGGAAGAAGTTGATCGAATCGTTGAGGTTGATGACGAAGCGGTCCGCCGACACGGTCAGCCCCTTCAGCACGCGCGGGCGAAGGATCACGCCGAACGTCTTGGTATAGGCGGTCTCCGGCTTCAGGTTGAACCCGCCGTTGCGGACCGTGCAGCTGTTGTCGAGACAGCTGAGCGCGGCGCTGCCGTACAGATTGTCGGGCAGGCCGGTGCGGCGGCATTGTTCGATCGAGGCGGTCGGTGCGAGGCGCACGTTGGGGTCCGCCGAATTGGGATCGGGCGTCGAGGCGCACGGGTCGTTCGGCCCGGTGCGGGTATAGTTGATGTTGCTCGCCTGATCGGCCTCGATCACGGTCGGCGCGCGCTGCGCCTTGTTGAACGACGCACGGAAACCGATGTCGGCGATCGGCGCCCAGATCCCTTCCACCTTCCAGGTGTTGAAGGTGCCGTTCAGGCGGTTGTATTTCGACACGCGATAGCCGCCGTTGACCTGCAGCAGGTCGGTGAAGCGCTGGTGCTCGATCAGCGGCACCTGCACCTCGACGTTGCTCTCCACGACGTTCTGCGTGAAGCGCTGATCGGTGCCGCCGTTGGTTTCGCGGAACAGCGCGTCGGCGCCGCTCTTGAACAATTCGGCGCGGAACTCGCTGGCGATGGCGATCGCCACGCCCTGTTCGGCGAGCGGCGAAGTGATGCCGTATTTGCCCAGGTCGCCGTTCAGCACCGCCAGCGCCTGCCACATCAGCGAGGTGCTGTTCTGGCGGCCGTCGACATTGGTGAACAGGTAATCGTTGAGCGCGCGATTGTTGTTGTAGGGACGGAAGGCGTTGAACGGCACGCACGCGCGATCGGCGCCGCTGACCACCGACGCGCAGGTCGGGGTGCCGTTCACGTTGACGACGTTGAGCGAGCGGTTGACGCGATCGAAATCGGGCTGCGCCGGATAGATCGTCTCGCCCTTCAGCATCGAATAGACGCCGGCGATGTCATAGCTCCACGCATCGTCCAGCACGCGGCCGCGCAGGCCGCCCGCGATGCGCACGCCGCGGTTCTCGAAGCTGTTGCGGACCAGCGGCATCCCGTCGAAGCGATAGCGGACGTCGAGCGGCACCAGCCCCGTGGTGCGCGTGCCGCACAGCGTGGTGCGCTGCGACGCCGACAGGAACGGATTGTCGCAATTGGTCTGGAACGGCGTGCTGCCATAGGCGCTGTACGAATAGACGCGGTTGGGCAGTGTGTTCGACGACCGGTCGCGATAGAACATCGCGGTCGAATAGAGTTCGATGTCGTCGCTGATCCGCGCATTGACGAACGCGCCGGTGTTGATGCGGTTGAACGAGCGCTGGAAGGCGAGTTCGTCGAACGGATTGGTGGCGGTGCCGCGCCCGGAATTGTACGGCACGAACGTCCCCGATCCGTCGGGGTTGTTGACGAGCGTGTTGCCCACGCCGATCCCGCCCGGCACGATCGTGCCGACCTGCGTATAGGTGCTGCGCGTGCAGTTCAGCAGCCCGGTCGCCACCGTCTGCGTCACTTCGCAGGCCGACAGCGAGCGATCGCCCAGGTTCACCTGGTCCGACTGGCGATAGTTCAGATAGCCCGAGACGCTGAGCGCGCCGTCGAGGAACGTCCTGCCCGCGGTCAGCGTCACGTTGGCGCGGCCGCCGTCGTTCGCCCAGCCCTGGCGCGACGCGAAGAACGCGCGGTTCGCCGCGTCGGTCACGTCGTTGGCGCTATTGTGGTGGTTGAAGAAGCTGTAGTTGCCGCTGACCGCGATGCCGTTGAAATCCTTCTTCAGGACGAAGTTGACGACGCCCGCGACCGCGTCCGACCCGTACACCGACGACGCGCCGCCCGACAGGACGTCGATCCGCTCGACCAGCTCGTTGGGGATCAGGCTGACGTCCATGCCGTTCTGGATGCCCAGCCGCAGCCCGTCGACCAGCGTCAGCGTCCGCTCGAACCCCAGGCTGCGCAGCTTGATGCGCTGGCGCCCGTCGGAATCGGCGTAATTCTGTTCGGCATTGGCCTGCACCTGCGGCAGGCGGTTCATCACCTCCTCGATGGTGGTGGCGCCCTGCGCGGCGATTTCGGCCGCCGTGGTGGTGGTGATCGGCGCGGCCGAGCGGTTGTTGGGCCGCGTGATGCGCGTGCCGGTGACGATGACGTCGTTCGCCCCGCCCTGGGGCGTGTCGTTGCTGGCGGCGGCCAGCTTCGCGGAGGCGACGGGATCGCCGATCGACGCGGGCGCGTCCTGCGCGGCTTCGGTCTGGGCCAGCGCGGCCGACGGCAGCATCGTCAGTGCGGCCACGCCACAACCGGACGTCAACAACGTCTTGAATTTCTTCATCATTCGCCCCTTTTCTCTCGCCGTGCGCAAGATGGGAGCAGTACGTGACAGGCGCCCGATCGTTACCGGAATGCCGCTCCCCTTGCCGGCAAGTCATGGGGTGACAGCGCAGGGTCGCGAACACAAGCGGGCGCTCACCGGTGCAACATACGTTTACCCGGGAACTATGGCGAAACTGCAACAATCGGACCGCCATCGGTGTCGTGGCGGTCCGGGAATATGACGATGCTTGCGGTCGCGACGGGCACCGCCGTCACGGCGCGCGCAAAAAAAGGGGGGCACGGCCGGTGCCGCGCCCCCCCTTTCCGTCGCGTGCGATGCGCGTCAGGCGAAGACGATGTCGCTCTGGACGATCTTCACCCAGGTCTGGATCGTGAAATCGGCCACGCCATCGCCGTTCACGTCGCCCGACAGGTAATAGAAGCCACCCTCGCCGTACGAGCGCAGCTCGCCGGCCTTGCCGGAGAAGTCGGCGTCGCCGATCCAGCCGAACGCATCCTTAGCGCCGCCGGTGACGGCGTCGATCAGGCTGAGGTCGATGCGATCGTCCCCGGTGGTGAAGTCGGCGATCGTGTCGGTGCCGCCGATCTGCGAGAAGCGGAACGTGTCGCTGCCCGCGCCGCCGTACAGCATGTCGTTGCCGGCCCCGCCGTCGAGCAGGTCGTTGCCCGCGCCGCCGTTCAGCTTGTCGCTGCCCGCGCCGCCCAGCAGCGTGTCGTTGCCCGCGCCGCCGTCGAGCAGGTCGTCGCCCGCGCCGCCGGACAGCCAGTCGTTGCCGTTCCAGCCGATCAGCGTGTCGTTGCCGCTGCCGCCTTCCAGCGCCTCGATGCTGACCAGGCGATCGCCCGCCGCATCGCCCTGCGTACCGGTCATCGTCTTGAGCGAGACGGTGACGGCGGTGGTCGAGGTGCGATAGCTGGCGATGTCGAACCCGCCGTTGCCGTTCAGCGAGTCCGCGCCGGCGCCGCCGATCAGCACGTTGTCGTTATTGTCGCCGGCCAGGATGTCGTTGAACTTGGTGCCCTCGACATTCTCGAAGTTGCTCAGATAGTCGCGGTTCGCGTCACCCGCGAAGCCGCGCCCGTACAGCAGCGACACCGATACCGCGGCCGACGCCTCGCGGTAGCTGACGGTGTCGTTGCCCAGGCCGCCGTTCAGCTTGTTCACCGCGCCGTTGCCGATGATCGTGTCGTTGCCGCTGCCGCCGACCGCATTCTCGATCGTCGCGCCATAGGCGATGCCGACGTTGTCGGTCAGCGCCGTCTTGTACGTGCCGTTGAGCACCAGCGCGAACCGCGCGTCGAAATCCGCCTGGGTCAGCGTGACCAGCCCGCGCGCGATACGATTGGCGTTGACCGATTCCAGCGTCACCGTGCGGAGCGTCTCGTCCAGCGTCTTCCCGCCGATGCTGCTGAGCGACCCCGCGTTCAGGTTCACCACCTGATCCACGGCATAGCCCGACGCGTCGAGCGTATCGTTGCCGCCGGCATCCCAGATCGTCACGATCGGCGCGACGTTCTTGGTGAAGTCGAAGACGTCCTTGCCCGCCGTCGAATTGAAGCCGTAGACGGTGTCGCCGGTGCGGGTCGTCGTGTCGGCGCCGTACATCTTCTGCGCCGCCAGGATGTCGTGGATCATCGGCGTATTGCCATAGGAAATACGCATGATCGACACGTCATAGTCGCCCGCGCCGATGTCGCTGGAATTCCAGTACGACATGATCGAATAATTGCGGGAGTCCTGGAAGTATTCCGCGCCATTGGCGTAATTGACCGCGAAACCGGGGCCGAAGTTGTAATTGCCCGGGTGCGACAGGCCGATCGCGTGGCCCAGTTCGTGCGTCAGCGTGGCCATGCCATAGTCGCCGGGCTTGAACTGGAAATTGCTCGCCTGGCTGGCGGATACCCAGACGTCGCCGGCCAGCCGCTCCAGCTGCCCGCGGATCGCGGGATCGTCCCAATAGGTGCCCAGCGGCAGATAGGCATAGGCCTGCGTCTGCGGCGCGCTGGCCAGATTGCCCATCGCGATATCGGCGCGATAGACGTTGCTGACTTCCTTGAACGACACGGAGACGACATCGTCCCAGAAGCCCATCGCCACCCGGGCGGCGGCGCGCTGGTCGGCGTTGAACGAGGCGAAGTTGAAATATTCGCGGAAGGCGTAGTTCTGGCCGTCCTCGGTATAGCCGTAGCCGTTGTCGAGCATCTGCTCCTTGTTCTCGAAGAAGCCGTAGGTGATCTCGTTCACGTTGCTGTCGACCTGCCGCGCCGGATCCGGCCCGCCGACCCAGCTCGCCCCCGAGCGGTTCAGGTACGACGCGATCTTGTCCGCCGACCAGATTTCCTTGCCGTTCGCCGCGACGGTGCCGGCCAGATAATCGACCGAGCCGGCCTGTACGGTCGGGTTCAGCCCGGCCATCGGGTTCACGGTCATCGCTTCGGGATCGGTGACCCCGCCGGTGCAGGCCGGGCAGGTGCAGACCAGACCCGCGACCAGTTCGTCCTGATGCTCCGAATGTTTGATCAGGCTGTCCACCGCTGCGGTGTTGCCGCTTGCCATACTACTCACTCCCTGTTGTTTCTACGGTTGAGACGGATCTGGTATGCGCCGCGCGCGGGGCGATGCGCCCGCCTGCCACGGCAGCGTGTTCGCCAGCATCGCATCGACCGCGGCCTCCAGCGCCGCGCGGTCGTCCAGCGCCACCGCACGCGGCGGGGCGGTGAAGAATTGCTGTCCTTCCGCGCTGTTGCGGAACGGACGGATCGTGAGCGCCAGCACCGGCGCACCGCGCACCGCCGCGACATCGCCCTGCACCAGCAACGTGACGCGCCCCGCCGCCAGCGCCGCGCCGCCCAGCGGCGCGGCGACGACCGGCACCGGCGCTCCCCGGGCCGCGCGCGCGCGCACCGCGTCGCACAGCCGGCGGGTCAGCGCGCCGTCATCGATGCCGTTGGCGGTATGGATCTGGCAGGTGACGCCCAGCGAGGTGACGTCCCGCCACAGCAGCGACGGCGTGCGCGCGACCGCCGGGGCGGGCGCGGCGGCCAGCGCGAGCGCCGCGCCCGCCATCCGCAATCCCGGCCGATACGCTCCGTTCACTCACGCCCCCCGACGACAGGTTTCGGTGGAGACTGTCTCGAATAGAAGAATGCGTCAACGGGGTTTTAACCATTGCGTCATGTTAATTTCATCACAAAGCCATGTAACAATATTACATTGACGGGGCATCGTGGCGTGCCCAGCCGGGCGCGGCGGGGACGAGCGTGTCGAGGAACGCGGCGGCGCTGGCGCGATAATCGGCGCGCTTCGCCGCGTCGAACCGATCCCAGGTGGCGTAGATGTTGCGCATCCGCGCATTGCCGCGAAAGCGCCGTTCGTGGCGCGCGAGGAAATCCCAGTAGAGCGCGTTGAACGGGCACGCCCCCTCCCCGGTCTTCTGCTTCACGTCATAGCGGCAGCGCCCGCAATAATCGGACATGCGGTCGATATACGCCCCGCTCGACACATAGGGTTTCGACGCGATCGCGCCGCCGTCGGCGAACTGGCTCATGCCCACGACATTGGGCATCTCGACCCATTCATAGGCGTCGAAATAGACGACCAGGAACCAGTCCGAGACCGCCTGCGGATCGACGCCCGCCAGCAGCGCGAAATTGCCGAGCACCATCAGCCGCTGGATATGATGCGCATAGGCCTCGCGCTTCGTCTGGTCGACGCTTTCGGCCAGGCAGCGCAGGTCGGTGTCGCCGGTCCAGTAGAATTCGGGCAGCGCGCGCGTCGCGTCGAGCGCGTTGGCGGTGCCCAGCGCCGGCATCTCCCACCAGTACATGCCGCGCATATATTCGCGCCAGCCGATGATCTGCCGGACGAAGCCCTCGACCGCGTTCAGCGGCGCATCGCCGCGCTCATACGCCGCGACCGCCGCCTCGCACACCTCCAGCGGCGCGAGCAGCCCGAGGTTGAGGCACAGCGACAGGCTGGAGTGATAGAGATAGTCCTGCCCCGCGATCATCGCGTCCTGATAGCGGCCGAAGTCCGGCAGCGCGGTGGCGACGAACCGGTCCAGCGCGACCAGCGCCTGCGCGCGCGTCACCGGCAGCGCGAACGGCGTCAGATCGCCGAAATGATCGCCGAAGCGCGCGCCGACCAGCGCCAGCACCGCGTTCGTGGTCGCGTCGGGCGCGAAGCGCGCCGGGGCGGGATAGTTCAGCCCGCGCGGCGGCGTCTGGCGATTGTCCTGGTCGTAATTCCACTTGCCCCCGGCCGGCTTGCCGTCCCCGGTCATCAACAATCCGGTGCGGCGGCGCATGTCGCGATAGAAATATTCCATCCGCTGCTCGCGCCGCCCCTGCGCCCAGGCATAGAAATCGGGCAGCGGGCAGACGAAGCGGTCGTCCTCCAGGATCTCGACCGGCACGCCGGTGCGCGCGGCCCAGTCGTCCTGCATCCGCCGCACGCGATATTCGCCGCCCGCGACGGTGCGGATCGCGCGCGCGGCGTGGCGGGTCGCGGCGCGCGCGACCTCGCCGGTGAAATTATGCGTATTATCGGTATTATCCAGTGTTACATAATCGACCGTCCAGCCGTCGCTGCGCAGCTCCTCGGCGAAATGGCGCATCGCGGCGAAGATCAGCGCGATCTTCTTCTGGTGGTGGCGGACGTAGGTCGCCTCGTCCCACACCTCCATCATCAGCACCACCGCACGGTCGCGGTCGATGTCGCGCAGGCTGGCGAGCGCGGGCGAAAGCTGGTCGCCCAGCACCGGGATCAGGATCGTCATGCGGGCGCAACGCCGCGCGGGCGGTTTCGGTGCGATCGCCGGATGCCGTCATGCGCCCGGGGTCACGGTCGATGCGGGGCGCCGTTAGGGCGGCGGTGCCCGCAACGGTACGCCTGCCCGCCCGGTTCAGCGCGCCCGGCATGTCGCGACCAGCGCGGCGGTCCGCGCGGCGTCCAGCCCCCCGCCCTGCCCCGCGCACACCCGCCCCGCGCTATCGGTGGCGAGGCTGAACGGCAGTCCCGGCGCGCGCGCCAGCGCATCGGCGCGCGCGCGGCGCGCCTCACCCTCCGGCGGGGACCAGCGCCGCGCCTCCGGCACGCCGCGCAGCATCGCGCGCGCGCGGACATTGTCCTCCACCGCGAACACGCGCACCGCCAGCGGGCGCGCGGCGGCCGCGATCGCGTCCAGCCGCGCGAGTTCGGCATGGCACGGCGCGCACCACGGCGCGACCAGCAGCAGCACGCTGTCGGGCGGATAGGCGACCGGCGCCGCCGCGCCGATCGTCGCCAGCGTCAGCAGCGCCGCCGCGATCCGTCGTCCCCGGCCGCCACACCCCTCGACAGCGCGCGTGCGCCGTGATGAGATCGTCGCGACAGAGGGAGGATTCATGTTCGTATCATTGCTCGCGCTGGTCGCGGCGGGTCAAGCCGCCGCGCCCGCGCCGTCGGGCGCCGCGCCGACCACGCAGCAGCGCTTCGACGCCGCCAGCACGGCGGTCGCCGAGGGGCGGTGCGCGGACGCGGTCACCGCGTTCGACGCGCTGGAGGCCGGCGGCGCGACGAAGCGCAGCCCGCTGCTCGCCGCCACGGTCGCGGTGCGGCGCGGGCGCTGCCTGGTCGGCGGCCCGCGCGACGCGCAGGGCAGGGCCGATATCGCGCGCGGGCTGCCGGTGCTGGCCGCGAAGGGCGCCGATTTCGCGGGCGACGTCTATGAGGCGCATATGGCGCTGGGGCGCGCGGCGCAGCGCGCGTTCGACTATGACGCCGCGATCCGCGACTATCGCGCCGCGGCCGACGGCGTGACCGGCACCGCGCGCATCCCGGCGCTGCTGCGGCTGGCGCAGGTGACGATGTTCGATCACGACGGCACCGCGCTGGCCACGATCGACGAGGCGCTGCGCCTCGCCGGCACCGACGCGGAGATCGGCAAGAGGAACCTCGCCGCGATCCAGACCGTCAAGGCGCGCGTGCTGCTGAACGACGGTCGCGAGCGCGAGGCGTACACGATCCTGAAGGACAGTCTGGCCAAGCAGGGCGGGCTGACGATGACGGTCGGCGCGTCGGACATCGCCACCCGCTCCGACCTGGCGATCGCGGCGCTGAAGAACGGCGACCGCAACAGCGCGCGCAATTATCTGGCCTATACCGGCGCGGGCCGGATGCGCGACACGCCGTTCACAACCTCCGCGTCGATGGCCCCGCCGGTCTGCGGCGAGGGCGGGCTGGCTCCCGAGGATCAGGCGATCGTCGAATTCTCGCTGGAGGCGGACGGGCACGTCTCCGGCGTCGCGCCGATCTACGCCACCGGCAACCGCGCCAAGGCGCTGGCCTTCGCACGCGCGGTCACCGGCTGGTCGTGGCGCGCGGAGGATGCCGCGAAGGTGCCGCCGCTGTTCCGCTATGCGACGCGCATCGAACTGCGCTGCGTCGCGGCCAGCGCCGCGCCGCCGATCACCGGGCCATTGTGGGAAGCGACCGCGGCATGGCTGGCGGAAAAGGGCGCGGGCACCCCGGCATGGGAGGATATGTCCGCGGCGCTCGCGCTGCCGCTGCAACGCGCCGCGCTGGCCGATGCGACCGCGCGCGGCGACCGGGCGAAGGCGATGCAGGCCGCGCTGGCGCTGGTCGGCAGTCCGGTCGTCGACGCCGGCCAGAAACCGGCACTGCTGACGACGATCAACGCCGCGCTCGACGCCTTGGCCGCGCCCGTGACCGCGCGAACCTATGTCGCGACGCTGGACGGTGACGATCTCGACCGCAATCCGGGTGACGAGCGTCAGCGGCTGCGGCAGGTGCTGGCGCGGCCTGCGGTCGCCGCCGATGCGCTGTCGGCGGCGACGCTGCGGCTGCTGATCGCGCAGCCGCGTCATCGCAAGGGACCGCCCGACGATGCCGCCGCGCTGCTGACCGCGGTCGTCGACGATCCCGCCTTGCCCGCCAACCACCGGCTGAAGATCGCCGCGCTGCTGTCGCAGGCCAATGTGCTGGCGGCGCGCGGCGATCTGGCGGGGGCGCGCGCGATGTTCGACCGCACCGGGCTGACGTCCGAACAATGCGCGACGATCGGACTGCAACCGGCGGTGAAGCGCTCGGGCGCCGGCGCGCAGGATTATCCGATGGAGGCGGTGCAGCTGGGCTTTGAGGGCTGGGTGCTCAGTGCCTATGACATCGCCGCCGATGGCCGGACGGTCGCGCCGCGCGCGGTGATCGCCTATCCCCCGTTCATCTTCGACGAGGCGGCCAACGGCATCATCCGCGACGCGCGCTACACCAGCACCTTCCGGCCCGACGGTGCGCTGGCCTGTTCGGGGCAGCAGATGGGGGTGCGGTTCCTGTTGCCGAATGGCTGAGGGCGCCTTGTCTTTTCTGTCCGCATGATGCATATTGCGGACAGGAAGGACAAGCCGATGACCGCCCTCGCCCGCCCGCTCGCCGCCCCCGACACGCTGCGCCGCCGCGCGATGCAGGCGCTGACGGAGGCGGTGGCGCGCGCACTGGACAGCGCCAGCGAGGAGACGCTGGCCGCGATCGTCGGCGCGCAGGACGCGCGCGAGGCGCTGGCGATCGCGCCGCGCGACCTGGCCCCGCCCCCGCCCGAGCGGCTGGCCGCCGAACGCGCCGCGCGCGCGCGCACCGCCGCCTTCCGCGCCGAACTGGCGGAGCGGGCGGGCGGCATGTACGACCGCGCCGAGCTGGCCGAACTGCTCGGCGTCACCCCCGCCGCGATCGACAAGCAGCGGCAGCGGCGGCAGATCCTGGGCGTCCCCTTCGGCACCGAGATCCGCTATCCGGCCGCGCAGTTCCGCGACGGCGCGGCGGTGCCGGGGCTCAAGGCGGTGCTCGACGCGCTGGGCGACATGCACCCGTGGGGGCAGTTGCAATTGCTGGTCGCGCCGCTGGACGGGTTCGGCGACGCCCCCGCCCCGCTGCTCGACCTGCTGGCGACGGCGCGCGATGCGGCTGCGCGCGCGCGGCTGGCGGCGCTGGCGGCGGGTTGGGCCGCCTGAGCGCAGGCGACGATGCTGCGCCTGCGACCGGTGCGCGCGGGCACCGTCTTCCACCGCATCCACCGGCATGCGCTGTCGCCCCTGTTCTTCGGACCCGCGGGCGCGACGCCGATCCAGCGCTATGACGATCCGGCCGGCGGCTACAAGCTGCTGTACCTGGCGCTCGATCTGGAAACCGCGTTCGGCGAGACGCTGGTGCGCGTGCCGACCGTCACCGACATATTGTCGAGCGATGTTGCGCAGCGTGTGCGCAGCGAACTGGTCGCGACGCGCGGGCTGCGCCTCTATCCGCTGGTCGATGCCGGCGTGTCGGCGCACGGCCTGTCGTTCACCGAGCTGCACGGCGCGGACTATCGGCGCACGCAGGCGATCGGCGCGGAGATCCATGTGCGGACCGGCGCGGACGGCATCCTCTACACCTCGCGCTTCAACGACCGGCGCTGCGTCGCGCTGTTCGACCGCGCGCGCGACGCGGTGCGGGTGGGCGCGGTCGAGGGTGCGGCGCTGACGCCGGAGCTGGCGCACGCCATGGCGGCGCGGTTCGGGAAATTCTACGTCGATCCGTAAGCAGCCGAAGACGTCGTCACCAAATCGGATGAAGCATCGAGAGTAATCCATTTGAATGAGGCGCGCCGATCAGGTGTTCGGCCGCGCGGGGATCGATTGACAACGGCCGGTCGCGATCGTCATAACTTTGGCATGTCGTTGCGCGTATCATAAAAAAGGGTCGCTCCATGCGTTGATCAGCATCAGGGGGGATTTTGTCATGAGAGCCATTCCGATCGTCGCCGTCATCGCCTGTCTTGTGCTGACCGGCTGCGCCAGAACGGGCCGACTGGCGCGGATCGATCCCGCGGGGCTTACCACCCGGACGGACTGGATCGACCGCCGGAGCCGCAACGAAAAGAGCGAGGATGCGAAGACGGATCCACGCATCCCTGCCGACAAGTGGTGCCCGCTCATCAGTCAGTACAAGGGAGACAAGCAGCAATCGATCAATCTCGATTGCTTCAGGTTCGATTTCCGCGACGACAGGACCGCCTACGAACTTGCCAGTCAGCCGAATGGTCGCGCCGATCGAAACCGGTTGCAGAATATCCTGCTGAACCAGGCCAATTTCGCGTGTCAGCTGGAAAAGGGCCGCCTGTATGCCAATCGTGCGACGATCGACAGTGCCTTCGACTTCGCGTCGGCCGGCTTCAGCGCGGCGAGTACGATCGTCGGCGGCGATCTTGCCAAATCGATCCTCTCGGGCATCGCCGGCCTGTCCACCGCCACCCGCAGCAACCTGAACGCCAACATCTACCAGAACCAGCTCGTCCCCGCGATCACGCGCGTGATGGATGCCGGGCGCAGGGAAATCCTCGTCGAGATCAATGCGCGCGCCGATCAGACCGAGGCGGAATATTCCGCCGACGAGATGATCCGCCTCGTCAACGACTATCATCGCGCCTGTTCGTTCGAGAATGGCGTGCAACTGCTGATCGCCGCCGCCCTCAACAAGGAAGGCGTGGATTCGATCATCCGGCAGGTCAACCTGCGGAGCGACATCAACAATCTCGACGCCCAGCTGAAAAGCCAGATCGCGTTGAAGAACGCGGTCACGGACGATGCGACCAAGGTGAAGGTCCAGGGGACGATCGATGCGCTGCTGTCCCGCCAGAAGGAAGCCATGTTGAAACTGTCCGAGAACCAGCAGGGCGTCGATACCATCACGCCGCAGCCGAAAGGCGATTGACGGCACCACCGGCACGGGCGGGGGCGGCGCGACGCGGGTCGTCGCGCCGCCCCCGCCCCTCACGGCTTGCGCCGCATCGACCAGATCACATTGGCCAGCGCCGACAACAGCGCGGCGACCGCCAGCAGCGAAGGTGCGTCGATCATCTCGCGACTCCTTTCCTGCCGACCATCCCATCATATCAATGGCTTGTAGGAAAGAACATATCGGAAACACCGGCGATCGGGCGATAGGCGACCCCGATCCGCCGCACCGCGCCGGCACGTCGCCGCAGCAGCGCGCGGACATGGCGCAGCGCCTCCCCCTCGCCCGCGAAGCTGCGCGTCAGCACGCGGCCGGGCGCGCCGGTCGGGCCCCAGCGCGTCTCGATCACGATCCGCCCGAACAGGTCGCGCATCGCGTGGACGCGCCAGCGGCGATGCAGGTTGCGCGCCGCGTCGCACGCGACCAGCTCGACCGGATCATAGGGCAGCGCGTCCATGATGCGGATTCTAGGCGCGCGTCGCGGGCGTGTCCGATGGATTTCCTGAATCAGTCGCGGGCGTGTGAGTCAGCGGCTCGATCAGGGGGCGGCGCATGCTTGACAAGTTACTGTTCGGGCGTGACCTTTTCCTATGCTCGTCCCGGTCCTGCTCGTGCTGGCGCAAGCCGTCGCCCCCTCCCCTTCCCCGCCGCTTTCCGGAACGCAGCGCGACGTGGTCGTCATCGGGCAACGCGCGCAGCGGGAACTGGCGGCGTGTCTGGCGCGGCGCTGCCCACCCGCGCAGGAGGTCGAGGCGTCGTTGCAGGCGTCGGTCGAACAGTTCGCGGACGGGCGCTACGACGACGCGCAGCGGACGCTGCAACGCGCGATCCGCCGCAACCGCGCCTTTGCCGCGACGATGCCGGGGCCGGTGTCCAGCCTCTATGCGACGCTGGCGACCGTCGCCGAGCATAATGGCGACACCCGATTGTGGAAGAACGCCGCGCGCAGCGATGTTGAGGTGTTGCGCACGCATCTGGGGAGCGGCGATCCCGCGACGCTCACCGAGGAGCTCCAACTCGCCGACGACATGATCGGGTTGCGGATGCCCGGCGTGGCGGACGGCCTGTATCGCAAGGTCGAACGGCTCGGCATCGCCGGCGGGCATCGCGCGATTGCGGTCGGCGCGGTCTTTCGCCGCGCATGGCTGGCGCTGGCGCGCGACCGGCCGGGCGAGGCCGAGCGGTTGATCGGCGACGCGGTGGCGTTGGCGGATGCGGGGGCGGATGCGGGGGCGGGCACCGGCGCCGATCGCGACGGCATCGCCCGGTTGCGCGACATCCTGCTGGCGCGGATCGCGGTGCGGCGCGGCGACGGCGGCGCGGTGGATGCGCTGGCCGCGCGGCTCCGCCAGTCGGCGGCGCGGACGCCCGCGCTGCTGTTCGCGCCGCCCGTCGAGGACATCAATCCGGTCCCCAGCCCGTCCGATCGCGGCAACAACGATCCGGTGCGGTTCGCCGATATCGGCTATTGGATCCGCCCCGATGGCCGAACGGTCGGCGTGGAGGTGCTGCGCACCTCGGGGCTGGGCCCATGGGAAACCGGTATCCTGCGGCAGGTGGGACAGCGCCGCTACGTGCCGCTCGACGTCGCGGCGGGGGATCCGGGTCTGTACCGGATCGACCGCTTCACGGTGCGCGACACATATGGCTCGGTTCCCGGCAGCCGGATCGCGCAGCGGCGCGGCCCGATGACGGTCCATGTCGTCGATCTGACCGCGACCGACGCGATGAGCGTCGCGCTGCGCCAGCGGATCGCTGGCCCGCATCAGGCGGGGGCAGCCGCGAGCGTCGCCTCGCCCGGCGCCTCCGGTTCGCGGGTGACGGACTGAAGGGCCGCCGGTGTCGTGACCGGCGGCCCTTCGTGCGTCACGCGATATGCAGGTGCCCCATCAGGTCCTGCCCGAAACGCGGGCCGGACATGGCCGCATGGCCGAAGTCCTCGCCGCCGGTGTCGGCGAGCGTCACCGCCTCGCTCGATCCGAAGCCGAGCTTCAGCAGCGCCAGCTGCGGGTCGTGGTCGGTCGGGCGGTCGCCGCCGAACTCCGCGTTGAGGTGCACCGCGTCATAGGACGCGCCCTCGATCAGCCCGCCGGTGACGACGATATGGTCGATCTGCTGCGCATTGCCCTGGAACATGTAGCTGTAGCGCTCCTCCTCCGGCAGCAGCGTGTTCAGGTTGGTGAACTTGCCACCCTGCGCCGGATCGGTGAGCTGGGTCTGCGCCTGCTCGAAATAGAAGCCGTTCCAGTCGCCCAGGATCGCGACGTTCAGCGACGGATCGGCCGCCAGCTTGTCGTTGACCCACGCCTTCACCCCCGCCGCCTGCGCGGTGCGCGCGCTGTCGCCGGCGTCGGCCGGCGGCTGGGTCGCGCCCCACAACGGATCGCTGCCGCCGCGCGAGGTGAAATGGACGTTGATCGTCGTGATCTGCTCGCCGTGGAAATCCCAGGTCGCGGCCAGCGGCTTGCGGCTGTTCGCATAGGCGTCGCCGGTGATCAGCGTCGCGCTGCCCGCGACGTAATCGACGCGGTCGAGGTTGTAGAGATAGCCGTTGCGGATGTTGCCGCCCGGCTCGCCGCCGGTGCTGCCCGCGGTCGACGGCGCGATCTCGACATAGGCATAGCGGCCGCCGTTGATCGCGGCGATCGCGTCGATCAGCCCCTGCGCGGTCTTCTGCCCGGACAGGTCGCTGCCCTTGCCCGCGCCGTCGGCGTCCTGGATCTCCTGCACCGCGACGATATCGGGCGCGCCGAGGTTGTAGACGATGTTGCCGGCCAGCACGTCATACTTGCCGTCGCCCGGGTCCAGGTTCTCGACGTTGTAGGTCGCGATCGACAGGTGCGTGGCGTCGCCCTTCAGCGTCGTCACTTCCCTGGCCAGCGTCGCCTGCTTCGTCACCTCGACCGCCTCGGTGACGATCACCTCATAGGTGGCGTTGGCATAGTTGACGATGCCGGTGACGCCGGAGAGCCGGTCGCCGATGCTATAGTTCGGGTCGAAGCCGTCGAAGATCGCGGCGTCGCGCTGGATCTGGATCTTCTCGGGGTTGAAATCGCCCTTGGAGATGGTGATCCCACCGCGCGCGTTCAGGCCGGTCGCCCCCTCCCCGCCCGACACCACGACGTCGGTTTCGCGCCACTGGTCGGCGGTGGTGTTCGACACGACGCGCGGCGCGTCGAGCGTGACGCGCATCCCTTCCAGCGCTTCCCAGAAGGCGATGCCGTCGGTGATCGCCTGCGTCGGCGGGGTCAGCCCGCCCGTCCCCACCAGCACCGCGTCCGGCAGGTCGTCGCCGGTGCTGTCGACGGTGATCGAGGTCGGGTTGAGCTGCGTCACGGTCAGCCCGCCGGTGCCGGCGCGATATTCGCTGACCCGGCCCTCGATCGACAGCGTGTCGCCGATGAACACGTTCTGCGGCGCGCTGCTGGTGAAGACGAAGATGCCGTCGGAGGTCGCGGCGTCGCCGTCGCCCCAATCCTGGATGTAGAAGCCGTTGCTGTCGATCGCGGTGACGGTGCCGCTGGTGATGACCGTCTGCCCCTCATAGGCGGACTTCAGCCCGCTGCCCTGGATCTCGCCGATCAGCAGCGGCGCGATATCGTCGTTCAGGATCGTGGCGGTCGCGGTGGCGCGGTCCAGCGCCGCGCCGCCGGTCGGGTTGCTCAGCGTGATGCCGAACGTCTCGTTGCGCTCGGGCGTCAGGTCGCCGGCCACCGGCAGGCGGATCGTGGCGCTGTTCTGCCCGTCGGCGAAGGTCACGGTGCCGGTGAAGGCGGTGCCGGCCGCGAAGTCGCCCGCGTCGGCGCCGTCCGGCCCGCCCGGCAGCGTCACGCTCCACGCGGCGCTCACCGCGCCGCTGGTCCCGCCGCTGCGCGTCACGGTGAAGGTCAGGTCGTGGGTGCCGCCATTGCCCTCGGTCGTGCTGGCGTCGGCGATCGACAGCGTGCCCGGCTGCGGCCCGGTCGCGCCCGCGCTGGTGACGCGGATGTCGTCGATGCCGATCCATTCGTCGTTGCCGGCGGCGTTGGTGGTCATGATGCGGACCTGCAGCGTCGCCACGCCGTTCGCCGCCTCGGGCAGCGTCACGTCGATCGCCGTCTCCTGCGTCGCACTGCCGCCGGTCGTGGCATCGGCGATGTACGCGGACGGCAGGTCGATCCAGGCGGCGGTGTCGTTGAGCCGGTACTGGACCGCGACCTGCTGCACCGCATTGTCGCCGGTGCCGTCGATGTCGCGCACGGTCGCGGTCAGGTGCACGTCGGTGCGCCCGGTCGCGTCCAGGTACAGCGCCAGATACGGCGCGTCGGCGGTGCCCGATCCCTGCAGCGCGACGACCGGATTGGCGATCTCGAACTCCGCCACGCCGCCGTTGCTGATCGCGGTGCTCTTCTGATTGGCGATCACGTCGACGACGCTGCTGCTGCCGGTGATCGTGCGCGGATCGGTGCCGGTGCGCGACGTCAGGTCGTCGCCGCGAAAGCCCATGATGCTGGGCACCTTGCTCCAGTCGTCATCGCCGTCGATCAGCGAGAGGTTGCTCCAGTCCTGGAACAGCGCGCCACCGGCCAGGTTCCAATATTGTGCACTCATGAGACACGACCCCCGATCTTAACCCGTTTCGTTGACCACCGCCTATGAGTAGAAGATGACAGGCGGGTTGCAATCCAATGTAATGAGAGCGTTATCATGTCGTCTGACTGCAACATTGGACTGATAGCGGCGGCCCGCGTTTACGAAGATTAACGGGGGTACGGGTCATGAAGCGGATGATGATCGCGGCGGCGCTGATGCTGTCGGGGATGGCGGCGATGCCGGCGCAGGCGGC
>NZ_LDTB01000049.1 GCF_001476895.1 Sphingomonas endophytica | reverse complement strand
CATCCAGCGCGTCGTCCTTTGCAAACTGCTGCTCGGTCGACAGCGCGAACCAGAAGTCGAGGATGTCGCGCGTCGCGGAGTCGACTTCGCTGTCGGTCATAACTAGATCGCCGCCCATGTCCTTCTCCCATCAGCCAGAGGTCGTAACGCTCGGCTGCCGCCTCAACCATCGCGGCCCGCTTTCAGCCGCTCGATCAGGCGCAGAACGTCGGCGCGCGCGTGACGGCGGCGCATCCGCTTGAGGATCAGGTCGTCGCCCGCCTGTACCGACAGATGGACGTGCGGCATCACACGCGGCTCCTGCGTCAGCAGGGCGAGCAGATGGTCGTCGATCGCGGCGGGGTCGAGCGAGGACAGGCGCAGGCGGTCCAGCCCCGGCACGTCGCGCAGCAGCCGCTCTACCAGCGTGCCCAGCCGCGCACCGCGATCGTCGTAGCTGGCAAGGTCGACGCCGCTCAGCACCACCTCGCGCTGGCCGTTGTCGGCGAGCGCGGCGACGCGGGGTATCACGTCGGCGACGGGATCGGCGCGGTTGCGGCCGCGCCCCTGCGGGATCGCGCAGAAGGTGCAATGATGGTCGCAACCGTTCTGGACGCCGACGAAGGCGCGCGTCTGCGGCACGGCGCGCGGCGCGTTGGGACGGGCACCCCAGGTCGCGGGAAGCAGCTTGGCGGCGTTGCCGATGATGCGATCGACCTCCGGCATCGCGGCGAAGCTGTCGTGGTCCATCTCCGAGGCGCAGCCGGTGACGATCAACTCGGCGTGCGGATGCGCGCGGCGCAGGCGGCGGATCGCGACGCGGGTGTCCTTCACCGCCTGATTGGTGACGCCGCAGCCGTTCACCACCACCTGCCCGCGACCCGCCATCTGGCGGATCGCCGCGCTTTCGGCGATGTTGAGGCGGCAGCCGAGCGTTACGACCTCTGGCTGATGGGAGAAGGACATGGGCGGCGATCTAGTTATGACCGACAGCGAAGTCGACTCCGCGACGCGCGACATCCTCGACTTCTGGTTCGCGCTGTCGACCGAGCAGCAGTTTGCAAAGGACGACGCGCTGGATGCGCAGATCGCGGCGCGGTTCGGGGCGTTGCGCGAGCGCGTGCTGGCGACGCGGGCGGCGGAATGGCGCGGGTCGGCGCGGCAGGTGCTGGCGGCGATCATCGTGCTCGACCAATTCTCACGCAATCTGTTTCGCGGAGAGGCTGATGCATTCGCGGCCGATCCGCTCGCGCGCGAGCTGACCGAGCGGGCGATCGCGCGCGCCTGGGATACGGAATTGCCGCCGGAGCAGCGGGTGTTCCTCTATATGCCGTTGATGCATGCCGAGGATGCAGAAGGGCAGGCGAGGAGCGTCGCGATGTTCGAGGCGCTGGGGATCGAGGAGAACATCAAGTTCGGGCGCGACCACGAGGCGGTGTTCCGGCGGTTCGGGCGTTTCCCCCCGCGCAACAAGGCGTTGGGGCGGGAAACGACCGCGGAGGAGCGGGCGTATCTGGAGGCGGGCGGGGGCTGGTAGCCGCCACGCCGTTCCCGAGAGGGCTGAATTTCGACCCTCTGACGTTTCGACCCTCGCGTGAACCTGCGCGTCCGGATTCTCGCCTTCGCGGGAATGACGCGGAGCGCCGGGCGAGGGTGGCGCTTACCGACTTGCCCCGCTCGGGACATTCCGCTATCGGCATGCCCCAAGTTCCGTTGCGAACGCATGAATCAAGCGTCCCTTGTGGCGCACGCTGGCCGGCGAGGTTTCGCCCGCCGGCGTATTTTGCGTGTTCCGGCGGGGGATAAGGAGTTTCGATGTTCGATAGCCTCAGCGATCGTCTTGGCGGCGTCTTCGACCGGCTGCGGGGGCGTGGTGCGCTGACCGAAGCCGACGTGCGTCAGGCGATGCGCGAGGTGCGCGTCGCGCTGCTGGAGGCCGATGTCGCGCTGCCGGTCGCCCGCCAGTTCGTCGACGAGGTGACCGAGGAAGCGATCGGGCAGAACGTCCTGCGCTCCGTCACGCCGGGGCAGCAGGTCGTCAAGATCGTCAACGACGCGCTCGTGCGGATGCTGGGCGGCGACGATCCCGAGGGCGTCGAGCTGAACCTGAACGTCGCGCCGCCCGCGATCGTGATGATGGTCGGCCTGCAGGGGTCGGGCAAGACCACCACCACCGCGAAGATCGCCAAGCGGCTGTCGACCAGCTCGATGACCGGTCGTTCGGCGAAAAAGGTGCTGATGGCGTCGCTCGACGTCAATCGCCCGGCCGCGCAGGAGCAGTTGGCGACGCTGGGTACGCAGGTCGAGGTCGCGACGCTGCCGATCATCGCCGGGCAGCAGCCGGTCGAGATCGCCCGCCGCGCGGTGCAGGCCGCGAAGCTGCAGGGCTTCGACGTGCTGATGCTCGACACCGCCGGTCGTCTGCACGTCGACCAGGCGTTGATGGACGAGATGAAGGCGGTCGCCGATGTCGCGCAGCCGCAGGAAATCCTGCTGGTCGTCGACTCGCTGACCGGCCAGGACGCGGTCAACGTCGCGCAGAACTTCTCCGAGCAGGTGCCGCTGACTGGTGTCGTACTGACGCGGATGGACGGCGATGCGCGTGGTGGTGCGGCGCTGTCGATGCGCGCCGTCACCGGCAAGCCGATCAAGTTCGCTGGCGTCGGCGAGAAGCTGGACCAGCTAGAGGCGTTCCATGCGTCGCGCGTCGCGGGCCGGATCCTGGGCATGGGCGACGTCGTGTCGCTGGTGGAGCGTGCGGCGGAGTCGATCCAGCAGGAAGACGCCGAGCGGATGGCGAACCGGCTCGCCAAGGGCCAGTTCGACATGAACGACCTGCGCAGCCAGCTCGCGCAGATGAAGCGCATGGGTGGCCTGGGCGCGCTGGCGGGAATGCTGCCGGGGATGAAGAAGGCGCAGGCCGCGATGGACGCGACGCCGGGCAGCGACAAGATGCTGGTGCATCTCGACGCGATGATCGGGTCGATGACCGTCAAGGAACGCGCCAAGCCCGAACTCATCAACGCCAAGCGCAAGATCCGCATCGCCAAGGGTTCCGGCACCACGGTGCAGGAGGTCAACAAGCTCCTGAAGATGCATCAGGAAATGTCGACCGCCATGAAGAAGATCAAGAAGATGGGCGGCCTGAAGGGCATGATGGCGATGCTCGGCAAGGGCGGGCTGGGCGGTCTGGGCAATGCCATCGGTGGCGCCGACATGGGCGACATGATGGGCAAGCTGGGCGGGCCCGGCGGTGGTCCGGGGCTGCCCGGCCTGCCGGGGAACCTGCCGGGTGGTCCGGGCGGGTTCAAGTTCAAGAGATAGCGATCGTCGCCCCTGCGGAGGCAGGGGCCCATGTCTCTCCATGAGCGAGGGGCGCCGATTGTTGACGCAAAGATTGGTCCCTGCCTCCGCAGGGGCGACGGATTAGAAGGCAAGGAAAGATCAATGGCACTCAGCATTCGCCTGTCGCGTGGCGGCTCGAAGAAGCGTCCGTACTACCGCATCGTCGTGGCCGATGCCCGCAGCCCGCGTGACGGCAAGTTCATCGAGAAGCTGGGCAATTACAACCCGCTGCTCGCCAAGGACGACGAGAAGCGCATCGTGCTGGACGCCGAGCGCGCCAAGCACTGGCTGGCGATGGGCGCGCAGCCGACCGATCGCGTCGCGCGCTTCCTGGACGTCGCGGGCGTGAAGGAGCGCACCGCGCGCAACAACCCGAAGAAGGCCGAGCCGGGCGAGAAGGCCAAGGAGCGCGCCGAGGAGCGTGCCGAGAAGGCGAAGGCCGCTGAGGAAGCCGCTGCCGAGGCGGCGAACGCACCGGCTCCGGCTGCTGCGGACGCCGAAGCGAGCGCCGAGTAAGCATCCGATCCCGGTCATCGTGCGTTGCCCCCGTTCACCCGAACAGGAGAGCGCATGATGACCAGCGATCCCGATCCGCGCACCGCGCCCGAGGACCATGAAGACGCGACCAACAAAGGCGTCTCCGCCGACGACCCCGCCGAAGGACGCGACGACGCCCCCGACGGGGGCGGCG
Source organism: Sphingomonas endophytica (assembly GCF_001476895.1). Lineage (GTDB taxonomy): Bacteria > Pseudomonadota > Alphaproteobacteria > Sphingomonadales > Sphingomonadaceae > Sphingomonas > Sphingomonas endophytica_A. The sequence continues at coordinate 17,886 of NZ_LDTB01000049.1, read as the reverse complement.
GCTCGCCCGACCAGTGACCCCGCGCCCGGCACGATCGTTCTGGCGGCGGTCGCCGGCGCGCATGGTATCGCGGGCGAGGTGCGGCTGAAGGTGTTCGCCGACGATCTGGCGGCACATCGCTCGTTCAACGACGGTGCGTTGACGCTGGTGAAGTTGCGGGATGGAACGATCGCGCGCTTCGCCGAAATCGCGAATCGCACCGCGGCCGAGGCGTTGCGCGGGACGGTGTTGACCGTGCCGCGCGACGCGCTGCCGCCGCTCGGCGAGGGCGAATATTATCATGCCGACCTGCTCGGCCTGGCGGCGATCTCCACGACCGGCGAGGCGCTGGGCGTCGTCGTCGCGGTCGAGAATTTCGGCGCGGGCGATGTCGTCGAGGTCAAACGGCCCAGCGGCAAGACCTTCATGGCGCCGATGAGCGCGGTGCCGGAGTGGAACACGGAACGGCTGGTGATCGAGGCCGATTTCGTCGAGCCGTGACGCCGGCGCTTCCCTAAACGATCGGCACGCCCTACAGCGGCCGTGCCAGAGGGCCGGGCGGCCGCGTCACGCGATCTGCGTGCCGAGGAAAGTCCGGGCTCCACGGAAACACGGTGGCGGGTAACGCCCGCCGGCCAAGGGCGCGAGCCCGCGGTCAGGGACAGTGCAACAGAGAGCAGACGGCCAGGGCTTCGGCCCGGTCATGGTGAAAGGGTGCGGTAAGAGCGCACCGCGCGGCCGGTAACGGCCGTGGCACGGTAAACCCCACCGGGAGCAAGACCGAATAGGGGCGGCATGGCGGCGTTCCGCGTCGTCGGGGTGTGTTCCCACCCGCTGCCCGGGTTGGTTGCTGGAGCGCGTCGGCAACGGCGCGCCGAGAGGAATGGTCGCCTATCCCCTTCATGGGGTGGACAGAACCCGGCTTACAGGCCCTCTGGCAAAATCGTCGTCATCGGTTGGCGTGCGCCCCCGCGGCGCCTATGTGGCGGGGGAATGGCACGGATACCCACCCGATCGAACGACTGGGGCTTCCCCCGCTGGCGCGGCTATGGCGCCAACCGGGAGGCGACCACGGTGCGGCTGTGCGACCGCCACGGCTGCAACGAACCGGGCAATTGCCCCGCGCCCAAGTCGCCCAACAGCCCGGACCGCTGGTATTTCTGCCAGGCGCATGCCGCCGAATACAATCGCGGCTGGAATTATTTCGAGGGTTTGTCGGCGGAGGAAGCGGCGCAGCGCGAGGCCAATGAGCGTCGCGACGCCGGCGGCTATGCGCAATCGAAGCATCAGGCCTGGGCGGGGCACGGCGACGGTACGCGATCGCGCGACGAGATGCGCGCGCTGGAGGTGCTGGAGTTGGAGGTCGATGCCACTTTCGACGATGTGCGGCTGGCGTGGCGGCGGCTCGCCAAGTCGAACCATCCCGACGTGCGGCCCGGGGACAAGGACGCCGCCGCGCGCTTCCAGGCGATTCAGGCCGCCTATGACGTGCTGCGCGTCGCGGAAGAAGCGCGGACGTGGAAGCCGCGAGACGACGCATGAAGGATCAGGTGCGGGCCGGCTGGACCGGCGCGGTGCTGGTCTGCGGCAAATGTTCGAAGAAGATCGGCGGCGGTTTCGGGCCGAAGGGCAAGACTCCGCTGGCCAAGGCGCTGCGGAAGCAGGGCGGGTTCGGCAAGGGGCGGAAGGCGAGGGTCGGCGTGGTGGAGACGCGCTGTCTGGGCATCTGTCCCAAGGGCGCGGTCACGATTGTCGATACCCGCACCCCCGGTCGCTGGCGGATCGTCGCCGGGGGCGCGGAGATCGACGCGCTGGCGGAACAGCTCAGGGGCTGAACTGCGCCGCCAGCGCGACGGGGGTCAGGCCGTCGCCAGCCCTTTCAGCACCTTGTCGAGGGTCAGCGGATAGTCGCGGATCCGGACGCCGCACGCATTGTAGACCGCGTTGGCCACCGCCGCGCCCGCGCCGCACAGCCCCAGTTCGCCGACGCCCTTGGCCTTCATCGGCGACGTCTTGTCGTCCAGCGTGTCGAGGAACACGACCTCCTGATGCGGCACGTCGAGATGGACGGGGACGTGATATTCGGCGAGGTCGTGGTTGACGAAGTAGCCGAAACGCTGGTCGACGACGGCATCTTCCATCAGCGCCGCGCCGATCCCCATCGTCATGCCGCCGATCACCTGGCTGCGTGCCGACTTGGGATTGAGGATGCGCCCGGCATCATAGACGCCCGACATGCGGCGGACGCGGATTTCGCCGGTATGCGCGTCGACGCCCACCTCGACGAAGTGCGCGCCGAAGGTCGCCTGTGCATAGTCCTTCTCCAGCGAGCCATATTCCATGGCGTCCTCGCCGCTGATCCCTTCGTCTCCGGCCGCCTTGGCGAGATCGACCGAGCGATTGCCGCTCGTCACCTTGCCGTCGGCGAAGGTCACGTCGTCGGAGTTGAAGCCCAGTTTCTGCGCGATGCGACGGCGCAGATCCATGCAGGCGGCATAGACGCCGGCGGTCGAGCTGTTGCCGCCCCATTGCCCGCCCGAGCCCGCCGAGACGGGGAAGCGGCTGTCGCCGAGCAGCACGACGACCTTGTCGAGCGGTACGCCCAGCATCTCCGCGGCGGTCTGCGCGATGATCGTGTAGCTGCCGGTGCCGATGTCGGTCATGTCGGTGGCGACGGTGACGACGCCCTTGCGGTCGACTCCGACGCGCGCCGCCGACTTCATGTTCATGTTGTTGCGGAACGCCGCCGCCATGCCCATGCCGACCAGCCAGCGCCCCTCGCGGACCTGCCCCGGCGTGGCATTGCGGCGCTCCCAGCCGAACCGCCGCGCGCCCTCTTCCAGGCAGCGGACGAGGTTTCGGTCGGAGAATTTTCGTTCCGGCTGTTCGGGATCGACCATCGTGTCGTTGATGACGCGGAAGCGGACCGGGTCCATTCCCAGCTTCTCGGCCATCTCGTCCATCGCGACCTCGAGCGCCATCATGCCGGGCGCTTCGCCGGGCGCGCGCATCGCGTTCGCCTCGGGCAGGTCGAGAACGGCCAGGTGCGTCTCGGTCAGGCGATGGGCGCCGGCGTAGAGCAATTGCGTCTGGTTGGCCGCCGTCTCCGGCCCGCCGCCGGGCAGGTCGCCCGACCATGTCTGGTGTGCGATTGCGGTGATTTTACCGTTCTTTTCCGCGCCCAGGCGGATGCGCTGAATGGTCGCGGGACGATGGGTGGTGTTGTTCATGACCTGCGGCCGGGCGAGCGCGACCTTGACCGGCCGCTTCGCCGCGCGCGCCGCCAGCGCGGCCATCACCGCGTCGGAGCGGACCCACAATTTACCCCCGAAGCCGCCACCCACGTACGGCGAGACGACGCGGATCTTCTCCTTGGGAATCAAAAGCGTCTCGCTCATGTCGCGGACCGCCCAGGCGATCATCTGGTTGCTGGTCCAGAGCGTCAGCGCGTCGCCGTTCCACGCCGCGATGGTCGCGTGCGGCTCCATCATCGTGTGGCTCTGGTCGGGTGTGGTGTAGGTGGCGTCGAGCGTTACCGGGGCGGCCTTGAACGCGGCGGCGAAGTCCCCGCGTGCGGTCTTCATCTTGTCGCCCTTGGCGATCGGCGCATCGGCCTGGGCCGCGGCGAGATCGTATCGCCCCTTGGCGCGGTCGTAATCGACGCGGACGCGCTTGGCGGCATCGCGCGCCTGTTCGAAGGTTTCGGCGACGACGATCGCGACCGCCTGGTCGTAATGCTCGACATCCGGGCCGGCGAGCATCGTCGCGGTATGCGCCTTCGCCTTGCCGAGTTTCCCGGCATTCTCGTAGGTTACGACGGCGATGACGCCCGGCAGACGCTCGGCGTCGGCGCTGTCGATGCGGGTAATCCGGCCCTTGGCGACCGAGGATCCGACGATGACGCCGTACGCGTGACCGGGGGCGACGGCGTTCTGTTCGAAGGCGTAGGGCGCGGTGCCGGTGACTTTCAGGGGGCCATCAATGCGGTCGGTGGGCTTGCCGATGACCTTGCCCTGATCGATCGGGTTGCGGCCGGCTGGCGTGTCGAACTTCATGCGGCCGCTCCTTCGGCGAGGACCGAGGCGAGCGTGCGCTCGACCAACGGAATCTTGTAGGCGTTCTGTGCGGTCGGGGTGGCGCCGGCCAGTGCGGCGGCCGCTATCCCCTTGGCATCGCGTTGTGTTTCGGCGGCTTCGACCCGCCACGGCTTGTGCGCGAGTCCGCCGAAGGCGAAGCGCGGAGTCCCCTGATCGGGGCGCAACACCGCCGCGACCGAGATCGTCGCGAAGGCGTAGGAGGCGCGATCGCGGACCTTGCGATAGATGTGCGTACCGCCGACCGGGCGCGGCAGCGTGACCGAAGTGATCATTTCGCCGGGCTGGAGCGCAGTCTCGATCCACGGCGTATTGCCGGGTAGTCGGTGAAAATCGGCGATCGGAATGGCCCTGCTCTTGCCGGATGCGTCGACCGTCTCGACCGTGGCGTCGAGCGCCCGCATCGCGACCGCCATGTCGCTGGGATGGGTGGCGATGCAATCGGCGCTGGTGCCGATCACCGCCAGCGCGCGGCTGTAGCCGCCGATCGCGGCGCAGCCCGATCCGGGCTTGCGCTTGTTGCACGGCTGGTTGGTGTCGTAGAAATACGGGCAGCGGGTGCGCTGGAGCAGATTGCCGGCGGTCGTCGCCTTGTTGCGCAATTGCCCCGACGCGCCCGACAGCAACGCGCGGCTGAGCACGCCATAGTCGCGGCGCACGCGCGGGTCGGCGGCGAGCGCGGTGTTGCGGACCAATGCCCCGATGCGGAGGCCTCCATCGCCGCTCGCCTCGATCGTGTCGAGACCGAGCCGGTTGACATCGACCAGATGCGTCGGCGTTTCGACCTGCAACTTCATCAGGTCGAGCAGGTTCGTCCCGCCGGCGATGAACTTCGCGCCCGGCTTCGCGGCCGCCGCTGCCGCCGCCGCGGGGGAGGTGGCGCGTTCGTAGGTGAAGGCCTTCATGCCAGATCCTCCCCGGCGACGTCGCCGATCGCGGCGACGATGTTGGAGTAAGCGGCGCAGCGGCAGATGTTGCCGCTCATCCGTTCGCGCACCTCCTGCCCGTCGACGCGCGGCTTTGCGGTGAGATCGGCGGAGACGTAGCTCGGAACGCCGTCCTTTATCTCCTGCAGCATCGCGACCGAGGCCATGATCTGCCCCGGCGTGCAATAGCCGCATTGATAGCCGTCGTGGCGGACGAACGCCGCCTGCATCGGGTGCAGCTTGTCGGGCGTGCCCAGCCCCTCGATCGTGGTGATGGCATCGCCGTCGTGCATCACCGCGAGCGTCAGGCAGGAGTTGATGCGCTTGCCGTCCACCATCACGGTGCACGCGCCGCACTGGCCATGGTCGCAGCCCTTCTTGCTGCCGATCAGGTGCAGATGTTCGCGCAGCGCATCCAGCAGCGTGACGCGCGGATCGAGGTCGAGCTCACGCCGCTTGCCGTTGACGGTGAAGGCGACCGGGACGGTCGGGGTCGGGGATTCCTTGGTCAATGTCTGTGCCTCCGCCGGCAGCGCGCCCGCCGATGCCGCCGCAGCGCCGCCGACCAGCGCACCACGGCGCGTTAGGGTGAAACCGTGTGTGTCGTTCATGATAGTCCCGCCTGTGAAAGCGGGCGAGGGGGCCGCTTCCTGCCGCTCGAACGCGCCTGATCCAGGTAATATCCGCCGATCGTTCATGGACATGTCATGTTGCCGTCTGTTCGATACCGGTAGCGTACGATACGGTGCGCGCCAATGACATGGGAGAGGATCGGGCATGGCGGACGAACGGCCGGGCATGGCGGCGGGCGAATGGGAGGCGCGGGTCGAACTGGCGGCGGCCTATCGGCTGGTCGCGCTTTATGGATGGGACGACCTGATCTTCACCCATCTGTCGGCGCGGGTGCCGGGGCCCGAGCATCATTTCCTCATCAATCCCTATGACATGATGTTCGAGGAGATCACCGCGTCGTCGCTGGTGAAGATCGATGTCGACGGGATGCCGGTCGGCGCGAGCGCGCATCCGGTCAACCCGGCCGGGTTCACGATCCATTCCGCGATCCACATGGCGCGCGAGGACGCCCATGCCGTAATGCACGTCCACACCCCGCACGGGCAGGCGGTGTCGGCGATGGCATGCGGGCTGTTGCCGCATACGCAGACCGCGATGATCGCGGCGCACGACGTCGCCTATCACGATTACGAGGGGATCGCGACCGACCTGGAGGAACGCGAGCGGCTGGTCGCCGACCTGGGTACGCGCCATGCGATGATCCTGCGCAACCACGGCACGCTGACGGTCGGCGATTCGGTGGCCAGCTGCTTCCTGCGGCTCTACTTCCTGGAGCGTGCGTGCGAGGCGCAGGTGCTGATGCTGTCCGCCGGGCCGGACGGGCTCAACACGCCGCCGCAAGGGGTGGAGGAGAAGGTTGCCGCGCAATCGCCGCCGGGAGGGATCGGGATGCTGGCGAAGGCGCTGGCGTGGCCGGCGTTGCTGCGAAAGCTCGACCGGATCGATCCGTCGTATCGCGATTGACGGGCGGGGGCGCACGGAGGCTGGCCTGACGACGACGTTATCACGCGAAGGCGCGGAGAAGATGGTGTTCGCGCGGAGCACGCAGGGGACGCGGAGGAAGAGTTGTTCGCGCCGAGGCGTAGGGGCTTCCATCGATACGATCGGAAGCTTCAACCCAGCGGGTCGTGGAGTGCGGCGCTGCCGCGCGGCGCATCTTCGTGTGCTCCGCGCGGGCACATCGCCGTTCTCCATGCTCGCGCGGCAGGGTGGCCGCGAAGCGGTCTGCCGGCCAGACGTGGTCGCTTGTGGTCCCGTGTCCTCGGTGCCAACGCAGCGAGAGCGCGATGGAAAGTGTCGGCGCGGCGTGGCATGAGAGCGCTATCACGATAGATGACCGGGAGGGGATGATGACGATGTGGCGGGCGATCGGGATAGGGGCGTTGGCGGTGGTGAGCGGGCCGGCGGCGGCGCAGGAAACGACGCCGCGCTTCGCCAATATCTTCGCCGATCATGCCGTCCTGCAACGTGATCGCCCGATCGCGATATGGGGCAGCGCGCCCAAGGGCAGCGCCGTCACGGTGACGCTGAACGGGCAGAGCGCCAGCGCGACCGCCGATGCCGATGGCCGCTGGCGCGCGACGCTGCCCGCCCAGCAGGCGGGCGGCCCCTACACGCTGACCGTCGGCGCGCAGACGCTGAACGACATCATGGTCGGCGATGTCTTCCTGTGCGGCGGCCAGTCGAACATGGAGTTCATGGTCAAGGCATCGACCAACGCCTGGGGCGCGCTGCAGACGCCGGCCGATCCCGACCTGCGCTATGTCACGATCCCGGATACCAGCCGCGCGCAGCCGCTCGCCGATCTGGAAGCGCCCGCCACATGGCAGCGCGTCGGCCCGACGACGGTCGGCGATGCCTCGGCCGTGTGCTATTACATGGCCAGATCGCTGCGGCAGAGCGAGAAGGTGCCGATCGGCTTCATCAACTCCGAATGGGGCGGCACGCGGATCGAAAGCTGGATCAGCGCGGGGTCGCTGAACACGATCGCGGCGCTGAAACCCGGTATCGCACAGGTGGCGACCTATGCGCGCGATCGCGACGCGGCGGTGGCGAAGCACGGCGAGCGGCGGCAGGCGTGGTGGACGGCGCATGATCCCGCCGCCGCGAAGCAGGCCGCCTTCGCCCGCGCCGACTTCGACGATCGCGCCTGGCCGACGATGCCGACCTCGGCATGGAAGCAGGCGGGGCGCCCGGAACTGGCGGCATTCGACGGTGTGCTGTGGCTGCGCGGCACGATCGATCTGACCGCGGCGCAGGTGGCGGCGGCCAAGACGCTGCAACTGGGGCCGATCGACCAATATGAGGAGACATGGGTCAACGGCCGCTATGTCGGCGGCGGCAGCGTCAACTGGGCGTGGCGGCATTACGATGTGCCGGCGGGGACGCTGAAGGTCGGGCGCAACACGATCGCGCTGCGCGTGCTGGGCGGATCGAACGGCGGCGGGCTGACGGGGGCGGCGGCGCGCGGACTGGAGCTGACCGACGGGACGATCGTGCCGATGACCGGCGACTGGCGCTACTTCAAGGGCAGCGCGATGACCGGGGAGAAGATTGCGCCGGCGCCATGGGACGTGCCCAACAGCCTGACGACGCTGTACAACGGCATGATCGCGCCGTTCGCGGGCTACGGATTGAAGCTGGCGGCCTGGTATCAGGGCGAGTCGAATGCGGGCGAGGCGTCCGGTTACCGGGCGTTGCTGTCGCTGTTGATGGCGGACTGGCGCAAGACGTTCGCCGCGCCGACGCTGCCGTTCTTCGTCGTGCAACTGACCTCCTATGGCAAGCCGTCGATTGCGCCTGGGCCGTCCGACTGGGCGGCGCTGCGCGAGGCGCAGGCGGAGGCGGTCCGGCAGGATGCCCATGCCGGACTGGCGGTGACGGTGGATGTCGGCGACCGCTTCGATATCCATCCGACGCAGAAGACGGTGGTCGGCGAGCGGCTGGCGCGGCTGGCACGGGTCGTCGCCTATGGCCAGCCCGGAATGCGCAGCGGACCGGAGGCGGTGGCGGTCACGCGCAGCGGCGCGGATCTGGTCGTCCGCTATCGCAACGTCACCGACACGCTGCGCACCTATAGCGGCGCGCAGGCGATCGGTTTCGAGACGTGCGCGGGCGACGCCTGCCGCTATGTCGGCGCGGCGCCGCGCGGCGACACGATGGTGCTGCCGGGCGCGAACCGGCCGGACGTGACGCGCGTCCGCTATGCGTGGAGCGATGCGCCGTTCGTGAACCTGTTCGACGGTGCCGACCTGCCCGCCGCACCGTTCACCTTGCCCGTGCGATAGGCGCCACGCGCGACCCGGTAGCGCGAATTGGGGGAAATTCGTTCCACGGCGGGTCGCATCCGCCGGGGCGACATGCGATAAATCGCCGGGAGCCGACATGATCGTGCATGTCGGTCTCACGGTAGAGCCAAGGCGATGACATTGCGTTTCGAGGCCGAAAGCCGCGAGATCCACCGGCTGCTGGTCGCCGAGCTAGGCCATACGGTCATCCCCGCCATGCTGATGGGTGTCGCGCTGGTCGGGGTGGGCGTGGCGACGTGGCATGAAGTGGGCGACCGCGCGATCCTGCTGATCGGGCTGGCCGGCGGGGCCGCGGCGCTGGCGAAGCTGATCGTCATCGCGCATCAGCGCCGAGCCGGGGCAGGGGTCAATCCGGCGTGTCGCGAACTGGCCCATGCGATCACCACCTATATGATGGCGGCGAGCGTCGCGATGCTCTCGGCCGCGTTGGTGATCCGCCCCGACCCCGGCTGCTACCTCGCCGCGATGGCGGTGCTGTTCGGCTATTGCTGCGGATTGATCGGACGTCTGTCGATCCGGCCGTGGATCGCGGCGATGGCGCTGCTGATCGCGATGCTGCCGGTGGCGGTCGCCAGCGCGCTGATCCCGGGCGCGCCGCACCGGATGACCGCCGTCATCCTCGCCCTGTTCTTCCTCAATGGCCTGGAGAATGTGCGGCACGTGCACGGCGCGGCGGTGCGGCAACTGGCGATGCGGCTCGACCTGGCCAGGCTGGCGCGCAACGATCCGTTGACCGGGCTGCTCAACCGGCTGGGCCTGCGCGAGGCGTTCGACCGACGGGGCGCGGGGCGGACCCCGGTGGCGATCCACTGCCTCGATCTGGACGGGTTCAAGAGCGTCAACGACCGCCATGGTCATGCCGCGGGCGACGCGGTGCTGATCGAGGTGGCCGAGCGGCTGCGCGCGGCGGCGGGGGCGGGGGCGACGATCGCGCGGCTGGGCGGCGACGAATTCGTGATCGTGTGCCGCGACATCGCCGGCGAGGACGCGGCGCGGGCGCTGGCGAACCGGATGTTGCAGGCGCTGCGCGTGCCGTTCGCGGCCGGCGACGCGGTCGTGCGGCTGGGGGCCAGCGTGGGCTATGTGGTCGGCGCCGGCGAGCTCGACGACCTGTTGCAGATGGCCGACGATGCCTCCTATCGCGCCAAGCGCGCCGGAGGCGGGATGGTCGGCGTGCCGATGACGCTGGCCGGTCACGCCTAGGGAAAGGGGCCCCGGCATCGCTGCCGGAGCCCCCTTCGTCACGTCACCGATCGTTCGATCAGTCGCGGTCGCCGGTCAGGAAGGCCGGAGCGAACGCCGGGGCGTCGCCTTCGTCCTTGCCGCCTTCGCGACGCGGGCCGCGACCTTCGCGGCGCGGGCCACGATCGCCACCGCGCTCGCCGCCACGGCTACCGCCGTCCCGGTCGCCACGGCCTTCGCGGCGCGGACCACGGTCGCCACGGCCACCGCCGTCACGATCGCCGCGCGGCTCGCGCGCCGGGCGGGTGTCTTCCAGCTCGGCGCCGGTTTCCTGGTCGACGACGCGCATCGACAGGCGGACCTTGCCGCGCGGGTCGATCTCGAGAACCTTGACCTTCACTTCCTGGCCTTCGGTCACGACGTCGCCCGGCTTCTCGACGCGCTCGTTCTTCATCTCGCTGACGTGGACGAGGCCGTCCTTGCCACCCATGAAGTTCACGAACGCACCGAAGTCGACGATGTTGACGACCTTGCCGTTGTAGATCTTGCCGACCTCGGCCTCTTCGACCAGGCCCTTGATCCAGTTGATCGCGGCCTCGATCTGCTTGGCGTCCGACGACGACACCTTGATGACGCCCTCGTCGTCGATGTCGACCTTCGCGCCGGTGGTGGCGACGATCTCGCGGATCACCTTGCCGCCGGTGCCGATCACTTCGCGGATCTTCGACTTGTCGATCGTGAACGTCTCGATGCGCGGCGCATGCGCCGACAGCTCGGTCCGGGTCGAATCGAGCGCCTTGGCCATTTCGCCCAGGATGTGCGCACGGCCTTCATGCGCCTGCGCCAGCGCGACCTTCATGATCTCCTCGGTGATGCCGGCGATCTTGATGTCCATCTGAAGGCTGGTGATACCCTCGCTGGTGCCCGCCACCTTGAAGTCCATGTCGCCCAGGTGATCCTCGTCACCCAGGATGTCGGACAGGACCGCGAAGTCCTTGCCCTCCAGGATCAGGCCCATCGCGATGCCCGACACCGGGCGCTTCAGCGGCACGCCGGCGTCCATCATCGACAGCGAACCGCCGCAGACCGTCGCCATCGACGACGAGCCGTTCGACTCGGTGATGTCGCTGGTGACGCGGATCGTGTACGGGAACTCTTCCTTCGACGGCAGCACCGGGTGCAGCGCCCGCCACGCCAGCTTGCCGTGGCCGACTTCGCGACGGCCCGGCGCGCCGAAACGGCCCACTTCGCCGACCGAATAGGGCGGGAAGTTATAGTGCAGCATGAAGTGCTGGTACGACAGGCCGTTCAGACCGTCGATCATCTGCTCCGCGTCGCGGGTGCCCAGCGTCGTGGTCGCGATCGTCTGCGTCTCGCCGCGCGTGAACAGCGCCGAGCCATGCGAACGCGGCAGGAAGTGGACCTCCGCCTCGATCGGCCGGATCTGCGTCGTGGTACGGCCGTCGATGCGGCGACCGTCCTTCAGGATCGCGGTGCGGACGATCTCCGCCTCCAGCTTCTTGACCAGCTTGGCGGCGGCCAGCTGCTCCTGCGGCGTGCGGTCGGCCATCGCCGCCTTCGCCTTGGCGCGCGCCTCGCCCAGCGCGGTCTGGCGTTGCTGCTTGTCGGTCAGCTTGTAGGCGGCGGTGATGTCCTTGCCGATCAGCTTCTTCAGCTCGGCCTTGACCGCCTTCTGGTCGTCGGCCTGCTTCAGTTCCCACGGATCCTTCGCGGCCTGCTCGGCCAGATCGATGATCGCGTCGATGATCTGCTGCGAGGCCTTGTGCGCGTACATGACCGCGCCCAGCATGACCTCTTCCGACAGTTCCTTGGCTTCGGATTCGACCATCATCACCGCGTCGTGCGTGGCGGCGACGACCAGGTCGAGGTCGCCTTCCAGCACCTCCGCGTCGGTGGGGTTCAGCTGGTATTCGCCGTCCTTGTAGCCGACGCGCGCCGCGCCGATCGGGCCCATGAAGGGCACGCCCGAGATCGTCAGCGCCGCCGACGCCGCGACCATCGCGACGATGTCCGGCTCGTTCTCGCCGTCATAGGACAGCACCTGGCAGATGCAGTTGATCTCGTTGTAGAACCCTTCCGGGAACAACGGGCGGATCGGGCGGTCGATCAGGCGGCTGACCAGCGTCTCACGCTCGGTCGCGCCACGCTCGCGCTTGAAGAAGCCGCCGGGGATCCGGCCGCTGGCGGAGAACTTCTCCTGATAGTGAACGGTCAGCGGGAAGAAATCCTGCCCTTCCTTCACGTTCTTGGCGGCGGTCACGGCGCAGAGCACCACCGTCTCGCCGAGCGTCGCGATCACCGCGCCGTCGGCCTGGCGGGCGACCTTGCCCGTCTCCAGGGTCAGCGTCTTGCCGCCCCACTGGATTTCCACCTTCTTGGTATCGAACATATGATTTCCTTCACTCCCCGATGCGGATCATCGGGGGGCCTGCGTACGGGCCGACATTGGCCCGGGAAGATCAGACCGTATTGTCCTCTCTTCCGTCCCGGCTCCAGCGGGCCGGGTAGGGCGCTGTCGCGCCCCTGCTTGCTGGATCCCGAATCGGCGTTCGGGATGAAATAAAGGCGCCTTGCGGCGCCTTTATTTCACTTGCGGAGCCCGAGCTTCGCGATGAGCGCCACGTAGCGGTCACCATCCTTCTTGCGGAGATAGTCCAGCAGCGAGCGCCGCTTGTTGACCATCATCAGCAGGCCGCGACGCGAATGGTTGTCCTTGGCGTGGCCCTTGAAGTGCTCGGTCAGGTTCTTGATCCGCTCCGTCAGGATCGCGACCTGGACCTCGGGCGAACCCGTATCGCCCTCTGCACGGGCGTTGTCCTTGATGACTTCCTGGCGGCGTTCAGCGGTAATCGACATGTATTTTCCTACGACATCCGAAAGTTACAGGTTGAAGCCGCGAACGACCCGGACGAATCCGTTGTCCACTTCGACCAGGGCGACGGGTGTGTCACCCAGCATGGCAAAGGCCGGACCATCGTCGGCGGCGATCCCGTCCAGCACACGCCCCTGACGGAGCGCCCCTGCCTGGTCGGGAATGAGCGCGAGAGCCGGGATGTCGTCCAGCCCTGCACCCAATGGCAGGAGTATGTCTTCAAGACTGCGCGCCTTAGCGACTTCGTCCAATATGTCCAGCGTTATCGCCCGCGACAGGTCGAACGGCCCGGCCTTGATGCGGCGCAGATAGGTGACGTGACCGACCGTGCCGAGCGCCAGCGCGATGTCGCGCGCGAGGCTGCGGATATAGGTGCCCTTGCTGACGTGCGCGGTGAGGGTGATGTTGTCGAGAGGGGCATCACGGTCGACGGGGCGGATGGTGAGCGCGTGCACCGTCACGTCGCGCGTGGCCAGCACCACGTCCTCACCCGCGCGCGCCAGATCATAGGCGCGCTGGCCATCGATCTTCAGCGCCGAATAGGCCGGCGGCACCTGCGCGATCGGGCCGGTGAAGCGCGGCAACACGGCCGCGAGCGCTTTGCGCGTGGGGCGCGTGTCGCTGGTTGCGATCGTCACACCCTCCGCGTCGAGCGTATCGGTCTGTTCGCCGAAGCGGATCGTGAAGTCGTAGATCTTGGCGCTGTCGAGCATCCGCCCGGCCAGCTTCGTCGCCTCGCCGATCGCGATCGGCAGCACGCCGGTCGCCAGCGGATCGAGCGTGCCGCCATGCCCGACCTTCGCCTTGCCATAGCCGCCGGTGCGCAGCGCGCGTTTGACCGCCGACACGCCCTGCGTCGACCCCAGCCCCAGCGGCTTGTCGAGGATCAGCCAGCCGTGCACGCGCTCAGCCCCCGATCGCGCCGGCGAGCGACAGATACCATTCGGCCACCGCCTGCGCCGGCGGGGCGACCAGCCGCTGCACGATGTTGGCGCCCGGCACCAGCGACGGCAGCACCAGCAACAGCAGGATCAGCAGCGGAAAGCCGAAGCGGGCGAGGCCGTCCCAGCGCTGCGCCAGCCGCTCGGGCAGCAGTCCGGCGACGACGTGCCCGCCATCGAACGGCGGCAGCGGGATCAGGTTGAACAGCGCGAGGAAGACGTTGATGATGACGAAGTTGAGCAGGTTCGCGGCGACGAACGCCGATACCGTACCCGGCGCGACGCCATAGATGTCGCGCGTGAACAGCCCCAGCAGGATCGCGCCGACCAGCGCGAGTGCGAGGTTCGATGCCGGTCCCGCCAGTGCGACCAGCATCATGTCGCGGCGCGGGTTGGGCAGCCGCCCGGCATCGACCGGCACCGGCTTGGCCCAGCCGAACATCGGCGCCTTGGCGAGCGCCAGCAGCAGCGGCAGTGCGACCGTCCCGATCGGATCGACGTGGCGCAGCGGATTAAACGACAGCCGCCGCTGCTCCTCTGCGGTCGGATCGCCGAGCGCGCGCGCGGCCAGGCCATGCGCGACCTCGTGGAAGACGATCGCGATGACGAGCGGAATGATCCAGATCGCCGCCGACCAGATGACGCTGTTGGGGTTCATGGTGGCGCAGATAGGCGCGGGGCGGGGGGAAGGCTAGGACGGATCGATACTCCGTATCGTGAGGGAACGCACTCAGGAAGGGGGATGGTCACGCGGAGGCGCGAAGGGCGCGGAGAGGTGGTGGGTGCGGTAGCGTCGCATTCCCGCCTCGACCGGGCAGCGTCACGGATCGCCCAGCGCCGCGCTGAAATGCCGGCGGCAGAGCGCGACGTAGCGGTCGTTGCCGCCGATTTCGGTCTGGCGTCCTTCGGCGACCGGACGGCCCTCGGCGTCGACGCGCAGGTTCATCGTCGCCTTGCGCCCGCATTCGCACACGGACTTGATCTCGACGAGCGAGTCGGCGAGCGCCAGCAGCCGCGCCGATCCGTCGAACAGCGCGCCGCGAAAATCGGTGCGGAGGCCGTAGGCGAGCACGGGGATGCCCGCGCGATCGGCGAGTGCGGCGAGTTGATCCACCTGCGTGGCGGTGAGGAATTGCGCCTCGTCGACCAGCACGCACGCCAGCGGGGTGGCAGCATGGCGGGCAAGCGCGAGCGCGGCGAGGTCGGTGGTGGGGTCGAACATCGTCGCGGCGGCGGACAGGCCGATCCGCGAGGCGATCGTGCCCGCCGAGAATCGATCGTCGACGGCCGCGGTGAACAGCATCGTCGCCATGCCCCGCTCGCGATAGTTGAAGTCGGCCTGCAGCAAATTCGTTGATTTGCCCGCGTTCATCGACGCGTAGTAGAAATAGAGCTTGGCCATCAGGCGGGTCGCTCGACCGGCACCGGCGCATGCGGTCCCGCCCGTTCATGCAGGCCATGGTCGAAACTGACGAACGCACGACAGCCGTGCAGCGCGGTCAGATGGAGCATGTCGGCGATATCACCGCCATGTGCAAAGCGTTCCACCGCCCAGCGAACGGCATCCTCCTCGGCGATATGGACGGTCTGCGTGTCGAGAACAGCGCGCAGGGCAATGGACAGCCGCTGGCGATCGAAGCGATACGTTCGCCCGCCAAGGACCCAGGCGAGTTCGAGAAAGACCGTGTGTGGGACATCGACGGGCGTGGCCATCACGCGATCGGCGATCGGGGTCTGAACCGGATCATCGCGGGTCAGCCAGCGAACGAGAATGTTGGTATCGACCGCCTTCATTCGTCGAAGGTATCGTCGCCAGACGCCATATCACGCGCCGACGCCTTCATTTCGCCCAGCGGAACGGGTGGCCCCTCATGTCGGTACAGACTTTGGAAGATCTGCACCGCTTGCTCGGGCGTCAACGTCTTTTCGCGCCGGCGTGGACGGAGCGTCACGCTATCGCGCGTTTCGATCAGTTCGAGGTCGATCCCCGGCTCCCAGCCGAGCCGGTCGCGCGTCGCCTTGGGAACGACGACCTGCCCCTTCGCCGACAATCTGGTAAACGCATTCATGCCGGTAAGATGCGTCTTACCTCATTCGCCGTCAAGATCGCGCGCGACCTCCGGACGGCGGAGCAACGCGTCGATGTGGCTGCCCTCGTCGAAGCTTTCGTCGGCGAGGAATTTCAGCCGGGCGGCATATTTCATCTTCACGCGGGTCGCGACCTCGCGTTGCAGATAGGCGGTGTTGGTGCGCAGCGCCTTCAGCACCGCTTCTTCGTCCTTGCCGAGCAGCGGCTTCACGAAGACGGTCGCATGACGCAGGTCGGGCGACATGCGGACTTCGGTGATGCTGACCATGTGGCTGGCCAGCGTCTCGTCGTGCACGTCGCCGCGCTGGAGGATTTCCGACAGGATGTGGCGGACCTGTTCGCCGACGCGCAAGGTGCGGACGGATTTTTCGGGGGGATGGTTCATATCGGCAGGCTCCCTCTCTCCGCCGGAGGAGAGAGGGATGATCCTTGCTTACAGCGTGCGTTCGCGCAGTTCGACCTCGAAGGTTTCGAGGTAATCCCCGGCCTTGATGTCGACGAAGTTCTGCGTGAACGTGACGCCGCACTCCAGACCCGCACGCACTTCCGGGACATCGTCCTTGAAGCGGCGCAGCGACGCGATCTCACCGTTATAGATGATGACGTCGTTGCGCGTGATGCGCGCCTTGAGCGCCTTGCGGATGACGCCTTCGGTGACCAGCAGACCGGCGGCCTTGCCATGCTTGCCCGCCGAGAAGACCTCGCGGATTTCTGCACGACCGACGACGGTCTCGAACGCTTCCGGCCCGAGTTCGCCCGCCATGCCGGCGCGGATCTCGTCGATCAGGTCGTAGATGACGTCGTAATATTTCAACGCCACCTTCTGCCGATCGGCGATCTCGCGCGCCTTGGCATTGGCGCGGACGTGGAAGCCGATGATCGGCGCGCCGCTGGCGCCCGCCAGCGTCACGTCGCTCTCGGTGATCCCGCCGACGCCCGAGTGCAGCACCCGCGCCTTGATGAGATCGGTCGAGATCTTGTTGATCGACGCCACGATCGCCTCGACGGTGCCCTGCGTATCCGCCTTCACGACCAGCGGATATTCGATCGCCGCGTTCGCGCGCAGCGCCGAGAACATGTTCTCGAGGCTGGTCGGTGCCGAGGTCGTACGCTTCTGGAGCAGCACGCTCTGACGGTACTCCGCGACCTCGCGGGCGCGCGCCTCGTTCTCGACGACCTGCAACTGGTCGCCCGCCGACGGCGTGCCCGACAGGCCCAATACCTCGACCGGCATCGACGGACCCGCCGACTTGAGCTGACGCCCCTTGTCGTCGACCAGCGCGCGGACCTTGCCGCTTTCCGCGCCGACGACGAACACGTCGCCGACCTTCAGCGTGCCGCGCGTGACCAGCACGGTCGCGACCGGGCCGCGGCCCTTGTCGAGCTTCGCCTCGATCACGCTGCCTTCGGCGGCACGATCCGGGTTCGCCTGCAGGTCGAGCAGTTCGGCCTGGAGCTGGATCTTCTCGATCAGATCGTCGAGGCCGATCTTCTTGAGCGCCGACACCTCGACGTCCTGCGTCTCGCCGCCCATCATCTCGACCTGGATGTCGTGTTCCAGCAGCCGTTCACGCACGCGCTGGGCGTTCGCGTCGTGCTTGTCGATCTTGTTGATCGCCACGATCATCGGCTTGCCGGCGGCCTTGGTGTGATTGATCGCCTCGATCGTCTGCGGCATCAGCCCGTCGTCGGCGGCGACCACCAGCACCACGATATCGGTCACGTCGGCGCCACGCGCGCGCATCGCGGTGAACGCCTCGTGGCCCGGCGTGTCGAGGAAGGTGATCTTCGACTTGTCCTTCAGCGTGACCTGATAGGCGCCGATATGCTGGGTGATGCCACCGGCCTCGCCGCGCACCACATCGGTGCCGCGCAGCGCGTCGAGCAGGCTGGTCTTGCCG
>NZ_LDTB01000048.1 GCF_001476895.1 Sphingomonas endophytica | reverse complement strand
GACCGAGGTCGACAAGACCGTCGTGGAACGCATCGGCGAGCCGCTGACCCATCTGATCCGCAACGCGGTCGATCACGGCCTCGAAACCACCGAGCAGCGGATCGCGGCCGGCAAGCCGGAAACCGGCGTCGTCACGCTCTCCGCCGCACATCATTCGGGCCGGATCGTCATCACCGTCGCCGACGACGGGCGCGGCATCGACCGCGCGCGCGTCCGCGCCAAAGCGATCGAACGCGGCATCATCCTGCCCGACGCGGTGCTGAGCGACGAGGAGGTCGACAATCTGATCTTCGCGCCGGGCTTCTCGACCGCGGCGACCGTGTCGAACATTTCCGGGCGCGGCGTCGGCATGGACGTGGTGCGCAAGAACGTCCAGGCACTCGGCGGTCGTATCGGCATCCATTCGCGCTTCGGCTCGGGCTCCAGCTTCTCGCTCAGCCTGCCGCTGACGCTGGCGGTCGTGGACGGGATGATCGTCACGGTCGGCGACCAGACGTTCGTGATCCCGCTCAGCCATATCGTGGAGAGCCTGCGTCCGACCGACCGCGCCGTGACCGCGATCGGGCTGGACGGCGCGGTGCTGGACGTGCGCGGCTCCTATGTGCCGATCTACCCGGTCGCCGAACAGCTCGGCATCCAGGGCGGGGAGCGCGATCCGGAGAAGGCGGTACTGATCGTCGTCGAAGGCGACCAGGGCCAGGCCGCGCTGCTGGTCGATTCGATCCAGGATCAGCGCCAGGTGGTCGTGAAGAGCCTGGAGGCCAATTACCAGGCGATCGACGGCCTGGCCGGCGCGACGATCCTGGGCGACGGGCGCGTCGCGCTCATCATCGACGTCGATGCGCTGACCTCGCAGCGTTCGCGCCGCGCCACGCTCGCGCACGCCGCATGAGCGCTGCGGCCGCCTCGACCGATCGGCGCGAGTTCGAGTTCGCGCCGGCCGATCATCACGCGATCGCGCGGATGGTCTATGCGGAGCTCGGCATCCTGCTGCCGGACGGCAAGGCGCAGCTCGTCTACGGTCGCGTCGCGCCGCGCGTCCGCGCCTGCGGGCTGACCAGCGTCGCGGCCTATCTGCGGCTGATCGAGGACGATGCGGACGAGCGCGGCCGGATGCTGGACGCGCTGACCACCAACCACACCAGCTTCTTTCGCGAGGCGCATCACTTCGAGGATTTCGTCGAGCGGCTGTGGCCGACGCTGTCGCAGCGGCTGGCCAGCGGCGGGCGCGTGCGCTTGTGGTCGGCGGCCTGCTCCAGCGGCGAGGAACCCTATACCTGGCTGATGGCCGCGCTCGGCCATGATCGCAGCGCGGCGCATCGGATGCTGAAGCACGATCTGCGGATGCTCGCCACCGACGTCTCGCCCAGCGTGCTGGAGACGGCGCGCGCCGGCCGCTACTCGGCCGACACGCTGCGCACGATCCCGGCGAAGCTGCGCGCGACCTGGGTCAGCGACCGGCTGGTCGTCGATTCCGCGCTGCGCGAGGCGATCGCCTTCCGCCCGCTCAACCTTCTCGGTCCGTGGCCGATGAAGGGGCGCTTCGACGCGATCTGCTGCCGCAACGTCATGATCTATTTCGACGAACCCACCAAGGCCAAGCTGCAGGGGCGGCTGGCCGATCATCTGGAGACAGGCGGAATGCTTTACATCGGTCATTCCGAGCGGCTCTCGCCGGACGTGGCGAAGCGCTTCGAGTGTGTCGGCCGCACCGCCTATCTGAAGGTGCACGCATGAGCGTCCGCACCCTCGTCGTCGACGATTCGCTGACGATGCAGGCGCTGATCCAGCGCACGCTGGCCAGCGATCCGCAGGTCGAGGTGGTCGGCACCGCCTCCAGCGCCGATGAGGCGCGGGTCCGCATCAAGGAGCTCGATCCCGATGTCGTGACGCTGGACATCGAGATGCCCGGCATGAACGGCCTCGATTTCCTGGAACGGCTGATGCGGCTGCGCCCGACGCCGGTGGTGATGCTCTCGACGCTCACCTCCGAGGGCGCCGACGCCAGTCTCGCCGCACTGGAACTCGGCGCGTTCGAGTGTTTCGACAAGCTCGCGCTGCGCCGTCCGGACGAGGCGATCCGGCTGCCGCGACTGGTGCGCGCCGCCGCCGAGACGCGCGGCCGCCGCGCCGCCCCGGCACCGGCCGCGTCCGAGCCGGTCACGCACGTCGATTTCGTACCGCGCGACCAGTCGATGATCGCGGTCGGTGCGTCGACCGGCGGGGTGGAGGCGCTGATCGAGCTGTTGTCGGGCTTTCCCGCCAACTGCCCGCCGACCGTCATCGTGCAGCATATGCCGCCCAGTTTCACCGCCAGCTTCGCGGCGCGACTCGACCGGCTGTGCAAGCCGCATGTCCAGGAAGCGCAGGCCGGCGCGGTGCTGCAGGTCGGCAAGGTCTATCTGGCGCCCGGCGGCGACCGCCATCTGGAGATCGCCGGATCGCCGACGCGCCGCTACTGCCGCCTGCTGCCGGGTCCGAAGATGAGCGGGCATCAGCCCTCCGTCGACGTGCTGTTCCATTCGGTCGCGCGACTCGGCGGCAGCGATGCCGTCGGCGCGATCCTGACCGGAATGGGCGCGGACGGTGCCGAGGGGATGCTGGCGATGCGTCAGGCCGGGGCGATGACCGTGGGCCAGGACGAGGCCAGCAGCGTCGTCTACGGGATGCCCGGCGTCGCGCACCGGATCGGCGCGGTGGTCCAGCAACTGCCGCTCCGCCGGATCGCCGCGCGCCTGTTGCAGGAGTGTCGCGCATGACGGGACTCGCCCTGCGCGACGGCCTGCGCCGCCTGACGGTGGCGCAGGGCGAAACGCGCGTCAGCGACGAGACCGACGTGGTGCTCACGACGGTCCTCGGCAGCTGCATCGCAGCTTGTTTTTACGATCCTGTCGCGAAGGTAGGAGGTATTAACCACTACCTGTTAGCTGAGGGTCATGCCTCTGACCCCGCCTCGATGCAGCGCTACGGCGTCTATGCGATGGAAGTGCTCATCAACGCCATGCTGGCGATGGGCGCGGCCCGTTCGCGACTCAAGGCGCGGATCTTCGGCGGCGCGACGATGCGGTCGGGCTTTCGCGACATCGGCGGCGACAACATCGCCTTCGCCCGCCGCTTCCTCCGCGACGAGCGGATCGCGCTCGTCGGCGAGGACGTCGGCGGCAATGGCGCGCGCCGCGTCGAATTCCGTCCCGCGCTGGGCCTCGCCCGGTGCCGGGTCGTCACCGACCAGCTGGCCGCCGCCCCGATCGTACGGGCGCGCCCC
>NZ_LDTB01000047.1 GCF_001476895.1 Sphingomonas endophytica | reverse complement strand
GGTAGGCGTGCGTGTGCGTCGGCGGCGGCAGAGGGGGATAAGGGACGGGGCATTCAGAGCGCGCTCGGTCAGCGCCTTCTTCAAGGCGTCGAGCAAACCACCTTGTGCCAGAGCGGTGCCAGCGTCAGCGCCAGCCAGCAACTGATCCAGTAACTCGTTCGGTATCGCAGGCTCTTTGCGCCGGGACATATGGGATCTCCTTCTTTCCCATTATGCCCGCCCGCACACGAAATTCCTGACAGTCCCCGTCCTTGTCGTCCCTGCGAAGGCAGGGACCCTTGTCTGTGTCGGCTGTTGAACGGCCCGACACATAGAGTTCGGCGTATGTGTCAGACTGTCCGAACGGAAACTGGCAGACATGGGCCCCTGCCTTCGCAGGGGCGACGCGTCCTGCCTTATGCCGGGCTGCTTTCCGCGGTCGTCTCGACCTTCGCGTGGCTGCCTTCCTCACCGGCCTTGATCGTACCGCCGAACAGCATCTTCACGCGGCCCGACAGCGACATGTCGGTTTCCCACAGCTCCGCGGAATCGATATCGACGCGCAGCAGCGCGAGGTTCGGGTCGTTGCGGCCCTCGGGGAACCACGCCTCGACCTGGTTATTCCAGAGCTTGTCGATCAGCGCCGGATCGTTGTCGATCCGCGCGTTGCCGTCGAGGCAGGCGAAGAAGTCATGCCCCTTCGACACATATTGCGCCATCACGCGCCCGCCGCCGGCCAGGCGATTGGTCTTGCCGATGAAGAAGAACAAGGTGTCGACCTGATCCTCGTCGAGTTGCGCGGTGAGCGGTTCGTGATGCGCGTGACCGTCCGCCGGACCGACCATGACGAAGGGGCTGTCGGCCATCTTCTTCCACAGATCGGCTTTCAGCTTGCGGGGATCGGTATTGGCATCGGCCATGTCGTTTCTCCTGTTGGGTCGGTCGGAAAACGAGAGGCGCGGGCGTTGGTTGCGCGATTGTTCCGCTGTCGTCATGGTCGCGCGCGGCGGCAATCATGCCGTCGACATGGAGACGTGAACTATGACGTTCGCCGAACTGTGCATGTTCCTTGGCGTGTTGATCGCCTTTGCGACCTTGGTCGTGCGGGTGATCGAAGTGGCCCGGAAGTAGCACACGGGCGGGGTTCGGGCTGCAACCCGAGCCCCAAACGATTTGAGCCCCGGCCGCTGCAACGACCGGGGCTCACATGAAGAGGTGCTATGACGTCACCTACGACAATACATAGCGTATTCCCCTTTCGCCTTCAACCTCACAGCACCTCGAACAACCCCGCCGCGCCCATGCCGCCGCCGACGCACATCGTCACCACGACATGTTTTGCCCCGCGTCGTTTCCCCTCGATCAGCGCATGGCCGACCATCCGCGCGCCCGACATGCCATACGGATGGCCGATCGAAATCGCGCCGCCGTTGACGTTCAGCAGCTCGTCGGGGATGCCGAGTTTGTCGCGGCAATACAGCACCTGCACCGCAAACGCCTCGTTCAGCTCCCACAGGCCGATATCGTCCATCGACAGGCCGTTGCGCTCCAGCAGCTTCGGGATCGCGAAGACCGGGCCGATCCCCATCTCGTCCGGCGCCGTCCCCGCCACCGCCATGCCGACATAGCGCCCGAGCGGCGTCAGCCCACGCTGCTCGGCGAGCTTCTCCTCCATCAGCACGCTGGCCGAGGCGCCGTCCGACAGTTGCGAGGCATTGCCGGCGGTGATGTTCAGGTCCGGCCCCATCACCGGCTTGAGCGACCGCAGCCCCTCCAGCGTCGTGTCGGCGCGATTGCCCTCGTCCTTCGACAGCGTGACCTCTTCGTAGGAAACCTCCTTCGTCTCTTTGTTCACGTTCGCCTTGGTCGCGGTCACGGGCACGATCTCGGCGTCGAACCGCCCGGCGGCCTGCGCCTCGGCGGTACGCATCTGCGAGCGATAGCCGTATTCGTCCTGCGCCTCGCGGCTGATGCCATAACGCTTGGCGACCACCTCGGCGGTCTGGAGCATCGGCATGTAGATGTCCGGGTGCATCGCCAGCAATTCCTTGTCGGGCGATACGCGCATCTCGGGCGTCTGCACCATGCTGATGCTCTCCACGCCCGCGCCGATCGCGACCTGCATCCCGTCGATGACGATCTGCTTGGCGGCGGTGGCGATCGCCATCAGCCCGGAGGCGCATTGCCGGTCCAGCGACATGCCCGACACCGTGGTGGGCAGACCGGCGCGCAACAGGCTGGTGCGCGCGATATTGGGCGACTGATAGCCCTGCTGGAGCGCCGCGCCCATCACCACGTCATCGACCTCCGCGCCGTCGATCCCGGCGCGCTCGACCGCCGCCTTGATCGCGTGGGCGGCGAGGGTGGGAGAGGGCAGGTTGTTGAACGCCCCGCGATAGGCGCGGCCGATCGGGGTGCGGGCGGTGGAGACGATGACGGCTGAGCGCATGGTGTACCCTCTCAGGAAGCAGGCTGGGTGAAGAATTGAGTGATCCATTCGGCGACCATCGCGGGCTTTTCGTGCCCCTCGATCTCGATCGTCACGGTGGAGGTGGACTGGAACTGCCCCGCGTGTTTCTGCTCGAACGCGGTCAGCGTCGAATGTGCGCGGATGCGCGATCCGGAGGGGACGGGGGACAGGAAACGGACGCGGTTGCCGCCATAATTCACCCCCATCGTCACCCCATCCGGCATCGGCAGATCGGGGGTGCGCTCCATCAGCTGCGGGAGCAGGGAGAGCGTGAGGAAGCCGTGCGCGATCGTGCCGCCGAACGGCGTCTGCGCCGCGCGGACGGGATCGACATGGATGAACTGCCGGTCGCCCGTCGCCTCGGCGAAGGCATGGATCATGGCTTGCGTCACCGTGATCCATTCCGACACGCGGTCGTGCCCGATCGCGGCCTGTACCTGGTCCCGCGTCACTGCGCTTTCCTCTCCCACGGCGTCCGCGCTACAGCGCGTTCATCTCTCTAGGCATGCGGGGCCGTCACCCGCAAGAGCCCAACGAACCGAAAGTACGAACATGCGCTACGTCATCCCGTCCGCTACCCTGGATACGCTACGAAAGTTGCATCGGGCGAGCGAACCGGATGTTCTAAAGCCGCTGCTTGACCATGCCTGGCCGTCACCTGATTCGCGCGAGCGGATCGTCGACACCGCCTCCGGGCTGCTCGCCGACCTGCGCGCGGCGCAAGCGCGCGGCTGGGTGAACCAGTTCCTGCAGGAATATCGCCTCAATTCGTCGGAAGGCGTCGCGCTGCTCAGCCTTGCAGAGGCGTTCCTGCGCGTCCCCGATCCCGAAACGGCCGACCTGCTGATCGCCGACAAACTGGGCGATGCCGACTGGCGCGCGCACACCGGCCAGTCGAACTCGCGGCTGGTCAACACCGCGACCTGGGGGCTGGTGATGGGCCGCGCGCTGGTCGGCGAGGGCGAGGCGGGGCCGCTCAAGCGGCTGCTCAGCCGCGCGGGCGAGCCGTTCGTGCGTCAGGCGGTCGGCGCGGCGATGCGGATGATGGGTGAAATCTTCGTCATGGGCCGCACCATCGACGAGGCGACCAAGCGCATGGCGCGCCCCGAGCACAGGGGCTTCACCGCCAGCTTCGACATGCTGGGCGAGGCGGCGCGGACGACGAAGGACGCGGAACGCTATTTCCAGGCCTATGTCGACGCGATCGACGCGGTCGGGCGTCATGCGGCGGCGGGCCATTCGGTGTCGGTGAAGCTGTCGGCGCTCCACCCCCGCTACGAGGTCGCGCGCTGGAACGAGTGCGTCCCCGCGCTGACCGAGATGCTGGAGGCGCTGTCGGTGCAGGCGGCGCGCAAGGGGATCGCGCTGACCGTCGACGCGGAGGAGAGCGAGCGGCTGGAGATGAGCCTCGAGATCATCGGCGCGGTCGCGACGCTGCCGGCGCTGCGTGACTGGGACGGCTTCGGCATGGCGGTGCAGGCGTACGGCAAGCGCGCGCGTCCGGTCATCGCCTGGGCCGACGGCCTGAACCGCGTGATGAACGTGCGGCTGGTCAAGGGCGCCTATTGGGACAGCGAGATCAAGCGCACGCAGGTCGAGGGGCTGGGCGACTATCCGTTGTTCACGCGCAAGGCTGCGACCGACGTCAGCTATCTGGCCGTGTCGAAGGACATGCTGGCGGCGAAGAACATCCGCCCGGCCTTCGCCAGCCACAATGCGCTGACCGTGGCGACGATCGTCGAATGGGCGGGCAATTCCCGCGACTTCGAGTTCCAGCGGCTGCACGGCATGGGCGACGGCCTGTACGAGCGACTGGTGCGCGAGAACGGCTATCACTGCCGCATCTACGCGCCGGTCGGCGGCCACCGCGACCTGCTCGCCTATCTGGTCCGCCGCCTGCTGGAAAATGGCGCGAACAGCAGCTTCGTCCACCAGCTTGCCGACGAGCGGTTGAGCGAGGAAGAGATCCTCGCCGATCCGGTCGCCAAGATCGCCGCCGTCGGTGGCACGCGTCACCCGTCGATCCCGCTGCCGGTCGAGCTGTTTGCGCCGCAGCGCGCCAATTCGATGGGCATCGACCTCGCCGATCCGGCGATCCTGTCGGCGACCGCGACGGCGGTGAACCGGCCGCTGACCGCCGCGGCACCCGCGCCGGTCGGCGATGTGGCCGCCGCGATCGGCCGTGCGCACGCCTTCTTCCCGACGTGGCAGGCGACCCCGCTCGACACCCGCGCCGCCTGCCTCGACCGGCTTGCCGATCTGCTGGAGCGTGACCGCGATCATTTGATGGCGATCTGCGTGCAGGAGGCGTTCAAGACGATCCCCGACGCGATCGGCGAGGTGCGCGAGGCCGCTGATTTCTGCCGCTATTACGCCGCCGAGGCGCGCGCGCGGCTCCGCCCGGTCGAACTGCCGGGGCCGACCGGCGAGCGCAACACGCTGCACATCGACGGACGCGGTGTCTGGGCGACGATCGCGCCGTGGAACTTCCCGCTCGCGATCTTCCTCGGCCAGACCGTCGCAGCGCTCGTGACCGGCAACACCGTCGTCGCCAAGCCCGCGCCGCAGACCCCGCGCATCGCCGCGGCGGCGGTGGCGCTGGCCTATGAAGCGGGCGTGCCGCGCGACGCGCTGGTGCTGGTGCCGGGCGGGCCGGAGGTCGGCGCGGCGCTGACCGGCGATGCGCGCGTGCAGGGCGTCGCCTTCACCGGCTCGACGGCGACCGCCAAGCGGATCGCGCGCACGCTGCTGGAGGACGAGGCGCGCCCGATCGTGCCGCTGATTGCGGAAACCGGTGGAATCAACGCGATGATCGTGGATTCGACCGCGTTGCCCGAACAGGTCGTGGCCGATGTCGTGACCAGCGCCTATCGCTCGGCGGGTCAGCGGTGCTCGGCGCTGCGGCTGTTGCTGGTGCAGGAGGATATCGCCGACAGCCTGATCGAGATGCTGGCAGGCGCAATGGACCTGCTCACGATCGGCGCGCCGGGCGACCCGACGACCGACGTCGGCCCGGTGATTGACCGTGCCGCCTACGACAAGTTGATGGCCTATCGCGAGGAGGTGCGCCCACGCTGGATCAAGACCGTGCCGGTGCCGGCCGAGGGGCTGTTCGTGCCGCCGACGCTAATCCGGCTCAACGCGATCGAGGCGCTGGACCGCGAATGGTTCGGGCCGCTGCTCCATGTCGCGACGTGGCGTGCGGGCGAGCTGGAGAAGACGATCGCGCGTGTCAACGCAAAGGGTTACGGGCTGACGATGGGCCTCCACAGCCGCATCGCGCGCGCCGCCGAAGTGACCGAGGCGGCGGCGGCGGTCGGCAACCTGTATATCAACCGCTCGATGATCGGCGCGGTGGTCGGGTCGCAGCCGTTCGGTGGCGAGGGCCTGTCGGGCACCGGCCCGAAGGCTGGCGGGCCGCACTACCTCTACCGCTTCTGCGCGGAGCGCGCGGTGTCGGTGGACACGACCAGCGCGGGGGGAAATGCGACTCTGCTCAGCCTGGACGAAGGCGGAATCTGACCCCGGTCAGCAAAATGCCCCGGCGATTGGCCGGGGCATCGTGATTTAGCGGCAGCGCACCTTGCCGCGATCGATCTCGCGGCCGAGCAGCGCGCCGGCGCCGCCGCCGGCCAGCGTGCCGAGCAGCCCGCCGCCGACCAGATTGCCGAGCAGCGCGCCGCCCGCGCCGCCGACGACCAGCCCGGTCGTGCCGTCATTGCGGCGGCAATAGGCGCGGCCGTCGCGACCACGATAAACCTGGTCCTCGCGGCTCAGGCGGCGCTCGCGATAATTGCCGCGGCGGTAATCGCGTCGGGCGTCCCAGTCGTCGCGGTCGCCGTGCCACTGATAATCGCGGTCGCGGTCGCGGCGCTGGGCATCCGCCGCCGGGGCGGCGACCATCGGGGCGGAGACGGTGGCGATTGCCAGCGCCGCCAGCAGGGCCTTCTTCATGTGCATCAACTCCCTAAGTCTGTCCGCACGAACGTTGCGGACGGCAAAGGGTTCACGCCGGTTGCGACACCGCATCGGATGAGGGAGGCGCCAGCATCCGCTCGCGCTGCGCCACGATCAGCGGCACGACCACCTGCCCGGCGACGTTGACGGCGGTGCGGCCCATGTCGAGGATCGGATCGATCGCCAGCAGCAGCCCCGCCCCCTCCAGCGGCAGGCCGAGCGTCGTGAGCGTCAGCGTCAGCATCACCAGTGCGCCGGTCAGCCCGGCGGTCGCCGCCGAGCCGATCACCGAGACGAGCGCGATCAGCACATAGTCCGGCGCGTGGAGCGCGATGCCGTAATATTGCGCGACGAACAGCGCGGAGACGGCAGGGTAGATCGCCGCGCAGCCATCCATCTTGGTGGTGGCGGCGAAGGGCACCGCGAAGGCGGCATAGTCGCGCGGCACGCCGGCCTTCTCCGCGACATCCTCGGTCACGGGCAAGGTGGCGATCGACGAACGCGAGACGAAGCCGAGCTGGATCGCCGGCCAGGCGGTGGCGAAGAAGCGGCGCGGCGACAGGCGGTGCGCGGCGAGCAGCGCGGGATAGACGCCGAACAGCACCAGCGCGAGGCCGAGATAGACCGCGCCCGCGAAGCTGCCGAGTGCGGCGAGCGACGACCAGCCGTAGCGGACGATCGCGGTGCCGATCAGACCGGCGGTACCGAGCGGGGTCAGCCGCACCACCCAGCGCAGCAATTGCCGGAAGATCGCGAGCAGCGAGGCATTGGCGGACAGGAACGCCTCGCCCGCCGCGCCGACCTTCACCGCGCCGGCGCCGACCGCGATCGCGACGACGATCAGTTGCAGGATGTTGAAGGAGATGCCCGTGGTGGCCGCGCCGTCCTTCAGCTTGGTCGATGCCTCCAGCCCCAGGACGTTGCCGGGAATGAGGCCGCGCAGGAAGTCGAGCCACGATCCGGTCGTGCCCGGCGCGGTGGCGGTGGCGGGCGCGATGCCGGCATGGACGCCGGGCTGAAGCAGCGTGCCCAGCGTCAGCCCGATCGCCACCGCGATCAGCGCGGTGATCGCGAACCAGAGCAACGTCTGTCCGACCAGCCGCGCGGCATTGCCGAGATCGCGCAGGGCGGCGACCGAGGCGACCAGCGCGGTGAAGACCAGCGGCACGACCAAGGCCTTGAGCAGCTTGACGAAGCTCTCGCCGGTCAGGCGCAGCACCTCCGACAGGGCGCCATCGGGGGCGGTGCGGGCGAGGAAGCCGAGCGCGACGCCGATCGCCATCCCGGCGAAGACCTGAACGGTGAACGAGGGTTTGGTCATGATGCCTCAGGTGCGATCCCGCGCGTCGTCACGCCAGCAACTTTCCGTTTGCGGCGAGGGAGCGGGGCTTGGCCTGGCGGTCATCGCCCCTGCGCAGGCAGATCCTATCGCTGCATTGTCCGGGTGAAGGATCTGACACGGGCGCGTCGACCAATGTGTCGCGCGCGCCGCGATACGCGACAGACATGGGCCCCTGCGTGCGCAGGGGCGACGGCTTCTGCACGCGGTGGACCCGAACGACAGATCCCCGCTTGCGCAGGGGCGATGGTCAGGGGGCGGGCGGGGTGATCTTCACGGCGTCGGCATAGGGCATCACCAGCGTCCCGTCGGGGGCGGCGGTGTAGGTGGTCTGGGTGGGGTAGGGGATGGAGATCCCTTCGCTGGCGAAGCGGCGCATGATCGCCACCAGCAGGCGGTTGCGGGTGGCGTGCGCGGTCGCCCAGTCGTCGCCGGGCGTATCGACCTGCAGCACGAAGTCGAGGCTGGAGGCGCCGAAGCTCTCGAACCCGGCGCGCGCCACCTTCGCGCCTTCGGCCTCGACCAGCTCGGTCAGGATGGCGGGCACGCGCGCCAGCGTGTCGGGCGGCGTCTCATAGGCGACGCCGATCGTGTACGACACGCGCACATGGTCGCGCTGCGTCGTGTTCTGGATTTCCTTGTCGAGCAGGTTGCGGTTGGAGATGATCCGCAACTCGCCGGTGAAGGCGCGGATGCGGGTCGACTTCAGTCCGATCGCCTCGATGACGCCGTTGGTATTGTCGTAGCTGACCTTGTCGCCGCGCCGGAACGGCCGGTCGAAGATGATCGCCAGCGCGGCGAACAGATCGGCGAAGATGCCCTGCGCGGCCAGACCGATCGCGATGCCGCCGACGCCGAGGCCGGCGACGAGGCCGGTGACGTTGACGCCGAGATTGGAGAGCACCACCACCAGCGCGATCGCGAAGACCGCGAAGCTGACCAGCAGCCGGATCAGCCCCATCGCGCTCATCAGCGCCTCGCCGGAATAATGTTCGCCGCGCGTGCGATGCTCGATCGCACCGAGGATCAGTTCGCGTGCCCAGATCGCGGCCTGGAAGACGGCGGCGACCGTGAACAGGAAGGTGATCGTCTTGTCGACCTCCGGCGGGGTCGCGGCATAGCCGTCGACCAGCTTGGCCGACAGCATGACGATGAAGAACGCGTTGGTCCGCTCGATCGCGCGGCCGAGCACTGCCGCCCAGCCCTTGCCCGAGGCGCTGCGTTGCGCGAGGCGCGGGCCGAAGGCGCGGATCCAGAACAGCACCAGCGCGATGACGACGCCGACGCCGACCGCGATCAGGATGTGCAGCCAGTTCTGTTGCAGCCAGACGATGCTGGAGCGGAACAGCGCTTCGACCTGCGCGCCGACGCGCCCCGTGTCGAACGCCGCCTTGTCGGCGGCGGCGGCGGTATTGTTCATGTCAGGCAGCCTTCAACTCACATGCGCCGCATTGTTCGAGGAAGGCGATCAGCCCGCGCTCGGTGCGCGTCAGATATTGCGTCGCGCGCGGCAGACGCAGCGACTGGCGGAACGCGGCCTGCGCCGCCTTGTCCTTGCCCAGTTCGATCAGCGCGGGATGGACATAGGATTTGCGCGCGATGGCGGGTGTATTGCCGAGATGCGCGACGACCGGCTCCAGCAGCGTCTTCAACCCAATCGGCGCGTCGGCGGCGGCCAGTGTCTCGAATGCGACGACGCTGGCGCCCCAGGTGCGGAAATGCTTGGCGGTGAAGCCCTCGCCCATCGCGGCGCGGATATAGGCGTTGACGTCGGAGGAGGTGACGGCGTGCGGCGCGCCGTCGTCGCCGACGTACTGGAACAATTTCTGACCGGGCAGATCCTGGCATTTCTTGACGAAGCGCGCGAGGCTGCCGTCGGTGATGGTCAGGCGGCGCTGCTTGCCGGACTTGGCCTTGTACTCCAGCTTCAGCCGGCTGCCCTGGATCTGCGCGTGGCGGTCGCGCAGCGTGGTCAGGCCGAAGCTCTTGTTGGTCTTCGCGTAGGTTTCGTTGCCGACGCGCAGCGCGGCGATGTCGAGCAGCTTCACGACGGCGGCGACGGTGCGGTCCTTGCTGTGCTGGCGGCGGGCGAGATCGGCTTCGACCCGCGCGCGGAGCCGGGTCAGCGCGCGGCCGAACGGGGCGCAGAGGTCGTATTTGGCGGCTTCCTGCTGCGCGCGGAAGCCGAGGTGGTAGCGATATTGCTTGCGGCCCTTTTCGTCCCAGCCGACCGCCTGGATATGGCCATCAGGATCGGGGCAGTACCACGCATCGGTATAGGCGGGCGGCAGGCCGATGGCGTTCAACCGATCGATTTCGTCGCGGTCGGTGATCCGCCGGCCGCTGGGATCATAATAGGCCCAGGCGTCGTGCCGGGTGCGCTTGCGCGTGATGCCCGGTTCATCGTCTTCGCAATAAACGATATTTCCTGCCACCTTGCCTCTCGTCACGGAAAGCCTTCGCGTGGGGCAAATGCGCAGGGCACGGCATCGTTCCCGGAACGGCGGCGGGTGGCGGGGGGTTGGGCGGATCGGAAACCCCCTTTCCAGCAGGAGTTACAGACATGGCCGATTTGTCGCAGGCGCGCGTGCTGATGATCGCCGCCGACGGATTCGAGACGGTGGAATTGTTCGAGCCGCGCAAGGCGCTGGAGGCGGCCGGCGCGACCGTGACGCTGGCGTCGATCAAGCGCGATCCGATCCAGGGGATGAAGGGCGATATCAACAAGGCGGAGACCGCCACCCCCGACCTGACCCTGGATGAGGTGGAGGTCGAGGATTACGACGCGCTGGTACTGCCGGGCGGGGTCGCCAACCCGGACAAGTTGCGCGTCGAGGATCGCGCGGTCGAGATCGTCCAGCAGTTCATGGACGAGGACAAGATCGTCGCGGCGATCTGTCACGCGCCGTGGCTGCTCGCCGAGGCGGACGTGATCGACGGGCGGCGTCTGACCGGCTTCGTGTCGATCCGCACCGACCTGGAAAATGCCGGCGCCGAGGTGGAGGACGAGGAAGTCGTGATCGACGACAATCTCATCACCAGCCGCAAGCCCGACGACATTCCCGCGTTCAACAAGGCGATCATCGACGCGCTGACCGAGGAACTGGCCGACGCCGACTGACGCGACTCGCCGCCCGGTGGCGATGCCGGGCGGCGAATGTCCTGCCATCCAATGGATAGCGCGGCGTTTACCATCGACTCATCTTTGGTCGTGTACGATCGGCCCATGTTCGAGGATGCGTCGCCCCATTCGATGTCGATCACGCGGCCGGCGGCCGTGATCGAGCTTGTGGCCGATGGCGTGGCCGCGATCCGCGCCACCCTGTCGCGCTGGACCGATCGTGGCCGGCGCGATCCGCGCATCCCGGCGTGCCGCCCGTTGCATGCCTATGCCGACCTGGGTCCGCCCGTGCCGATGTCGGATCAGGCGTGGATGTCGCCGCCACCGGAGCGCCCGCTGCCCCGCGACCTGAACATGCCGCTGAGCGCGTTCGATCCCGGTGCCCTGCGGCATCGCCCGGCCGATCGGCCCGCGACGATGGCGCCTGTCGCCACGTCGCCCTGGGCCGATCCGCTCGCGCTGGAGCGCAGGCTGGAGCGACTGCGCACCCGCTGATCGCTTATTGAAGCGCGACCGTCAGCCCCTCGATCCGCAGCCGGACCCGGTCGCCGCGCCGCTCGCGCGCCGCGATGCGCAGGTCGGCGAGCAGATGTCCCGGCACGCCGAGGTCGAGCGCGGGCAGCCCCGCAGTCCAGTCGTCCAGAACCTCTCCAGCCGGCGCGCTGAGCACCAGTTCGTGGCGGTCACCGGAGAAGGTGGCGCTGAACCATGCCACCGCATGGTGGCTTTCCACGGCGACGGTCGTGCCCGCGCGCGCGGCCGAGCGCGTGACCGCGCGTTCGAAGGTGTCGCCGACCATCAGCGGCGCCCCCGCAGGATCGCCTCGATCCGTCGCCGCAGTCCCGGCCCCGGCACGCGCCCGCGCCGCAGATCTTTGACGAGTCGCGGATCGTTGACCGCGCGGCGGCCGAAGGTGGTCTCCGCCACCCCGGTTCGCTGAAGATATAGGTCGATGTCGCTCAGCAAGCACATGGAATCATCCCTCTGTTCGCTATGTTCTTATTATGTTCTCACATGCGCGGGTTGTCGAGGAAAATTCCTCAGCCTAGGGTGTGGCGATGGAAGCGACCCCGCAGCAGGCGTTGATCGAGGCGGCGCGCGCGCGCGGGGTCGCGCTGTCGGCGCTGTCGCGGATGCTGGGGCGCAATCAGGCGTATCTGGGGCAGTTCGTGAATCGCGGATCGCCGCGCGTGCTGCCGGAGCGCGAGCGGCGGCTGCTCGCCGATTTCCTGGGGATCGACGAACGCCTGCTCGGCGCACCGGCGCCGGTCGCCGACGACGTGGCGGTGCCGTGGCTGGCGGTGACGGCGGCCGCCGGCACGGGGCGGGTGCCGGAGGACCGATTGTTGCGCGCGGAGCCGCTGTCGCGCGCGGCGCTGCGGGCGGCGGGTATCGCCCCGGCCGACGCCTCGCTGATCGGCGTGCGAGGCGAGTCGATGGCGCCGACGCTGCTGGACGGCGACCGGCTGCTGGTCGATCGCGGCGCGCGGGAACCGGTCGCGGGCGGCGCGATCTACGTGCTGCGCCGGGGCGAGGAGGTGGCGGTCAAGCGACTGATCCCGCACGGCGACGGCGTCGAGATCCGCAGCGACAACCCGCTCTGGCCGGTCGAGCGCGTGGCATGGGCGGACATCGTGGTGATCGGGCGCGCGCGATTGTTGCAGCGGCGGTTGTAGCGTCGCGGCGGGCTTGTCGATACACCGGGGCAAAAGAGCACGAGGAGAGCGCATGAAACTCGCCAGTCTGAAGCACGGTCGCGATGGTCGGCTGGTCGTCGTGTCCGACGATCTCGCCTGGTATGCGGACGCCGGCCACATCTGCGCGACGTTGCAGGGCGCGCTCGACGACTGGGAGCGCGTGGCCCCCGATCTGGCGGTGCTGGCCACCGACCTGCGCAACGAGGCGATCCCGCGCGAACGCTTCCACGAACATGACGCCGCCGCCCCGCTGCCGCGTGCGCATCAGTGGCTCGACGGGTCGGCGTATGTGAACCATGTGGCGCTGGTGCGGCAGGCGCGCGGGGCGGAGATGCCGGAGAGCTTCTGGCACGATCCGTTGATGTACCAGGGCGGATCGGACGGCTTCCTGGGGCCGCGCGACGCGATCCCGCTCGCCGACGAAAGCTGGGGCTGCGATCTCGAGGGCGAGGTGGTGGTGGTGACGGGCGACGTGCCGCCGGGCGCGACGCGCGACGAGGCGCTGGCCGCGATCCGGCTGGTCGGGCTGACCAACGACGTGTCGCTGCGCCACCTGATCCCGGCGGAGCTGGCCAAGGGCTTCGGCTTCGTCCAGTCCAAGCCCGCCTCGGCCTTCTCGCCGGTGTTCGTGACGCCCGACGCGCTGGGCGACTGGTGGCGGGACGGCAAGCTGCATCGCCGGCTGATGGTCGACCTGAACGGTGCGCCGTTCGGGCGCGCCGATGCCGGCGTCGACATGACGTTCGATTTCGGCACGCTGGTGGCCCATGCCGCGAAGACGCGCGCGCTGGGCGCGGGGACGATCGTGGGGTCGGGCACGGTCTCGAACCGCGACGCGGACGGCGGGCCGGGGCGGCCGGTCGCCGAGGGCGGGGTCGGCTATTCGTGCCTGGCCGAATTGCGCACGGTGGAGGCGATCCGGAGCGGCGAGCCGCTCACGCCGTTCCTGAAGAAGGGCGACACGGTGCGGATCTGGGTCGAGGACGATCGCCATCATTCGGTGTTCGGCGCGATCGAGCAGGTCGTGGGGTAAGCGGGTGTCGCGTGCCGTCACACGACGCGTGACGGCACCGCGGCGGCGTTACCTTCGCGAGGTTCGTCGGCAAGCGCGCCAGCGGTCGGATCGGCGGTGCCATGCCCCGGCCTGCGCCGGAGTGACGGACAGGTCATGGCACAATGGCGGTGCGCGGCGGCCCGCTAATGGAAGTCGTGGCTCTGTAGCGGGATGGTGTCGTCGCGGCGGTCGCGGAAGTGATAGTCGGAGCGCGGCCGCACCTTCCAGCCCGGATCGCCGCGATCCGGCGCGCCCGGATGCGTCGCGCCATCGCCGCGCGCCACGAGGCGCGGCAGATCCACGTCGCCGACCTCGCGCAGCATCGCGGTCAGATCGGTCACGCGATCGACGATGACGTGGATCACCTTGCCCTCGACCTGCACCTGCCCCTTCAGGCTGACCATCGCCGCCGACATCACCGTTCGCCGCTGCGCCTCGAACCGGTCGGGCCACAGGATGCCGTTGGCGACCCCGGTCTCATCCTCGATCGTGATGAACAACACGCCCTTCGCGGAGCCGGGGCGTTGCCGGACCAGGATGATCCCGGCCACCTCGACCATCTTCCCGTCGTGCTTCCCCAGGTCGGCACAGCGCGTCATCCGCCGGTCGTCGAGGCGCGGGCGCAGGAAGTGGAGCGGGTGCGCGCGCAGCGACAATTGCGTGGCGCGGTAATCCTCCACCACCTCGCGCCCCTCGGTCAGCCGGGTCAGCGTCACCGGTTCCTCGCGCCGCTCGATCCCGGCCAGCAGCGGCAGCGGTTCCTCGCCCAGCCCGCGGATCGCCCATAGCGCCTGTCGCCGGTCGAGCCCGAGCGCGCGGAACGCATCGGCGCGCGCCAGCTTCTCGAGCGCGGCGAGCGGCACGCCGGATCGCCGCCACAGATCCTCCACGGACGTGAACATCGCCTTCGCCCGCGCGGCAAGGATGCGCCCGGCGTGTTCGCCCGAGATGCCGCTGACGACGCGCAGACCCAGCCGCAACGGATGCCGCCCGTCCGGCGCCGCGTCGGGACCCAGCGCCGTGTCCCATTCGCTCCGCAGCACGCACACCCCGCGCACGACGACGCCGTGCTCGCGCGCATCGCGGACGATCTGCGCGGGCGCGTAGAATCCCATCGGCTGCGCGTTGAGCAGCGCGGCGCAGAACACGTCCGGATGGTGGCATTTCATCCATGACGAGGCATAGGCGATCTTCGCGAAGCTTGCCGCATGGCTTTCGGGAAAACCATAGCTGCCGAACCCCTCGATCTGCTTCACCAGCCGCTCGGCGAACTCTTCCGAAATGCCGTTGGCGCGCATCCCCGCGACCAGCCGTTCGTGGAAATGCCCGACCCCGCCGGTCAGTTTGAAGGTCGCCATCGCGCGCCGCAACTGATCGGCCTCGCCCGGCGTGAAGCCCGCGCCATGGATCGCGACCTGCATCGCCTGTTCCTGAAACAGCGGCACGCCCAACGTCTTCTTCAGCACCTTTTCCAGCGCCGGGCTGGGGTAGACGACCGGCTCCTTCTGCTCGCGCCGCTTCAGATACGGGTGGACCATGTTGCCCTGGATCGGACCCGGCCGCACGATCGCGACCTGGATCGCGATATCGTAGAACTCCCTGGGCTTCATGCGCGGCAACATGCTCATCTGCGCGCGGCTCTCGATCTGGAAGACGCCCAGCGTGTCGGCCTCCTGGATCATCGCATAGGTCGCTGGATCGTCGGTCTGGAGCGCGGGGCTGGCCAGCGTCATGTCGATGGCCTTGTGCTCCCACAACAGGTCGAACGCGCGCCGCATACAGCCGAGCATCCCCAGCCCGAGGATGTCGACCTTCATGAAGCCGAGCAGTTCGATATCGTCCTTTTCCCATTCGATGACGCGGCGGTTCTCCATCGCGGCGGGCTCGATCGGTACGAGTTCGTGGAGCGGCGCGCGCGTCAGCACGAACCCGCCGGGATGCTGCGACAGATGGCGCGGCGTCCCGATCAGCTCGCGCGCCAGTTCCAGCGCCAGCGCCAGCCGCGGCTCGCCCGCGTCGAGGTTCAGCGCCTCGACATGCGCGGTCGGCACGCCCTCGTTCGACCACCCCCAGACCTGTCCCGCCAGCGCGCCGGTCATGTCCTCGGGCAGGCCCAGCGCCTTGCCGACCTCGCGGATCGCGCCGCGCGTGCGGAAGCGGCTGACCACCGCGGTCAGCGCGGCATGGTCATGGCCATAGGTTTCGTAGATCCACTGGATCACTTCCTCGCGGCGCTCATGCTCGAAATCGATGTCGATGTCGGGCGGCTCGGCGCGTTCGACCGAGATGAAGCGCTCGAACAATAATTGGTGCTTCACCGGATCGATCGAGGTGATGCCCAGCACGAAGCAGATGATCGAATTGGCGGCGCTGCCGCGTCCCTGGCACAGGATATCCTGCCCCCGCGCGAACGCGACGATCGAATGGACGGTCAGGAAATAGGCGGCATAGTCCATCTGCCTGACCAGCCCGAGTTCGTGTTCGAGCATCTCGGCATATTCCCGGGGCGGGGCGCCGTCGAAATGCCGCGCCAGCGCGTCGCGCGACAGCTTTTCCAGCGATTCCTGCGGCGAACGGCGGCTCATGATCCGCTCTTCGGGATATTGGTAGCGCAGGTCGCGCAGCGAGAAGGTGCAGCGCTCGACGATCGCCTCGGCCGCCGTCAGCGCATCCGGATGGTCGCGGAACAATCGCCCCATTTCATCGGGATGCTTCAGGTGGCGGTCGGCGCTCCGCTCGCGCCGCATCCCCAGGTCGTCGATCGTGCACTTCGCCCGGATCGCGGTCACGACATCGTGGAGCATCCGCTTTTCGGGCGCATGATACAGCACGTCGCCGGTCGCCAGCGGCGTCAGCCCATGTGCCCGCGCCGCCTCCGCCGTCCGGTGCAGCCGCAACGCCTCGCCCGGTCGGCGCCGATGCGTCAGGCAGACGTGCCCGTCGACGCCGAACAGGTCCGCCATCCACCGCATCTGGGTCACGTCCGCCGCATCCCCCGGCACCAGCGCGGCGACCAGCCCGCGTGCGGCGGCCGCAACATCCTCCCAATGCAGGAAACATTGCCCCTTCTCGCCGCGCTGCGCGTCCGCACGCGCCTTGCCGCGCGTCAGCAATGTCGTCAGCGCCGCCCAGGCATCGCTGTTCTGCGGCCACACCAGCACCGAGGCTCCGTCGACCAGATCGAGCCGACAGCCGGGGATTGCCTGGATCGCGATGCCGTGGTTCGCGGCCAATTGTTCGGTCGCGTAGAGCGCCCGCACCAGCCCGGCGACCGAATTGCGATCGACGATCCCCAGCGCCGGCATCCCCAGCCCTGCGGCGGTAGCGAACAGATCCTCGCACGACGACGCGCCGCGCAGGAACGAGTAATGCGTGGTGACCTGCAACTCGCTGTACGTCATGACGCGAAATGACTATATGAGATGGTCAGTTGGAGGTGCGCATGGGCAAGATGGTCGGCATCACCGAGTTCAAGGCGAAATGCATCGCATTGCTCGATGAAATGGAGCGTAGCGGGGAGTCGTTGACGATCACCCGGCGCGGCAAACCATCGCTGATGCTGAGTGCGCGGGAGGTTCGCCCGGTTCGCGACGACGTGATCGGCAGCCTGAAGGGTACGGTGACCCTTCATGGTGATATCGTCGGCCCGGTCGATCCCGACTGGGAGCGGAAATGGGAAGCCAAGTGGGACGCGCGGGGCTTCCCGGCTGCGCGTCCGGATGCGTCATGATCCTGCTCGATACGCATGTCGTGATCTGGGCGGTGATCGCCGACCCGCATCTGGGGGAGCAGGCGCGTGCTGCTATTCGACAGGATCGTGACCGCCGCATCTCGGCGATGGTCGCATGGGAGGTGGCGATGCTGGCGCGCAAGCGGCGGCTGGCCTTTTCCATACCGGTCGAGACATGGCTGGATCGCGCCATGATCGCGCTGGAGGCCCGTGACGTTCCCGTCTCGCGCGAGATCGCGCAGGAGGCGGGCGGATTGCCCGACGATGTGCATGGCGATCCCGGCGATCGCATCATGGTCGCCACCGCCCGTCAGACCGGCGCGATGCTCATCACCGCCGACAGGAAAATCCTCGCCTATGCCGCGGCCGGACATCTCAACGCGATCGACGCCCGCGCGTAAACCACCGGTCGGGCTCATCCGAACGTGCCATGCACATACCATGACAGGTCGCCGGTCACGGTACGTTGCGCATCGCCGCGGCGGAACAGCCAGAAGCGCCGGCCCTCTTCGTCCTCGACCTGATAATAATCGCGCACCGACTCGCGTTCGGCGCTGCGCCGCCACCATTCGCCGGTGATCCGCTCCGGCCCGTCGCCGCGTACGATGCGGTGCGTGATCCCGCGCCAGGTGAAGCGGCGCGGCGGGGCGTCGGGGAGTTCGGCGATCACATGATCGACCGGCTCGGGACGGCGCAGCAGCCGCGCCGGGCGTGGCCAGCGCGGATGCCACGGATGGTCGCGCCCGCGCGCGTCGAGCCGCCGGACATCGTCCGCGGGCAACAGCGGGGCCTCGCACGCGCCCGCCTCCAGCGGCGCCGTCCCGCCCACCGACCGCTCGGGCACGTCGCTTTCCACCGCCCGCGCGCGCCACAGCCGCCGTTCGCCGATCCGGTTGACGATCGCATCGACCAACGGCGCAAGATCGGCGCGCTCCCCATCGGCCAGATCGCTGTCGAACGCTTCGGCGTCCAGCGGATCGGCGCGGTGGACGTGCAGCGCCAGCGCCTCGATCCCGAACCCCGGATCGAGCTTCTCGATCCGCCGCAGCAGCAGCCGCAGCAGATGCGCCGGATCGCGCGTCGCGCGCGCGCAGCCGACCCGCACCACCTGCACCGCCGCATCGACGCGCGTCGCCGCCAGCAACAGCGCACGCACCCCGCGGCCCGCCCTGGCCAGTTCGTCGACCAGCCGCGTGACCAGGTGCGCGATCCAGTACGCGATCGGCTCGGCGGTCAGCAGCGGCTCGGCGAAGCGCTGTTCGACGATGATCGCGACCGGCGGCGTGACGGGATCGAGCGGTTCGGCGCTGCGCCCGCTGGCCTGATCGAGCCGGAGCGGCACCGATCGCCCGAACCGCCGCGCCAGCGGCGCGCGCGGCAGCGCGGCGAGTTGTCCGATGGTTTCCACCCCCAGCCGGCGCAGCAGCTCCAGCGCCGGCTGGGGGTGGAA
>NZ_LDTB01000046.1 GCF_001476895.1 Sphingomonas endophytica | reverse complement strand
CCTCCCCGGGGAGGCCGATACAAGGACGCAGGTGACGCGCGGCATCGCGCTCAACATCCCGGTCCTGTCCTCGGCGATGGACACCGTGACGGAGGCCGACATGGCGATCGTCATGGCGCAGCTCGGCGGGATGGGCGTCCTCCACCGCAACCTCACGATCGACGAACAGATCGCGGCGGTGCGGCAGGTGAAGCGCTTCGAAAGCGGCATGGTCGTCAACCCGATCACGATCGCGCCGCAGGCGACGCTGGCGCAGGCGCAGGCGCTGATGGCCGCGCATCGCATCAGCGGCATCCCGGTGGTGGAGAGCGACGGCAAGCTGGTCGGCATCCTGACGAACCGCGACGTCCGCTTCGCCGAGAACCCGAACCAGCCCGTCGCCGAACTGATGACGCGCGAGAACCTCGTCACTGTCTCGACCGGGGTCGCCAAGGAAGAGGCGCGCCGCCTGCTCCACCAGCGCCGCATCGAGAAGCTGCTGGTCGTCGATGATGCCTATCGCTGCGTCGGGCTCATCACCGTCAAGGACATCGAAAAGGCGGTGATGTACCCCGAGGCGACCAAGGATGCCGCCGGCCGCCTTCGCGTCGCCGCCGCCACGACGGTCGGCGACAAGGGCTTCGGGCGTACCGAGGCGCTGGTCGACGCCGAATGCGACCTGATCGTCATCGACACCGCGCACGGTCATAACAGCGAGGTGGCGCGCGCGGTCGAGCGCGTGAAGAAGCTGTCGAACGCGGTGCAGGTCGTCGCGGGCAACGTCGCCACCGCCGAGGCGACGCGCGCGCTGATCGATGCGGGTGCGGACGGGATCAAGGTCGGGATCGGCCCGGGCTCAATCTGCACCACGCGCGTCGTCGCGGGCGTCGGCGTTCCGCAACTGACCGCCGTCATGGATTGCGCGGAGGCCGCGATGAAGGCCGGCGTGCCGGTGATCGCCGACGGCGGCCTGCGCACCTCGGGCGATCTCGCCAAGGCGCTGGCGGCGGGCGCCTCGACCTGCATGGTCGGCTCGTTGCTCGCCGGGACCGAGGAAGCGCCGGGTGAAACGTTCCTTTATCAAGGGCGTGCGTACAAATCCTACCGCGGCATGGGAAGCGTCGGCGCGATGGGCCGCGGCTCGGCCGACCGCTACTTCCAGGGCGAGGTCCGCGATCAGCTCAAGCTGGTGCCCGAGGGGATCGAGGGTCAGGTGCCTTACAAGGGCCCGGCGCGCGACGTCATTCACCAGCTGGTCGGCGGCATCAAGGCGGCGATGGGCTACACCGGCTCGGCGACGATCCGCGACCTGCAGGCGCGCGCCAGCTTCGTCCAGATCACCGGCGCGGGGCTGAAGGAAAGCCATGTCCACGACGTGACGATCACCCGCGAGGCCCCCAATTACCCGACCCGCTGACGCGCGCACCTGTCCTACATCGGCGGTTTCTGGCACAGGCGCGGACATGACGTCCCGCCGTGCCCGAACCGTCGTGCTTTCTTCGGGTACAGCCGCCTCGACATTCGCGGCGGAAGAGTGCCAGCGTCTCAACATCCGCGGCGCCCGGCACCACCACGATCTCCCCGTCACCCCGGCGAAGGCCGCGGCCCAGTCGGCGAACGCCACCGGCTCACAACGACGGTTCCGCCCCTGGACCCCGGCCTCCGCCGGGGTGACGTCGCGTGACGGGGGCCCCTTATCCACATCGCGCCAGCGTCTCAACATTCGCAACA
This sequence comes from Sphingomonas endophytica, assembly GCF_001476895.1. GTDB lineage: Bacteria > Pseudomonadota > Alphaproteobacteria > Sphingomonadales > Sphingomonadaceae > Sphingomonas > Sphingomonas endophytica_A. The sequence continues at coordinate 66,942 of NZ_LDTB01000046.1, read as the reverse complement.
TTCGTGACGGCGGACGACGCCTCCATCTCCCCGTCACCCCGGCGAAGGCCGGGGTCCAGTTGCGGGACGCCGCCGGCGCACAACCACTGCTCCGCCACTGGATCCCGGCCTCCGCCGGGGTGACGTCGCGTGACGGGGGCTCCGCATCCACATCGCGCCAGCGTCTCAACATTCGCAACATTGGTGACGGCGGACGACGCCCCCATCTCCCCGTCACCCCGGCGAAGGCCGGGGTCCAGTTGCGGGACGCCGCCGGCTCACAACCACTGCTCCGCCACTGGATCCCGGCCTCCGCCGGGGTGACGTCGCGTGACGGGGGCCCCGCATCCACATCACGCGAGCGTCTCAACATTCGCAATATTCGTGACGGCGGACGACGCCTCCATCTCCCCGTCACCCCGGCGAAGGCCGGGGTCCAGTTGGGGAACGCCGCCGGCGCACAACGACCGCTGCGCCACTGGACGCTGGCCTCCGCCGAGGTGACGGCAGAGATGGGGCGACGGCGCCGAAACCCCGCCAGCGTCTCAACATTCGCAACGTTCGCCCATGCCTCCCTCCGCCCAGGGGAGCGGCTAAGCCCGTCGACGCCGATCCCGAGCGGCGTTCGACAGCCGCCGCTCCCCGGAACACACGCCCGGAACCGCCAGAAATGACCCCCGCCGCCCGCACCCAGGCCGCGATCGAGCTGCTCGACGCGATCATCGCCGCCGCCCGCGAAAGCGGCGCGGCCGCCGACACGCTGATCGCGCGCTATTTCGCGCAGCGCCGCTACGCCGGCTCGAAGGATCGCCGCGCCGTCCGCGAACTCGTCTATGCCGCGATCCGCCGCCTCGGCGAACGTCCCGCCGATGGCCGCGCCGCCATGCTCGCGCTCGCCGCGACCGACCCCGCGCTGGCGGCCACCTTCGACGGCTCGCCGCACGGCCCCGCGCCGGTCGCCGACGAAGCTCCCGCTGCCGAGGGGCTCCACCCGCGCTGGCTGGAGGACCGCCTGACCGCCTCCGGCCTCGACGCCACCGAACAGCGTGCGCTGATCGAGCGCGCGCCCCTCGACGTCCGCCTCCACCCCGATCATGCTGCGCTCGACCTGCCCGGTGCCGAGCCGATCCCCGGCCTGCCGCTGGCGCGCCGTCTCCCCGCCGGCACCGATATCGCCCCCCATGCCGGCCAGATCGAGGTACAGGACGCCGGCAGCCAGGCGGTCACGCTCGCCGCCGGCGCGACGCCGGGCATGACCATTCTCGACCTGTGCGCCGGGGCCGGGGGCAAGAGCCTCACGCTCGCCGCGCTCATGAACGACGACGGGCGGATCATCGCCAGCGACGTCGACCGCGCGCGCCTCTCGCGCCTCGCCCCGCGCGCCGAGAAGGCGGGCGTCACGATTATTGAGACCCGCCTCCTCAACCCGCAGCAGGAGGTCGCGGCGCTCGCCGACGTCACCGCCGACGTGGTGCTGATCGACGCCCCCTGCTCGGGCACCGGGACGTGGCGGCGCAATCCGGAGGCGCGCTGGCGGCTCACGCCCGCGCGGCTCGACCGGCTGATCGCGATGCAGGCGCACGTCCTCGCCATCGGCGCGGGCGCGGTGAAGCCGGGCGGGGCGCTTGCCTATATCGTCTGCTCGTTGCTCGACGGGGAGGGCGCGGCACAGGTCGACGCCTTCCTCGCCGCCAACCCCGGCTGGCAGGCCGAACCGCTCGCGCTGCCGTTCGGCCGCCCGCACGGCCCCGGCCTTCGGCTCACCCCCGCGCATGACGGCACCGACGGTTTTTTCGTCGCACGGCTGCGGGCGCCATGCTAACCGGGGCGCATCGTGTCGAAGCTGGAGCCGTTCATGCGTTTCACCGCCGTCGCCATGGCCGCCTCGCTGGCGCTGGTGTCGATTTCCACCGCGCTTCACGGCCAGCGCCCCGACGACCAGATCGATCCGCGCAGCATGGCCTTGCTGCAACAGGGCAGGGCGGCGCGCGCGGCGGGTAATCTCGACGGCGCGACCGACCTCATGGAAACCGCCGTCACCGTCGATCCGCGCAACCGTCAGGCGTTCGTCGCGATGGCGGAGGTGGCGGAGGCGCGCGGCCTGCCCGGCAAGGCGATCCGCCTCTATCGCGAGGCGCTGCTCCTCGAACCCAATGACGTCAGTGCCCTGGCCGGGCAGGGTGAGGCAATGGTCGCCAAGGGCGCGGTCGAACGCGCCCGCCAGAACCTCGCCAGGGTCCGCTCGCTCTGCAAGGGTGCCTGTCCGCAGGCGACCGCGTTGGCCGGCGTGATCGCCAAGGGGCCGCCGGTCACGACCGCGCAGGTCGGCGCGAACACCACGACCGCCAGCGCCGGCAACGGTCCCTCGGCGCAGGACTGACGCGCGGCCGCCGATGAAGACGCTCGCCGCCGCCTTCGCCGCTGCCGCGCTGGCGATCGTGCCGGCGCAGGCGCGGACGATCCTGTTCGTCGGCAACAGCTTCACCTTCGGCGCGAACGCCCCCGTGCGGGTGCTGAACGCCGATCGCGTCACCGATCTGAACGGGGAGCGGATCGGCGGCGTCCCCGGCCTGTTCGCCCGCTTCGCGCAGGAGGCGGGGCAGGACTGGCAGGTGTCGCTGGAAACCGCGCCGGGCCGCACGCTGGCCTGGCATCTGGCCGAGCGTCGTTCGCTGATCGACCGCCCGTGGGATCAGGTCGTCCTGCAGGAATATAGCACGCTCGATCCGCACCGCCCCGGCGATCCGGCCGCCTTCGTCGCCGCGACCCGCCAGATCGCGGCCATGCTGCGCGCGCGTCAACCGGATGTCGGGATCACGCTCACCGCGACATGGAGCCGCCCCGACCTGATCTTCCTGCCGGGACAGCGGTGGTCCGGCACCCCGGTCGAGGCGATGGCGAACGACCTGCGCCGCGCGACCGATCTGGCCGCGGCGGGGGTCCGCGCACGCGTCGCGCCGGTCGGGCAGGCGTTCACCTGCGCGATCCGCGCCGGCACGGCGGACGCCAATCCCTATGACGGCATCGACTATACCCGGCTGCCGCTCTGGTCGTTCGATCATTACCACGCCAGCAGCTACGGCTATTATCTGGAGGCGCTCGTGGTCTTCGGCAAAGTGACGGGCGTGGACCCGCTGACGCTCGGCCCTGCCGAAGGCGCCGCCGAGGACCTCGGCTTCTCGCACGAGGAAACCGTCGCGCTCGAACAGGCCGCGCACGACGCGCTGACCACCGACGGCGGCTGCGGGCGGTAGCGGGGTCGTCAGCCGACCGGCATCGAGCGGCCGGTCGGCTCGCATTCCGCCTTCGCCTCTTCCTCCGCGACATGCGGCGTCGCGTTCAGGTTGCCGCGCCGCCACCCGCCGCGCAGGTAATAGCCGATCATCAACAGCATCGACCCCAGCGATCCCGCCGGAAAGCTCCACCAGATCGCGTCCGCGCCCCATGCCGGGGCCAGCCCGGTCGCCATCCCCAGCCGCAGCGGGAACATCGCGATCGCCAGGATGACCAGCGGTCCCACCACCGCCCCGTTGGCGCGCACGGTCGATGACAGCACCATCGACACGCCGAACAGCACGAAGCTCCACCCCGCGATCAGGTTGATCCGCGCCGCGATGTCGATCGCGCCGCCATCTGCGCCCAGGAACAGCCCCAGCACCGGCCGGTCGAGCAGGGTCAGCAGCGCGACCAGCCCGCCGGTCAGCGCCAGATTGATGAGGATGCCGGCGCGCGTGATCCGTCCGACGCGATCCCATGCACCCGCCCCGATGTTCTGCGCCGCCATCGCGCTCACCGCCGCGCCGACCGCCATCGCCGGCATCTGGACATAGGTCCACAGCTGGTTCGCCGCGCCGTAAGCGGCGGTGGTGGCGGTGCCGTGGCGATTGACCAGCCCGATCATCGCCAGCGCGGAGGTGGACACCACCAGCATCTGCAACCCCATCGGCACGCCCTTGACGACGATCGTCTTCAGCAGCGCGGGATCGGGCAGGATGTATCGCAGCTCGGACCCGCGCAGCCGGATCGGCAGGTCGCGGCGATAGATGTAGGCGACGAGCGACGTGAGCGAGACGACATTGGCGATCAGCGTCGCCAGCGCCGAGCCTTCGATGCCCAGCGCCGGGACCGGCCCGATACCGCGGATCAGCACCGGGTTCAGCGCGACGTCGATCGCGGAGCCGAGCGCCATGAACTTCAGCGGCGTCACCGCGTCGCCCGTTCCACGCAGCGCCATCGTCAGCAGCACGGCGAGGAAGCCCGCCGGCATGGCAACGAAGATCACGCGCAGATAGGCGAGCGCCAGCGGATACACGTCCGCCGGCGTCGCCAGCAGCCGCAGGATCGCCGGTGCCGCGAACAGGCCCACGACCACGGTGGCGACCGACAGCAAGGTGAACAGCCCCAGAGAGGTGCCGAGGACGCGGCGCACCGCGTCCACGTCGCGCCGCCCCATGTTCTGCCCGACCATGATGGTCGAGGCCATGCCGAAGCCGAACACCGCCGCGATCAGCAGGAACATGATGATATTGGCGTTGGTGGTCGCCGCCAGCGCCCGCTCGCCCAGGAACTGGCCGATCCAGATCGCATTGATCGATCCGTTCAGCGACTGGAGCACGCTCGACGCCATCGTCGGCAGCGCGAACACCAGCAGCGTGCGTCCGATCGGTCCGCTGGTCAGATTACGGTGCGGCGGTCCCGCCATCGTTCGCTCCCCCCGTCCCGGGCGGCGACCCGGGGCATCGATCCACCATCGCGCGGTAAAGGATCAAATCCAAGCGCGATCGATCCGGTGCGGAAAGGGGAGCGAACCGGGCGGTCACGTCAGATGCCGCGCGCCTTGGCCACGGCGGTGCTGAAATGGTCGCCCTTCGCGATCGTGCAGGCATCGACCCCGACCGGGATGATCTGCGCGTCGTCCACTACCTCTTCGGTCGTTACCTTCTTGCCATGCTTCATGCTGGTGTCGAAGGCGATGCCTTCGGGCCGGAGCTTCACCAGTGCGTCGGCGGTATCGCGGCAGACGACCGTCCGTTCGGCATCGCCGTTCTTGACCATCGCGATCGCCGCCACGCCGTTCGACAGCGGCACATGCGCTTCCTCGACGACCCACGGCGCGGCCGACGCGCCGGTGGCGGCGACCAGGCTGGAGAAAGCGACGACACCGATCAGCATCTTGTTCATCTTGACCTCCTTCGTTTGATCCGAGGCCTGAAAAACGGCTGATTTGCGCGGTGGTTTCGCCTCCGCACCAACATGGATAAAGTGTAATCCGGCGGTCGGGCGACGTTCATCGAGCCGGCCTGTCCTACATCTGCCGCGCCTTGCTACAACGCTGCATGGCTGTCCGTTGCGTCTCTTCCCGTCATCCGCGCACCGGCCTGGCACCACACGCCCGCGTCGAACGCCGACGTGGTGTGAAGTTTGTGAACTTCCGCGCGTCTCGCTCAGGCGATGCCGAACGGCACGACGCGATTCGTCTGCGTGTGCCCGACTTCGGCGCGGCCCAGATACGGCACGCCCAGATCGCGGCACCAGCGCGTCATCATCGTGTCCAGCGGCTCGTTCCAGCCCGGCTCGTTGCCCTTGACGTCCGTCACCGCGCCCAGTCGCACGCCGGCGATGCTCCGCAATTGCGTGGCGTTGCCCATCGTGAACAGCATCCGGTCGATCGCGTACATCGCCTCCGACACTTCCTCGACGATCAATACATGGTCCGCCAGATCGGGCAGGTACGGCGTGCCGATCAGCGCGGCGAGGATCGACAGGTTGAACGCGGCGGTCGGTCGCCCGTCGAGCCCCGGCTCCAGCGTGCTGCGATCGCCCCGCGCCAGCCAGCCGAGCGCGCGCGCCACGGTCGCGTCGCCGCCCTGCCGCCGGATGTCGCTCGCCATCGGGCCGTGCACCGGGTGTCCGATCCGCCGGGCGTAGAGCGCCCCCAGCAGGAAGCCGACATCGGAGTAACCCAGATAGGTCTTGTTCCGCGCCGCCGGCCCCAGTTGCGGCATGATCGTGCCCAGGATGCGGTTCGATCCATAGCCGCCGCGGATGAACCAGATCGCGTCGATCGCCGGATCGTTGGCATATTCCAGGAACGCCGCCGCGCGCACCGCATCGGAGCCGGCGAAATGACCGTCGCTCGCCAGGCATTGCGGGTGGAACAGCAGGTCGATCTCGGGATAGGCGACCGCCGCGAAGGCGGAAACCGGCGCGATCACGTCCGGGTTGGCCACGCTGCTCGCCGCCAGCACTCCGATCCGCATCGTCACGTTCCCCTAGATCCTTGGCCGCTTGCCACTTCCCGGCAAAGCGCCGATAGCCCGCCGCCATGCATGACGGCAACGTATCGGGCCAGCGCTTCTTTCTGGTCGGTATCGGCGGATCGGGAATGATGCCGCTGGCGATGATCCTGATGGGACGCGGCGCGATCGTCGCGGGCAGCGATCGCGGGCTCGATCAGGGGCGCGTGCCCGCCAAGTTCGACGGGTTGCGCGCGCTCGGCGTCGAACTGTTCGCGCAGGACGGCAGCGGCGTGGTGTCGCCCGATCAGATCGTCGTCGCCTCGGCGGCGGTCGAGGACACCGTCGCCGATATCGTCGCGGCGACGCGCATCGGCTGCCCGCGCCTGTCGCGCGCCGAACTCAACGCCGCGCTGTTCAACGCCGCCGCGCAGCCGATCGGCGTGGCGGGGACCAGCGGCAAGTCGACCGTCACCGGCATGATCGCGACGATCCTCCACCACGCCGGCCGCGATCCGACCGTGATGAACGGCGCGGTGATGAAGGATTTCGCCAGCCCCGATCGCCCGTTCGCCAGCGCGCTGGTGGGGCAGGGCGAACCCTATGTCAGCGAGGTGGACGAAAGCGACGGATCGATCGCGCTCTATCGCCCGCGGGTCGCGGTGCTCAACAACGTCAGCCTCGATCACAAATCGCTGGAGGAACTGAACCGGCTGTTCGGCGACTTCATCGGCCATGCGCGCGTCGCGGTGGTCAATGCCGACAATACCGATGCCGCGCGGCTGGCGATGGCGCTGCCGCCGGGAAGGGCGACCCGCTTTTCGCTGCTGGATGAGAGCGCCGATCTGTTCGCCGCCGACATGCGGGCAGAGCCGTTCGCGATCCGCTTCACGCTGGTCGCGCGGGGCGAGCGCACGCCGGTCGCGCTCAGGGTGCCGGGGCTGCACAATGTCGCCAATGCGCTGGCCGCGATCGGCGCGGCGCTGGCGGCAGGCGTATCGCTCACCGATGCCGTCGCGGGAGTCGAGCGCTTCACCGGGCTGCGCCGTCGGTTCGACCTGGTGGGTCAGGCGAGCGGCGTCGCGATCATCGACGACTTCGGGCACAATCCGGACAAGATCGCGGCGACGCTGGATACGCTCCACGCCTTTCCCGGCCGCGTGATCGCGCTCTTCCAGCCGCACGGCTATGGCCCGTTGAAGGTGATGCGCGCCGAACTGGCGGCGATGTTCGCGACGCATCTGCGCGGCGATGACCTGCTGGTGTTGCCCGATCCCGTCTATCAGGGCGGCACCGTCTCGCGGGACGTGACCAGCGCCGACGTCGTCCGCGATGTCGCGCTGGCGGGCGGCCACGCGCTCCACATTCCCGATCGCGCGGCGGCGGCGGCGCATTGCGTCGCCGTGGCGCAACCGGGCGACCGGATCGTCGTCATGGGCGCGCGCGACGATACGCTGTCGCTGCTCGCGGCGGAGATGCTCGAACGGTTGCGAATGGGGTGACGGCGCTTATGTGGCGCGGATGAGCATCGTCACATCGCAGCCGCCGCGTCCGCGCCTCGCCTATCACCACACGCCTGGGCGCGGGCCGACGATCGTCTTCCTGCCCGGCTATGCCTCCGACATGACCGGCACCAAGGCGGTCGCACTGGAGGGCTGGGCCAAGGAAAAGGGACAGGCGTTCCTCCGCTTCGACTATGGCGGCTGCGGCGCCAGCGAGGGCAAGTTCGAGGATCAGTCGCTCGCCGACTGGCGCGACGACGCGCTGGCGATGGTCGATCATCTCGATGGACCGGTGGTGCTGGTGGGGTCGTCGATGGGCGGATGGATCGCGTTGCTGGTGGCGCTGGCCCGGCCCGATCGGGTCGCGGCGCTGGTCGGCATCGCGCCTGCGCCCGATTTCACCGACTGGGGCTTCTCGCAGGACGAGAAGATGTACCTGCTGCAACATGGCCGGCTGGAGCGCGCCAATCCTTATGGCGCTCAGCCGACCGTCTACACCCGCCGCTTCTGGCAGTCGGGCGAGGCGAGCCGCCTGATGGGCGGCACGATCGCCTTCGACGGGCCGGTGCGGCTGTTGCAGGGGCAGCAGGATCCGGACGTGCCGTGGCACCGCACGTGCGCGCTCGCCGAACTGATCCGCTCCCCGCACGTTCAGACGTGGCTGGTCAAGGACGGCGACCACCGGCTCTCGCGCGAGGACGATATCGCGTTGCTGATTCGCGCCGTCGAGGATGTGGTGCCCTGAACGGGAGTGTGACGTTGAAGTACCTGCATACCATGATCCGCGTGAGCGATCCGGACGCGACGATCGCCTTCTTCGAACTGCTGGGCCTCAGGGAGGTGCGGCGGATCGAGAATGAGAAGGGGCGCTTCACGCTGATCTTCCTCGCCGCGCCCGACGACATGAACGCAGCCGGCGAGCGTGCCGAGGCCGAGGTCGAACTGACCCACAATTGGGATCCGGAGGACTATGGCGGCGGCCGCAACTTCGGGCATCTCGCCTACCGGGTCGACGATATCTACGCGACGTGTCAGCGGCTGCTGGACCATGGCCATGTCGTCCACCGTCCCCCGCGCGACGGCCATATGGCGTTCGTGAAGACCCCCGACGGCATCTCGATCGAGTTGTTGCAGGACGGCACGCTCGACCCGGCCGAGCCGTGGCTGTCGATGCCCAATACCGGGACCTGGTGAGATGCTGGACATCGTCCGCGTCCCGGTCCTCAGCGACAATTACGCCTGGCTGCTCCACGATCATGAGGCTGCGCGGACGGTGGCGCTCGATCCGGGCGAGGCGGCGCCGTTGCTGGAGGCGGCGGCGGCGAGGGGCTGGACGATCGCCGACGTGTGGCTGACGCACTGGCATGGCGATCATGTCGGCGGCGCGGCGGCGATCCGCGATGCGCATGGTGCGAGGGTGATCGGCCCCGAGGCCGAACGCGCGAAGATCGCGGCGCTGGGCGATGGACTGGCGGAGGGCGATCGCGTCGCCATCGGCGCGCATCACGCCGATGTCTGGCACGTCCCGGGCCACACCGCCGGGCACATCGCCTTCCACTTCGCCGCCGACCGCGCGATCTTCACCGGCGATACGTTGTTCGCCATGGGGTGCGGGCGATTGTTCGAGGGCACGCCGGCCGAGATGTTCGCCAACATGCGCCGCTATGCCGATCTCGATGACGCGACGCGCGTGTACTGCGGACACGAATACACGCTGTCGAACGGCCGCTTCGCGCTGACGGTCGAGCCGGACAATGAAGCGCTGGTCGCACGGATGGCGGAGGTGGAGCGGTTGCGCGCCGCCGACGCGCCGACCGTGCCGACCACGATCGGCGCGGAGCGTGCGACGAATCCGTTCCTGCGCGCGCCCGATGTCGACACATTCGCGCAGCGGCGCTTGCTAAAGGATCGCGGCTGACGGTACCGTAACGCGTGTAACCATGTCGGTGCATGCAGGAAGGCAAGGAGAGAGCGATGCGTTTCCTCATGACCTTTACCGCCGCGGCGGCGCTCGGCGCGGTGGCGGTGGCCGCCGCTCCGGTGCAGAAGCGGGCGACGTCCCGCGCCGACAAGGATCGGGTGGCCTATGAAAAGCTGCTTGCCGGCAAGACGCCCGGCAAACCGCTGGACTGCATCGACACGCGCCGGACCCGTCCCCAGTTGACCGCCTACGGGGACAAGCTGATCTACCGCGTCAGCCGCAAGCTGGTCTATGTCACCGACACCGGCGGCGGCTGCGAGGCGGTGTCGCGCGGCGACACGATCATCACCCGCCAGTTCCAGACGCAATTGTGCCGCGGCGATATCGCCCGGACGGTGAACCTGCCCGCCGGCATCCCCAGCGGAAGCTGCGCGATGGGCGCGTTCGTCCCCTATCGTTCACAATAGGTGAGGAAGCCATGACCAAGCCGACCGAAGACGATCTGACCGGTGTCGAAGCGCGCCAGTCCCCCAAGCCGGAGGTCGAGGCGATCGGCGGGCGCAAGCTGAAGCCCGCGACGCTGATGATGGGCCATGGTTACGACCCCGCGCTGTCCGAGGGCGCGCTGAAGCCGCCGGTTTTCCTGACCTCCACCTTCGTCTTCCCCAATGCCGCGGCGGGCAAGCGCCATTTCGAGGGCGTGACCGGCAAGCGCCCGGGCGGTGCGTCGGGACTTGTCTATTCGCGCTTCAACGGCCCCAATCAGGAGATCTTGGAGGATCGGCTCGGCATCTGGGAAGGCGCGGAGGATGCGCTGACCTTCTCCAGCGGCATGTCGGCGATCGCCACGCTGTTCCTGTCGCTGGTGCGGCCGGGCGATACGATCGTCCATTCCGGCCCGCTCTATGCCGCGACCGAGACGCTGATCGCGCGCGTGCTGGGGCGGTTCGGCGTCAACTGGCTCGATTTCCCGGCGGGCGCGACCCGCGAGGAGATCGATGCGGTGCTGGAGAAGGCGCATGCGGCCGGCCGCGTCGCGCTGATCTATCTCGAAAGTCCCGCCAACCCGACCAATGCGCTGGTCGATGTGCAGGCGGTGCGTGCCAGCCGCGACGCGATCTTCGGCGCGGGTGACGAGGTGCCGCCGATCGCGATCGACAACACCTTCCTCGGCCCGCTCTGGTCGCAACCGTTGCGGCACGGTGCGGACGCGGTCGTCTACAGCCTGACCAAATATGCCGGCGGGCATTCCGATCTGGTCGCGGGCGCGGTGCTGGGCGCCAAGCCGCTGATCGACACGATCCGCGCGATGCGCAACACGATCGGCACGATCTGCGACCCGAACACGGCGTGGATGCTGATGCGCAGCCTGGAGACGCTGGAACTGCGCATGAGCCGCGCGGGCGAGAATGCCGCGAAGGTCTGCGCCTTCCTGCGCGATCATCCGAAGGTGGAACGCGTCGGCTATCTCGGCTTCCTCGCCGAAGCGGAGGGCCGCCAGGCCGACATCTATCGTCGCCACTGCACGGGCGGCGGCTCGACCTTCTCGCTCTATCTGAAGGGTGGCGAGCCGGAGGCGTTCCGGTTCCTCGACGCGCTGAAGATCGCCAAGCTGGCGGTCAGCCTCGGCGGCACGGAAACGCTTGCCAGCCATCCGGCGGGCATGACCCACCTGTCGGTCGCCGACGACCGCAAGCAGGCGCTGGGCATCACCGATAATCTTGTCCGCATCTCGATCGGTGTCGAGGATGCCGACGATCTGGTCGCCGACATGGAACAGGCGCTGGGGGCGGTGTAACATCGACTTCGCCCCGCGCCTGTGACACGGGCAGCGCCCATGGAAACATTCGACGCGATCGTGCTGGGCGCGGGCGGGGCAGGGTTGATGGCGGCGGGGGTCGCCGGGCAGCGCGGGCGGCGTGTCGTCGTGCTCGACCATGCCGATGCGCCCGGCAAGAAGATCCTGATTTCGGGCGGCGGGCGCTGCAACTTCACCAACCTGCACACCGCGCCCGACCGCTACCTGTCCGCCAACCCGCATTTCGCGAAGTCGGCGCTGGGCCGCTACACCGCTCGCGATTTCCTGGCGATGGTCGAGCGGCACGGGATCGCCTGGCATGAAAAGACGCTGGGGCAGTTGTTCTGCGATCGCTCCGCGCGCGAGATCGTCGACATGCTGCTCGGGGAATGCGAACTGGGCGGGGTGACGATCCGGCTGGGCGCCGCGCTGGGGGAGATCGGCCATGCCGATGGCCGCTTCACCGTTCGTCACGGTGATCGCCACTATGCCGCACCGTCGCTGGTGATCGCCACCGGCGGCCCCTCGATTCCGAAGATGGGCGCGACCGGCATCGCCTATGACATCGCCCGCCGCTTCGGCCTGAAGGTGGTGGAACCGCGCCCGGCATTGGTGCCGCTTACGCTCCCGGGCGACGAGGCGCTGTTCCGTGCCTTGTCCGGCGTCGCCACCCCGGTCGTCGCGCGGGCCGGCAAGGTCGCCTTCGCCGAGGCCGCGCTGTTCACGCATCGCGGCCTCTCCGGCCCCGCGATCCTTCAGGTGTCGAGCTACTGGCGGCACGGCGATCCCGTCACCATCGATTTCACACCCGACGTAATGCCCGGATGGCTGGTGGCGGCGAAGCGCGCCCGCCCCCGCGCCACGCTCACCCAGACGCTCGACCTGCCGGCCCGGCTGGCCGAGGTGTTGGCCGCGCGTCTCGCCATCGGCGAACTCGGCGCCACCAGCGACCGTGCCCTCATCGAGGCGGAGCGACGCCTGTCCGACTGGCGCTTCGAACCCAACGGCAGCGAAGGCTTCGCCAAGGCGGAGGTCACGGTCGGCGGCATCGCCACCGCCGCATTGTCATCGAAGACGATGGAGGCGCGATCGGTGCCCGGCCTGTATGCGATCGGCGAGGCGGTGGACGTCACCGGCTGGCTGGGCGGTTACAATTTCCAATGGGCCTGGGCGAGCGGATGGGCGGCGGGCCAGGCGATGTAACGCGTCAACGGATCCGGATCGCGCGATAGCTGCGCCCACCGACGTTCAGGAAAAACCCGCCCATCGCTCCCTTGCGGATGCGGACCTCTGCCCCGGCCTTGGGCGGGAAGGGCATCGGATCGGTCACCTGCCATATTGCCCCGTCGTCGCCCGACAGAGTGATGTCGATACGTCCGCCGCGATTTGCGCGCGTTCCTGCGACGGCGGCGGATATTTCGGTAAAGACGTCACGCTTGTTCTCATCGGGTCCGTCGCCCAAAACGGAAAGGGCGGGCACGCTCAGCCCGAAGAGCGAGCGGCGTGCCTTACGAATGTCGGCACGGTCGATGATGTGCACGTCATTGGCTTTCACGGATTCCTCCAACGCTGCCGTGGCGCGATCGAAACAGGCGAGACGCGAAGGGGGATCTGCAATGCTGCGGCAGGCCACGAAGCTGTTCACTACGCGGACGCTAGCGTCCTTCTGCTCAGCCTCGGAAGGGATCGCGACGAACGCCGCGGCGATCATCGAGACGGCGGAGGTGACGCGCGAAGTGGACATGCTCTCATGCTACGCACTGCTGGCCCCGTGCGACAAGTGGCCGAAGTGTGTCTAAGTGGTGACACTTTAACAAAAAGACCGTGACCTGCGGCTCACGATGTTGCTGCGCAGCGTGGCAGGACGTAGCGAAGTATCATTCCGAACCGCTTCTTGCGGGATCGGTGCGTGACAACGGAGTGGCGGAGCATACCGCCATCCGTAAAAAAGGGATGACATACATGCTGAACGCCTATCGTTCGCGCCTGCTCACCTCGACCCTGCTGGTCGGTACGGCGCTCTTCGCGCAACCTGCTTTTGCGCAAGTCAGCGATCCAGCTACCACTCCGGGCGCCACCACGCAGGAAGCGACGGCGACCGATGCCACGCCCGCCGACATCGTTGTCACCGGCACCCTGATCTCCAATCCGAACCTGACGACCTCCAGCCCGGTCACCGTCATCGGCTCGAACGAAATTCAGCTGCGGCAGAGCAACACCGCGGAGCAGTTGCTGCGTGATACCCCCGGTGTCGCCGCCAACGTCGGTTCATCCACCAACAACGGCAATGGCGGCGCGTCCTTTGTCGATCTTCGCGGCTTGGGGACGAACCGCAACATCGTGCTGCTTGACGGCGCGCGCATCGTTCCGGCCAACCTGAACGGCGCGGTCGACCTTAACAACATTCCGCTGGCGCTGGTCGAGCGCGTCGACGTTCTTACCGGCGGTGCGAGCACGACCTATGGTGCCGACGCCGTCTCGGGTGTCGTGAACTTCGTCACCAAGCGCGACTTCGCCGGCGTCGATCTGAACGTCAGCGAGCAGATCACCGATCGTGGTGATGGCAACATCTTCCGGGCTGACCTGACGGTAGGTGCGAACTTCGATGACGGCCGCGGTAACGCGGTACTCGCGCTTGGCTATCAGCAGGCGGACCCGGTCTTCTTCGCGAACTCGCGTCCGCGCTCCGATCTGACGATCGACTCATTCGATGGGTCGGGCAGCGGCGCGTCGCAGACGGCTGTTCCGGCGCGCTTCTCGGTGTCGGGTGTCGGAAACCGCAATATCGACCCGGCCACCGGCGCGCTGGTGCCGGTCTATGCGCTGTTCAACTTCAACCCGTATAACATCTTCCAGACGCCGTTCGAGCGCTTCAACCTTTTCAGTTCGGCACGTTACGAAGTGTCGGATCATGTCGAGGTGTACAGCCAGGGGCTGTTCTCGCAGAACACGGTTTCGACGATCATCGCGCCGTCAGGCACCTTCTCAAGCCCGATGTTCCTGCCGTTGAACAACCCGTTCCTGCCGGCATCGGCGCGCAGCACTTTCTGCGCCAGGAACGATTCCAATCCGAACCTCGCGGGTATTCAGACGCTGACGGCGGCGGAGTGCGCTGCGGCGGCGACCGCGACCAGCCCGAACGACCCCAATTATCGTGAGGTCAGCACGAACATCTCACGTCGTCTGGTAGAAGCGGGTGGCCGTATCAGCGACTATCGGACGCAGATCTTCAATTTCAAGGCCGGCGTTCGCGGCGACCTGACGGACTCGATCCGCTACGACGTCTACGGCGCCTATGGTCGTAGCGACAACACGCAGACGATCCGCAACTACGTTTACACCGATCGCTTCCAGCAGGCCCTTCGCGCGACGAGCACCACGGCATGCGTCGATCCTTCGAACGGCTGCGTTCCGATCAACGTCTTCGGGGGAGCTGGTACGATCAGCCCGGAAGCCGTCAACTTCCTGCTCGTTCCTGCGACGTCGGGTCAGCGCGCCAGCCTTGGTCAGGTCCACGGCGTCCTGACCACCGATCTGTTCCGCGTCGGTGACAACGAGCCGGTCTCGGTCGCGGTCGGTTCGGAGTATCGCAAGTACACCGCCGAAACCTATGCCGACATCCTTGCCCAGAACCCGGGTGCGCTCGGTGGCGCCGGTGGTGCGACCGTGCCGGTTACCGGTGGTTATTCGGTGGTCGAAGGCTTCGCCGAAGCCATTGCCCCGGTCCTGTCGGACGTCTCGTTCTTCAAGGCGCTGACCCTCGAAGCCGGTGTTCGCTATTCGAGCTACAAGGTCGACGCGCCGGGTAATCCGAAGTTCGACGCCTGGACCTACAAGGGCGGAGTGACTTGGGAGGTCGTGGACTCTTTCAAGCTGCGCGGCAACTATCAGCGTGCCGTTCGCGCGCCCACCATCGGCGAGCTGTTCACGTCGAATTCGGTCGGCTTGGTAAACCTGCGTAACGACCCCTGTCAGAACGGTGGTAATGCGATCGCGGCGACTTCGGTGCTGGGTCAGGTCTGCGCCGCGCAGGGCGCTCCGGTTGCCGCTGGCTTCATCACCCCGATCGATCCGCCATCGGCAGGTCAGATCAATGGTAGCTTCAGCTACAGCACCAACAATCGTCCGGAGACGGCCGACACGTACACCGTGGGTGCCGTCATCACGCCGACCGTTCTGTCGGGTTTCACGATGTCGGTCGATTACTACAACATCAAGGTTCGTAACGCGTTGACCACCCCGGCCGTGGGTGACGTTATCGCGGCGTGCTTCGCCAACCTGACGGCGGCGAGCGCCACCAGCGCGGCGTGCACCTCGATCCGGCGTGATCCGGCCACCGGTGGCCTCGACGGCGATCCCAGCACCACCGCTGGCGTGCCGCAGCCGCTGACCAACAGCGGTCGCCTGATGACCGATGGCATCGACCTGGTCGCGAATTTCCGCACCAGCATCACCGACGACGTGAAGCTGGCGCTGAGCTTCAACGGCAATTACGTATTCAACTCGAAGTTCCAGGCGAGCGCTGGTGGTCTCAACCGCGAGTGCACGGGCTATTACAGCATCAACTGCAGCTATTCGGGGTCGATCCTGCCGCAGTTCACGTTCAACCAGCGCACCACGGTGTCGGTGGGCGGGGCGGACCTGTCGCTGCTGTGGCGCCACATCTCGAGCAACCGGCAGGAGCCGTTCGACGCCGACGCGTCGAACTTCGGTTCGAACGGTCCGGCCTTCGCGGCCTTCCGCAAGATCCCGGCTTACAACTACTTCGATCTGTCGGCGCGTTTCCAGGTTACGGATCACTTCCAGCTGACCGTCACCGGGATCAATATCTTCGACGTGCAGCCGCCGACGGTCGGCAGCAACATCGGATCGACGACCTTCAACAGCGGCAACACCTATCCGCAGACTTATGATGCGATCGGACGTCGCTTCGCGGTGACCGGACGGGTGACCTTCTAAGGTTCGCAACCAGCGTCAATGCAGAGAGGGGGTGGACCATGTGTCCGCCCCCTTTTCGCGGCGAGAGTGAATTGTGATCGCGGGACGGCGACGATAGGCTGTTGCCATGATCAATAAAGATATCGAAGCCATCCTGATGACGGCCGCCCGCGCCCGCGCCGCGGGGCACGTTGACGAGGCAGTACGCCACTACAACGCAATTCTCTCCAGCGGGAACGAGCACCCCGTTGCGCTCAACGCGTTGGGCATGGACATGCTGGGCCGTGGCGATCCAATCGGCGCGAGCGCGTTCTTCGCGCGCGCGATCAGGGTCGATCCGAGCGCGCCCGAGCTGTGGATGAATTTGGCGAAGGCGCAGCGAGAGAGTGGAGACGACGCCGCCGAGCGGTTGGCCCTGGACGGCGCCTTGGCGATCGATCAACGCCATTTCATGGCTCTGGTTCGACTGGCCGAATGGCACGATCGCCGCGGCGAGGGCGTCGCTGCGGCGGAGCGTTGGTCGCAGGTGCTGACGCTGGCGATGGCGTTCGACGAACGTCCGCCGGCGATTGAGGCGCTGCTCGCCCATGCGCGCGCGGTTATCGCCCGCGAGCGTGCGGATCTCGCCGCTCGCATCGACACTGCGCTTGAAACATCGCGCTCAGCGCTCGATGCTAACGAACGTCGACGCGTTGATGCCTGTATCGACCACGCGTTGGGTCGACGCCCGATCTACACGAACCAGTGCGCGGGCATCCACTTTCCCTTCCTGCCAGCCGACGAGTTTTTCAGCCGGCAGCAGTTCCCGTGGCTGACTCAGCTTGAGGCACAGACTGGGACAATTCGCGAAGAACTTCTGCGCGTACTCGTCGAAGACGCGGCATTGTTTCAGCCTTACGTCGCGATGGAGCCGGGCACGCCGCAGAACAAATGGTCGCCGCTGGATGGTTCGGTAGCGTGGAGCGCGATGCATTTGTGGAAGGACGGCCGACGCGACGACGCGAATTGCGCGCGTGTACCCCGGACGGCCACGATAGTCGAATCCTTGCCTCTGTCCGACCTGCCGGGGCGCACCCCGACGGTGTTCTTCTCGATCCTCCAACCGGGCGCGCATCTGCCGGCGCACACCGGCGTCAGCAACGTTCGCGCGATCATCCATCTGCCGCTCATCGTGCCGCCGGGCTGTTCCTTTCGCGTCGGCGGCGAAACCCGCGATTGGGTGGAAGGCGAGGCTTGGGTATTCGACGACACCATCGAGCATGAAGCGTGGAACCGCTCGGATCGGATGCGCGCGATCCTGATCCTCGACGCGTGGAATCCGCACATCGCCGATCATGAGCGGGCGATGCTCCGCACGTTCTTCGCCACCTCCGGCGACGGCGCGGAGGCGGCAAAGCTGCGCGTGACGGACTGACCCCCTACCGCGTCGGGTCGATCAGATACTTCTCGCCGGTCGCCTTGCGTTCATAGGCGCGCAGGACGTCCGGGGTCAGCGCCTCGCGCAGCCCGATGGTGGCGGTGTAGCGGCTGGCGAAGGTCGTCGTCAGTTCGTCGACGATCCGCTGCCGCATCCGCGCCACCACCTCGGCACCCGCCTTCTGCAACCACGGGAACAGCAGGAAGCCGGACACGCTCCACTGGAAACCGAACGCCAGCCGGTTCAGCGTGGTCGGCGCGGTGTCGAGCGCGCCATAGATATAGAGCTGCTTGAACGTGTCCGAGCCATAGCGGCTATAGGCTGCGGCGGTCCGGTTCGCCGCCTGCTCCATCGCATGTAGGATGTCGCTGCCCAGCGTCCCGCCGCCGATCGCGTCGAAGCCGATCGTGGCGCCGGTCTCCGCGCAGGCATCCGCCAGCCTGGTCCGAAAGTCGTCGTCCTTGCTGTTCAGCACGTGCGTGGCGCCGATCTCGCGCAGGATCGCGGCCTGCTCGGCGCTGCGCACGATGTTGATCAGCGGGATGCCGTCCGCCAGGCAGATCTTCTGGAGCATCTGGCCCAGGTTCGACGCCGCGGCCGTGTGGACGATCGCCTTGTGCCCCTCCCGCCGCGTCGTCTCCACGAAAGCGAGCGCGGTCAGCGGGTTGACGAACATGGCGGCGCCATCGGCGGCGCTGGCTCCCTCGGGCAGGGGAACGGCGTCGCGGCGCTTGATCGTGCGATATTCGGCGAACATCGCGCCGCCGATCATTCCGACCTTGCGCCCGATCAGATCCTGTCCCTGCGCGCCCGCCGCGATCACCGTGCCCGCACCCTCGTTGCCGGCGGGCAGGGACTGTCCCAGGCGCGCCCGAACCGACGCGAGCCGCGCCGGCGGGATGCGAAAGCGCAAGGCGGGACGATCGCCGCCCCCGATCTCCTCCAGCGTCGACACATCGGCCGGACCCAGCAGCAGCCCCAGGTCTGACGGGTTGATCGGCGCCGCCTCGACGCGGACCAGCAGTTCGTCGTCGGCGGGCGCGGCGTGCGTGACCTCCGCCAGGTCGAGCGTCAGCCAGCCATCCGCATCCACGGTCGTGCGCAGTTCCAGACCCTTGACGTCGCTCATCCTCGCCTCCTTCTTGCGTCCGCCCGACATGGGCCGCGTCTCCGTGATGGTCAAACCCGTTCTCTCGACCGGCGATCCGCGCTACGGGTTTCGGCATGTTCGATCTCGACAGCTATCTTGCCCGCCTCGACCTGCCTGCGCGGCCGACCCGCGACGCGGCGGGGCTTTCCCGCCTGCAACATGCGCACCGCCTGGCGATCCCGTTCGAAAATCTCGACGTGCGGCTGGGCCGCCGGATCGCGATCGACAGCGATGCGGTCGCGGCAAAGCTGGTGACGGCGAAGCGCGGGGGATATTGTTTCGAACAGAACCGGCTGCTGCTCGACGCGCTGGCCGCGCTCGGCTTCACCGCCCGCCCGCTGCTGGCGCGGGTATGGCTGGGGGCGGGGGCGGTGCCGCCGCTGACGCACACGCTGTCGCTGGTGACGATCGACGGGCAGCACTGGATCGCCGACGCGGGCTTCGGGGGCAGCTATGCCCCGGTCATGCCGCTCGCGGAGGGGGCGGTGGCGGAGGCGCCGGACGGCGCGCGCTTCCGCCTGACCCGCGCGGACGAGCGGGCCGGGGAGGAGGGCTGGTTGCTGCTGCGCGACGGCGATCCCGCGACGACGGACGGGCGCGGTACGGGTGAGGGGTGGCAGCCGCAGTACAGCTTCACCACCGCCATCGTTCACGACAGCGATCTGGCGATGGGCAATCACTGGTCGATGTCCGCTCCCGCCAGCCGCTTCACCAACACGACCGTGACCAGCATCATCCTGCCGCGCGGCTTCGCCTCGCTGACCGACCGCCAGTATCGCCGCCGCGCATCGGAAACGGCGACCGAGGCGGAGATCACCGATCCGCGCGTCTACCGGATGCGGCTCAGCATGATGTTCGGCATCGCGCTCAGCGCCGCCGAGGTCGAGGCGCTGGGACTGTTCGGCTGACGCTCAGTCCGGCATGCCGCTCAACCCGCTGGCCCGACGCAGCGCGTCGCCATCGAGCCGATAGCCATCGAGGAAGACGGTGCGGACGTGGCGCAGATTGCCGAGGTCGCGCGACACGTCGCCATCGACCAGGATGATATCGGCGGTCTTCCCGGGCCCGACCGAACCGGCGCGGTCGGCCATGCCGACCATCCGCGCGGGGACGATCGTGGCCGTCTGCACCGCCTGCGCGTTGGTCAGGCCCGCCTGCTGATACAATTCCAGTTCGCGGACCAGTTCCAGGCCATAGCCGTCGGTGCCGGCCACGATCGGCACGCCCGCCTTGTGCAGCCGGCCGACGAGGCCGACCATCTTGGCGAAGCTCTTGCGATAATCCTCGCGGGTCAGGCCGTCGCGCAACGGATAGCCCGCGATCCGCCATCCCCGCGCGACGGCGGGCGGCGCGATCCCGGCGAACGCCGCATATTCCGGCGGGATGCTGGTGCCGTCGGAGGTCATCATCGGTTCCCACACGGTCAGCGTGGGATCGATGACGGTGCCGCGCTTCGCCAGTTCGGCGTAGAAGGCGGTCATCGCCGGGCTGTCGAGATCGACATCCTTGCCATAGCGCGCCGGCCCTTCCAGCCGCGCGGCGGTATTGGCCTTGTCGACCACCTCCTGCGGCATCGCCTGCATCATGATGAAGTTGATGTGCGTGACTTCGTCATAGCCCGCGCGCACCGCATCCAGCGGGCGCATCCCGGCCGGCACGTGGCCGTGGACGTGCAGGCCCAGCCGGTGGGCCTCGGCAGCCGCCGGCGCGATCCAGGCCGGGTTCATCGAGGTGTAGAACTTCACCCCCCACATGCCGGCCGCCTTGATCTTGCGCACGGCGGCGATCGCCTCGGCTTCGGACGCGACGGTCAGCGCGCCCTGCGCCGCCAGCGGATCCTTGCGGTCGATGATGATCGAGGTGCGGCCATCCGGCGCCAGCAGGTCGGCGGCGGCGCGGCGTTTCACGATGCTCTGCACGTCCTCGATCAGCGAGCCGGGGCTGCGATAATGGGTCATGCCGGTCGCGACGTTCTGCAACAGCGACCAGTCGTCCCCGACATGCTGGTGCGCATCCCACAGCCCGGGCAGCAGCGTCCGGCCACGCCCGTCGAGTACCGTCGCGCCCTTCGGCGCGGCCAGCGTGCCGCCCGCGCCGACCTTCGCCACCTTGCCGTCGGCGATCAGCACCGCGCGATCCGGCAGATAGGTGCCGGCGATCGAATCGAACAGCAGCACGTGGTCGATCAGCGTCGGGGTGCGGTGTGCCGGGGTCAGGAACGCATGCGCGACGTCGCGGACCGCGATGGCGGTCGCCTTGTCCTGCGCGTCCTTCAGGATCGGACCGGCGGCTTCGTAACCGGCCGGTAGCATCGACACGACGCCCGCATAGCCGAACAGCCGGTTGTTCTCGTCCAGCCACACCGGGCTTGGCGAGAAACCGTACCCGCGCATGAACGCCAGCCGCACGGTCTTCCTGCCCTGCGGACCGTCGATCTGCGTCGGCGCGCCGACCGTCAGCGTCGCATGGCCGCTCGGCAGCAGGTCGATGCCTGCCGGGCCGGCCGCGACCAGTGCGGCCACCTCCTGCTCGCTGGCGAGCGGCGGGCCGCCATAGGTGGTGTAGCGCCGGGCGGCATAGGGCGCGCTGCCCGCATCGACCGCTGTCTTCCAGCGCGCGGTGCCGTCCGGATCGACGGTGAAGGTCTCGGTCGCGTCGCCGCTGTCGGTGAAGCCGCGGATGGCGATCGCGGTCGGGCGACGGTCCGGGCCGATCGTGATCACCTCGTCGGTTTCGGTCAGCCAGCCGCGCAACGACATCGACATGCGATAGGCGATGCGCCCATCGGGCTGCGTCCACGACCAGATATTGCCGTGCGTGCCGGCCGCCGAGCTGATCGTATAATGGCGCGCATCGGCCGGCGGGGTCAGCAACTGCTCCTTGGCGATCGGACCCGCGATGGCCGGCACCACGGCGGCGCCCGTCAGCAGAAGCGCGAGAATCGTTCGGCGCATGTCATTCCCCCAGGACTTTCCCGGAGACTGGCAAGTCCCCGCGCGCCACGCAATGACTGGTATTTGTCGGACAGTTGATTATCCTGCGGTCACCAGGCGGATCGCGAACCAGGCGGCCGTTCGATGTGGAGAGAGCCGTGAACACCCCATCCTGTTGTCCGTCGCCGTCGCGCCGTCACTTCCTTGCCGGGGCGGCCACCGGCGCGCTGGTCGCGGGGGTGCAGACGACAGGCGCCGATGCGGCGCAGCTGACCCTGCCGAACACGCCCGCGCGTGGGCTGGCGCCCTTCGACATGGCCGATGTCGAGTTGCACGACGGCCCCTTCCTCCACGCGCAGAAGATGACCGAGGCGTATCTTCTGCGCCTGCAACCCGACCGGTTGCTCCACAACTTCCGCGTCAATGCGGGGCTGAAGCCGAAGGCGCCTGTTTATGGCGGCTGGGAATCGGAGCCGATGTGGGCGGAGATCAACTGCCACGGCCACACGCTCGGCCATTATCTGTCCGCCTGCGCGCTGGCGTACCGCGCCACGCGCGATCGACGGTTCCGGCAGCGCATCGACTATATCGCGGGGGAACTGGCCGCCTGTCAGAAGGCGTCGGGCTCCGGCCTGGTCTGCGCCTTTCCGAAGGGAGCCGCGCTGGTCGCGGCGCATCTGCGTGGCGAGCCGATCACCGGCGTGCCGTGGTACACGCTCCACAAGGTCTATGCGGGACTGCGCGACGCGACCCTGCTTGCGGACAGCGATGCCGCGCGCGCCGTCCTGCTGCGGCTGGCCGACTGGGGCGTCGTCGCGACCCGCCCGCTCAGCGACGCGCAGTTCGAGGAGATGCTGCGCACCGAATATGGCGGCATGAACGAGGTATATGCCGATCTCTGGTCGATGACCGGCAACGCCGATTACAAGACGCTGGCGGCCCGCTTCTCGCAAAAGGCGGTGCTCGATCCGCTCGCCCGGACGCAGGACCAGCTCGACGGGATGCACGCCAATACGCAGATCCCGAAGATCATCGGCTTCCAGCGCGTCTACGAGACGGGCGGGGACGGACGATACCATGATGCGGCGACCTTCTTCTGGAAGACGGTCGCCAAGACGCGCGCCTTCGCCACTGGCGGGCATGGCGACAACGAACATTTCTTCCCGATGGCCGATTTCGACCGGCACATCTTCTCCGCCAAGGGGTCGGAGACCTGCTGCCAGCACAACATGCTGAAGCTCACGCGCGCGTTGTTCCTGCAGGATCCCCGCGCCGAATACGCAGACTATTACGAGCGGACGCTCTACAACGGCATCCTTGCCTCGCAGGATCCGGACAGCGGCATGGCGACCTATTTCCAGGGCGCCCGCCCCGGCTACATGAAGCTGTATCACACCCCGGAGGATTCCTTCTGGTGCTGCACCGGCACCGGCATGGAGAATCACGTCAAGTATCGCGATTCGATCTACTTCCACGACGATCGCGCCTTGTACGTGAACCTGTTCATCCCCTCGGCGGTGACGTGGAAGGATCGCGGCGCCCGGCTGGTGCAGGAAACGACCTTCCCGGAACAGCCGGTCACGCGGCTGCGCTGGGCGCTTGCCACGCCCGCCACGCTCGCGCTCAAGGTCCGGCATCCGCGCTGGAGCCGGATGGCGATCGTGCTGGTCAACGGCGCGGAGGTGGTGCGATCGCGCGATCCGGGCAGCTATGTCACGCTCGACCGCACATGGCGGGACGGCGACCGGGTCGAGGTGCGGTTCGCGATGCAGCCGGTCGCCGAGCATGCGCCCGCCGCGCCGGACATCGTCGCCTTCACCTACGGTCCGCTGGTGCTGGCCGGTGCGCTGGGCAGCGAGGGGCTGGCCAGCGGCGCGGACATCATCGTCAACGAACGCAAGTACGGCGAATATAACGACACGCCGGTGCCGGTGCCGGTGCTCGCCGGCGAGCCCGAGGTCCTGGCGGGGATGATCCGGCCGGGGAAGGGGCCGCTGGAATTCACGATTCCCGCCCGGGACGGATCGCTGGTGCGGCTGATCCCCTATCATCGCATCGCGCACGAGCGCTATGCGACCTACTGGCCGCTCGCCCCGTTGCCGGCAGTGACGACGCCGGCGTGACCTTGCTCCTGACCACCCCGGCAAGGGGAGGTCGCGGCGCGAAGCGCTGACGGAGGGGGGGCGAGGCTCGGGCCATCACCGCTTCCGGTCGCCCCCCGGCGTAGCACTCCACATTTTCCGCTGTCCTCGCCCTCCGATCTTTGCCACCAGCTTGGGCACGATGGAGGGTGTGGATGCACAAGTGGTTTATCGCGGCGGCGCTCGCGAGCGCGGGGGCTTCGGCCATGGCGGCTGACGCACCGCTCACGCTGGAACGGGTGTTCGCGGCGCCCGATCTCGCCGGCCCGCAGCCGCGCGCATTGAAGCTGTCGCCCGATGGCAAGCTGCTGACCTTCCTGCGCGCGCGTCCCGACGACAAGGACCGGCTGGACCTGTGGGCGCGCGACACCACGACCGGCGTCGAGCGGATGCTGGTCGACAGCCTGAAGCTCGGCACCGGCGCGGCGCTGTCGGAGGCGGAGAAGATGCAGCGCGAGCGCGCGCGGATCGGCGCGCTCAAGGGGATCGTCGGCTACGACTGGTCCGCCGACGGGCGCAGCCTGCTCGTCCCGCTCGACGGCGATCTGTATCTGGCCACCACCGATGGGCAGGCGCGGCGGATCACCGACGTGCCGGGCGGTGTGCTGAACGCCACCGTCAGTCCGCGCGGCGGCTTCGTCAGCTACGTGCGCGACCAGAACGTGTGGTTGCAACCGCTCGCGGGGGGCGCCGCCCGGGCGCTGACCACCGCCGGCAAGGGCACCGTCCATTACGGCGAGGCGGAATTCGTCGCGCAGGAGGAAATGCACCGCACCGACGGCTATTGGTGGAGCCCCGACGATCGCTATGTCGCGGTCGAGCGGTTCGACGAAGCGCCCGTCAAGGTCTTTACCCGCGCCGCGATCGGCGCGACCGGGACCAGCATCTACGAACAGCGGTATCCGGCGGCCGGTACCCCCAACGTGCTGGTCGAGCTGCACGTCATGCGCGCCGACGGCTCCGGGTCGGTGATGGTCGATCTCGGCGCCGACCCCGACATCTATCTGGCGCGGGTCGACTGGTTGCCGGACGGCTCGGCGCTGCTGGTCCAGCGCGAGAACCGCGCGCAGACGAAGCTGGACGTGCTGCGCGTCGATCCGGCGACCGGCCGGTCGACCGTGCTGTTCACCGAAAGCGCCCGCGCGAAAAGCTGGATCAATCTCAGCGACAATTATCGTCCGATGCGGGACGGCGGCCTGTTGTGGCATTCGGAGCGTGATGGCTTCGGGCATCTCTGGCGGCTGAAGGACGGCCGCTGGACGCAACTGACGAAAGGGCCGTGGGTCGTGACCGGGCTGGCCGCCGTGGACGAGGACAAGGGCCGCGTCTACTTCCTGGCCAACAAGGACGACGTGCTGGAGCAGCAACTCTACGCGCTCGACCTGAAGCGCGGCGCGATCACGCGCCTGACCGAGCGCGGCTGGTACAACAATGTCTCCGCCGATGGCACCGCGCGGCGCTTCCTCGTCACCCGCTCCAACCCGAACCAGCCGCCGCAGACCTATCTGGCCGACGCCGATGGCCGGCGGCTGGCGTGGATCAACGAAAACCGTGTCGAGGGCGGCCATCCCTATGCCCCCTATCTCGCGACGCACCAGCCGGTGCGCTTCGGCACGATCAAGGCGGCGGACGGCACCACCGATCTCCACTGGCAGATGGTCACGCCGAAGCTGGAGCCGGGCAAGCGCTATCCGGTGTTCTTCCAGCATTACGGCGGCCCCGGTCCGCAATATGTCGTGCGCAACTGGAAGAACCCGCTGATCCAGCATCTGGTCGGCAAGGGCTGGATCTATTTCGAGCTCGACAATCGCGGCTCCGCCAATCGCGGCGTCGATTTCGAGAGTGCGATCTGGCACGCGATGGGCACGGTCGAGGTCGCGGACCAGCGCAAGGGCGCCGAGTATCTCAAGACGCTCGACTTCGTCGATCCGACGCGGATCGCGACCTTCGGCTGGTCCTATGGCGGCTATATGTCGCTCAAGATGATCGAGGCGGATCGGAACGTCTACGCCGCTGCCGTCTCGGGCGCTCCGGTCACCGACTGGCATCTCTACGACACGCATTATACCGAGCGGTACATGGGCGATCCGCGCGTCGACGGCCCGGCCTATGACGCGTCGCGCGCGGTGATCGACCCGAAGAAGATCACGACGCCGCTGATGCTGATGCACGGCATGGCGGACGACAATGTCTTCCTCGACAATTCGACGAAGGTCGCGGCGGAACTGCAGGCGGCGGACATGCCGTTCGACATGATGCTGTACCCCGGCAAGACGCATTCGGCGTCGCGCGACATCCACGTCTGGACGACGATCGAGCGCTTCCTCGAACAGCATGTCGGGGCCGGCCCGAAGTAGAGGTTGCTGGCTTTTCGAAAATTGCGGCGCTAGGGCGCACTCGCGACACGAAACGATAGCGGCGCATGGCGCGGCGCATGGAAGGACGGATATGGGTTACCGGGTGGTGGTGGCGGGTGCCACGGGCAACGTCGGGCGCGAGATGGTCAACATCCTCGCCGAGCGGCAGTTTCCGGCGGATGAGATCGCGGTGCTGGCGTCGTCGCGCTCGGTCGGCGACCAGATCGAATATGGCGACACCGGCCGGATGCTGACGGTCAAGAACATCGAGCATTTCGATCCGGCCGGCTGGGACATGGCGCTGTTCGCGATCGGCAGCGAGGCGACGGCGGTCTATGCGCCGAAGTTCGCGGCCGCGGGCTGCACGGTGATCGACAATTCGTCGCTCTACCGCATGGACCCGGACGTGCCGCTGATCGTGCCGGAGGTGAATGCCGAGGCGATCGACGGCTACACGCGCAAGAACATCATCGCCAATCCGAATTGCTCGACCGCGCAGATGGTCGTCGCGCTCAAGCCGCTGCACGACGCGGCGACGATCAAGCGCGTTGTCGTGGCGACCTATCAGTCGGTGTCCGGCGCGGGCAAGATCGGCATGGACGAGCTCTTTGAACAGAGCCGCAACATCTTCGTCGGCGATCCGGCGGAGGCGAAGAAGTTCACCAAGCAGATCGCGTTCAACGTGATCCCGCACATCGACAGCTTCCTGGACGACGGTTCGACCAAGGAAGAGTGGAAGATGGTGGTCGAAACCAAGAAGATCCTCGATCCCAGGATCAAGGTCACGGCGACCTGCGTCCGCGTGCCGGTGTTCGTCGGCCATTCCGAGGCGCTGAACATCGAATTCGAGAACGAACTGTCGGCCGAGGACGCGCAGCGCATTCTGCGCGAGGCGCCGGGCGTGATGCTCGTCGACAAGCGCGAGGACGGCGGTTACGTCACGCCGGTCGAAAGCGCCGGCGACGACGCGACCTATGTCAGCCGCGTGCGCGAGGATCCGACCGTCGACAACGGTCTGGCACTCTGGTGCGTCAGCGACAACCTCCGCAAGGGCGCGGCGTTGAACGCGGTGCAGATCGCCGAACTGCTGGGACGTCGCCACCTGAAGAAGGCGGATGAGACTGGCGAAGAGGACTTTCAGGCGGTGCTGACCGCGGAGTAAATCCACTATCCGTCATTCCCGCGCAGGCGGGAATGACGGAGCGGGTTGGTGGAGGGCGGCCCCCTCAATATCCCGTATATCGCCCGGGCCGATGCCAGGCGATCAGGATCCCGCTGACCGCCGCCGCCGACACCGCCGACCAGCCGACCCGCTCGGCGGGCAGGAACGCCAGCGACGTCAGCAGGATCACCGTGTCGATCGTCATCTGCGTCCGGCCGGCATTCCAGCCGCGCCGCTTCTGCAACCACAGCGTGACCACGCCGGTGCCGCCGATCCCGGCATGATGCCGCGCCAGCGCCAGCGCGCCGAACCCGATCACCGATCCGCCGGCCAGCGCCGCGAAGGCGGGGTCGATATGCGCGATCGTCAGCCCCAGCCGCGTCCACGTGCCCAGCGCCGCGACGCCGATCCCGACCGCGACGGTGCGGATCGTGAACCGCCGCCCCATCGCCTTCCACGCCAGCAGCATGAAGGGCAGGTTGATCAGCGTGAACAGCACCCCGCTCGGCAACGGGATCAGATAGGAGAGCAGCAGCGCAATTCCGGCGGTGCCGCCCGTCACCAGCCCCGCCGCGTGCAGCAGCGCAAGGCCCAGCACGACCAGGATGCAGCCGAGCAGCAGCGCATAGCTGTCTTCGAGCGCGGAATGAGGCAGGGGATCGGCGGTGTTCACCGGCGCAGCCCTTATGCCAGCCTCGCGCGTGCTGCAATGCAGCATCAGGTGGAGTGGACGGCAAGGCATGTGCTGGCTAGAGCGTGCAGATGGCTCGCGCGATGACCGGAGGCTGCCAGTGCGGCAGCGTGCGCTACAGCGTCGAAGTCGCCGACGCGGATGCGATGTTCTGTCACTGCCGGATGTGCCAGCGCGCGACCGGCGGCGTCTTCGCGGCGCTCAAGCAGGTGCCGCGTGCCGCCGTCACCTGGATCACGCGCGAACCCGATCGCTTCCGCTCTTCCGAGATCGCGCTGCGCGGGTTCTGCGCCCGGTGCGGCACGCCGCTGACCTATGAAGGGATCGGGGACGACAGCCTCGACCTGACCGTCGGCAGCTTCGACGATCCGGGCAGCCTGCATCCGGTGATCGTGGTCGGCGTCGAGAGCCGGCTTGCCGCGTGGCACGGCGCGCGCGACCTGCCGGAGAAACGCACCGCGGAAATTCCTGCCGTGGTCAGAAAATGGATCGAAACGCGTGGCAAAGTCCCTGACTGATACCCGATTCTTCGACAGTTTTGACGGAGCGCGCATCGCATGGCGCGAACTGGGCGAGGGGCGACCGGTCGTGCTGATCCACGGCTTCTTCTCCGATGCGCAGACCAACTGGCTGAAATATGGCCACGCCGCCACGATCGCGGCCAGGGGTTTCCGGGTCATCATGCCGGACCTGCGCGCGCACGGCGACAGCGCGCGCCCGCATGATCCCGACGCCTATCCGCCCGACGCGCTCGCGCGCGACGGCCATGCGTTGATCGCGCACCTCGGGCTAAGCGACTATGATCTCGGCGGTTATTCGCTGGGCGCACGGACGACGGTACGGATGCTGGCGACCGGCGCGACGCCGCGCCGCGTCGTGATCTCCGGCATGGGTCTGGACGGCATCACCCGCGCCGATCGCCGCGCGGGCCACTTCCGCAACATCCTGACGAACCTCGGAAAGCATGAGCGCGGCAGCCCCGAATGGATGGCCGAGGCGTTCCTGAAGACCACCGGCGGGGATCCGGTCGCGCTGCTCGGGATCATCGATACCTTCGTCGGCACGCCCGACGCGATGCTCGATACGATCCCCCAGCCGGTTCTGGTCGTGTGCGGTCGCGACGACGACGACAACGGCAGTGCGCCCGCCCTCGCCGACGCCCTGCCACACGCCCGGTACGTCGAGATTCCGGGAAACCACATGAGCGCGGTAACGAAGCCGGAACTGGGGCAGGCGATCGCCGACTTCCTGGCGGGGTGACGATCGCCCGACCCATTACCCCCGGCGCCGCGGGGGTCACGAGTGGCCGTTCACGCCTTCTCGGGAATCACATTCTCATCGGCGATCTTCGCCTCGAACGATGCCGATGAGTCGGTCCCGTCCGGCTGATGAGCGCCCTGCTTCTCTTTGGAATCGTTAGTCTTCGGGGTCGATCCTCGCAACGTCAGCAGCGCCGCCGTCGCCGCCGCACCGATCGCCGCCACGCCACCGGCGATCGCCGCGGCTCCCCACTTGCCGCCCACCTTCTCGATCGCGCCGGCGCCGCGTGCAGCGGACTTGCGCGTCGATGGCGAGCGCGACGTGGCGGCGCTCGATCGTGCGGTGCGCTTGACTGGCTTCTTCTCGGCGGTGGTGGCCTCGTTCTTCGGCGTCTTCGCCTTGGCCGCGCTGCTGCGCGGCGAGGCGGCCTTGGGAGCTGCCGCCTTGCGCGGCGCCCGACGACGCGGGGTGGCCGGCTTCGACGCGGTGGGCGTCGGAGTTTCGCTGCTGTCGTCGGCCATCGGCTGCTCCCTTTGTCAAAAGATTTCGGTGCCGCAACGCACGGCAGGCGCAGGGTTTCCGGGATCGGTCAGCGGAACGGCGGCTCGTTGAACGCGCGCAGCTTGCGGCTGTGAAGCTTCGCGCCCTCGCGCCGCAGTTCCTCGCACGTTTCGATGCCGATCCGCATATGCTCGCTGATCGCGCGTTCGTAGAAGCGGTTGGCCTGGCCGGGCAGCTTCAACTCACCATGCAGCGGCTTGTCCGATACGCACAACAGCGTCCCATAGGGCACGCGAAAGCGGTAGCCCTGCGCCGCGATCGTTGCCGATTCCATATCGATCGCCACCGCGCGGCTGAGCGAGAATCGCAATGCCGAACGGGCATAGCGAAGCTCCCAGTTGCGATCGTCGGTGGTGACGATCGTGCCGGTGCGCAGCCGCCGCTTGAGTTCGTCGCCCGACTGCCCCGACACCGTCTCCGCCGCGCGGGCCAGCGCCTGTTGGACCTCGGCGATCGCCGGAACCGGGATTTCCGGCGGCAGCATGTCGTCCAGCACATGGTCGTCACGAAGGTAGGCGTGCGCAAGCACATAGTCGCCGATCCGCTGCGAGGGACGAAGGCCGCCGCAATGCCCGATCATCACCCACGCCTCGGGGCGCATCACCGCCAGATGGTCGCAGATCGTCTTCGCGTTCGACGGCCCGACGCCGATGTTGACCAGCGTGATGCCGGTGCGATCGTCGGCCATCAGATGATAGGCGGGCATCTGCAACCGACGCCACGCGCTGTCGTCCAGCATGGCGGGATCGTCGCCCGCCCGAAACAACACGCCCCCCGGCCCCGACAAGGCGGTGAACCGCCCACCCTCGCTTACCTGCTGCGCGCCCCAGCGGACGAATTCGTCGACATAGCGGTGATAATTGGTGAACAGCACGTAGCGCTGCACATGCTCCGGCGGCGTGCCGGTGTAATGCCGTAATCGCGCGAGGCTGAAGTCGGTGCGCAGGCCATCGAACAGCGCCAGCGGGCGCGTGCCGTCGATCGACGCCCACAGCCCGTCGGCGATCTCGTCGCCGATGAAGGCGAGCTCGGTGGTCGGGAAGTATCGGGCCAGTTCCGCTGCGGACACCGCATCGAGACTCAGCGCGTGACCCGCGTCGATGACGTAGGGGTAAGGGATTTCCTGCGTCCCCGGCACCGCTTCGACGGTGACGTCATAATCCTCGATCAGCAGTGTGAGCTGTTCGATCAGATAGTCCGCGAACACCGCCGGCTTCGTGACGCTGATCCGGTATTCGCCGGGGCTGACCAGCCGTCCGAACGATCGCATCGGAGTGGGACGGCCGTCACCTCCGGCGAAGCGCAGCCGGATCTCCGGATAGGCGAAAGCGCCATTGGCGCGAGTCGCATGGTCGGGAACGGAGCCGTCGGCGATATAGGCGCTGATCGCTGCCTTCAGCCGGCCGACGGAGGCGGTGTAAAGCTGGTCGAGTTGCTGGACGAGATCGTTCGCTGTCATCCCGAACGGTTACATAGTCCGTGTGACGGCGACAAGTCCGCCCGCCGCCCTCCCATGGACAGCGGCGGGCGCGGGTCATCAGAGCGTGTCGAGCAGATGTTCCGCCGAACTCACCCGGAACTCGCCCGGCGCCTCGACGTACAGCGCCGCCACGACGCCGTCGTCGACGACCATCGCGTAGCGCTGGCTTCGGCGTCCCATGCCGAACGCCGTGCCGTCCATGTCGAGCCCGATCGCGGACGCGAAATCGGCATTGCCGTCAGCCAGCATGGTTATTCCCTCGGCGCCGTTCTGCTTCGACCAAGCGCCCAGGACGAAGGGATCGTTGACCGCCGTGCACGCGATCTCGTCGATGCCCTTCGCGCGCAGCGCCTCGGTCTTTTCGACGAAGCCCGGCAGGTGGCGTGCGGAACAGGTCGGGGTGAACGCGCCGGGGACGGCGAACAGTGCGACGCGGCGCCCCTTGAAAAAGGTGGCGCTGTCCACCGGCTCCAGCCCGTCGCTGGTGATGCGGGTAAGCTTCGCGGACGGAAGCGGATCGCCGATGCCGATGGTCATGTCATTATCTCCGATCAAGGTTGCCGCGCAGCGATGGCGAGCGGACGCGGCAATTTCAAGCTTTGGCAAGCGCGATCCGAACGCCTAGATCAGCGTGATGGAACAAGCGACATTCCTGACGGGCCAGTTCCTGCTGGCGATGCCCGGCATCGGTGACACGCGCTTCGATCGTTCCGTGATCGCGATGTGCAGCCATGACGCGAACGGCGCGCTGGGCGTCGGCGTGGGTGCGGTCGTCAGCGGGCTGGGGCTGCACGAGGTGCTGGAGCAGCTGGAGATCGCGCCGGGGGTGGCGCCCGACGCCCCTGTGCATTTCGGAGGTCCGGTGGAGCCGCGACGCGGCTTCGTGCTGCACTCGCTGGACTGGGGCGGGCAGGATACGCTTGATGTCGCCGGCCGCTGGGCCCTGTCGGGGACGCTCGACGTCCTGCGCGCGATCGCGGCCGGGACCGGGCCGACCCGTTGGCTGGTCGCGCTCGGCTATGCGGGCTGGGGACCCGGGCAGCTGGAGGAGGAGCTGACCCGCCACGGCTGGCTGAATGTCGCCGATGTGCCCGACATGCTATTCGACACGCCGGTCCAGAAGCGCTGGACGCGCGGCTTCGCCACGGCGGGGGTCGATCCGCGTCTGCTGTCGAGTCAGAGCGGGCACAGCTGAGACCGTCGCCGTCCCGGCCCGTATGGGCGGCAGGACGTCGTTAACCGACATGAACGGCTCGCTCACCACATATAAAGATACCTTTATATTTGATCCGGGCAGCGTTCGCGGCTAAGGCGCGCGGATGCCGATCGGTGCGATGCGCGCCTTGGTCGGCCTCATCTGACTGGAGACAACGCCGTGGCAACCGCCCCCGTGCTCGACAAGAACGACTATGTCATCAAGGACATCGCCCTCGCCGATTTCGGCCGCGCCGAGATCGCGATCGCGGAGACGGAGATGCCCGGCCTGATGGCGCTGCGCGAGGAATTCGGCGCGTCGCAGCCGCTGAAGGGCGCGCGCATCACCGGCTCGCTCCACATGACGATCCAGACCGCGGTGCTGATCGAGACGCTGGTCGCGCTGGGCGCGGACGTCCGGTGGGCGACCTGCAACATCTATTCGACGCAGGACCACGCCGCTGCCGCCATCGCCGCAGCCGGGATCCCGGTGTTCGCGGTGAAGGGCGAGACGCTCGCCGAATACTGGGACTATGTCGGCGACATCTTCAACTGGGGTGCCGACACCGACGGGACGACCGCCAACATCATTCTGGACGATGGCGGCGACGCCACGATGTTCGCGCTCTGGGGCGCGAAGCTGGAAGCTGGCGCGACCTTCGGCGAGCCGGAGAATGAGGAAGAGGTCGAGTTCCAGCGCTCGGTCAAGGCGTTCATCGCCAAGTATCCGGGTTACCTGACGCAGACGGTCAAGAACCTGAAGGGCGTTTCGGAAGAAACCACGACCGGCGTGCACCGCCTGTACGAGATCGCCAAGAAGGGCGAGCTGCCGTTCCCGGCGATCAACGTCAACGACTCGGTCACTAAGTCGAAGTTCGACAACCTCTACGGCTGCAAGGAATCGCTGGTCGACGCGATCCGCCGCGCCACCGACGTGATGCTGGCCGGCAAGGTGGCGTGCGTCGCGGGCTTCGGTGACGTGGGCAAGGGGTCGGCGCAGTCGCTGCGTAACGGCGGCGCGCGCGTGCTGGTCACCGAGATCGATCCGATCTGCGCGCTGCAGGCGGCGATGGAGGGCTTCGAGGTCGTGACGATGGACGAGGCGGTGAAGCGCGCCGACATCTTCGTGACCGCCACCGGCAACGCCGACGTCATCACCGCCGATCACATGAAGGCGATGAAGCCGATGTCGATCGTCTGCAACATCGGCCACTTCGACAGCGAGATCCAGATCGCGGCGCTCAGCAACTATGACTGGAGCGAAGTGAAGCCGGGCACCGACTTGGTGAAGTTCCCGGACGGCAAGCAGATCATCATCCTCGCCAAGGGGCGCCTGGTGAACCTGGGCTGCGCGACCGGTCACCCGTCGTTCGTGATGTCGGCGTCGTTTACCAACCAGACGCTGGCGCAGATCGAGCTGTGGACCAAGTCCGAGAACTACAAGAACGAGGTCTACGTCCTGCCCAAGCATCTCGACGAGAAGGTCGCGGCGCTGCACCTGGAGAAGCTGGGCGTTCAGCTCTCCAAGCTGACGCCGAAGCAGGCGGGCTACATCGGCGTGCCGGTCGAAGGGCCGTTCAAGCCGGATCACTATCGTTACTGATCGCGCGACGCGCGTCTGGCGAGAAAGGGAAGGGCGGGGCTTCGACCTCGCCCTTTCTCATTGTTGGCGCGTCGATAATGGCGCCGTCCGCCTTGCCGCTGCGCCGCGCCGCTCCTAGACAGTCGGCCATGCTGCGGATCGTGTCCCATCCATGATCATGTTCCCGCCGACCGTCGCGGTGGCGGCAGGGGCCGTGGTGCTGCTGCTCGTCCTGGCGGGAGCGGTGCTGATCGCGCTGGGATTGCGCGCGAAGGCCGCCGCCGTCGATGCGGTGCACGAGCGGGAAGCGATGGAGACGTTGCTCGCCGCCGCGCCGATGCAGCCGGTGGTCGTGTTTCCGAACGGCAGGATCGAGATGGCGCGTCGCGTCGCCGACTGGCTGGGTTTCACCGACATCCCCGCCTATCTCCAGGAAGTGGAGGCCGCCGGCTGGGGTATGGCTCCTGCGGAGGCGCAGGCGGTGTCGCGGGCGCTGTCGGCGTGCCAGCGATCGGCGCGCGGCTTCACCCAGAGCGTCCATGCGCGCGACGGCGGACGCACGCTGACGATTCAGGGCGATCGACGCGGCGAGGCGGTGATCCTGTGGTTCTATGACTCGACCGCCAGCGAAGGGGAGATGCGGCGACTGCGCGCCGAGTGCGTCGATCTGTCCGATGCCTTCGATGCGCTGACGGGTCTGGTGGAAGCCGCTCCGCTGCCGATGTGGTATCGCGACAGCGACCTTCAGCTGGCGATGGTCAACTCGGCCTATGTCAACGCCGTGGAAGGGACCAGCGCCGCCGATGTGGTCGGGCGCGGGCTGGAACTGGTCGACGGCTCAGGGCAGGGTAGCCCGACCGCAGGCGCCGCGATGGCGCGTGACGAGGCGCGCCCGCAGCAGCGCGTCCTGCCCGCCACGATCGGCGGTGCGCGCCGGTCGCTGCGCATCCATGACGTGCCGCTGCCGGTCGGCGGCGTCGCGGGCTATGCCATCGACATCGAGGAACTGGAACAGAGCCACGCGCGCGAACGCCGCTTCGCCGATGCGCAGCGTGCCATGCTCGACCGGCTATCGGCGGGCGTGGCGCAGTTCGGACGCGACCGAAGCCTGGTGTTCTGCAACCAGCCGTTCCGACGCATGTTCGCGATGCGCCTGGAATGGCTCGCCGATCGGCCGGAATTCGATCGCGTGCTGGAGCGGATGCGCGAGGCGAATCGGGTGCCCGAGGTGCGCGACTTCCCCGGCTGGAAGGCGGAGCGACGCGGCTGGTTCGTCGGCGCCGATGCGGCGGTCGAGGAAAATTGGCATCTGCCGGGTGGCACGCACCTGCGCGTCGTGGCGCAGCCGATCCCGGACGGCGGACTGATGGTGATCTTCGAGGATCGGACGGAGCAGGTACAGCTCGCCAGTGCCCGCGACACGTTGCTGCGCGTCCGCACCGCGACCTTCGACAACCTGTTCGAGGCGCTGGGCGTATTCTCTGCGGACGGCCGGCTCCAGCTCTGGAACAATCGTTTCCGGGCCGTGTGGGATCTGGAGGACGAATTCCTGACCGGTCGTCCGCGTGTCGATGTGATCGCGGAACGGATCGCATCGAAATTGTCGAACCCGCGCCGGGCGCGCTCGATCGCGGAGCTGGTGCGGGTCGCGACGATCGAGCGCCACCAACGCGCCGGACATATCGCACTGGCCGATGGACGACAGTTCGAGTTCGCGGCGGTCCCGCTGCCGGACGGCAACGCGTTGTTCACGATGCTCGACATCAGCGACAGTCGCGCCATGGAGCAGGCGTTGCGCGACCGGAACGAGGCGTTGGAGGCGGCCGATCAGGTGAAGACCGCCTTTGTCGCCAACATGAGCTACGAATTGCGGACGCCGCTGACCTCGATCAGCGGTTTCGCCGAGATGCTGCACGGTGGCTACGCCGGTGATTTGTCGCCCGATGCGATCGCCTATCTCGACGCGATCCTCGACTCGGTTGACCGGTTGGGGCTGCTGATCGACGATGTGCTCGATCTGACGTCCACGGATACGGGCGCCCGACCACTGGAGCGCGCGGACATCGACGTCGCGGCGGTGGCGCGCGCGGCGGCCGATTCGCTACGCGCGACCGCGAAGCGTCACCAGGTCGAAATGATCGTAGAGATCCAGCGCTCCGCCGGGCGCCTGACCGGCGATGCGCGCCGCATCCGGGAGGTGGTCGAACATCTGCTCCGCCATGCGGTCGGCGCGGCGCAGGATGAGGGGCATGTGACGCTGCGCGTCGACGGCAACGCCAGGGGCGCGCGGATCGTCGTGACGGACGATGGCCCGGGGATGACCCCAGAACAGATGGCGCGCGCCTTCGATCGCTTCGCGCGTGAGGGGATTTCGGCCGCCGGCGAGCGCGCGCTCGGACTGGGGCTGCCGCTCGCCAAACAGTTCGTCGAGGCACATGGCGGGACGATCACATTGGTCAGCGAACCGGACACGGGCACCGTGGTGACGGTCGATCTGCCGCGGCGATGATGCGCGGGGAACGACGGCTGGTGGATGCCGCGGCGACCGAGGCCGCGGGCGCGCAACTCGCCGCGTCGCTGCGCGCGGGCGATGTCGTGACACTGAGCGGCGATCTGGGTGCGGGCAAGACCAGCTTCGCGCGCGGCGTGCTCGCGGCGTTGGGCCTGGCGGAGGAGGCGCCCAGCCCGACCTTCGCTATCGTCCAGCCCTACGAGCCCCCGGAGGTGCGCCTCGACGTGCTGCATATCGACCTGTACCGGCTCGATGATCCGGCGGAGGTGGAAGAACTGGGGCTGGATGAGGCGCGCCACGATGCGGCGTTGCTGGTCGAATGGCCGGAACGGGCGGGGCCCGGCTATTGGCCGGACGCGCTCGCGCTCCACATCGCGATCGAACAGGATGGCGCGCGTCGCTTGACTTGGGCGGCGCCGGACGCTTGGGACGGCCGATGGCCACGATGACCCCGCCGGCGGATGCTCCGGCCTTTCTAGATGCGCATGGCTGGAGCGGAGCGCGGATCGAGCCGCTCGCTGGTGACGCCTCTTTCCGCCGCTACTTCCGCGTTCATGCCGATACGCGGCGTGCGATCCTGATGGATGCGCCGCCCCCGCACGAGGATCCCCGTCCGTTCCTCGACGTGGCCCGCTGGCTGACCGCGCGTGCCTTCGCGGCACCGGCGATCCATGCGATCGACATGGAGCGCGGTTTGGTTCTGATCGAAGATTTCGGCGACGTTCGCCTTCGCGAAACCGTCGATGCCGATCCGGAGGCGGCCGTTCCGCTATACGCCGCCGCCATCGACCTGCTCGTAGCGCTGCGCGCGCATCCCGCCGGGGACTGGCGTCGTTACGACCGTGACGAGTTGCAGCGTGAGGCAGCATTGCTGATCGACTGGTATTGCCCGGCGATCGGCCTGAGCATCGATGGCGATGGCTATCGTGCCGCCTGGGACGAAGTGCTTCATCACGCCGAGGCGGCGGCGCCGGTGACGGTGCTACGCGACTATCATGCCGAGAACCTGATGCTGGTCGGCGAACGGCGGACACTCGGCCTGCTCGATTTCCAGGATGCGCTGGCCGGGCATCCTGCCTACGATCTGGTGTCGTTGTTGCAAGACGCGCGGCGCGACGTTGATCCGTCGCTGGAGGAGCGGATGCTGGCGCGGTACCGCGACGCGACGGGGGAGGGGGAGACCTTCATGCAATCCTATCACGTGCTGGGAGCGCAGCGGAACGCGAAGATCGTCGGCATCTTCGCCCGGTTGTGGAAACGCGACGGCAAGCCGCGCTATCCGGCACTGTGCCCGCGCGTTTGGACCTATCTGGAACGGGATCTGACGCAGCCGGTCCTTGCCCCGGTCGCACGCTGGTTCGACGCGAACATCCCACCGGAGCTGCGCGGCGACCCGCTGCTTATCGCCGGCGCGCGGGGGCTGGCGTGAGCCGGCCCCGCTACATCCGCCCCGATCCGGGCGCGCGGGTGCCGCGCACCGCGATGGTGATGGCGGCGGGGGTCGGCAAGCGGATGCGCCCGCTGACCGCAACGCGCCCGAAGCCTCTGATCGAGGTCGGCGGTCGCACGTTGATCGACCACAATTTCGACCGGCTGCGCGCGGCGGGCGTGGAGCGTGCGGTGGTCAACGTGCACTACCTTGCGGACGCGCTGGAAGCGTATCTTCATCATCGCGTCCACGGCATCGAGGTGATCGTCTCCGACGAACGCGCGCAGTTGATGGAAACCGGCGGCGGGATCGTGAAGGCGATGCCGCTGCTCGGCGATGACCCATTCCTGGTCGTCAATGCCGATAATCTCTGGCTCGACGGCCCGACCGACGCGATCCGGCAACTGGCGGCGCGTTGGGACGATGCGGCGATGGACGCCTTGCTGTTGATGGTTCCCTATGCGCGCGCGCACAACCATGGCGGACAGGGCGACTTCCATCTCGCCGCGGACGGGCGGATCAGCGGGCGGCGCAAGCCGGGGCGCGTCGCTCCCTTCGTTTTTACGGGGGTGCAGATCCTGTCGCCACGCCTGATCCGCGACTGGCCGGAGGGGCCGTTCTCGACCAACGTCTTCTGGGATCGGGCGATCGCGGGCGGACGCGCCTACGGCCTGGTTCATCAGGGTTTGTGGTCTGAAATCAACGTGCCGGGTGCCGTGAAGCGGACCGAGGCGCTGCTCGCGGATGGCTGACGCGCCGCCGAGTGCGGGCGGACGTGGCTTGCGGCTCCACACCATCCCGGCGCACCGCGCGTTCGCGGATGCGCTGGTCGCCGGGCTGTTGCGTCGCTTCGGCGGCGACCGACTGGCGTTGGCGCGCGGGCTGGTGCTGGTTCCAAACAACCGTGGTGGCCTGGCGGTGCGCGAGGCGTTCGTGCGCGCCAGCGGCGGGGCGCTGTTGCTGCCGCGCATTGTCGCGCTGGGTGGTGAGGAACTGGATGCCGGGGTCGGTGCGGCGCTCGACCCGGCCGACGCGGTGCCGCCGTTGCCGCCCGCCGTCGATCCGCTGCAACGCCGGATGATCCTGGCGCGGCTGGTCGAGGAAGAACGTGCCGCCGCGGGGCGCCCTGTCGACGCCGCGGAGGCCGTACGGCTGGCGGGCGAACTGGCGGGTACGCTCGACCAGTTGATCGTTGAGGAAGTGCCGCCCGCGCGATTGGCCGCGATCGATCCGGGCGAGGGACTGTCGGATCACTGGGAAACGGCGCTCCGACTGTTCCGCATCCTGCTCGACCGCTGGCCCGCCGAGCGCGAGCGGCTGGGGGCCATCGATGCCGCCGAGCGGCGTATCCTGTTGATCGATCGACAGGCGGCGCGCTGGCGTGCGTCGCCGCCGGACGGGTTCGTCTGCGCGGCCGGGATCACCGATCCCGCGCCCGCCGTCGCGCGGTTGCTGCGCACCGTCGCCGCACTGCCGCGCGGGATGGTGGTGTTCGCCGATCTCGATCTCTCGCTGCCCCAAGCGGAATGGGATGCGCTCGGGCCGCATCAGCCCGACGCCGTGACCGGCGTGCGCGCGCGATCGATCGAGGTCCATCCACAGTTTCATCTCAAGCTGCTGCTCGAACGTATCGGCGCCGACCGAAGCGAGGTGACGCGCTGGATGGCCGCCAGCGAGCATGACGCCGATGCCGCGCGCGGACGGGCGATCGCCAATGCGCTTGCCCCGGCACGCTTTACCGCCAAATGGACAGCGCTGGACGCCGCCGACCGAAGGCTGAGTGGCGTTACCGCCGTGGAACTCGCGACCCCTGCCGAGGAGGCGCAGGCGATCGCGCTGAAATTGCGCGAGGCGATCGAGACGCCCGGGCTCACCGCTGCGCTGGTCACCCCCGACCGGATGCTCGCGCGACGCGTCGCGGCACATTGCCGGCGCTGGAATATCGAGGTCGATGACAGCGCGGGCCGCGCGCTTGCGATCCTGCCGCCCGGCACGCTGCTGACCGCGATCGTCGAGGCGGCGGCGCAGGATTTCGCGCCGATGGCGCTGCTGACCTTGCTCAAGCATCCTTTGGTGCGCGCGGGCGATCAGCGCGGCGCCTGGCTCGATGGCGTCCGCCGCCTCGACCGCGCGCTGCGCGGCCCGCGCCCCGCGCCCGGGCTGGAGGGGATCGACCGCCACCTCGCCGCCGCGCCCGAGCGCGCGCGCGCGGCCGAATGGTGGCGTGAGGCGCGCGCCCTGCTCGAACCGGTTGCGCGCGGGTTCGGCGGGAGCGGGGCAGTGACGCTGCCGTCGCTGGTCGCGTGTTTGCGCGAGGCGGCGAATCTGCTCGCGGGAGAGGAAGCGTGGCGTGGTCCCGCGGGGCGCGCGGCCGCCGATCTGCTGACCGGTATGGAGACGCACGCCCCGCTCGGGCCCCATGCCATCGCCCCCGCCGGCTTCGCCCCGCTGCTGCGGCTGTTGATGGAGGAGATCGCGATCCGGCTGTTGCCGCGCGAGCGCCATCCGCGCCTCGCCATCTACGGGCTGATGGAGGCGCGGCTGCAACGCGCCGACCTGATGATCCTGTCCGGGCTGAACGAGGGGACATGGCCAGGCCTGCCCGCGCCCGACCCGTGGCTCGCGCCGCGCGTTCGCGCCGAACTGGGATTGCCTGGGCTTGATCGGGGGATCGGCGTCGCCGCGCACGATTTCGGTCAGGCGCTGGGTGCGAGGCAGATCGTCCTGACGCGCGCGCGCCGCGACGCGCGCTCGCCCGCGCTCGCCTCGCGTTTCTGGCTGCGGCTGGAAGCGATGACGGGCGAGCGTTTTCCCCGCGACGGCACGCTGGCGGCGTGGGCGCGCGCGCTCGACGGCACGCGTGTGCCGACCCCGGTCGATCGCCCGGAACCCCTGCCGCGCAAGTCCCTGCGCCCGAGGCAGATTTCGGTGACCGAGGTCGATCGGTTGAAGGCCGATCCGTTCGCCTTCTACGCGCGTCGCATCCTGAAGCTGTCGCCGCTCGACGCAGTGGATGCCGATCCCAGCGCGGCGTGGCGCGGTACGGCGGTCCATGCGGTGCTGGAAGCGTGGGCACGCGAAGACGGCTGCGACGCCGAGAAACTGTTGCCGCGCGCGCGGACGCTGCTCGCCGATCCCGCCACCCACCCGCTGTTGCGCGCGTTGTGGCAACCTCGGCTGATCGCCGCGTTCGAGTGGGTCGCGGCCAGGACGCTCGCCGATCGCGCCACGGGTCGCGCGGTGCTGGCGGTCGAGGGACGCGGCAAGGCCGAGTTGTCGGGGATCGAACTGACCGGGCGCTTCGACCGCATCGACCGGATGTCCGATGGCGGGCTGGGCATCGTCGATTACAAGACGGGCAAGGCGCCCTCGGTCGCGGCGGTGCGCGGCGGCTTCAACCTGCAACTCGGACTGCTCGGCGCGATCGCCGAGGCGGGCGGATTTGACGGTGTGACGGGGGAGGCGACCGCGTTCGAATATTGGTCGCTCGCAAAAAAGGGCGACACGTTCGGCTCGGTGTCGAGCCCCGCCGACCCGGCCGGCAAGGGCGGACGGATCCTGACCGACGATTTCGTCCGCGCCGCACGGGACAGCTTTGCCGAGGCTGCGGCCCGCTGGCTGACCGGAGATCAACCATTTACGGCGAAGCTGCACCCGGAGTTCGCGCCGTTCGCGGAATATGACCAGTTGATGCGCCGTGACGAATGGTATGGCCGCGATGCGTAGCCGCCGTCCTCATCGTCATTCCCGCGCAGGCGGGAATCCAGACGCGCTGTCGTCGCGCCTCCATCACGGAGGTCAGAGGTTCTGGATCCCCGCCTTCGCGGGGATGACGATGGCGTGCGGGGGCAACCGCACATGACTCCTCGCGCCGTCACCCCGCTCCCCCAACTCAAGGATGCGCAGCTTCAGGCCAGCCGGCCGGAGGCGCATGTCTGGTTGTCCGCCTCTGCGGGAACGGGCAAGACGCAGGTACTGGCGGCGCGGGTTTTTCGCCTGTTGTTACGGGATGTTGAGCCGTCCGCGATCCTGTGCCTGACCTTCACCAAGGCGGGGGCGGCGGAGATGGCGGCGCGGGTCAATCGCCAACTTGCCGCGTGGGTGCGGATGGCCGACACCGCGCTGGGCGCCGATCTGGCCGCGCTGGGCGAGCGGCCGACGCCGGCGCTGGTCGCGCGCGCCCGGACGCTGTTCGCGCGCGTCCTCGACGCGCCGGGCGGCGGCTTGCGCATCCAGACGATTCACGGTTTTTGTCAGGGACTTCTAGCTGCCTTTCCGATCGAGGCCGGCCTGGTTCCCGGCTTTCGCCCGATCGAGCCGCGCGAGGAAGCGCTGCTGCGCCGGCAGGCGCTGTCGGACCTGCTGGTACAGGCGGAGCGCGAGGGACGGACGCGCCCGGTGGAGACGATCGGCGCGCTAAGCGTCCGATTGGGCGAACAGGGCGCAGAGCAATTCCTCGCCGATTGCGCGCGTGCTCATGACGGATTGGAGGCTTTACCGGCGGGCGTCATCGCATTCGTCCGCACCCAGCTCGGGCTGCCGCTCGGCGATGTCGCCGAACATATTCGCGCGGCCTGCGCGGACGGCGCGTTCGACCGCGATACGCTCGACACGATCGCTGCGCTCAACCGCGCGTGGGGGACCAAGAGCGGCGTCGAG
Source organism: Sphingomonas endophytica (assembly GCF_001476895.1). Lineage (GTDB taxonomy): Bacteria > Pseudomonadota > Alphaproteobacteria > Sphingomonadales > Sphingomonadaceae > Sphingomonas > Sphingomonas endophytica_A. The sequence goes on along the minus strand of NZ_LDTB01000046.1, from coordinate 24,040 downwards.
CGGGCGGAGGCGATCGGCGCGTGGCTGTCCGCCGATACCGACGAGCGCGCAGCGACGCTCGACCGGTTGCATCTGGTCTGGGCGAAGAAGGACGGCGATCCGCTGTCGTTCGGCAAGGGCCGCGCGCCGGTCGATCCCGATTACGCCGAGCACGCGCTACGGATGCATGGCTGGTGCGGCGAGCTGCTGTCGCTGCGGACGCGGGCCGCCTATGCCGACAAACTGGGCGCGGCGCTGGAGGTCGGGCGCGACTATGCCCGCGGCTATGCGGCGGCGAAGCGGCGCAGCGGCGCGGTCGATTTCAACGACCTGATCGACGCGGCGGTCGCGCTGCTGCGGCAGGAGGGGATCGGCGAGTGGATCCGCTACAAGCTGGACCAGATCACCGAACATGTGCTGGTCGACGAGGCGCAGGACACCAATGTCGCGCAATGGACGATCATCCGCGCGCTGGTGGACGAATATTTCGTCGGGCGCGGCGTCTATGCGCCGTCGGTGCGGACGCTGTTCACGGTGGGCGACCTGAAGCAGGCGATCTTCGGGTTCCAGGGCACCGATCCGATCAACTTCCTGGCGGCCGAACGCTATTTTGCGGCACGGGCGAAGGATGTGGCGGGCGACGACATGATGCCCGACGACGAACGCGGGCTGCCGTTCGATCGCCTGTCGCTGACGGACTCGTTCCGCTCGACCGCGCCGGTGCTGGAGTTCGTGGATCAGGCGATCGCGACGGTCGGCGCGGCCGGGCTGGGCGCGGCGGAGGACATTCCGGAACATGCCAGCCGTGTGACCGGGCCGGGCGCGGTCGTGCTGTGGCCGCCGATCTCGGCCGGCGCGACCGATGCCGAGGACGGGGGCGAAGAAGGGTGGATCGACGATGCGGTCCGCGCCAATGCAACGCGCATCGCGCAGGCGGTGAAGCGCTGGCTCGGCCCGGTCGAACACGGCGGGCTGATGCTCGACAGCAAGGGCCGCCGCCTCCGCCCCGAGGACGTCATGATCCTCGTCAAGCGGCGCGGCGAACTCGCGCAACTGCTCGTCGCGCGATTGTATGCCGAGGGCGTGCCGGTCGCGGGCGTCGATCGCCTCCGCCTCTCCGCGCCCCTGGCCGTGCAGGACCTGCTCGCCGCCGTCCGCTTCGTGCTGCAGCCCGACGACGATCTCAGCCTCGCCAGCCTGCTCGTCTCTCCGTTGATCGGCTGGACGCAGGAGCAATTGCTGGAGCGCGCGGTCGAGCGGCAGGGATCGCTATGGCGACACCTGTCGCGCCAATATGCGGAGCATGTCACCGCGCTGACCGGGCTGCTGGCCAGCGCGGATTTCGACACGCCGTACCGATTCCTGGAGATGCTGCTGTCCGGCCCGCTCGACGGTCGGCGCAAGCTGCTGGCGCGGCTGGGCGAGGAAGCGCGTGACCCGATCGAGGAACTGCTGAACGCCGCGCTGGATTTCGAAACCGGCTCGACCCCGTCGCTGCAACGCTTCCTCGACTGGTTCGAGCGCGACGAGGTGGAGATCGTCCGCGACGCCGCCGCGCCGCTGGACGCGGTGCGGGTGATGACCGCGCACGGGGCGAAGGGATTGCAGGCCCCGCTGGTGATCCTCGCCGATGCCACCGCCGATCCCGACGCCTCGCCGCGCTCCACCCTGATGTGGACGCCGGAGGGAATGGAGAAGCCGATCCCGGTGTTCCGCCCGCGCAGCGCCGAGCGTGCCGGGGCGATCGACATCGCGCTGGCACAGGTGGAGGAACGCGAACGGCAGGAACATTGGCGGCTGTTCTATGTCGCGGCGACGCGCGCGGAGGAACGGCTGGTCATCGCGGGGTCGCTCAGCGCCAAATGGCAGGGCGTCCCGCCCGAGGCGAGCTGGTACGCCGCCGCCGCGCGCACGCTCGATGCCTTGGGCGTCGGGGGTGAGGACGAACGCATCTACACCGGCCGCCACCCCGCCAAGCCGGTTGCCCCGAAGGGCGGGGCAGGGGACCCGGACGAAACCGCCATCGCGCTCCCTGACTGGGCGCGCCGCCTTGCCCCCGAGGATGCCAAGCCGCCTCGTCCACTCACCCCGTCGTCGGTCGGCGACGATGAGGTCAGCGACGCACCGCCCGCACCCGCCGCGCGCGACGCGGCGGCACGCGGCACGTTGCTGCACGCGCTGTTCGAGCGTTTGCCACCGCTCGCGCCCGCCACCCGCGAGGCGGCGGCACTTCGCTGGCTCACCGCGCGCGGCGTCGGCGATCCGCAGGACGTGATCGCGCCGGTGATGACGGTGCTGAACGATCCGGCCTATGCCGCGCTGTTCGGCCCCGACGCCCTCGCCGAAGCCCCGATCGCGGCGACCCTGCCCAGCGGGCGCGTCATTTCCGGCACGATCGACCGGCTGCTGGTCGGCGACGGCGTGGTCCGCGCGATCGACTATAAGACCGGGCGCAGCGTCCCCGCCGGTGTCGCCGACTTGCCCGACTATCACCTGCGCCAGATGGCGGCCTATCATGCCGCGCTGGAGGTGATCTTCCCGGGCACCCGCGTCGAAGTGGCGTTGCTCTATACCGCCGGGCCGCGCCTGATCGATCTGCCCGCCGAACTGCTGGGTCCGGTCAAGCGCCGCTTCTCCGGCCCGGAGCAAAGCTTGCCCGTCGACGGTTGAGCGCGCGGGCGCCGCACCCTAGTTTCATCGGTATCCAAGGAGAATGACATGGCCACGAAGACGATCACCGACGCCAGCTTCCAGAACGACGTGCTGTCCGCCGACAAGCCGGTTCTGGTCGATTTCTGGGCGGAATGGTGCGGCCCGTGCAAGATGATCGGCCCGTCGCTGGAAGAGATCAGCGACGAACTGGGCGAGCAGGTGACCATCGCCAAGCTGAACATCGACGAGAATCCCGACGCCCCCGGCCGCTACGGTGTGCGCGGCATCCCGACGATGATCCTGTTCAAGGGCGGCGCCCCGGCGGCGACAAAGGTCGGCGCGGAGCCGAAGGGCCGGATCAAGGCGTGGCTCGAAGGCGAATTGGGCTGATCGCATCGTCATCGCGAGCGGAACGAAGCAATCCAGAGCGTCCTGTTCCGTCACCGGATCGCTTCGCTCCGCTCGCAATGACCTGTTGTCCTTACGTCAGCGGGATCATCACATTGGCCGCATAGCCCGGACGCGCCTGTAACCGCGCATACCAGTCCGCCACATGCGGCAACGGCTCCCGCTCACCGCCGAGCGTGAAGAAGGTATGGGCATAGACCCCCATCGGGAGGTCGCCCAGCCCAAATGCCGCCCCCGAGAGCCACGGCGTCTTCCCCAGCGCGCCGTCCAGGACGGCCATCATCCGCCCCGCCGCCGCGATCGCTTGATCGATCGCGGTCGCATCACGCTGCTCGGGCGTCTGCCGCACCAAGCCGACGAACGCCGGGCGCTGCGCCTCGGCATAGCCGAACTGCCAGTCCATCCAGCGATCCGCCAGCGCGCGTCGGACCGGATCGGCGGGCCACCACGCCTCGCCGCCATGCCGCGCCGCCAGATAGCGTAGGATCGCGTTCGACTCCCACAGGATGACGTCGCCGTCCTCGATCGTCGGGATCAGCGCATTGGGATTCTTCGCCCGATACGCCGCGTCCATCCCGAACGCGCCGCCGACGTCATGGCGCCGATACGGCAATCCCAGTTCCTCGGCGAGCCAGACGACCTTCTTGACGTTGTGCGAGTTCCGCCGCCCCCAGATCGTCAGCATGGCGGCTCAACTCCGGTAATCGGCGTTGATCGAGATGTAGCCGTGCGTCAGGTCGCAGGTCCACACCGTGGCGCGGCCCTCGCCCAGACCAAGGTCGACGCCGATCTCCACCTCCTGTCCCTTCAGGTGCGCGGTGACCGGCGCCTCGTCATAGCCCGTCACGGCCAGCCCGCCTTCGGCGACCTGCGTCGCGCCGAAGCGGATCGCCAGCCGGTCGCGCTCGGCCGGCTCGCCCGCCTTGCCGACCGCCATGACGACGCGCCCCCAATTGGCGTCCTCACCAGCGATGGCGGTCTTCACCAGCGGGGAGTTGGCGATCGACATCGCGACACGGTGCGCCGAGCGGTCGCTTTCCGCACCCTCGACCGTTACCTCGATCAACTTCGTCGCACCCTCGCCATCGCGGACCACCAGCAGCGCAAGCCGGCGGCAGACGTCGGCCAGCGCGGCGCGGAACGCATCCGCCCCGTCGCTGTCGTCGTCGGCGAGCGGCGCATTGCCCGCCGCGCCGGTCGCGAACGCCAGCACCGTGTCGCTGGTCGAGGTGTCGCCATCGACGGTGATGCACGAGAAGCTGCGCGTGTTCGCCGCCGACAAAGCGGATTGCAGGAACGGCGCCTCGACCACCGCGTCGGTGAAGATGAAGCCCAGCATCGTCGCCATGTCCGGCGCGATCATCCCCGATCCCTTGATGATCGCCGCGATCGTGATCGTGCGTCCGTCCACCACGGCGGTGGCGCTGACGCCCTTCGGATAGGTATCGGTCGTCCCGATCGTCTCCGCCGCCTGCCGCCAGTCGGCCTCGGGCGCGACGAAGGCGGCGGCGAGCCCGGCCTGCGCCTTGTCGATCGGCAGCGGGACGCCGATCACGCCCGTCGAGGCCACGAACACGTCGGACGGGCGGCACCCGATCGCCTGCGCGGTCTGCGCGGCGATCGCCTCGACCGCCTCGCGCCCGCGATTGCCGGTGAAGGCGTTGGAATTGCCCGCGTTGACTACCAGCGCGCGCGCGTCGCCCAGCACCAGCGCCTTGCGGCACCATTCCACCTCCGGCGAGGGGCATTTCGATTGCGTCAGCACGCCCGCCACGGTCGTGCCGGGGGCGAACTCCGCGAAGGTCAGGTCGGTGCGGTCCCATTCCTTGTACCGCGCGCGGGCGACGCGCAGGCGGACGCCCGCGACCGGCGGGATATCGGGGAAGGGCGTGGCGAGCGGAGAGATGGACGTCGACATGGCGCCTTCCTTACGGTGCGCGGCGGGGCAGGCAAAGGGGGCTGGTGGCGCGCCGTACCCACGGGCCGGTCGTGACGGCGGCGCGGCGGTTCTGGTGGCGCGCGGCGGCAAATAGATGGTTTACCCGCGTTCGGGCGGTGGACGTGCCCTCCCGCGCATCCTATGTCCTGCGCCGTGAACCTGCTGCTGCTTCTTTCCGCGCTGCTTTCCGCGCTGACCGGCGTCGGCGGCAGCGTGCGTCAGCCGCAGGTCGCGCAGGCGGTGGCGCAGCAGGTGAAGGCCGCCGCGATTGCCTCGGCCGCGCGGCGGATCGCGGCGCGCCCGGTGCAGGCCGTCGCGACGCTGGCCGCCAGCGCCATCTCCCCGGTCGTGCGCGTCGTCGCGCCGGTCGCGGCCGAACCGATCTTTGCGAGCCGCCGGCGCGAATAAGCGCCGCCTCGTTTCGTCACGCCACCTCTCTTTCGCGCGGCCGCTTCAAGCAGCGGAGCCGCGCTGCTTCCAGATACAGGATCGCGCCCATGTTCGGCGGTATTGCCAAATCCCTGTTCGGTTCGTCCAACGACCGGTACGTCAAGTCGCTCAACCCCATCCTTACCAAGATCGCCTCGTTCGAGCCGTCGCTGCAGGCGATGGACGACAGCACGCTTGCCCATCAGACCGTGCTGTTCCGCGAACGGCTGGCCAATGGCGAGACGCTCGACCAACTGCTGCCGGAGGCGTTCGCGACCGTGCGCGAGGCGGCGAAGCGCGTGCTGGGGCAGCGTCACTATGACGTGCAGATGATCGGCGGGATCGTCCTGCACCGCGGCGAGATCGCCGAGATGCGCACCGGCGAGGGCAAGACGCTGGTCGCGACGCTCGCCACCTATCTCAACGCGCTGCCGGGCGAGGGCGTCCATGTCATCACCGTCAACGACTATCTCGCCAGCCGCGATGCCGACTGGATGGGGCGCGTCTATCGCTTCCTGGGGCTGACGACGGGGGTGATCGTCCCCAACCTGACCGACGAGCAGCGCCGCGACGCGTACAATGCCGACATCACCTATGGCACGAACAACGAGTTCGGCTTCGATTACCTGCGCGACAACATGAAATATGAGCGCGCGCAGATGGTGCAGCGCCCGTTCGCGATGGCGATCGTCGACGAGGTCGATTCGGTGCTGATCGACGAGGCGCGCACGCCGCTGATCATCTCCGGCCCGACCGACGACAAGTCCGAGCTGTACATCAGCGTCGATGCGATCGTGAAGCAGCTGTCCGAAGAGGATTACGACAAGGACGAAAAGCAGAAGACGATCGTCCTGACCGAGGACGGCACCGAGCGCGCCGAGCGGATGCTGGAGGCGGCCGGGCTGCTGCAGGGCGCGAACCTGTATGATTTCGAGAACACGCAGGTCGTCCACCACCTGAACCAGGCGCTGCGCGCGAACGTCATGTTCAAGCGCGACACCGATTATATCGTGAAGGACGACAAGGTCGTCATCATCGACGAGTTCACCGGCCGCATGATGGACGGCCGCCGCTGGTCGGATGGCCTGCATCAGGCGGTCGAGGCCAAGGAAGGCGTGCAGATCGAGCCCGAGAACCAGACCATGGCCTCGGTCACGTTCCAGAACTATTTCCGGATGTATCCCAAGCTGTCGGGGATGACCGGCACCGCATCGACCGAGGCGGCGGAATTCTACGACATCTACAAGATGAACGTCGTCACGATCCCGACGAACAAGGCCGTGCAGCGCGTCGACGAGGAGGACACCTTCTACAAGTCGACCGAGGACAAGTTCCGCGGCATCGCGCGCACGATCCGCGACCATGCGCAGACCGGGCAGCCGGTGCTGGTCGGCACCGTCTCGATCGAGAAGTCGGAGCTGCTCAGCGAGTTCCTGCGGCAGGAAGGCGTCGACCATTCGGTGCTCAACGCGCGCTATCACGAGCGCGAGGCGCATATCGTGGCGCAGGCCGGGCGGCTGGGCGCGGTGACGATCGCCACCAACATGGCCGGTCGCGGCACCGACATCCAGCTGGGCGGCAATCTGGAATTCCGTGTCGAGGACGAACTCGCGGGGATGCCCGAGGGGCCGGAGCGCGACGCCGCGATCGAACAGATCCGGCAGGAGATCGCGGCCGAGAAGCAGAAGGTGCTGGAGGCGGGCGGGCTGTTCGTGCTCGGCACCGAGCGGCATGAGAGCCGCCGCATCGACAACCAGCTGCGCGGTCGTTCGGGGCGCCAGGGCGATCCGGGGCTCAGCCGCTTCTATCTGTCGCTGGACGACGACCTGCTGCGCATCTTCGGCCCGGACACGCTGTTCGCCAAGATGATGCGCTCGTCGATCGAGGACGGCGAGGCGATGCCGCCGTCGAAGTGGATGACGAAGGCGATCGAGACCGCGCAGAAGAAGGTCGAGGCGCGCAACTACGACATCCGCAAGCAGGTCGTCGAGTACGACGACGTGATGAACGACCAGCGCAAGGTCATCTACGAACAGCGCGCCGACATCATGGATGCCGATACGGTCGGCGAGGTCGTGCAGGACATGCGCGCCGAAACGGTCAATGCGATCGTCGGCGAGGCCTGCCCGCCCAATTCCTATCCCGAGCAATGGGACGTGGAAGGGATGAAGACGCGGCTGGCCGAGATCCTGAACCTGACGCCCGCGATCGACGACTGGCTGACCGAGGATGCGGTCGATCCGGAGATCGTCACCGAGCGCGTGCAGGCCGAAGCCGACGCGATGGTCGCCGCCAAGGCCGCCGAGCTGGACCCGGCGACCTGGACGCAGGTCGAGAAGTCGATCCTGCTCCAGAACCTCGACCATCACTGGAAGGAACATCTGTCGACGCTCGACGCGCTGCGGCAGGTGGTCCACCTGCGCGCCTATGCGCAGAAGACGCCGATCAACGAGTACAAGCAGGAGGCGTTCAACCTGTTCCAGCGGATGCTCGACGCGATCCGCGAGGACGTGACGCGCACGATCGCGCATGCCGAGTTCCGGATGCAGGAGCCGCCGCCGCTGCCCGAACTGCCCGATTTCATCACGACGCATTTCGACCCGTTCACCGGCGAGGACAATTCCAACGATATCGACGCGGGGACGCGCGGGCTGGTCACGACGACCATCCCGCCGTTGCAGATCCCGCAACCCACCGCCGCCGATCTGGGCGAGGATCCCGCCTCATGGGACGGCGTGGTCAGCCGCAATGCGCCGTGTCCGTGCGGTTCGGGGCGCAAGTACAAGCACTGCCACGGCGCGGCGTGATCGGGTGAGCGGCGCGGCCCCCCGGTGAGCCGCGCCGTCCGCATCGAAGAAGCCTGTCATTGCGAGCGCAGCGAAGCAATCCAGGGACGGATCAGGACGCCTTGGATTGCTTCGCTGCGCTCGCAATGACGACGTAAGCGCTAAGCCAACCCCGATCTCCCTACCTCGTCATCCCGGTGCAGGCCGGGATCCACGACGCCCCATGTCCCGGCGCGTCGTCTCTCGGGGGAGCCTCGTCGCCCGCTGTCCTACACGATCCAACGTCGGCTATTTCCGCCGGATACCCGGTCGCCCGCCGATATCACCGTTCCAGACGCCCCCCGCACCGCCCAAGCTAAGCGGGCTCCCCCGACCTCGACGTGGCGTGACCTTCGTCAGGTTCCGGTATTTCCATACCGCCTCGCCGCACGTGCCAACGCTTGCCAACCACCCCGCCGGTCGCGTAAACGCCGCGCATCCGCATGGACCCGGTGCAATTCCGGGTGGCTATCCCGGCCGCCGATCCGCCGGGCAACCTCCACATCGTCGTTCGTCCGTCGTCGTTCCCGATCGGGGCCGGCAATGTGGTGCGTTCATTCCGAAGGCCTAATGACCAATATCGTTTCCCGTTACCGAACCGCGTGGTTCGACGACGCGGGCCAGGCGCGCCGCGAGATTCTCGCCGGCATCGTCGTCGCGCTCGCGCTCATTCCCGAGGCGATCGGCTTTTCGATCATCGCCGGGGTCGATCCCCGCGTCGGCCTCTATGCCTCGATCGCGATCGCGATCACCGTGTCGTTGCTCGGCGGACGATCCGCGATGATCTCCGCGGCGACCGCCGCCGTGGCGGTCGTCGTCACCCCGCTCGTCCGCCAGCACGGCGTCGATTACCTGTTCGCCGCGACGATCCTGATGGGGCTGATCCAGATCGTCGCCGGGCTGCTGCGCCTCGACCTGCTGATGCAATTCGTCTCGCGCTCGGTCGTCACCGGCTTCGTCAATGCGCTGGCGATCCTGATCTTCATGGCGCAGGTGCCACAACTGACCGGCGTCAGCTGGCACACCTATGCGATGGTCGTCGTCGGGCTGGCGATCATCTATCTCCTGCCGCGCGCGACGAAGGCGGTGCCGTCGCCGCTGGTGGCGATCGTCGTGCTGACGATCGTGAGCATCGCGCTAGCGCTGCCGGTGCGCACGGTCGGCGACATGGGACGGCTGCCCGAGGGGCTGCCGTCGCTGACGCTGCCGAACGTGCCGCTGACGTGGGACACGCTGCGGATCATCCTGCCCTATTCGCTGACAATGGCGGCGGTCGGGCTGCTCGAGTCGATGCTGACCGCGCAGATCGTCGACGACATGACCGATACCGACAGCGACAAGCGCCGCGAGTGCATGGGGCAGGGGGGCGCGAACATCGCCGCCGCGCTGGTCGGCGGGATGGGCGGATGCGCGATGATCGGCCAGTCGGTCATCAACGTCACGTCCGGCGGGCGCAAGCGGCTGTCGACCTTCGTCGCGGGCGCGTTCCTGCTGTTCCTGCTGGCGCTGCTGGGGCCGCTCGTCGGCCGCGTGCCGATGCCGGCGCTGGTCGCGGTCATGGTGATGGTGTCGATCGGCACCTTCAGCTGGAACTCGATCCCGAACCTGCGCCGCCATCCGCCGACCTCATCGGTGGTGATGCTGGTGACGGTCGCGGTGGTGGTGGCGACCCGGGACCTGGCGCAGGGCGTGGTGGCAGGCGTGCTGCTGTCGGGCATCTTCTTCACCGGCAAGGTGCGCCGCATGTTCGCCGTCACCCGAGAGGACGGCGATCCGGTGCGCTACATCGTGCGCGGCAACATCTTCTTCGCGTCCGTCGATCGCTTCACGCGCGGCTTTCGCGACGAGGGCGCGCACGCGGTGGTGATCGACGTGAGCGCGGCCCATTTCTGGGACATTTCGGGGGTCGCCGCGCTCGACAAGATCGTCGCCCGGCTGCGACGGGAGGGGGCGGCGGTCGAGGTCGTCGGCTACAATCAGGCGAGCGCCGACCTGGTCGATCGCTTCGCGCTCCACGACCGGACCGGCGTGGAACTCGGCGCGGTCCCGCACTGATCGATACGAAAAGGGGCGCCGGTCGTTCGACCGACGCCCCGTTCGCCATCCGGCGAACCTCGCGGGCTCAGGACGCCTTGGGCAGGCGGATCGTCGGGCCGATCGAGTCGACGACGTTGCGGGCGTTGAACGCGCGCACGTTGCCGCGCTCCGGCGTTCCCTTGAACATCACGATCTCGGCCGACGCTTCATAACGGTCGACGGTGCGGATGTCCTGTCCACCGCCCCAGCCGCCCCACGGGCCGCCCCAGAACGGATCCCAGGCGCGATAGCCGAAGCCGCGGCCATAGAAGCCCCAGCGCGGTCCCCACAGGCCGCCACCCCAGGCGCCGAAGCCCGGACCCCAGCCACCGCCGAAGCCGGGCGTGGAATAGGTGCGCGCCTGGCGATCGGTATCGCGATCGGCCATGACGAAATAGTCAAAGCCGTTCTGCAACGTCAGTTCGGCCGCGCGGAACAGCAGATAGCGCTCCACCACGTCGCGATCCGTGACGGTGTTGCCCGCGAAGGTGACGCGATAGCGATTCGGCTCGATCCGGATGTCGCTGTATCCGGTGCGGTAGAAACCCGATCCGGTCGCGGGACGATAAGCGGTTTCGGTGGCGCACGCCGCAACCAGCGTCGTGCTGGCCGCGAGCGCCAGAACCATCGCTTTGCGGCCGTACTTTCTCATCATGGCGTACTCTCCAACACACCAGATCGGTGCGATCGCGGCGTCATAGCCGAGTGGAGTGGAACGCGCGATGAACGGATTCTATCCGCTGCGTGAAGGGGCGAGGAAACACGACAAACCGCGATCCAAGGGAGCGACCGCGCGGCATTCAACGATGTGAGAAGAGGTGGCTCCCTGAGTAGGATTCGAACCTACGGCCGCTCGATTAACAGTCGAGAGCTCTACCGCTGAGCTATCAGGGAACGTCGTTGCGTCGTGGAGGGGGTCTATACAGGCGGATTTTTGGCGCGCAAGACCCTTTTGTCACGTTTCTTACATCAGGCGACGAACTGCTCCATCGTGATCCGATCGTCGAGCGCATGCTCGGGATCGAACAGCAACGTCAGCTCCCGCGCGCGGTCGAGCGCGATATCGACCTGCGCGACGTCGCGGATCTCGCGCTGGTCGGCGACGGCGGATACGGGGCGCTTCGCGGCGTCGAGCACGCGCAGCGACACACGCGTCCGGTCGGGCAGGATCGCCCCGCGCCAGCGCCGCGGGCGAAACGCGCTGATCGGCGTCAGCGCGAGCATCTGCGACCCCAGCGGCAGGATCGGCCCGTGCGCGGAGAGATTATAGGCGGTGGAGCCGGCAGGGGTGGCGACGAGGATGCCGTCGCACGACAGTTCGTCCAGCACGATGCGATCGTTGATCCGCACCTCCAGCTTGGCGGTCTGGCGCGTCTCGCGCAGCAACGACACCTCGTTGATCGCCGGGAAGGTATGCACCCGCCCGTCGTTGCCGGTGGCCGTCGCGGTGAGCGGCGTGACCTTGAAGGCGCGCGCGCGCTCGATCCGCCCGTCCAGATCGTGTCGCCGCCACTCGTTCATCAGGAAGCCGACCGTGCCGAGGTTCATGCCGAACACCGGCACCAAGGCGCGCCGACGCTCCAGCAGCAGATGCAGCGTCTGGAGCATGAAGCCGTCGCCACCCAGCGCGACGACCAGATCGGCCTCCTCCAGCGGGCACCAGTCCCAGGCGTCGGCGAGTTCGGCGCGCGCGACCTGCGCGGGGGCGGTGGGCGAGGCGACCAGCGCCCGCCGGGGATATTGGGTCATCCGCCGGTGACGCTCATGTGGCGCGACACCGCCGGCGCCGCGCCGGCGGCGATGCGGAAGTCGTGACGCTCGGGCTTGGTCATGAGCGCGTCGGCGATCGCGGCGTCCAGTGCGGCGATCCCGCCGTCGCGCAATGCCGCGCGCAGGTCGCGATGATCGTCGTGGCCCAGGCAGGTGTACAGGCGGCCCTCGGTCGTGAGGCGGACCCGATTGCAGCCGTCGCAGAAATTGTTGGTGAGCGGCGAGATGAGCCCGAGCCGTGTGGCGCCGCCGTCGACCCGCCAATAGCGCGCCGGACCGCCGGTGCCGCCCTCGTCACGGGTCAGCGCGAACGACCGGTCGAGCCGCTCCTTCACCGCCGTCAGCGGCAGGAAACGGTCGGTCCGATCCTCGTCCACCGCCCCCAGCGGCATGGTTTCGATCAGGGTCAGGTCATGCCCCTCGGCCACGCACCAGCGAAGCATCGCGGCGATCTCATCCTCGTTGACGCCCTTCAGCGCGACCATGTTGATCTTGACCGCCAGCCCGGCCTCGCGCGCGGCGGCGATCCCGTCCAGCACCTGCGCGACGTCGCCGTGACGCGTCACGTGCCGGAACCGGGCCGGATCGCGACTGTCGAGGCTGACGTTCAGGCGGCGCACGCCGGCATCGCGCAGCACGACCGCATGGTCGCGCAGCCGCGTGCCGTTGGTGGTCATCGTCAGTTCGTCGAGCGCGGTGCCGACATGCCGGCCGAGCCGTTCGACCAGTTGCAGCACGTCGCGGCGGACGAGCGGCTCGCCCCCCGACAGCCGCACCTTGCGGACGCCGCGCGCGATGAAGCGCTCCGCGATGATCGCCAGTTCCTCCAGCGTCGCGATCTTGGCGCGCGGCAGGAAGGTCATATGTTCGGCCATGCAATAGCGACAGCGCAGGTCGCAGCGATCCGTCACCGACACGCGGAGGTAGCGGATGGTGCGGCCGAAGCCGTCGATAAGCGGCGCGGCCGTGCTGTCGTCGTTGGTCATCGCGGTCACAACGCCGAAAGCTATTGAGTCGTTCATCATGGGGCAAGATCGGATTGCGGGGAGCCGCGACCCGCCCTACCACGTCGACATGGAGCGTCAGTCCCGAACCATGCAGCGCGCCGCCGGACGCCGACGCGGCGAGCGCTCCGCGAGCGAGGAACAGGAGCGCCTGGTCGCCGGGGCGGCTGACGGCGTGATCGCGATCGTCGTCGCGCCGACCAGTTTCGAGATCGTCAATGCCGCTTACGGTCGCGCGACGGGCGACCTGCTGGTCGATACGATGGACGAGCGACTGTCGCGCGTGCTGAGCGCGTTCGACAGCGCGGCGGTGCGGGGCGGGGCCACCTTCACGATCGTCGTCGCAGGGAATGCGCGGGTCGGCGACCAAGCCGTCGATATCGTCGAGCAGGCACTGGAGAAGCCGTTCCACATCGGCCTTGAAACCATCCATGTCGGCGCCCGCATCGGGGTGGCGCGTCGGCATGGCGACGAACCGCTGGACCACCTGCTGCGCCGCGCCGCCGAGGCGCTGGCACATGCCCGCGCCAGCGACGGTGTGACGACGCGCGTGGCGGCGGAACGCGGCGGCGTGCCGCTGGCGGCGCTGGCCGCCGACCTGCATCGTGCCATCGAGCGACACGAGATCGACGTGCGGTTCCAGCCACAGGTCCATCTGCTCGACCGGCGGATCACCGGCGTGGAGGCGCTGGCGCGCTGGCAGCACCCGCGCCTGGGCGTGCTGGGCGCGGAGACGCTGCTGGCGGCGGCGGAGCGCGCCGGGCTGGGCGTCGCACTGTCGGACCACGTGCAGGCGCTGGCGCTGCGCCGGGCCAGCGAGTGGCCGGCCGCGCTGTCGCACCTGCGGATCGCGGTCAACATCACCGCCGCCGATCTGTCGCGGACACCGTTCGTGGATCGGTTCGTGGCGCGCGTGCGGGAGGCGGGGCTGGCGCCGGAGCGCGTCACCGCGGAGATGACCGAAGGCGCGCTGATCGACAATCTGGGCGGTGCGGCCACGTCATTGACCGCGTTGCGCGACCATGGCTGCCGGGTGGCGCTCGACGATTTCGGGACGGGTTACTCCAGTCTCGCCTATCTCGCGCGGCTGCCGCTCGATTACCTGAAGATCGATCGCAGCCTGACGCAGGCGATCACCAGCGACGCGCGCGACCGGACGGTCGTGCAGGGCGTGCTGTCGATCGCCGAGGGGCTGGGGCTGGAGACGATCGCCGAGGGCGTGGAAACCGAGGCGCAGCGGATCATGTTGGCGGCGCGCGGCTGTACCCTGTATCAGGGGTTCCTGTGCGCCGGCCCGCTGGACGATGCGGCGCTGATCGCGCTCGTTACGTGCAGCGACGACAAGGGGACATGCGGATGTTGACATTGCTGGTGTCGGCCGCTGCGGTCGCCGCCGCGGCACCCGGCCCGCACGTGGCGATCTCTGCCGCGATGCAGGACAGCGCGGCGGGGTGGAACGCCGGCGACCTCAAGCGCTTCACCGCGATCTACGCGCCCGATGCGCTCTATGTGGCGGGCGACGAGGTTGCGCGAGGGAAGGACGCAATCTCGGCGCGTTATGCGAAGAGTTTCGCGAATGGTGGCAATACACGCGGCAGGCTGACGTTCCAGCCGCTGGCGTGGCGTCCGCTAAGCGCGGTACATGTGCTGCACGTCGCCCGCTGGACGCTGACCCCGACCGGTGGCAAGCCGCAGACCGGGCTGACCTCGCTGCTGTTCGAGCGGCGCAAGGATGGCTGGAAGATCATCTCCGACCACAGCAGTTAAGGTCGATCCTTCCGTCTGGAACCTCGAACCGTCATGCCGGAACAGGTCCGGCATGACGGTCGATGCGTGCACCGGTCGAGAACATGTTCGGCGTGACGATCGCGGGCGGGCGATTGCGCCGCCGTTACGATCCGCGCGCCGTCACCCCGCCGCTTTCGCCAACCCCTTCGACAATTGCAGTGCGCCGTGGAGCCGCGCCTTCGGATCGGCCCAGACGCGGGTCAGTGCCAGCTTGCTGTCCGGACGCAGCTTCGCGATCCCGCCCAGCTTGTCGACATAGGCGAGCAGCCCGGCGATATTGGGTGGACGGTCGTCGTGGAAGGCGACCAGCGCCCCCTTCGGTCCGACGTCGAGCTTGGCGACGCAGGCTTTCTTGGCGTTCAGCTTGATCTCCATGATCTTGACCAGATTGTCGGTCGCCTCGGGCAATGGGCCGAAACGGTCGATCATCTCGGCGGCGAAGGCGTCGAGACCCTGCACCTCGTCGACCTCGTTGAGGCGGCGGTAGAGACCCATGCGCAGGTCGAGATCGGGGACGTAATCCTCCGGTATCAGGATCGGTGCATCGACGCTGATCTGCGGGCTGAAGTCGCGCTGGCGCTCGCGCAGGCCGCCGGCCTTGGCCTCAAGGATCGCCTCTTCCAGCATCGACTGGTAAAGTTCGTAGCCGACTTCCTTGATATGGCCGGATTGTTCGTCGCCGAGCAGATTGCCCGCGCCGCGAATGTCGAGGTCGTGGCTGGCCAGCTGGAACCCGGCGCCCAGCGTGTCGAGATCGCTCAGCACCTTCAGCCGCTTCTCCGCCGCCTCGGTCATCTGCCGCTCGGGCGGCGCGACCATATAGGCGTAGGCGCGCGTCTTCGACCGGCCGACGCGCCCGCGCAGCTGATAGAGTTGCGCGAGGCCGAAGCGATCGGCGCGGTTGACGATCATGGTGTTCGCGGAGGGGATGTCGATCCCGCTCTCGATGATCGTGGTCGATACCAGCACCTCGAACTTCTTGTCGTAGAAGGCCGACATCCGCTCCTCGACCTCGGTCGGCGACATCTGGCCGTGCGCGACGACATAGCGGATCTCGGGCACCTCGCGGCGCAGATACTCCTCGATATCGGGCAAGTCGGCGATGCGCGGCGTGACCAGGAAGCTCTGACCGCCGCGATAATGTTCGCGCAGCAACGCCTCGCGCAGCACGACCGGATCCCAGGGCATGACATAGGTCCGGACCGCGAGGCGATCGACCGGCGGCGTCTGGATCACCGACAGTTCGCGCAGGCCCCCCATCGCCATCTGCAGCGTGCGCGGGATCGGGGTCGCGGTCAGCGTCAGCATATGCACGTCGGCGCGCAGCGTCTTCAGTCGCTCCTTGTGGGTCACGCCGAACCGCTGCTCCTCGTCGACGATCACCAGGCCCAGCCGCTTGAAGTCGATGTTTTTCGCCAGCAGCGCGTGGGTGCCGATGACGATGTCGACCGTGCCGTTCGCCAGCCCGTCCTTGACCTTCTTGGCCTCGCCGGCGGTCACCAGCCGCGACAGCCGCCCGATCTCGACCGGGAAGCCTTCGAAGCGGGCGCAGAAGTTCTGGTAGTGCTGACGCGCGAGCAAGGTCGTGGGGCAGACGACCGCCACCTGCATCCCCGCCATGGCCGCGACGAAGGCGGCGCGTAGCGCAACCTCGGTCTTGCCGAAGCCGACGTCCCCGACGATCAGCCGGTCCATCGGCTTGCCCGCCGCCAGATCGTCCAGCACGTCGCGGATCGCGCGATCCTGATCGTCGGTTTCCTCGTAGGGGAAGCGATCGACGAAGGCGGGGTAGCCGCTGGCGTCCGGCTCCGCGACCTCGCCCGCGCGCAGTGCGCGTTCGGCGGCGACCGCGATCAGCGTGCCCGCGATCTCGCGAATCCGCTCCTTCATCTTCGCCTTGCGGCGCTGCCACGCCTCGCCGCCCAGCTTGTCGAGGCTCGCGCCTTCCTCCGACGATCCGTAGCGGGAAAGGACTTCCAGGTTCTCGACGGGGATATAGAGCTTGTCGCCCCCGGCATATTCCAGCGCGACGCAATCATGCGGCGCCTTGGCGACCGGCACCTGCGTCAATCCGACATAACGGCCGATGCCGTGGTCGGTGTGGACGACCAGATCGCCGGGCGACAACGTCGCGAGTTCCGCGAGGAAGGCGTCGGCGGACTTGCGCCGCTTCGCACGCCGGATCAGCCGGTCGCCCAGCATGTCCTGTTCGGTGAGCACCGCGACGTCGGGCGCGGCGAAGCCGTGGTCGAGTCCGACGACGGTCAGCGCGACGCCGCGATCGGCCGCTCCCAGCGCGTCCTGCCACGTATCCGCCAGCCGCGCGCCGACCAGCCCGTGATCGTCAAGGAGGCTTTTCAGCCGATCTCGCGCGCCGACCGAATAGCTGGCGAGGATCGGCTTGCGCCCGTCCTTCTTCAGCCGCGCGACATGCGCGACCACTGCCTCATAGACATTCGCCTGATTGGCGCGCTCCGGCGCGAAATCGCGCGGGCCGTCGACCTGGAAGTCGAGCACCGTCGACGATTCGGGTTCGTGGAAGGGCGTGACCAGATGCGCCGGCATCCCGGCCACCTCCGCACGCCATTCCTCGTCGTCGAGGTACAGCGTCTTGGCGGGCAGAGCGCGATAGCTGCCCGGTTCGGCGGCCTCGGCACGCTTCCGGTTCTCGTAATAATCGGCGATCGCATCCATCCGCGCCTCGACCGCCGCCGGGGTGCCCGCATCGCGCACCACCACGGCATCGCCGCCCAGATGATCCCAGAGCGTCGCGAGCTTGTCCTCGAACAGCGGCAGCCAATGCTCCATCCCCGCCAGTCGCCGCCCGTCGCTGACCGCCTGATACAGCGGGTCGCCGGTGGCGGTGGCGCCGAACTTCTCGCGATAGCGGGTGCGGAACCGCTTCACGCTGTCGTCGTCGAGCAACGCCTCCGACGCGGGCAACAGGATGAAGCCATCGAGCCGCCCGGTCGTCCGTTGATCACCCGGATCGAACGTCCTTACACTCTCGATTTCGTCGCCGAAGAAGTCGAGCCGCAGCGCCTGTTCCTCGCCGCTCGGGAACAGGTCGACGATCCCGCCGCGCACCGCATATTCGCCCTGATCGTGAACGGTGTCGGTGCGGACATAGCCGTTCGCCTGCAACAGCGCGCCCAGCCGGTCGCGGTCGATCCGCGCGCCGGGCTTCAGCTCCGCGACCAGTTGCCGGATGCGGAACGGGGTCAGCGTCCGCTGCGTCAGCGCGCTGGCGGTCGTCAGGACCAGTTGCGGGCCCTTCGGCTTCTGCTGCAATCGGTGCAGTGCGCCGATCCGTTCCGCCATGACCCGCAAGGTCGGCGACGCGCGGTCGTAGGGAAGGCAGTCCCACGCCGGAAGCTGCACCACCTCCACCTCGGGCGCGAAGAACGGCGCGGTCGCGGCGATGCTGCGCATCTGCGCTTCGTCGGCGGCGACGAACACCGCGCGGCGTGGCGCAGCGCGCGCCAGGTCGGCGAGCAGCGCGGGGAGAAAGCCGCCGGGGACGCCCGACAGCGTGAGCGGTACGGTGGCCTTCAGGATCGTGGACAGGTCGGGCATCAGAAACCTTGTGGAAGGAGCCGAACGCCCCATGATCGTCATTTCCGCGCGGGCGGGAATCCAGAACCTCTAACGCCGCGCCCCCATCGCCAGACCTACGCGTCTGGCCCCCCGCCTGCGCGGGGATGACGGTCGGCGCGGGATGTCACATCCCCACACCCAGCACCGTCACGAAGTCGACCTTGCGCATCGTGTCCATCATCTCCCCCTCCCATTCCGGCGGGCACGGGATGGAGCCGATCGCCCAGCCCATGATATCCACGTCCTGTTCCTCCAGCAGCCGCTCGAACCAGTCGAGCTGTGCCGCGTTCCACGTCGCGCCATGCGTGTCGAAGAAGCCGCCGATCATCAGATCGGCCTCGCGCGTGCCGCGATGCCATGCGCGAAAGCGGAGGCGTTTCAGGCGGATGTCGTGATCCATGACAGGTCCAATGCAAAACGACCGGCGGGCGCTGGCGGCGGCCGTCGGGGCGGGGTATCGGCACCAGATAGTCATGCGACCCGATATCCTCAATCCACTGTTCGCCGAAGTCGAGGCGTTGAAGGGCGTCGGCCCCGCGCTGGCCAGGCCGCTGGAGCGGCTGGGCATCGCGCGCGTGCTTGACCTGCTGTTCCATCTCCCGTCCGGGTGGGTCGATCGCTGGCCGCGCGACGAACTGATGCAGAGCGACGTCGGGCGGACGATCGCGATCACGCTGACCCCGACCGATTATCGCACCAGCAGCAGCCCGCGCGCGCCGACCCGCGTCCTCGCCACCGATGCGCACGGCAACACGGTGGCGCTCGTGTTTTTCAGTGGCGGATCGGGGCGTGTCCGCAAGCTGCTGCCGCTCGGCGAGCCGCGTCGCGTGTCCGGCCGGCTCGACCAATACGGGCAGGACCTCCAGATCATCCACCCGGAGGTGGGGGGCGAGGAAGGCGACTTCCGCGAGCGCGAGGCGATCTATCCGCTGACCGAGGGAATGACCTCGCGGCGGCTGGCCGCGCTGATCGAACAGGCGCTGGCGCGCGCCCCCAATGTGCCCGAATGGATCGAGCCCAGCCTGAAGGCGCGGCACGACTGGCCCGGCTGGCGCGAGGCGATGACCCGCCTCCACGCCGATCCCGCCGATGCCGTGGCGCGGGCGCGGCTGGCCTATGACGAGGTGTTCGCCAACCAGCTCGCGCTCTCGATCGTCCGCGCCGACACCCGCAAGCGGCGTGGCCGCGCGTTGCAGGGCGACGGGCGTCTGCGCGACCTGCTGCGGCTGCCGTATCAAATGACCGGTGCGCAGGCGCGCAGCGTCCGCGAGATCGAGGGCGACCTCGCCCAGGCCGCGCCCATGCTACGCCTGCTGCAAGGCGATGTCGGCTCGGGCAAGACGTTGGTCGCGGCGATGGCGCTGCTGATCGCGGTCGAGGCGGGCGCGCAGGGTGCGATGCTCGCGCCGACCGAGATCCTCGCGCGGCAGCATTACGAGACGCTGCGGCGCACGCTGGCGGGCCTGCCGATCGAGATCGCGGTGTTGACCGGCCGCGACAAGGGGCGCGGGCGCGAGGCGACGCTGATGGGGCTGGCGGACGGCTCGATCCACATCCTGGTCGGCACGCACGCGATCTTCCAGGAGGCCGTGACCTATCGCGATCTCGGGCTGGTGGTGGTCGACGAACAGCATCGCTTCGGTGTTGCCGAGCGCTTGCTGTTGCAGGCCAAGGGCCGCACCCCGCCGCATGTGCTGGCAATGACCGCAACCCCGATCCCGCGCACGCTGACGCTCGCGCTGCACGGCGAGATGGACCAGAGCCGCCTCGACGAAATGCCCCCGGGGCGCGAGCCGATCGAGACGCGCGTGCTGAGCGAGGAGCGTGTGGACGAGGTCGTCAATGCGCTCGGGCGGCATCTGTCGGAGGGCAAGCAGGCCTATTGGGTCTGCCCGTTGGTCGAGGAAAGCGAGACCAGCGACCTGCAGGCCGCCGAAGCGCGCGCGGCGGCACTGGCGAACCGCTTCGGCGACCGGATCGGGCTGGT
Source organism: Sphingomonas endophytica (assembly GCF_001476895.1). Taxonomy (GTDB): domain Bacteria; phylum Pseudomonadota; class Alphaproteobacteria; order Sphingomonadales; family Sphingomonadaceae; genus Sphingomonas; species Sphingomonas endophytica_A. The sequence goes on along the minus strand of NZ_LDTB01000046.1, from coordinate 3,586 downwards.
CCATGGGCGGATGAAGGGGCCGGAGAAGGACGCGGTGATGGCGCGCTTCTCGGCGGGCGAGATCGGCGTGCTGGTCGCCACGACGGTGATCGAGGTCGGGGTCGACGTCCCGAACGCCACGCTGATCGTGATCGAACATGCCGACCGCTTCGGTCTGGCGCAGTTGCACCAGTTGCGCGGACGGGTCGGGCGCGGCGGGGGACGCTCGGTGTGCCTGTTGCTGCGCGGCGGGTCGCTCAGCGAGACGGCACGCGCGCGGCTGGCGCTGATGCGTGAGACGAACGACGGTTTTCGGATCGCGGAGGAGGACCTGCGGCTGCGGGGGGCGGGCGAGTTGCTGGGCAAGCGGCAGTCGGGCGAGGCGGTGTTCCGGCTCGCGTCGCCGGAGCTGATGGCGGAACTCCTGCCCGCCGCGACCGATGATGCGCGGTTGCTGATCGATCGCGACGGCGGGCTGAGCGGAACGCGAGGGCAGGCGGCGCGGATCGCCTTGTATCTGTTCGAGCGCGATGCGGGCGTGGCGTTGCTGCGATCGGGGTGAGGGAGAAGAGAATTTGGCGGGCGTGTTGCCGATCATCATCGTCGTGTTCGCGGGCCTGGGGCTCGCGGTCCAGCCGCCGACGAATGCCGCGCTGGCGCGGACGGCCGGGTCGGTGTGGCTGGCGGCGCTGGTGTCGTTTACCGTCGGCACCGCGACGTTGCTGATCGTCTGGGCGATCGACCGCACGCCGTTATCGGCGCTGAAGGGGGCGCCATGGTGGGCGTGGCTGGGTGGACTGTATGGCGCGGCGTTCGTCGCCGCGCTCGCCTACGCCGCCCCGCGCCTGGGTATCGCGGCGGCATTGAGCATCGCGATCGCCAGCCAGTTGGCGGCGGCGCTGACGCTGGACCACTTCGGGCTGCTGCAACTGCCGCACCAGCCGGTGACGCTGACCAAGCTGGCCGGCATCGCGCTGGTACTGATCGGGGTCATCGTCTTCCGGCGGGGATGACCGGGATCAAGGGCCGGTCGACCGATCGCGCCATCAACCAGCGGCACCGTCACGCATCGCGGCGAGCACGAATTGATAGAGCGCGGGCGGAACCTCTAGCGCCAGCTTGCATCCGATCCGCCCGCCCAGCGCCCAGCGAACCTCCGCCGCGAACGCGCCGACGATGGGCAACGCGATCGTCACCGTCTCCCCAACGGCCAGCGGCGCGTCGCAGCGGGCCATGAAGCCGTTCGGCGACAGGTTGACCACCGTCACGACTCGCGCCGTTCCATCCGCGACGAGCAGTCGCGCACGATGCAATGTTTCGTCGCGTGGTTCGACGCGATCCTCGTACGCGACCATCGCGGAACGTCCGACCATGACAACCTCCTGTTCGGCTGGTCATAGCCATGGCCCCGGTCGCGTTAACGTGGTGTGAGCGAGTTCGTTAAGCGGGGTTAACGATGCCGTGATGCTTCTTGCCCGCCGAGATGCGGACGGGTGCGCCGGCGACCGTGACCACCGCGGCTTCGTCCGAGACCTTCTCGCCGTCGACCCGCGCGCCGCCACCCTTGATGAGGCGGCGCGCCTCTCCCTTCGAGGTCGCGAAGCCCAGCGATACCAGCACGTCGACCAGCGGCGTCACGCCCGGCGCGACGATCGACGGCAGTGTAGCACCGCTCGCGCCTTCCTCGAAGGTGCGGCGGGCGGTCTCTGCCGCTTCCTCGGCCGCGGCGCGCCCCCGGCACATGGCGGTCGCCTCATTGGCGAGCACTTTCTTGGCCTCGTTGATCTCGGCGCCTTCCAGCGCCTCCAGCCGCGCGATCTCGTCCAGCGGCAGGTCGGTGAACAGCCGCAGGAAACGACCCACGTCGCGGTCGTCGGTGTTGCGCCAGAATTGCCAGTAATCGAAATGCGGCAACTGGTCCTCGTGCAGCCAGACCGCACCGGCGACGGTCTTGCCCATCTTCTCGCCCGACGCGGTGGTCAGCAGCGGGGTGGTGACGCCGAACACCTCGGTCCCGTCCATCCGCCGCGCCAGTTCGACGCCGTTGACGATGTTCCCCCATTGGTCGCTCCCGCCCATCTGGAGCCGGACGCCCTCGCGCCGCGCCAGTTCGCGGAAGTCGTAGCCTTGCAGGATCATGTAGTTGAATTCGAGGAACGACAGCGACTGTTCGCGGTCGAGCCGCAGCTTGACCGAATCGAAGCTGAGCATCCGGTTGACGCTGAAATGCTGTCCGACCTCGCGCAGGAACGGGATATATTCCAGCCTGTCGAGCCATTCGGCATTGTCGAGCATCACCGCGTCGCTGGGGCCGTCGCCGAAGGTCAGGAAGCGGGCGAAGATGCGCCGGATGCCGGCGATGTTCGCCGCGATCACCTCGTCGCTGTTGAGCTTGCGCGCCTCGTCCTTGAAGCTGGGATCGCCGATCTTGCCGGTACCGCCGCCCATCAGCACGACGGGCTTGTGCCCCGCCTGTTGCAGACGGCGCAGCAGCATGATCTGCACCAGGCTGCCGACGTGCAGTGACGGCGCGGTCGGGTCGAAGCCGATATAGCCGGGCACGACCTGTTTCGCGGCCAGCGAGTCGAGCGCGGCGGCGTCGGTCATCTGGTGGATATAGCCGCGCGACGACAGCGTGCGGAGCAGATCGGACTGGTAGCTGGTCATGACGCCGCGTTCGTTACACGCGCGTCACCGGCGCGGCAATTGGCTGACCGGATCGACAGGTGTGCGACCGCGCCGCAATTCAAAATGCAGCTGCGGTCGATCGGCGAAGCCGGTCGCCCCGCTTATCGCGATCACCTGTCCGCGCGTCACCGCCTGACCGCGCCGGACCAGCAGCTTGCGCGCATGGCCGTAGATCGAGGTCCAGGTGTCGCCGTGCTTGACGATCACCAGTCCGCCCAGCGCGGCGATGCCGTCGCCGGCATAGACCACCGTGCCGTTGGCGCTGGCCCTGACCGGCGTGTCTGTCGGCACCGCGATCTCGACCCCGTCGAAGCGCTCGCCGCTGGCCCCTGCGCCGAAACGGCGGATGATGCGGCCATCGACCGGCCATGCGAAACGACCGGGCGCGGTAACGGGTGAGGCGACCGGCACGGTGGAAGGGGGCACCGCTTTGGCCGAGCGCGTCGGGCGGGCAGGGGCCTTGCCGGCCGCGACCGCCGGCTCCCCGCCGGTCAGGATCGTGTCGATGTCGAGCGAGAAGGCGGCGGCGCGCGCGGCGGCCGACGGCGCGGTGGCGGGGATCAGCACGCGCTGCCCGGTCTTGAGGATATAGGGCTCCGTCAGCGCATTGGCCGCGATCACCTGCGACCAAGGCACGCCGTAAGCCCGCGCGATGCCGATGCCGGTCTGGCCCGGGTCGACGCGGTGGTAGCGACCGCCGGGTATCTCCAGCCGCTGCCCGACGCGCAGCGCGAAGGGCGGAGCGAGCGCGTTGCGGCGGGCGATCGCGTCGGGGGAGGCCCCGGTGCGGTCCGCGATACCGGTCAGCGTGTCGCCGGGCCTCACCACCACCTCCTGCGCGCGGACCAGCCGCGCGTCGGCGGTGACGGCGCGCGCCTCCCAGGCGGGGCGGGGGGCGGGCAGTTTCTCGACCCTGGCG
>NZ_LDTB01000045.1 GCF_001476895.1 Sphingomonas endophytica | reverse complement strand
ACGAAATTCCTGACAGTCCCTGCGCCTGCGGCAACGTCCCGAGCCGGCGCCGCCGGCTCAGCAGCACGCGATGTTGTGCAGTCTCCTGATCGGCGGCGAACACGACCTCTCCGCGCCTCCCCGCCTCAGCGACCACATTACCCGCGCGCGGCCAGCACCTCGGCATAGGCACGCAGCACCGCCGCATTGGCGGTGTCCCAGCGGAAATCCGCCGCGCGTTCGTGCGCCGCGCGGCCCATCGCGCCGCGCAGGTCCGCGTCGTTCACCAGCCGCGCGATCGCCTCGGCATAGGCGTTCACGTCCTGCGGCGGGATCAGGAAGCCGGTGCGGCCGTCCTCCAGCAGGTCCATCGCCCCCGTCGCACGCGCCGCGACCACGGGGACACCCGCCGCCATCGCCTCCGACGTGACCTGTCCCCAGGTTTCGGTGACGCTGGGATTGAACAATACGTCCATCGACGCGACCGCGCGGCCGAGATCGTCGCCGCTCTGGAACCCAGCGAACGCCGCCTGCGGCACACGCTGCGCGAACCACTCGCGCGCCGGCCCCTTGCCGACGATCAGCACGCGGTGCCGCACGCCCAGCGCATCGAGCCGGGCGAGCACGTCGGCGAAGACGCCCAGCCCCTTTTCCAGCACCAGCCGACCGAGAAAGCCGATCGCGACCTCGTCATCGGCGATCCCCAGTGAACGCCGCCACTCCAGGCTGCGCGCATCGGGATGGAAGCGGCGATGGTTCACGCCGCGTCCCCAGATCGACACCGGCGTGGTCACGCCCAGTTCGCGCACGACTTCCGCCATCGACGGCGTCGGCACCAGCACGCGGTCGGCGCGGTTGTAGAAGCGGCGCAGGATCCACTTGATCGCCGGCTGCACCAGCGACAGGCCGTAATATTGGAAATAGGTTTCGAACCGCGTGTGCACCGCCGAGACGACCGGCACGCCACGCGCGCGCGCCCAGGTGACGGCGGCATGGCCGAGGAATTCCGGCGCGGAGACATGCACCAGATGCGGATCGAACGCCTCCAGATCGCGGCGCGGTTTCGCCGGAAGGCCGCGCCCGAGCTTATATTCGCCGCGCCCGCCCGGCATCGGGATCGCGGGCACGTCGACGACGGTGCCGCGCGCCTCGAACGCCGGGGTGGGCGTGGTCGGCGAATAGACGCGCACCTTCACCCCCTGGTCGAGCAGATAGCCGACCAGCAGATTCTGCGCCTGATTCGCGCCATCGCGCACATAATTGTAATTGCCGCTGAGAAAGGCGACGCGCAGCTCGGTTGGGTTCATATCCCCTTCGCTATCGCCGATCTGCGGCAAAATCGCGACCCAGCGCGTGCAAGGGTGACTAGGCGGTCTTGATCTCGTCGGTGCGGCGGATGCGGCGGATGCGCGGTTCGCGGTCCAGCATCGCGGTGCGGCGGATCGTCTCGCGCAGTTCCTCGCGCTTGTCGTGGATCGAGGCGATCACCGGCCCCATCGCAACGCCCAGATCGACCAGCACCGCTTCCGACAATTGCAAGGAGCTTTCCAGCGTCTCGGGCACGGCGTCGGTCGCCCCGGCCTTGTAGAGTTCGGCGGCGTGCACCGTGTCGCGCGCGCGCGCGATGATCGGCAGGTCGGGGAAGTCCGCGCGCAGCCGCTTGGTCAGGCGGACGGTCAGCACCGGCTCGTCCATCGTCAGCACCAGCATCCGCGCATTGGCAAGGTCGAGCCGGTCGATCAGCTCGGCACGCGCCACGTCGCCGAAGATGATCGGATAGCCGCCGCTGCGCGCCTGCGTCACCGCGTCGATATCGGCCTCGACCGCGACATAGGGTTGCTTGTGGCGCGCGAGCATGTCCGCGACCAGCCGCCCGACGCGCCCGAAGCCGAACACGACCGCACGCTCGCCCTCGGCATGGTCGAGCGCGTCGGGCGGCGCGGTGGTCCGCCCCTCGATTCGGCGCGAGATCACGCGGCCGAGCAGCGCCAGCAGCGGGGTGATCGTCAGCCCGATCGCGGTGACGGTCTGCCAGAAACTGGCGGTGGCGGCGGTGATGAGCTGCGCCTGTGCGGCGGTGGCCAGGACGATCAGCGTCGTCTCCGACGGGCTGCCCATCAGCACGCCCGTTTCCGCCGCGATCCCCGGCCGCGCGTTCGCGACGCGCAGCAGCAGGAAGGTGACGATCGCCTTGCCGGCGACGACGCCTAGGACCGCCGTCAGCAGCGGCACCCAGTTGGCGAGGATCGCACCAAGGTCCAGGCTCATGCCGACGGTGATGAGGAACACGCCCAGCGCCAGCCCCTTGAAGGGCGCGGTCATCACCTCGACCTCGGTATGATATTCGGTTTCGGCGATCAGCAGCCCCGCCAGCAACGCCCCGACGATCGGCGACAGGCCGGCGGCGGTGGTCGCGACGCTGGCGACGATGACGACCAGCAGCGAGGCGGCGAGGAACAGCTCGGGGCTCTTGGTTCGCGCCGCCTGCGCGAACAGGCGCGGCAGGACCAGCCGGCCGCCCAGATACATCGCCACCACGGTCAGGCCGCCGCGCAGCGCGACCCCGGCGATGCCGACCCATCCCTCGTCGCTGGCGGTCGGGGCCATCGCGCCGAGCGCGAAGATGATCGGCACCAGCGCGAGGTCCTGGAACAGCAGGATCGCGAACGCGCCGCGTCCCACCGGGCTGGTCGTGCCCACCAGCGGTAGCACGAGCGCGGTCGAGGACAGGGCGAGCGCAAGGCCTAGCCCGGCCGCGCCGCCCCAGCTTTGACCCATGACATGCAGCGCCACGCCGATCAGCGTCGCGCAACCCGCCAGCGCCGCCGGCCCGGTGCCGAACACCAGCCGCCGCATCGCCCATAAGCGCCGGAACGACAGCTCCAGCCCGATCGAGAACAGCAGCAGCACGATCCCGAACTCGGCGAACGGCTCGATCGAGGCGGGATCGGAAATGGTGAAATAATAGAGCCATGGCGCCTTGGGGACGAGCGCGCCCAGCCCCGCCGGGCCGACCAGCGCCCCCACCAGGATGAACCCGATCACCGGGCTGATGCGGAAGCGCGCGAAGGCCGGGATCACCAGTCCGGCCGCGCCCAATACCACCAGTGCGTCAGAGAAGCCTTCGTTGTGCAGTCCGATCGCCATGCGCGTAACCTTACGCAAGGCGCGGCGCGTTTGTCGCCACCCATGGGCTAAAAAATCCCAAGTGACTGCGCGCGCTCGACAAAGCATGTCGCCGCCGCCAGTCTGATCCGCGTTTCGCGTTATCGGGAGTTGTCATGCGCCGTCGCCAGTTTCTTGCCTCCGCCGGGTCCGCCGCCGCGCTTGCGGCATTGCCGCGTACGGCCGATGCCACGACCGGCACACGCGATGCCGAGTTGCGCGCGCTGCTGGATCGCTTCTTCTATGCGCGGCTGGACGACAATCCCGAGCAGGCGACCTCGCTGGGTCTGGACAGCGGCGCGCGCGCGGCGCTCAAGTCGCGACTGGGCGATGCGAGCCGGGCGGGCGAGGCGCGCCAGTTCGCGCGCGCGCGCTCCGAACTGGCGGCGCTTCGCGCGATCCCGCGCGCGGCACTGGGACCGGCGGCGCGACTGGATTACGATATCGTATCCTACAGCCTGGAGCGGGTGCTGGCTGGCGAACGCTATACGTTCGGCGCGAGTGCGGGGCGGTATGCGCCCTATGTGCTGACGCAATTGACCGGCGCGTATCGCGACGTGCCGGACTTCCTCGCCAATCAGCACCGCATCCGCGACGCGGCCGACGCCGACGCTTACGTCGCCCGCGTCGCGGCGCTGGGCGCGGTGATCGATGCCGAGACCGAGCGGCAGCGCGAGGATGCGGCCAAGGGGGTGTTCGCACCCGATTACATCCTCGACACCACGCTGAAGCAGCTGGCGGCGGTGCGCGACCGAGCGCCCGGGGCGACGGGGATGGTAAGCGATCTTACTGCCAAGCTGAAGGCGGCCGACCTGCCCGCCGACCGCGCCGAGGCGGCGGCGACGCTGGTCGCCGAGCGCGTCTTCCCGGCGCTGGACCGGCAGCGCGCGCTGGTGACGGAATTGCGCGGGCGGGCGGTGCACGACGCGGGCGTGTGGCGCCTGCCGGACGGTGCGGCTTATTATGCCGCGGCGGCGAGCGCGGCGACCACGACCGAGTTGACCGGCGACGAGATCCACCGGCTCGGGCTGGCGCAGGTCGCGGAGATCGGCGCGCGGATCGACGGCATCCTGCGCGCGCAGGGGATGACGCAAGGGACCGTCGGCGAACGACTGGTCGCGCTCAACAGGCGCCCGGACCAGCTCTATCCCAACACCGATCCGGGCCGCGAGGCACTGCTGGAGCAACTCCGCGCGCAGGTGGCGGCGATGACCAAGCGGCTGCCGGAGCAGTTCGCGATCCTGCCGCGCGCACCCGTCGAGGTGCGGCGCGTGCCGGAGGCGATCCAGGCCGGCGCGCCGGGCGGCTATTACCAGTCCGCCTCGCTCGACGGGACGCGCCCGGCGATCTACTTCATCAACCTGCGCGACACGTTCGATCGCCCGAAGTTCGGGCTGGCGACGCTCAGCTATCACGAGGCGGTGCCGGGGCATCATCTGCAGGTGATGTCCGCGCTGGAGAGCCAGGACATTCCGCTGATCCGCCGGCGCGGCTTCTATTCGGGCTATTCGGAGGGCTGGGCGCTCTATTCGGAGCAGCTGGCCGACGAGATGGGAATGTACGAGGGCGATCCGCTGGGGCAGGTCGGCTATCTGCAATCCCTGCTGTTCCGCGCGACGCGGCTGGTCGTGGATTCCGGTATGCACGTCAAACGCTGGAGTCGCGAGAAGGCGACCGATTATCTGATCGCCACCACCGGCATCGCGCGCGGCCGCAGCCAGGGCGAGATCGATCGCTATACCGTCTGGCCGGGGCAGGCGTGCAGCTACAAGATCGGGCATACCGTCTGGACGCGGCTGCGCGACGAGGCGAAGCGCAAGGCCGGGGCAGGCTGGGATCCGAAGGCGTTCCACCGCGTCCTGACGCTGGGCGCGATGCCGCTGACGGTGCTGGAGCGCGTGGTGCGCGAACGAATGGGGTGAGGGGGGCTGCGGCCGCGCCACTTCTTCGCCGTCACTCCCTCAACTATCCGTCACCCTCCACGCCCGTCACCCCGGCGAAAGCCGGGGTCCAGTTCCGGGAGGATAGTAACCAGCGATGTCGTGCCGTTACGACGGCCTTCCCGACTGGACCCCGGCTTTCGCCGGGGCGACGGGAGAGAGTGAGGTGAGGGGGCGGGTCGGAAAGGGGGAGTGCGAGCGCGTCAGAACCGCACCCGCACGCCGGCGGTCACGCGGCGACCGTTGTCGACCACCCCGCGCAGCAGCCCGACACCGGTGTCGTTATAGATCTTCGCGTTCGTCGCATTGGTGATGTCGGCGTTCAGCGTGATCATGCGGTTGATGTCGTAGCTCGCCGAAATGTCGAGCTGGCCGTAGGCGCGCTGATAGTCGCCGTCGCCGAAGGTGCTGATCGGGTCGTTCACGAAGCCGTTGCGGTAATTGTACGACGCGCGGATGCCAAAGCCCGCCTTCTCGTAATAGCCCGCGATGTTGTAGCTGCGCGTCGACGCGCCCGAGATCGGGATCGCCGGCTGTCCCTGCGTCACCACCACGTCGCCGAGATCGAGATAGGTGAAATTCCCCAACACGCCCAGGCCATCGAACGGGCCGGGCAGGAAGGTGAACGGCACCTGCGCGCCCAGTTCGAAGCCCTTGATCTTGCTGCTCGATCCATTGCGCGGCTGGCGCAGCAGGAACACTTGCTGGCGGCTGCCGCCTTCCTCCAGCTGCACCGTCTGCGTGACCGAGGTGGCGGAATTGACGATGAAATTGTCGACGTCCTTGTAGAAGACCGCCGCCGACAGCAGCCCAGAGCCGCTGAAATAATATTCCAGCGACAGGTCGATCTGGTTGGAGACGTAGGGGCGCAGGTTCGGATTGCGCGCGCTCATCGTGCTGGTGTTGGCATCGACGCTCAGCGTCGGCGACAACAGGCCGATATCGGGGCGCGTCATCGTCCGCGCCACCGCGCCGCGCACCTTCAATTGCGGCGTCAGGTCGTAGGACAGGTTCACGCTCGGCAGCCATTCGCCATAGCTGTTGTCGATCGACACCGGCGTGGTGCGTTGGACGACGGTGATGATCCCCCCGCGCCGCACCAGCAGCGACGACAGGTCGGCGGCATAGCCCGCCGACGTCTGGTCGGTGCGGACGTAGCGCAGCCCGACATTGCCGGTGAAGCGATCGTCGAGCGCGCGGATGTCCATCTGCGCGTAGGCGGCATAGGAGCGTTCGGTGACGGTGAAGTCGTTGGCGAGCTGCGTCTGCGGCGGGGCCAGCGACAGCATCGTGTCGAGCGGGATACGGTCGAAGAAGGCGTTCAGATTCGGCGCGAGATAGCGGCCCAGCGATTCCTGCACGAACTTGGAATAGTTCACCTCCGCCAGGATCGGCGCCGCCGACGTGCTGCCGCCCTCGATCGTCGGATTGTAAGCCTGTCCCAGAGCGGTCGCGACCTGCTGCGAGGTCAGGTTGAAGGTGCGCGAGCTGAACTGGCTGCGGCGATTGGCGAACATGCCGCCCGCTTTCAGGACCAGCGACGCGCCGCCCCAGTCGACGTCGCGCGCCACGTCGAGCCGTCCGTCATAATTGCGGTCGATGCTGGGCGCCCGGTACGTGCCGCCGACCGCGAGCAGGTTGTAGGTCGAGGGATCGAGCGGGTCGTAGCCGCGCGCGAAGGTCACGGTCGGTTCGCGACCGAGATCGCCGTTGGTGTCGTATCCGACCCGCGCGCGCGAATTGATCGCGAAGCCGTAGTTGGTCGCGGTCCGCCGCGCCTTGGAGAAGGTGAATTCGGTCGATACCTTCAACCGGTCGAGCGTCCAGATCCCGCCGAGCGCGCCGCTGAACAATTCGTCGTGCGTGTCGATCGGGCGCGTGTCGGCGCGGTGATCGACGCCGTTCGCGTCCAGCGCCGTCAGATAGCCGTCCGCCACCGTGCTGCCGGCGATGCCGGCACCCGGCCCCTGGATATTGGTGAAACGGACCTGATGCTCGTTGTAGATCGAGTAATCCTTGAAGTCCGAGAAGAAGCCGTCGACATAGAAGTTGAGCGTGTCGGACGGCTTGAACTGCAACCCGCCGATCATCGTCGCACGCTCGAACTTGCCGTCCTGCGCGACCAGATTGGTGGTGTGGATGAAGCGATACTGGTCGGCGAAATCGCCATCCAGATTATAGTCGAGCGGCGGATTGCGCCGCGCCTCCACGCCGTTTTCCGCGCCGTACCCCAGATAGCCGGCCGACAGCACGCGCCGCTTTTCATAGTTGAAGCCGAAGCTCGCGCCGAACGTGTCGCTGATGATCTTGTTGACGAACAGCGAGGCGTGCGGCGTCACGCGGTTCGGGTTCTCCTCGTAGATACCCTCCGCGGTGATCGCCACCACGTCGCGCCCGGCGTCCAGCGGGCGGGCGACGCGGACGTTGACCGTGCCGGCCAGCCCGCCTTCCACCTGTTCTGCGCTGGGCGACTTGATGACCTCCACCGCGCTTACGAAGTCCGACGACAGCGAGGTGAAGGAGAAGCTGCGCCCGCCGCCCGGCGTCGCGATCTGTCGGCCGTTATATTGCGTCTGGGTGAAGTTGGGCCCCAGTCCGCGCAGCGCCACACGGCTGCCTTCGCCCTTGTTGCGGGTGATCTGCACGCCGGTCACGCGCTGGAGCGATTCGGCGAGGTTCTGGTCGGGGAAGCGGCCGATATCCTCGGAGGAGATCGCATCGACGATGCCGATGTTGTTGCGCTTCAGCGCGGTGGCGTCGGCAAGGCTGCGCCGGATGCCGGTGACGACGATATCCTCGCCGGCCGTGGCCACCTCGTTGTCGGGCGTGGCGGCGGGCACCGTCTGCGCCATGGCCGCGTCGGCGAGGCATAAGGCCAGGCACGAGCTCGCGGCGGCCAGAATGGAACGTGACGACATGGTCTCTCTCCCCGAAGAGCCGCGCCGTCCTTTTCGACGGCGTCGGCGATGATGATGCGTGCGTGTCAGGCCGCGCCGATGCGCAGGATGATGCGGTCCCCGGCCGCGCCGGTCAGGCGGATGCCGTCGCGCTCGCCGCGCGCGGCCACCGCCGCGCCGCCGCGCGTGGCGGTACGCAGCCGCACGTCGGCCGGCAGACGGATCAATGGCGTGCCGGCGCTGGCGAAGGACAGCTGCGCTTCCTCCAGCCGTCCGTTCGACCAGCGTTGATCGACGGTGATCCCGCCGCGTGCGCGTAGTCCCGACGCCTCGCCGTTGCGCCACGCCGGCGGCAGCGCGGGCAGCAGCGCGATCGCCCCGTCATGGCTTTGCAGCAGCATTTCGGCGATCGCGGCGGTGATCCCGAAATTGCCGTCGATCTGGAAGATCGGTCCCTTGTTCGACGGGTGGGTGTCGAACAGATTGTCGAGCGTGCTGCTCTGGAAGAAGGTGTCGATCGAGCGGCCGGCGCGCGCGCCGTCGCCCATGCGCGCCCAGATGCAGGTCGCCCACGCGCGGCTCCACCCGGTCGCGCCGCCGCCGTTGTCCTCGCGCCGCTGCATCGACGTCGCGGCCGCCTGCGCCCATTCCGGCGTGCGGCGCGGGGTGAATTGGTCGCCCGGATACAGCGGATACAGGTGCGAGATGTGGCGGTGGCCGGGTTCGGCCTCCGCGAAATCGCGCGACCATTCCTGAAGCTGGCCGTAGCGCCCGATCCGGTACGGCTCCAGCCGCTCGACCAGCCCGCGCAGTCGCGTGGCGAAGGCGTCATCGCCGTTCAGGAGCGCGCTGGCCGCGATGCAATTCGCGAACAGCTCCCGGGTCAGCGCCAGATCCATGGTGCAGCCGGCGCTGATCGCGGCCGGTTTGCCGTCGGGCGCGATGAACTCGTTTTCGGGCGATACGGACGGCGCGGTGGTCAGCCGGCCGCTGGCCGGGTCCGCGACCAGCCACGCCGCGCAGAATTCCGCCGCGCCGCGCATCAGCGGCCAGGCGCGCGCGCGCAGGAAGGTCAGGTCGCCGCCGAAGGCATAATGCTGCCAGACGTGCTGCATCAGCCAGGCGCCGCCCATCGGCCAGTTGGCCCAGACGGGGTTGCTGTCCCGCTCGCCGACCGGATTGGCCATCGCCCATAGGTCGCTGTTATGGTGCAGGCACCAGCCCGGCATCCCGTAATAGCCGCGCGCGACGGTCGTGCCGCGCCGCGCGACATGATCGAGCCAGTCGAACAGCGGCGTATGACAGTCGGCCAGGTTGGCGACCTCCGCCGGCCAATAGTTCATCTGGGTGTTGATGTTGGTGGTGTGGTTGCTGCTCCACGGCGGGCGCACCTCGGCATTCCAGATGCCTTGCAGGTTCGCCGGCTGCGTACCGGGACGCGAACCGGCGATCAGCAGATAGCGCCCGAAGTGGAACAGCAGCGCGGCAAGCGCCGGATCGGTGCGTGTCGCATTGCCGGCGCGGCGCGCGGCGGTGGTGCCGGGGCGAGCGCCGTCGAGCCGCAGCGCCGCGCGCCGATAGAGGCGTTGGTGGTCGGCGACATGCGCCGCGCGTAACGCGCCGACATCGGTGCCGCGCGCCGCCGCGAGCACCGCCGCCGCCTTCGCCTCGACCGCTTCGGGCGACAGGTCCGGCGATCGGTCGACACCGCGAAATCCGGTCGCGGCGGCGATGCGCAGCTCGACATGGCGCGCATCGCGAATCTGCATGACCGTGCCGTCGACCGTCGCGCGCCCGCCCTCGGTGGTGACATCGACGATCGCGGCGAACGCCATGCCCTTGCCCGGCGCATCGTCATAGACGATCGGGTCGGGCACGTCGCGATAGTTGGGCGCCGCCGCCGCCGGCGCCTTGCCGCGCAGCACCAGCCTGCCCTCGCCGGCGGTGCCGTCGCCGCGCAGCGCGGTGGCGAGCGACAGGTCGGCGTCGATCGTTCCGCCCTCCGCGCTCAGCCGCACGACGATCAGTTGCGCGGGGTGGGAGGCGAACACCTCGCGGCGATAGCGGGTGCCATCGGCGGTGTAGGTCACGCTGGCGACCGCCTGATCCAGATCCAGCGCGCGCCGATACTGCCCGATCGCGCCGCGATGACGCAGCGCGATCACCAGGTCGCCAAGCGGCGCGTAGCTTTGCGAGAACGGCCCCTGCAAGTCCTTCGCCCGCTCGTTGGCGGTGCGGAAATCACCCGCCAGCGCGGCGGCGCGTGTGCCGGGCAGCCGGGCGGGAGCATCCGGATTGGCGTTGGCGGTGGGATATCCCGACCAGAGCGTGTCGTCGTTCAGCGACACCACCTCCCGGTCGGTGGCGCCCCGCACCATCGCGCCGAGCCGGCCGTTGCCGACCGGCAGTCCATCGACCCAGCGCGTGGCGGGCGTGTCGAACCACAAACGGTGCGCCTCGCCGTCGCGCGGGGGCCGGGCACGCAGCGGCAGGGCATCCACGCCACTGGCGGCGGTCGCGGCGGCACCCGCCTGCAACACCGTTCGCCGGGTAAACCGCGTCCCCATCCCCGTCTCCGTCGTTTGCTTATATGAAAAAGCATATGCGCCGGTGATAGTTAGTCAAGCGACCCGTATAACCTTCATCAACCTTTTCAATATTTTGTCACAATCGGCTTTGGCGTGAAGCGACTGATGCTTGGGGAGGCCATCCGGAAATGATTGTTGCCTGAACCAGAATGCGCTCTCATATATGGAAAGAGCGACATGTGTTGTCAGGGAGGGGTAAATGCGAGCCGTCATGTGCCGGGAGCCATATGCGCTCGAGCGGATCGAACGCGCGGCGCCGCAACCGGGGCCCGGCGAGGTACTGGTGCGGATGCGCCGCGTCGGCCTTTGCGGAACCGATTATCACATTTTCGCCGGTAATCAGCCCTTCCTGTCCTACCCGCGCGTGATGGGGCACGAACTGGCCGGCGAAGTCGCCGCAGCGCCCGAAGGTTCGGCGCTGCGCGTCGGTCAGCGGGTGACGATCAACCCCTATCTGGCGTGCGGCACCTGCATCGCGTGTCGCAAGGGCAAGCCGAACTGCTGCACGCGGATCGCGGTCCTGGGCGTGCACACCGACGGCGGGATGCAGGACCTGATCGTCGTGCCCGAGGGCGCGGTCATCGACGCCGACGACCTGACGCTGGAGCAGGCCGCGATGGTCGAATTCCTGGCCATCGGCGCCCATGCCGTGGCGCGCGCCCGATTGAGCGCGGGCGACCGCGTGCTCGTGGCCGGCGCCGGCCCGATCGGCGTCGCGGTCGCGCTGTTCGCGCGGCTCGACGGCGCGCACGTCACGCTGATCGACACGCGCGCGACGCGGCTGGCCTATGCGCGCGACCGGCTCGGCTTCAAGGACGTCGTGACCGTGGACGGCTCGGTGCGCGACACGCTGGCCGACCGAACCGGCGGCGATTTCTTCGACACGGTATTCGACGCGACCGGCAACATCCATGCGATGCGGGCCGGGCTGGGCTATGTCGCGCACGGCGGCAGCTATGTGCTGGTCAGCGTGGTCCCCGACGACCTGATCTTCGCCGATCCCGAATTCCACAAGCGCGAGACGACGCTGATCGCCAGCCGCAACGCGCTGTCGACGGATTTCGAGCGCGTGCTGTCGGCGATGCGCAGCGGCGCGATCCCGACCGACGCACTCCACACGCACAGCCTCGACGCCGACGACCTGCCCGCCGGCATGCCGCGGTTGATCGCGGAGGCGGACCATGTTCTGAAGGCGATCGTGACCTTCTAACGCGCTGGCGGGACAGACCGGCGTCGAACCAGCATAGAGGATGACAGTGATGGCGTGGACAGGCTCTCCCGTGGCGGAGGATCATGCGGGGGCGTACACCCACGATCGGCACGACGACGGGGGCGGGGCCAAACGCTGGGTGCCCGCGCTCATCATCACCACGTCGCTGTTCTTCCTCTGGGGGATGGCCAACAACCTGAACGACATCCTGATCGCGCAGTTCAGGAAGGCGTTCACGCTGTCGGATTTCGGCACCAGCTTCGTGCAGCAGGTGTTCTATTTCGGCTATTTCGCCTTCGCGATCCCCGCGTCGATCGTGCTGCGGCGCTTCGGGTACAAGGCGGCGATCATCACCGGGCTGCTGCTGTACGGTGCGGGCGCGCTGCTGTTCTATCCGGCGGCGGCGATCAGCGCGTATCAATTGTTCCTGTTCGCGCTGTTCGTGATCGCGGCCGGGCTGGCGTTCCTGGAGACGTCCGCCAATCCGCTGATGACCGAGCTGGGCGATCCGCGCACCGCGACGCGGCGGCTGAACTGGGCGCAGGCCGCCAATCCGTTCGGCGCGATCACCGGCATTCTGGTCGGACGCAACTTCATCCTGTCGGGGATCGAGCATGACGAGCGCACGCTGGCCGGCATGGATGCCGCCGCGCGCGAGGCATTCTATCGCACCGAGGTGCAGGCCGTCGCGACACCCTATCTGGCGATCGCGGCGGTCGTGCTGCTGTTCGCGCTCGCCGCCGCCTTCACCGCCTTTCCCCGCGCGCGCGCCGTCGCGACGGAGCGGGAGGTCCGCGACGAGCGTTTCGCCGACCTGCTGCGCCACCCGCGCCTGGTCGGCGCGGTGATCGCGCAGTTCTTCTATGTCGGGGCACAGGTCGGGCTCTGGAGCTATACGATCCGCTATGCCGGCGCGCTGGGGCTGTCGGAGCGGCAGGGCGCGGACATGCTGTTCGTGTCGCTGGTGCTGTTCGCGGCCGGACGCTTCGTCGGCACGACGCTGATGACGTGGATCGCGCCATCGCGGCTGCTGGCGATCTTCGCCGGTATCTCGCTGCTGCTGGCCGGCGTGGCCGCGCTCGGCGGCGGTACGATCGGGCTGTATGCGTTGGTGGCGACCAGCTTCTTCATGTCGATCCAGTTCCCGACGATCTTCGCGCTGGGTGTCGAGACGCTGGGGCCGCTGCGGCGGCTGGGGTCGTCGCTGATCATCATGGCGATCATCGGCGGCGCGGTGCTGACCGGGCTGATCGGCTGGGTATCCGATCGTGCCGGAATATCGGCGGCGATGCTCGTCCCGGCGGCGTGCTTCGCGGTCGTCCTGACCTTCGCGCTGCGCGCCCGCGTCCGGGCCTGAGCGACATGGCCCGCGCTCCCCGCGACCCGGATACAGCCCGGCCGAAGGCGACCACCTACGCCGCGCCTGCCCTGGAGAAGGCATTCGAGGTTCTCGAACTGTTGTCGGCCTATCCGCAGGGCGCGCTCGTCACCGACATGGCGAGCGCGCTGGGACGCTCGGTGGGGGAGCTGTTCCGGATCGTCGTGGTGATGGAGCAGATCGGCTATCTGCAGCGCTCGCCCGTCAACGACCGATATACCGTCTCGTACAAGATCCTCGACCTCGCCTATCGCGCCACGCCCGCGCAGCACCTGACCCGCGCCGCGACGCCCGAGATGCAGCAACTGGCCGCCGAGACCGAGCAATCGTGTCATTTCGTGGTGCCGAACGGTGCCTATGGACTGGTGATCGCGCGGGAGGAAAATCCCGGGATGCGCGGCTTCGCGCTGCGGCTGGGGGCGGCGATCGACATGATCCGCAGCTGTTCGGGGCAGGTGCTGCTCGCCTTCTCGCCACCGCACCGCGTGAAGCGCCTCGTCGCGCAGGCGGCGGCGGCGCAGGGCAAGCCCGTCGACATGGACTGGCTGGAGGAACGGCTGGAAACCGTGCGGCGGCAGGGATTCGACCGGCGACAAAGCCCGATCACCCACGGCGTGACGGACGTGAGCTATCCGGTGTTCGCGTTCAACGGCGAGATCGTCGGCGCGCTGACCGTGCCGTATCTGGAGCTGATCGACGGATCGCAGCGGGTGAAGCTGGACGCGGTCGATGCGCTGCTGCGCGCGGCCGCGGCGCGCATCTCGCTGACGCTCGGGCATCATCCGACCACCGCCGGCTGACCGATGTCGACAAGGACCGCCATGACCGACCGACCCTTGCGCGTCGACGCGCATCATCACCTCTGGCACTATACCACGCGGGATTTCGGGTGGATCGAGCCCGGTTCGGCGATCGCGCGCGATTTTGGCGTGGCGGACCTGGCCGCCGCGCTGGCGGGCAGCGGGATCGACGCCGCCGTCGCGGTACAGGCGCGGCAGGTGCCCGAAGAGACGCGCGCGTTGCTGGACGCGGCGGCGGCGTGCCCGGCGATCATCGGCGTTGTCGGCTGGATCGACCTTCGCGCCGACGATATCGCGGCGAAGCTGGACGCGGATGCCACGCCGTTGCTGGTCGGCTATCGCCATGTCGTGCAGGACGAGGCGGACGGCGACTTCCTGCTCGGCGACGCCTTCGTGCGCGGGGTGCGCGCGGTGATGGCGCGCGGCTTGCGCTACGATCTGCTGGTCGATCATCGCCAGCTCGCCACGATTCCGGCGTTCCTCGACCGGGTCGGGGCCGGGCAGTTCATCCTCGATCATGCCGCCAAGCCGTCGATCGCCGCGCAGGGATGGCAACCATGGGCCGAGCGGATCGCGGCGGTCGCCGCCTGTCCGCAGGTGATGTGCAAGGTCTCCGGGCTGGTGACCGAGGCGGATCATGCCGGCTGGCGGGCCGACGACATCGAGCGCTACCTCGATCATGTCTTCACGCTGTTCGGGACCGGACGGCTGATGTGGGGATCGGACTGGCCGGTGTGTCTGCTCGCCTCCGATTATGCGCGCGTCCACGACCTGATCGCGGATTATGTCGCCCGCCACTGCCCGGCGGCGGAGGCGGCGATCTTCGGCGGCAATGCGCTGGCCGCTTATGGGTTGAAGGATGGGGCACGATGATCGTCCAGTTTGGCACCAGCCGCTTCCTGCAGGCGCATGTCGATCTCTTCGCGTCGGAGGCGCGCGACGAAGGGCAGGCGGTGCCCGACATCCTGATCGTCCAGACCACCGGCGACGCGGAACGCGCGCGCCGGCTGGAGGCGTTCGCCGATCCCGCCGGCTTCCCGGTCATCCTGCGCGGGCTGGAGAACGGTGTGCCGGTCGAGCGGACGGTGCGGGTGCGCAGCGTGACCGGCGGGATGCAGGCGGCGCGCGACTGGGACGCGCTGGTCGCGACGATCCGCGACCGCGCGACGCATATTGTGTCGAACACCGGCGATACCGGCTATCGCGTCACCGACGCCGATCGCGCGATCCGCGATGACGGGGTGGCGCCGGGATCGTTCGTCGCGATCCTGCTGGCGGCGCTGCACGCACGCTGGCGGACCGGTGGCGATGGCCCGACGATGCTGCCGTGCGAGCTGGTATCGCGCAACGGCGAGGTGCTGCGCGCCGCCGCGGTCGATCTGGCGCGGGCGCAGCGGCGTGACCCGGCGTTCGTCGTCTGGCTGGAGGAGCGGTGCCGCTGGGTCAATACCCTGGTCGACCGGATCGTCAGCACCCCGCTGGAGCCGGCGGGGGCGATCGCCGAACCCTATGCGCTCTGGGCGATCGAGCGGCAGCCGGGGCTGGACCTGCCGTTCACGCATCGCGCCGTCGTACTGGCCGACGATCTGGAACCGTTCGAGCGGCTGAAGCTGCACATCCTCAACCTCGGCCATAGCTGGCTGGCGGCGCGCTGGCATCGGGCGGGCGCGGCCGAGGGCGCGACGGTCCGTGCGGCGCTGGGCGACCCGGACACCCGCGCGGCGCTGGAGCGCGTGATGGCCGAGGAGGTCGTGCCCGGCTTCGCCGCGCGCGGCATGGAGGCGGAGGCTCGCGCTTATGTCGCCAGCACGATCGAGCGGTTCGACAATCCGTTTCTCGACCACCGGCTCGCCGACATCCATTCCCATCACGCCGAAAAGGTCGCCAAGCGCATCGGTGGCTTCGTCCGCTGGGTGGACGGGGCGGGCGGCGACGTGCCGCCGATGCCCGAACTGCGCGGGATGCTGTCGGCCGGCTGAGGCGCTATGGTCGTTCCCATGGCGGGATCGATCGGGCGGCGGGATGTCGCGATACTGGGCGTGGTGCTGGCGGGCGGCTGGCTGACCGGGCGCGCCCTGCGCCGCACCGCGCCGATCGGGCGCGACGTGCGTGCCTCTGGTATGGTGGCGTCGATCCTGAGCGAGGGCGCGCCGGCCAGCGGCCCCGCGAACGCCTCGCTGCGGATGGCGGTGTTCAGCGACTATCGCTGCGCGGCGTGTCGCCGGGCCTATCCGGCACTGGCGGAGGCGGTGCGCGCCGATGGCGATGTGCGCGTGCTCCACAAGGATTGGCCGATCTTCGGCCCGCCGTCGGAGCGCGCGGCGCAGGTGGCGATCGCGAGCGCGTGGCAGGGGATCCATGCGCCGGTCCACGCGCGGTTGATGACCGATGCGCGGACGATCGACGACGCGATGCTGGCGGATGTGGTGACAGGGGCCGGGGGCGACTGGGCGCGACTGACCGCCGACCTCGCCGCGCGCGAGGCGGAAGTCGCGGCGCGGCTGCGCGCCAATGCGGCGGAGGCGCGCGCCATCGGGCTGCCGGGAACGCCCGGCTATCTGGCCGGACCGTTGCTGGTGCTCGGCGCCATCGACGCCGGCGATGTCGCGCGCCTGTTCGCGCGGGCGAGGGCGCTACGCTGAGGCCGGAAGGCGGAAGGCGCCCTCACGCTTCTCGGGGCGGATATAGATCGAGCTGAGCTGCGGCAGCGCGCCGCGCAATTCCGCTTCGATGTCCTCGATCAACGTCTCCGCGCGGCCCATCGGCAGCGTGTCCTCGAAATCCGCGCTGATCGCGACGAAGACCGTGTGCGGGCCGTTGTGGATGGTGCGGACATGATTGACGTGCGTCACCTCCTTGTGTGCCGCGACGATATCGCGCGCGCGGGCGATCACCGCCGGGTCGGCGCGCTCGCCGATCAACAGCCCCTTCGACTCGCGCGCCAGCACCACCGCCACGGCGCCCAGCAGCACGCCGATCACGATCGAGGCATAGCCGTCGATGCGCGGCTCGCCGGTCGCATGGCTGAGCCACACGCCGATCCCGGCGACCAGCAGGCCGATCAGCGCCGCCGAATCCTCGAACAGCACGATGAACCCGGCCGGATCCTTCGATTCGCGGATCGCCTGCCACCAGCCCATCTCGCCGCGGGTCTTGTCGAACGCGCGCACCGCGATGGTCCACGACGACCCTTCCAGCAGCAGCGCGATCGCCAGCACGATATAGTTGATGAGCGGATCGGCCAGCGGCTCGGGCCGGATGATGTGCAGATAGCCTTCGTAGATCGACACGCCCGCACCGATCGCGAAGATCAGGATCGCGACGACGAACGCCCAGAAATACAGCTCCCTGCCATAGCCGAACGGCCGCGCCTCGTCGGGCGGGCGGCGTGCGCGGCGCTGACCGTAGAGCAGCAGCACCTGGTTGCCGCTGTCGACCAGCGAGTGCACGCCCTCGGTCAGCATCGACGACGAGCCGGAGAGGCCCGCGGCGACGAACTTCGCGACCGCGATCCCCAGATTGGCGGCCAGCGCGCCGAGCAGGACGATATTCTCGCGCCAGCCCTTGGGGTTCGTCTCACTCATCCACGTGTCTTTCCGGCTGATCCTGCGGGATCGAGACGCCGGGGCGGGGCGGGGGTTCCCCGAAAGGCGATGGCGCGCCCGGCGGTGGCCGGACGCGCCCGTCATCGCTCCGGCGACGCAATTACTCGGCGGCGTCCTTCACCGCGCCCTTGCCCATGGCGGAGACGAGGACGTCGCCCGAGCCCGAGAAGTTGGCGGCGGGCAGCGCGGCGGTCCTGTCGCCGACCTTCACCAGCACCTGCCGCACCGCGCCCTCTCCGGTCGAGCGGACCGACTGGACCGTGCCGATCGCGCGCCCCTTCGCATCGCGCACCGCCATGCCCGGCCTGACCGCGAAGGCGCCGGCGTCCGCCGCCCCGCTGCCGGCGAGCGCGAGCGTGCCCGACGCGCCGTTGCCAGTGCCGGACAGCATACCCGAGCCCGAGCCGCTCGCGCCGCCACGGGCGTTGCCGGCGGCCGGGGGGGCGGCATCGCGCCCCCGCTGCGCTGTGCCGCGCACGCGCTCACCGGTCGCGGTGGCGGCGTTGCGCGCCCGGCTCACGCCATTGCCGACCGTGTCGCGGATCGCGTCGGTGCCGACGAAGCTGGCGTCCGCGCCGCCGTTCGCGCTGCCCGAGACCGAACCGTTGCCGCCGATCGCGGTGTCCCCGATCCGGGTCGCGCCGGTCAGCGTCGAATCCGCGCTGCTCGAATGGCGCGCACTGGCGCGGCCACGGCGGGTGTCGACGTTACGGTCGGTGCGGCTGGAGGCGCGGGTCGTGCTCAGGCCGCCAAGCGCGCCGCCGTCGCGATCGATCATCCCGCCGAGGCTGCCGTTGCCGGCGCCGCCAAGTGTTCCCATCGTGCTACCCATGGTGCCGCCAAGCGCGCCACCGGCGCCACCAAGCAACTGGGCCGGGGCCGGGGCGGATACGAAGGCGAGAACCAGGGCGGTGGTGGTCGACAGAAGGGTCTTCATCATTGCTCTCCTTTGCTGTTGCTGGGAGAACGGGGCGACGTGCCGCTTTAATCCCGTCTGCGCGAAAATTTTTTCATTGTGCCGGGGTGCGGCATTCCTTGCAGACGATGCCGCGTCCCAAGTTCTTGCGGTTGCCGGGTTTTTGCGCGGCTGCGTCGACGCGCGCCAGTGCGGGGCGGATCGCGCCCGGGGCGAGCGCCGGGTAGAAGCGCGCGATCGTTCCCGCGACCAGCGGGGCGGCGAACGATGTGCCACGCACCTTGCGGGGACGCCCGTCGCTTCCGGCGGCGAGCATGTCCGCGCCGGGTGCGGCATAGTCCAGATGCACGGCACGGCCCGCCTCGATCAGCGGGCGGTCGCGCGCGTCGACTCCGGTGACCGCGATCACGCCCGGATAGGAGGCCGGGTAGGCGGGCGGTGCGGCGGGACCGTTGTTGCCGACCGCCGCGACGATCACCAGCCCGCGTGCCTGCGCGGCGGCGACCACCCGCGCCAGCGTCGGGTTGGCGGGACCGGCCAGGCTGATCGTCACCACCGGCACGCGCTGTTCGACCATCCAGCCCAGCGCCTTCGCGATCGCGGTGGCGTTGCCGCCGGCCGGATCGCTGCCATAGACATCGGCGGCGGCGATCCGCGCGCCCGGCAACGCGCCCTGGATGCCGCGCCCGCCCGCGATCAGCGAGGCGACGGCGGTGCCGTGGTCGTTGGCGCGCGGCGCCCCGCTGGCGAACCCACGGCTCAGCGCCGCGCCGGCCACCCCGCCGTCGATGACACCGACGATCGGGCCGATGCCGCCAGAGGGGGCGGCCATCGCCGGGGCGCGACCGCTCGGCGCGTGGAGTTGATCGGCGCTCACCGCCGCGCCCAGCTTGCGCAATTCGGCGATCGCGGCTTTCAGCGAGCGGCCCGGCGGCGTGCGCAGCCGCACGAAGCCGACGCCCAGCACGTCGTCGCGCTCGATCATGGCATAACCGCGGGCGAACGCGACGGTCAGCAGCGACTCGTCGGGGCTATCGATCACCACCTCGCCCGCGCGCGCGGGGTCGCCCTGCGGATCGAGCGCGATCGCATCGGGATGATCGCGGACCAGCCGCGCGATCGTGCTGCGGCGCGCCTGTTCCAGCGTGCGCCCCGCTTCCTCGGCGACGCGGGCGGCTCCCTGCGCCAGGGTATCGCCGATCGCGCGGCCGGGAATGTCGACCGGCAGGCCGGGCATGCGGGGCAGCAGCTGCGCGGCCGCCGTCGTCGCCGCCAGCATCGCCGCGCCGCCCGCCATCAGCCATGTCGTCGCGCGCTTCATCCGCTTCCCCGTTTGCCAAAATGCAACCTGATGTGGATGAAACGGCGGACACCATCCGTTTCATCCATGCAAGAAGGGAGTTGGCTTGGCGGCGTTCGAGGAGGAGATGCTGGCGATGTTGCCGCGACTGCGGCGCTTCGCCCGCTCGCTGGCCCGCGATGGCGCCGATGCCGACGATCTGTGCCAGGTGACGGTCGAGAAGGCGCTGCTGGCGCGATCGTCGTGGCAGCCCGGAACGCGACTGGATAGCTGGATGTACCGTATCATGCGCAATAGCTGGATCGACACCACCCGCGCCCGCAGCCGCGCTGCCGAGACTTTCGTCGCGGCGGAGGCCGGGGAGGGGGTCGGCGACCATGGTGGGGCGGAGGCGCGCGTCGTGCTGGGTGAAGTCGATGCGGCGATGCAGGCGCTGCCCGACGAGCAGCGCGAGGCGGTGGCGCTCGTGCTGGTCGAGGGGCTGGCCTACAAGGAAGCGGCGGCGATCCTGGACATCCCGATGGGGACGCTCACCTCGCGGCTGGTGCGCGGGCGACAGGCGTTGATGGCCCGGCTGGGAGAGCTGGCATGACGATCGGTCCCGAAGAGCTGATGGCCTATGCCGACGACGCGCTCGACCCGCTGCGCGCGCGGCGGGTGGAGGCGGCGATCGCCGCCGATCCCGCGCTGGGCGCGGAGGTGGAGCGGCATCGGGCGCTGCGCCGTCGGCTGGAGGCGCGGTTCGCGCCGATCGCGGCGGAGCCGGTGCCGGCGCGACTGGCGGCGCTGATCCCGGCGAACGTCGTCGCGCTGCCGCCGGCCCGGCGCGGACCCGCCTGGTGGCAGGCGGCAGCGGCGATGGCGGCCTGTCTGGTCGCGGGGGTGACGATCGGGCGGATGGTCGATCGCGGCCCGGTCGGCGCGACTTCGGGTGGGCTGTATGCCCGTGGGGCGCTGGCGCGCGCGCTCGACGATCAGCCGGGCGGCGCGACGGCGGACGGCGTGCGCGTGGCGCTCAGCTTCCGTGACCATGCGCAAGCTTATTGCCGGGTGTTCGCCGCGCCCGTCGCGGACGGTATCGCCTGTCGCGACCAGCATGGCTGGGCACTTCGCCGGACGATGCCGGGGACGACGCCCCGGGGTGGTGGCGACTATGCGCAGGCGGGGTCGTCGGACGCCGAACTGATGGCGGCGGCGCAGGACATGATGGCGGGCGAGGCACTCGATGCCGCCGGTGAGCGCGCGGCGCGGGCGAGGGGCTGGCGCTGACCTGGGATCAGCGCGCTTCGCGGTGGCCGCTCATCTCCGCGCCGGCATCGTCGGCGAAACGCCGGTTCCAGATCACTGCCGACATGGAGATCGCCGCGACGATGAGGAACGCCACCGAGAAGGTGGTCAGCGTCGGCTGCGCGCGATGTCCGGCCAGCGTGCCCAGCTCCAGCACCGTCGCCGCCGTGCAGATGCCGAG
Organism: Sphingomonas endophytica; assembly: GCF_001476895.1. Classification (GTDB taxonomy): domain Bacteria; phylum Pseudomonadota; class Alphaproteobacteria; order Sphingomonadales; family Sphingomonadaceae; genus Sphingomonas; species Sphingomonas endophytica_A. Next base: position 43,867 of record NZ_LDTB01000045.1, on the reverse strand, counting down.
CGATAGCGTCAGCTGCTGGAAGGTGGCGTAGAAGCTGGTCGCGGCGCTCATCCGCGCCTTGCCGACATCGGCATAGGCGATCGCATTGTAGCCGGTGAACTGGAACGAGGTGAAGAAGCCCGAGATGCCCAGCACCAGCATGATTGCGGCGATCGACCAGTCGGGGCGGAACAGCGCGCACGTCGCATAGCCGGCGCTGCTTCCCACCCCCGCGACGATCAGCGCGCGGCGGAAGCCCCAGCGGCGCAGCACGCGCGGCGCCAGCGCCTTCATCGCCAGCGCGCCGATCGCGCCCGCCATGGTGATCGTCCCCGTCTTCGCGGCGGTCAGCCCGAAGCCGAGCTGGAACATCAGCGGCAGCAGGAACGGCTGCGCGCCCTGCGTGATCCGCGTCAGCGAGCCGCCGATCACCGACAGGCGAAAGGTCGGGATCCGCATCAGCGTCGGGTCCAGGATCGGGTCGGCAACGTGCCGCGCGTGGCGAAAATAGATCATGCCCATCACGGCGCCCACGACGAGCAGCGCCAGCGCCGCGATGCCGGTACCGGGGCGGCTGGCCAGCTCGAACCCGAACAGCAGGCAGCCGAGCGACAATCCCGACAGGACGAAGCCGGCCATGTCGAACTTCGCCCGTGCGTCGCCGGGCACGTCGGGCACCAGCGTCAGCGCGCCTATCACGCCGGCAATGCCGAACGGGATGTTCAGATAGAAGATCCAGCGCCAGTCGAGCCAGGTGACGATGAATCCGCCCAGCGGCGGCCCCAGGATCGGGCCGGCCAGCGCCGGCATGACCAGCCAGGACAAGGCCTGAACCATGTCCTCCTTGGCAACGCTGCGCAGCAATACCAGTCGCCCGACCGGCACCATCATCGCGCCGCCGATCCCCTGGACGAAGCGTGCGGCGACCAGCATCGGCAGCGATCCGGCCTGCGCGCAGGCGATGGAGCCGAGCAGGAAGACGAGGATCGCGCTGGCGAAGATGCTGCGCGATCCGAAGCGATCGGCCAGCGTGCCGCTGGCGGGGATGAACAGTGCGAGCGCCAGAAGGTAGCTGGTGAGCGCAAGGCTCAGGCTGGTCGCCGGCGTTCCCAGATCGCGCGCCATCGTCGGCAGCGCGACGGTCAGCACCGTACCGTCGAGTTGTTGCATGAACAGCGCCGACGCCACCACCAGCGCGATCACGCGATAGCCGCGCGTCGCAGCGGGCGGGCGCGCCGCGCCGCTGGTCACCGCCTCCACCGCCGGGGCCAGCCCGTCACCGACATCCGCGCTCATCGAGGCCAGGTTACGTCGTCTCCACCGCATCGATGTTCGCTCAAGCTCCCAGGTCGTCGTTCGACCGACCCCGTTTAACCACACGCGGCCCAACTTGTTCAGACGCACACGCACCGATCGACTGCGCGCTGGCCTGACAAGGGCATTCATGACACGATCGGGTGCGGATTCGGCTTGTTTTCTTCCTGAGCGGCTGGAGTGACGAACATGACCCTGCGCGACGGTACCCCGATCTGGTTCGAACTCGCCACGGCCGATCGGCCGGCGGCGACGGACTTCTACGCGCGCCTGGTCGGTTGGGTGATCGCCGAATCGCCCGCTCCCGACCACCGCGACTATGTACTGGCGCGCGCACCGGACGGCGAACGGGTGGCGGGCATCATGTCTCCGCCGCCTCCGGGCGCCCCCGGAGGCTGGTCGCTCTACCTGCTGACGCATGATCTGGAGGCAACGCTTGCCACGGCTTTGGCGGCGGGCGGGAAGGTCGCGTTCGGCCCGATGGACATTCCGCATGTCGGTCGAGTCGCGGTGCTCCACGATCCGCAGGGCATCGTGGTGTCGCTGATGCAGCCGGAGCGCGAAGAACCCGGACGCCCGTTCAAACCCGAGCCCGGCGCCATCGGGCATGGCGTGTGGATCGAACTCGCCACGCCGGCACCCGAGGCCGCCTTCGCCTTTTATGGGGCGCTGTTCGGCTGGACCCGCGAGGGTGCGATGCCGATGGGCGAAATGGGCGAATATGCCTTTATGGGCGCGGGCGAGGCGCGACCCGGCGCGATCATGTCCAGCGCGCTCACCGGGGCGCCCGCGCGGTGGAACGTCTACTTCCTCGTCGACGATATCGATCGCGCGATCGATGCCGCGCAAGCCGGTGGCGGGACACTGATCCAGGGGCCGGACGCGATCCCCGGCGGCGATTACTCGGCCAACATTCTTGACCCCGCCGGCCATCAGATCGGTCTGGTCGGCCCCCGGCCCTAGCGGCGTTCACACATCGGGCGCGAACCAAAACTGCCCGCGATCGTTCCCGAAGCCGAACAATCGTGGAGGTGATCGTGTCGAGCCGGACGGTAGTGGTAACGGGCGCGGAATCGGGCATAGGTGCCGCGTGCGCCAAGGCGTTCGGCGGGGAAGGCGCTCGTGTCGCGGTACTGTATTTCGCGGACGCTGCGGCGGCGGAGCGCACCGCCGATGCGGTGCGCGCGGCCGGCGGTGCGGCCATGACCGTCCAGGCGCATGTCGATGACGAGGGATCGGTCGATGCTGCCTTTGCGGAGGTCGAACGCATATGGGGACCGGCCGATGTTCTGGTCAACTCGGCGGGGCTGAACATGACCGGTGTACCGGTGCGCGATATGAAGCTGGACCAGTGGCGGCGGTTGCTCGACACCGATCTGACCGGAGCGTTTCTCACCTCACGACGCTTCCTGACCGGGCGCGGCAAGGCGAGCGGGGCTGCGGCGATTCTGCACATTTCCTCGATCCACGCTTATGCGGTGCGCGCGGGCGGTGCGGATTACTGCGCGGCCAAGGGCGGTCTCTCCAATCTGGTCGAGACGCTGGCGATCGAGGAAGCGCCGCGCGGCATCCGCGTCAATGCGATCGAGCCCGGGATGATCCTGACCCCGATGAACGCGCGCGCGCAGTCGGACGCCGCCTATCGCGCGACCCTGGAGCACAACATCCCGCTCGGTCGTGCGGGCGATCCGTCGGAGGTGGCCGACCTCGCCGTCTTCCTCGCCTCCGAAAAGGCGCGCTACATCACTGGCGCACGGATCGTGATCGACGGCGGGCTGTCGCTGATGCAGGCGCTGGGCGCATGAGCGGGCCGCTCTCCTCCGCCGGGATCGCCGATCCGCACCGCAAAGACGGCGTGGCCGATAATATGCTCGATCTCGATTTCAACGTCCGCCGGATCGAGCAGGTGATACTGGATGGGCCGGCCGCGCTGATGGCGCGCGACCTGATGAGTCCGTACATCTGGCGTGAGGCCGATGGCCGCTGGGGCATCATGGTCCGCGCGGTGGTGCGACCGGGCGAGGAACTGACCGATACCGGCGTGATCTGGGCCGGGTGGAGCGACGATGGCCTGCGGTTCACGATGCTGGACAGGCCATCCATCGCGCCCGGGCCAGACGATCACGACGCCGGCGGGGTGGAGGATCCCACCGTCGTCGGTCGCGACGATGGCTATGTCGTTTATTATACCGGCGTGCTGGCGGACCACGCGCACGGCGAGTTGGCCTATGCGACCGGCCCGTCGCTCGACAAGCTGACCAAGCGCGGCGTCGCGCTGGCATCGTCCAAGTCGGAAGGCAATACCAAGGAAGCGACGGTCGATCGCACGCCGGACGGACGGTGGCGGCTGTTTTACGAATATGCCGCCGACCAGGCGTCGCGGATCGGGATGGCGGTGGGCGCGGATGTCGCGGGCCCGTGGGAGGAGCAGCCGACACCGTTCATGCCGCGCGAGCAAAGTTGGGACGACTGGCATCTGTCGACCGGCCCGCTGCTGACCGATGATCCGGCGCGCCCGGTAATGTTCTACAACGGCGCGACCCGCGATGCGCGGTGGCGGATCGGCTGGGTAGCGTTCGATGCCGATTACACGCGCGTGGTCGCGCGTGGGATCGAGCCGCTGGTCACGCCGCCGCCGGTCGACGATCGCAGCGCAACCGACATCGCCTTTGCGGCATCGGTGGTGGTCGCGAACGGCGCGATCTGGCTTTATTACTCGCTGGAGGACCGCCGGCTGGCGCGCGCGCTGATCCGGCGGAGCTGATCCCTCACCCCAGGGCACGGCGATAGAAGGCGAGCGTCAGCGCCATGGACTGGAGGAACAGCGCCGGGTCGTAGCGCGGCCCTTCGTCGCGCAGGAAGGCGTGCTGCGCGTTCAGTTCGTGCCACTCGTAGCGCGCCTCCACCTCCTCCAGCCGGGCGCGGATCATCTCGCGACCGGCAAAGGGGACGTGTGGATCCTGCCGACCCCAGACGAACAGCATATCGGCGCGGATCTCCGCCATCCGCGCCAGACTGTCGTCGGCGCGCCCCTCGCCCAGCGTTCCGGCGTGGATGTCGGTCGGATAGAAGCACGCCGCCGCCGTCACGCGCGGATCCAGCGCGGCGCGATAGGCGAGGTGTCCGCCCAGGCAGACGCCGAAGCTGCCGAGCCGCCCGTCGCACGCGGGGTGCGCCACCAGCGCATCCGCCGCCGCCCGCGCATCGGCGTCAAAGCCCGCGACCGGCTTGGTGAACTTCAGGTCGTTGCCGCGATCGGTGCCCGCCTGATCATAGGCCAGCACGGTGCCCAGCGGCTCGTATTCGTGATACACTTCCGGCACCGCCACGACGAAGCCGTTGCCGGCGAGCATCGCCGCCAGCCGCCGGATCGGCGCGGTCACCTGATAGATTTCGGAAAAGAGGATGATGCCCGGAAAGCGCCCGTCGACGGCCGGGCGGAACAGGTGGACACGCATCGTGCCGCTGCCCGGCACCTCTACATCCTGGGTCTCGTCGCTGCGGATGATCATCGGGGCACGCTCCTGCTCGGCTGAGGCGAGTCCTGCCGGTTTCGTGCGGCGGTGCCAAGCGCGCTTGATGGGCGACAATTGTTACAGTTAATGGCGACGAGCCGCTACGACGAAATGCTGCGTGGCACCCGAGCCACAGGTCTGATAGCCACTCGGCCATGCCCGTGTCCGCCGCCCGCTCCGCCCGCGAAATCCTGGTTAACCTGCATGACGTGATGGCCGCGCGGTCGAACGCGCAGGCCAAGCTCAACTCGGTGGTGGAGATCATCGGCGAGGCGCTGGATAGCGAGGTCTGCTCGATCTACCTGTTGCGCGAAGGGGTATTGGAACTGTTCGCGACGCGCGGGCTGGATCCGGCGGCGGTGCACGTCACGAAGCTGGCGCTGGGCGAGGGGCTGGTGGGGACGATCGCGCACAACAGCGAGGTGCTGAACCTCGACGAAGCCGCAAGCCACCCGGATTTCGCCTACAAGCCCGAGACGGGCGAGGATCGCTATCACAGCTTTGCCGGCGTGCCGATCATCCGGCGAGAGCGCGCGGTGGGGGTGCTGGCGGTGCAGCATGCCGATCCCCGCCGGTACGAGGATGTCGAGATCGAGGCGCTGCAGACGGTCGCGATGGTGTTGAGCGAACTGATCGCCAATGCCGGGCTGATCGATCAGGCCAATCCGCGCGATCGCCCGCAATCGACCGCGCCGACGCGGATCGCGGGGCAGAAGCTGGTGGACGGCATGGCGGCGGGCTGCGCGGTGTTCCACCAGCCGCGCGTCCATATCGAGCATACCGTCGCCGAGGATACCGAGGCGGAGCGCCACCGCGTCTATGCCGCGTTCGACAAGATGCGCGAGCAGATCGACCGGATCGCACGCGAGGCGGAGTTCGGCGTCGGCGACGAACATCAGGAGGTGATCGCCACCTACAAGATGTTCGCCTATGACGAAGGCTGGGCGCGGCGCATCAACGAGGCGATCGACAGCGGGCTGACCGCCGAGGCGGCGATCGAACGCGTGCAGCAGCGTACGCGCCAGCGGATGCGCGAGATCGACGATCCGTTGCTTGCCGACCGCATGCACGATCTGGAGGATCTGTCCAACCGGTTGCTGCGGATCGTCTCCGGTCAGATGGGCACCGCCGCGCAGATGGGCCTTCGACAGGACACGATCCTGATCGCGCGCAACCTGGGGCCGGCCGAACTGCTGGAATACGACCGCCGCCGCTTGAAGGGCGTCGTGCTGGAGGAAGGATCGCTGACCGCGCACGTCACGATCGTGGCGCGCGCGATGGGGGTGCCCGTGCTGGGCCGCGTCCGCGACGTCCGGCGCTTGATCGCCGAGGGCGACCTGCTGCTGCTCGACGTGACCGAGGGGACGCTGACCGTCCGCCCCAATGCCGCGATGGAGGAGGCTTTCGATGCCAAGCTGGCCGCGCGGCAGAAGCGCAAGGCCGCCTATGCCGCGCTGCGCGACGTCGCGCCCGAGACGAAGGACGGTCACCGCGTCACGGTGATGGTCAATGCGGGGCTGCGCGACGATGTGGCGGCGCTCGACGTGACCGGCGCGGACGGGATCGGTCTGTTCCGCACCGAGTTCCAGTTCCTCGTCTCCGCGACGCTGCCGCAGCGCGAGCGTCAGCAGCGCCTGTACCGCGAGGTACTGGACGCGGCGGGATCGCGCCCCGTGATCTTCCGCACCGTCGATATCGGCGGAGACAAGGCGCTGCCGTATCTGGTCCATGCCGAGGATGAGGAAAATCCGGCGATGGGGTGGCGGGCGCTGCGGCTCGCGCTGGAGCGCGACGGGTTGATGAAGGCGCAGGCGCGTGCACTGCTGGAGGCGGCGGCCGGGCGGACGCTGAACGTGATGTTCCCAATGGTGTCGGAGGCGTGGGAGTTCGACGAGGCGCGCGCGCTCTTCGAGAAGCAGCGCGATTTCCTCGCGTCGCGTGGCAAGCGGTTGCCGCTGGACACCCGTTATGGCGCGATGCTGGAGGTCCCGGCGCTGGCATTCCAGCTCGACTTGTTGTTGCCCAAGGTCGATTTCCTGTCGATCGGCACCAATGACCTGACCCAGTTCCTGTTCGCCGCGGATCGCGCCAATCCGAAGCTGGCGGAGCGGTACGACTGGCTCTCGACCTCGATCCTGCGCTTCCTGCGCCGTGTGGTGGTGCCCGCGGCGAACGCCGGTGTCCCGGTGGGCGTCTGCGGCGAGATGGGCGGGCGCCCGCTGGAGGCCATGGCGATGATCGGGATCGGGATCGACCGTCTGTCGATCACCCCGGCGGCGGTCGGCCCGGTCAAGGCGATGATCCGCTCACTCGATCGTGGCGCCCTGACCGCCTTCGTGGACGGGCTGCTCGCCGATCCGCCGCGCGATATGCGCGGTGCGCTGGCCGGGTGGGCGGCGGAGCACGGCGTCGAACTGGCATAGCAATCGGACGGATCGAGCCAGGACGGGTGACCGGGATCGGTTGACACTCCGGTGCCGCTTTGAAAGACGAATGGTAATGCATTGCCACGAATGCCGGGGTCGGAGACAGGAATGAGCGAAGGCGAGCATCCCGCAGAAGCAGCCGCCCGGTCCGGCGCGCCCGCGCCCGGCACCGTGGGTGCGCGGCTGCGTGCCGCCCGCGAGGCGCAGGGGCTGTCGGTGGCGGAGGTGGCGGCACGCACGCGCGTGACGCAGCGCTTCCTCGAAGCGCTGGAGGACGACCGGCTCGACCTGTTGCCGTCGCCGACCTACGCCTCGGGCTTCGCGCGGGCGTATGCGCGCGCGGTCGGGCTGGACCAGACCGAGATCGGGCGTGGCATCCGCAGCGAACTGGCGCGCGGCGCGATGCCGATGCGCCAGCATCATATCGAGGAGATCGCGGATCCGTCGCGCGGGCCGTCGCGCTTCACGGTGATCGTCGCGGCGGGTCTCGGGCTGGCGGTGCTGGTGCTCGGCGTGCTCTGGCTGTCGACCGGGATGTTCCGCGGCACGCAGGAAGCACCGGAAGCGGTCGCGGCCAGTCCCGCGGCAACGGTGGCGCGCAGCGCGCCGGTTCCGCCGCCGAGCCCGACGCCCGCGACCGGGCAGGTGGTGCTGACCGCGAAGAACGAGGTGTGGATGCGGGTATATGACGGCGCGAACAAGACGCTGTTCACCGGCACGCTGCAGCCGGGCCAGACGTTCGAGGTGCCCGCCGGGACCGATCGGCCGATGCTGAACATCGGGCGACCCGATCAGTTGACGATCACCGTCGATGGCCGGGCGCTGCCGCCGCTGGGTGACGGCAAGCGCGCGATGAAGGACGTCGGGATCAGCGCTCCGGCGCTGGCGGCGCGCTTCTCGGGCGTGTCGGGCGCGGCACCGCTCGCGTCGCCGTCCGCTACGGGATCGTCGGCGCCTGCGTCACCTCCGGCGTTCCGGCCGGTCGTGGGGCAATGATGATCGCCGTCGGCCGTCTGGCACGGACGACAGCAAAGAATTTCAAGCCTATATCCGATGTGATCGAGCATCGTGGGATGACATGATGACCAAATTTCTGCTGGGCGCTGCGATCGCCATGACCCTCGCAAGCCCCGCCATGGCGCAGCGCGACGTGCCGCTGGACGCACGGGTCGGCAAGCTGGAAAGCGAAATGCGCGCGGTGCAGCGCAAGGTGTTCCCCGGCGGCGCGGGCATGATGGTAGAGCCGCAGATCGCGCCGACCGCGCCTACGCCGACCGAACAGACCGGGGTGCCCGCGTCGGGTGCGCTGACCGACCTGACATCGCGCGTCACTTCGCTCGAACAGCAACTGGCCGCGATGACCGGGCAGATCGAGCAGAACGACCATCGGCTGCGCCAGTTGGAGCAGCAGTTCGAGGATTATCGCAAGGCCACCGACGCGAAACTGGCCGCCCCGCCACCCGTGTCGACAGTGACCGCACCGCCGGTCGGGGGCCCGGATGTGACCGTCCCCGAAGCTCCGGCCCCGGCCGCGGCGTCCGGTCCGGCTGCCAATGTCGTGAAGCCCAGCACCGGCGATGCGGCCGAGGACGGCTATCTCTATGGCTTCCGCCTGTGGGAGGCGAAGCGTTACGGCGAGGCAGTGACGGCGCTGAAAAAGGTCGTCGCCGATTATCCGAAGTCGCGGCGCGCCAGCTATGCCCAGAACCTGATCGGTCGCGCCTATCTCGACGACGGCAAGCCCAGCCTCGCGTCGATCGCCTTCTACGACAATTACAAGAAGTTCCCGGACGGCGAGCGGGCGCCGGACAGCCTCTATTACCTTGGTAGCGCGCTGGTGAAGCTCGACAAGGCGGCGGACGCCTGCAAGGTCTATGGTGAACTCACCGACGTATATGGCGCGACCATTTCGGCGAAGATGAAGGCCGATATTGTCAAGGCGCGCGCCGCCGCCAAGTGCAAGTGAGGTGACGTTGCGGCCGCTGCCCGAGGCGGCGGTGGCGCGATTTGGTCGCGATCTCCTCCGGCTGGTCGCGCAGGCGTTCGACGGGGGCACGCCGCCGGGTGAGGGCAGGATCGCGCTCGCCGTGTCGGGCGGACCCGACAGCATGGCGATGCTGCGGCTCGCGACAGCGGCAATGCCCGGGCGCGTGACCGTTGCGACGGTGGACCATCGCCTTCGTGCCGAATCGGCGATGGAGGCGCGGCTTGTCGCGGAGGTCTGTGCGGCGCTGCGCGTGCCGCATCGCACCCTGGTTCCCGCCGCGCCGATCACCGGCAACAGCGTCCAGATGCGCGCCCGCGACGCGCGCTATGCCGCGCTGACGGCGTGGGCGGGGGAGGCGGGGGTGGCGATGCTGCTTACCGCGCACCACGCCGACGATCAGGCGGAGACGTTGTTGATGCGGCTGCGGCGCGCGTCCGGGCTGGGCGGACTGGCCGCCATTCGTGCGGTTCGATCCGATCCCTTCGGTGTCGTGCTCCGTCCGCTGCTCGGCTGGCGACGCGCCGAACTGCGGGCGTTGGTGGAGGAAAGCGCGACGCCGTTCGTCGACGATCCTTCCAACGACGATCCGCGGCACGATCGTACTGCGATCCGCGCCCTGCTCGCTGCCACGCCCGCGCTCGATCCGGTCGCGCTCGCCGCCTCCGCCGGATTCCTGGCCGAGGCGGACGAGGTACTGTCGCAGTTCGCGGAGCGGATCTGGGCGACGTGCTGGCATGGTGCCGGTCAGCCGCTGCCGGCGGCCGGTGAGCCCCGCGAGGTGCGTCGCCGCCTGCTGCGGCGCGCGATCGCCTCTACGCGCACGGAGCTGGGGATCAGTCGGCCGGATTTCCGCGACTCGGCGAATGTCGAGGGGGTGCTGGACGCGCTCGAAACCGGGCGGGCGGCCACGCAGGCGGGTATTTTGATCCGGCCGGCGCGCGACGGATGGATATTTTGCGCCGCACCGCCACGTCGATCAGTCTGAACGACCTTGTTCCATTGCCATTAACCCCTGCGAGCCTACATTAGCCGATGGAAAGGTAGCCGATGAACGACAACGACAGGCAGCCCGGGAACGGCGGCAACGACAATGGCGGTTCGGGTGGTCCGAACCCATGGATGAAGAGCCTGCTGATCTGGGTCGGCGTGCTGCTATCGCTCGCGGTGGTGGTGACGTTGTTCCAGGGGCAGACGGGCGCCGCGCAGGGTAACACGATCGCCTATTCCACCTTCCTCGACAAGGTCGACGAAGGGACCGTGAAGAACGTCAATGTCAGTCGGGACATGATCTCCGGCACCTTCTCCAGTGGCGACAAGTTCCGCACCTATCCGGTGCAGGACTCCGGGCTGATGGACCGCCTCCGCAAGTCGGGGGTCGAGGTTGCGGGCAAGCCGGAGGAAGGGCCTTCGATCTGGATGGTTCTGCTGTACCAGTCGCTGCCGTTCCTGCTGTTTCTCGGCATTGCCTTCTTCGTGCTGCGCCAGATGCAGAAGGGCGGCGGCGCGGGCGGCGCGATGGGCTTCGGCAAGAGCCGCGCGCGGATGCTGACCCAGAAGGAAGGCAAGGTCACGTTCGATGACGTCGCCGGCATCGACGAGGCGCGTGCCGAGCTGACCGAGATCGTCGACTTCCTGAAGGATCCGACGAAGTTCGCACGGTTGGGCGGCAAGATCCCCAAGGGCGCCTTGCTGGTCGGTTCGCCGGGTACCGGCAAGACGCTGCTGGCGCGCGCGATCGCGGGCGAGGCGGGCGTGCCGTTCTTCACCATCTCCGGCTCGGACTTCGTCGAGATGTTCGTCGGCGTCGGCGCCAGCCGCGTGCGCGACATGTTCGAACAGGCCAAGAAGAGCGCGCCGTGCATCGTCTTCATCGACGAGATCGATGCGGTCGGTCGTCATCGTGGTGCGGGGCTGGGCAACGGCAATGACGAGCGCGAACAGACGCTTAACCAGCTGCTCGTCGAAATGGACGGGTTCGAGGCGAACGAGGGCATCATCATCGTCGCGGCGACCAACCGTCCCGACGTGCTCGATCCCGCGCTGCTGCGGCCGGGCCGGTTCGACCGTCAGGTCGTGGTGCCGCGTCCCGACATCGATGGTCGCGTGAAGATCCTCGAAGTGCATATGAAGAAGGTGCCGCTGGCCCCCGACGTCGATGCGCGGACGATCGCGCGCGGCACCCCGGGCTTTTCGGGTGCCGATCTCGCCAACCTCGTCAACGAGGCCGCGCTGATGGCGGCGCGCAAGGGCAAGCGCCTGGTCGCGAATGCTGAATTCGAGGAAGCCAAGGACAAGGTCATGATGGGCGCGGAGCGTCGCAGCATGGTCATGACCGAGGACGAGAAGCGCATGACCGCTTATCACGAGGCCGGTCACGCCATCGTCGCGCTGCACGAGCCGGCATCCGACCCGATCCACAAGGCGACGATCATCCCGCGCGGTCGCGCGCTGGGCATGGTGATGCGCCTGCCGGAACGCGACAGCTACAGCTATCATCGCGACAAGATGTACGCGAACCTAGCGGTGGCGATGGGCGGGCGTGTCGCCGAGGAAGTGATCTTCGGTTATGACAAGGTGTCCAGCGGCGCGAGCGGCGACATCCAGTACGCCACGGGTCTGGCGCGCGACATGGTCACGAAATGGGGCATGTCGGACAAGGTCGGGCCGGTCGAGTACGCGCAGCCGGAGGGCGAGAGCTTCCTCGGTTATTCGTCGAGCCAGCCGGTCCGCATGTCGAACGCGACCGCGCAGCTGATCGATGACGAGATCAAGGCGATCGTCGAGGGCGGCCTGCACCGCGCCAAGCAGGTGCTGACCGATCATCTCGACCAGTTGCATTCGCTGGCCGGCGCGCTGCTGGAGTATGAGACGCTGACCGGCGATGAGATCAAGCGCCTGATCGCTGGTGAGGAAATCGATCGGATGGATCAGGGGCCGAAGGCACCGTCGGTGCCATCAGTCGGCACCTCGATCCCGAAGACGAAGCGGCCATCGGGACCGTTCGGAAATCCGTCGCCCGCCGGCGTGTAAAAGCGCCTTTGGTAAACGCTAATGGGCGGCCCCCACGGGCCGCCTTTTTTCATGTCAGCGATCTGGATCAATTCGGACGCCACCGTCGTTCCTCCGCCCGACGCGCTTCCGTGCCCAGGGTGAACGGCCGTATGACGACGATGACGCTTGCCCGCCCACACCCGCGCCCGACCCAAAGTAGCGGCGCGACGCTCGATTGGTTGAACTTCTTCCTTGCTGATGTGCGCGACGGTCTCGGACCTTATCTGGCGATCTATCTGCTTGCCGTGCGAGGGCCGCGTCATGGCTGGAACGAGGCAACGGTCGGCGTGACGCTGACGATCGCAGGAATCGTCGGCCTATTGTCGCAGGTCCCGGCTGGTGCGCTGATCGATCGTGCCCGCAATAAGCCGGCGCTGGTGATCATCGCCGCGTTGCTGGTAACCGCGTCCAGCGTGTCGCTGCCGTTCGTCCATGGCAGGACGTTGGTCACGATGACCCAGGCGGTCGCAGCCGCCTCCGGGGCGGTGTTCGCCCCCGCGATCACCGCCATTACGCTCGGGCTGGTCGGCACCAGGGCCTTTGCCGGGCGAGTCGGCCGCAACGAGGCCTTCAACCATGCCGGCAATGCCGTATCCGCCGCGCTGGCGGGCGCGCTGGCGTGGCGATATGGGCCGGAAGTGGTGTTCTGGCTGATGGGCGGTTTGACCGTCGCCAGCGTCGCGGTGGCGCTGCGGATCGACAATCGCGCGATCGATAACGATGTGGCGCGCGGCCTGGATTGCCAAGATGGCGCAGATGCGGATTGCGAGCAGCCCAGCGGCTGGCGGATGCTGGTCGAAAATCGCGCCCTGCTGTTGTTCGCGGCGGTCGCCTTCCTGTTCCATCTCGCCAACGCCGCGATGCTGACTTCCGTCAGCCAGTTGCTGACGCGCACCGCCGGCAAGGATAGCGCGACGTCGCTGACCGCCGCCTGTATCGTCGCCGCGCAACTGGTGATGGTGCCGATGGCGGTTCTGGTCGGCAGGCGGGTCGACCGCTGGGGTACCAAGCCGATCTTTCTCGCCGCCTTCGCCGTACTGGCGGCCCGGGGCGCGCTCTACACGTTTTCGAACGATCCGTGGTGGCTGGTCGGGGTGCAGGCGCTGGATGGCGTGGGAGCGGGGATCTTCGGTGCGTTGTTCCCCGTGGTGATCGCCGACCTGACGCGCGGCAGCGGGCGCTTCAACGTCGCGCAGGGTGCGGTAGCCACCGCGCAGGGCCTGGGTGCTGCGCTGAGCGCCACGCTGGCAGGCACGATCATCGTCATGACCAGCTACATTATGGCGTTCCTGGCCCTGGCGGTGATCGCGGCGGCGGGCCTGGGATTGTACTGGATCGCGATGCCGGAGACGCGGGCGTCGAAATGATGCCGAGGAAGGTGGAGGCGTCGTAGCGGGAGCCCGTGACCTCCATTCCGTCAGAGCGCCTCGTCGCGACCCGCCGCCTGCACGATCGCGATCCACCCGGCTTCATCCACGACACGGATGCCGAGTTCGGCCGCCTTCTTCGCTTTTGATCCTGCACCCGGCCCGGCAATCAGCAGGTCGGTCTTCTTCGACACCGAGCCCGAAACATGGGCACCGAGCGACTCAGCCTGGGCCTTGGCCTCGTCGCGACTGAGCGTCTCCAGCGTTCCGGTGAACACCACAGTCTTGCCCGACACCTCTGACGCGATGGTTTCATGCACGACGTCGGCCGGGGTGATATGGGTCAGCAGGTCGCGGACGGCTGCGTCATTATGCTCCTCGGCGAAGAAGTCGATCAGCGCGAGCGCCACTTCCGGCCCCACCTGCTTGGTATCGACGATGGCCGCCAGATCCTTGGCCGTGCGCGCGAGCAGCTTGTCGTCGCTCTCCCCAATCGCCTGTATCATCGCGTCACGGGTGGCCACGGCCTGACCGATCATCGCGCGAAACGCATCCCAGCTTTTCCAACGCCGCGCCAGATCGCGCGCGGTGATCTCGCCGACATGGCGGATGCCGAGCGCGAACAGGAACCGGTCGAGCGGCGGGGTGCGGCGCGCGTCGATCGCGGCGATCAGATTGCGCGCCGACACCTCCGCCCATCGATCGCGCGCGAGCAACTGGTCGATCGTCAGGCGGAAGATGTCGGCGGGGCGATCGATCAGCCCGTCATGGAAGAAGCTTTCGATGCTGGTAATGCCGAGCCCGTCGATATCGAGCGCGTGGCGCGAGGCGAAATGCCGGAGCCGCTCAACCCGTTGCGCCGGGCAGACGAGTCCGCCGGAGCAACGCCAGTCGACCTCGCCCGGTTCGCGGATCGCCTCCGATCCGCATTCGGGGCAGATGAGGGGGAAGGGCCATGGCGCGCGCGTCGCGTCGGCGGAAAGGTTCTCGACGATCTGCGGGATCACGTCGCCCGCGCGTTGCAGGACGACCCGGTCGCCGGGTTGGACGCCCAGCCGGGCCACTTCGTCGGCGTTGTGGAGCGTCGCATTGGTGACGACGACGCCGCCGACCGTCACCGGTTTCAGCCGCGCGACCGGGGTCAGCTTGCCGGTGCGGCCGACCTGGATGTCGATCCGATCCAGCGTCGTCTGCGCGCGTTCGGCCGGGAATTTGTGCGCGATCGCCCAGCGTGGGGCGCGACCGATGCTGCTAAGGCGCTGCTGCCAGTCGAGCCGGTCAATCTTGTATACGACACCGTCGATGTCGAACGGCAAGTCAGCGCGTCTCGCCTCGATCGACCGGTAGACCGCCAGCGCGGCGGCGACGTCGGCGCAGCGGGTGAAGGCGTGGGCGACCGGGAATCCCCAGTCGCGCAGCGCCGCAACGACCTCGGCCTGCGTACCGCCGGGCAGCGCCGCCGTTTCACCCCAGCCATGCGCCAGAAACCGCAAGGGGCGCTCCCGCGTGACGGCCGCGTCCTTCTGTCTGAGCGACCCCGCTGCGGCGTTGCGCGGATTGGCGAACTGGCGCGCTTCCTTGCCGGTCGCTTTCGCCTCATCCGCCAGTCTGACGTTCAGCGCGGCGAAGGCGGCTTTCTCCATATAGACCTCGCCACGCACCTCGAAGACGTCGGGGGCGGTATCGGGCAGCGTTGTGGGGATGTCGGCGATGGTGCGGACGTTGGCGGTGACGTCCTCGCCCACCGTGCCATCGCCGCGCGTCAGCGCCTGCACCAGCCGCCGCGCTTCGTAGCGGAGCGAGCAGGAGAGGCCATCGATCTTCGGCTCGGCGGTCAGCGCGACGGGTTCGTCGTCGGGCAGCTTCAGGAAACGCCGGACGCGCGCGACGAATTCTGCGACATCCTCGTCGGAGAAGCCATTATCCAGGCTCATCATCGCGCGGGCGTGTGGGACCTTGGCGAGATGTCCGGCGGGGGCGGCGCCGACCAGCCGGCTGGGCGAATCGGGACGGATCAGCGCGGGGAAAGCGCGCTCGAGCGCGGTGTTGCGGCGGACGAGCGCATCATATTCCGCATCGCTGATCTCCGGCGCGTCTTCGGTGTGATAGCGCCGGTTGTGATGCGCGATCTCTGCGGCGAGCCGCTCCAACTCGGCAGCGGCGTCGTCGATCGTCTCGGGCAGCGGCAACTCGGTCATCGCGCGGGCCTATAAGCAGCGCGACGACCCGTCCAGAGCATCGCGGGGAGCGTCAGGCAGCGGCCAGGCTTTGCGCGGTCGCATCCGCAAGGCTGGTGCCGTCGAGGATGCGCGCGGTTTCATCGCGAACGCGCATCATCGCCAGCCGGATCGCGCACTCCGCCTCGCTCTTGCAATCCTTGCACGGGCGATAGGCCGTGCGGCTGACGCAAGGGACCAAGGCCAGCGGCCCCTCGATAACGCGGATCACCTCGCCGAGCGAGATCAACTGCGCCGGGCGCGACAGGACATAGCCACCCATCTTGCCGCGATAGCTGTGCAACAATCCGGCATCGCGCAGATCGGCAAGGATCAGTTCCAGGAACTTGCGGGGGACGTTGGCCTCCGCGGCGATCCGGGTCATCGGGGTCGGCGGCGCTCCGGCTGGTACGCCGGCGAGAAACAACATCGATCGCAAAGCGTAACGGGAGCGCTGGGTAAGCATAGCCCACTATATACAGGGATATTGTGGCGCGCAAATGGCGAACCCCTCTTTGCGCAGGCGGAAAAAGGCACTATATGAACGGGGTCGGGTTCTACCCGGCTATGGCGATAAATTGCGGCGTAGAATAGACGCAGCGGACCCGGGGGCGGTACCCGGCGGCTCCACCATCGACGCTGGACCTGTTGCAGCGACGTTGACGGGGCCGAACTAGGATCGACGTGTGTTGAAAGGCGCTGTTTTCGCTCGGAATGGGACCACCGCAACGGCCCATTACACAAGTGCCAACGATAACGAAGCACTCGCGATTGCGGCGTAACTGACGGCCTAACGGCCTGACGTTACACCAAAATAGCGCGGTTGGACCCCACCGGGCAACAGAAGGGGAATCCAGCGGTACGGGGAGCACCGGGCAACAGAAGCTCCCCACTCACCTCACCAGAGCACGTTCCTCACCGGCTTCAGCGGCTCTGGCGCGTCGTATCCGGCGACTTGCAGCAAATCGATTTCGATCGTTCGGCACATCGCGGTCAGCGGCACGTCATGGACGGTGTTCGCGAACGGATCGACCAGATCGTCAGCGACCTGCAGCCCGGCAAGAAACATGAAGCCCGCGACCGACGAGCCGATCGGTGTCGCCCATTCGAGCGATTCGACCAGTCCGAATGGCAGCAACAGACACATCAATCGCGCGAAGAATACCGGGAAGCTTCGATATTGCGCGGGCAGTGGCGTGTTCTTCAGCCGCTCCATTCCGCCCTGCGCGTTGGCGATATCGACCATCGTCTGTTCGATCTGCGCCTGCTGGATCGTGTCGATCAACCCCTCGCGGCGGATGTCGGCGATCATCCGCGTCGTGCCGTGAAGCAACGCGTTAGCCGGGTTGGCGCGCAGCATGACCTCGGCGGTCGCGTCCGGCCCGAGCAGACGTTCGATCTCCGGCGCCGGATCCTGTCGCCGCAATTGACAGCGCAGCGCGTGGACGAACGCGATCTGTCGCCGCACGATCAAGCGCTTGAGCGAGGTTGCCGCCACATTGTCGTCGGGGATGAACCCCAGCACCGCGCGCGACAGGCTGCGCGAGGCATTGATCATCGCGCCCCATAAAATGCGCCCCTCCCACCATCGTTGATAGGCGGAGTTGGTACGAAAACCGAGGAACAGTCCCAGCACCGTGCCGAAGAGCGTGATCGGCAGTTCCGGGGCGCGGAAGGGCATCACATAGTAAAAGATCGTGATGACCGAGTCCCAGACGAACAGCACGGTCAATGTTCGCCAGGCCGGATAGAGCGTATGACGGATACGCGGCGCATGGCCGACGATCATGCGTCGGCGGTATCCAGCACGATGTCGTCATCGCTACGCGTCAGCAGGTGACGTACGCCGAGCAAGATGACGATGCCGGCGGCTTTCAGGAACTCCCCCGAGAGGACCGGGGACAGCTGCTGATGGATGCGCACGACGCCGATCGCCAGAAGGATCGCGAACCCGACGAACGGCAACGCCTCTACGTCACGCCAGGTAATCGGGTCGTCCTTGTTCTCGACGAGGTAATTCAGCACCCGATCACTCCCGCATAACAAGCGAAATGTCTCGGTTGCGGTGCAGCATCAGGTCAAGGCACTCGTCGATCTGAGCAACAATACGTTTGACGCCAGCGGTCGACTGTTTCCTGCTAGGGCGAAACGTTTCCCCATGATTGCTGCAATGCAGCGAAATCGCGGGATTCCTCCCGCGCGGAGGCGATCCGTCAATTTCCGCGAAGGGACGACGTTCGGTCGATCGTCTCGCGACTCGGCTGTTCCTTGTCGAGCGTGTCCGATGGCCGCCGCGCATCGCCGTGCTGTTGATGCTCGGTGGACAGGTTGGGGCGCGCGGTTTCGGTGGTGGGGCGGATGGCGTCCTTGTTCATGTGTCGTCTCCTGTAGGAGAAACAACGGGCGGGCGCGCCGCGACGTTCCCGGCGCCGCCCGACGGTCGGCGCGGCGGTGCCGGGCATGCGGCGCATGTCTCAGGCGTCGATGCTGGTTCCGAGACTGGCATGGACGAGCCCGCCATCGACGGTGATCGTCTCGCCGATCACATAATCGCCCGCCCGACTTGCGAGATAGATGGCGGTGCCTGCCATATCCTCGTCGGTGCCGATCCGCCCGGCCGGGATACCGCGCGCCACGGTCTCGCCATGGTCGCGCGCGGCCTTGTTCATATCGCTGGCGAATGCCCCCGGCGCGATCGAGGTGACGTTGATCCCGTCGCGGACCAGTCGCGCCGCCAGCCGCTTCGTCAGGTAGATCAGCGCCGATTTCGACGCATGATAGCTATATGTTTCCCACGGGTTCAGCCGCTGCCCGTCGATCGATGTGATGTTGATGACCTTCGCCGGCCGCTGACCCGCGCCACCCGCCTTCAGCAAGGCGTGAAGCGATTGCGTCAGGAAGAACGGCGATTTGACGTTCAGGTCCATCACCTTGTCCCAACCGCTTTCCGGAAAGTCCTCGAAGGCGACGCCCCAGGCGGCTCCGGCGTTGTTGACGAGAATGTCGAGCCGCTCCTCGCGCTCCGCCAGCGCGGCGGCGAGTGCGCGGCATCCGTCGACCGTCGACACGTCCTGCGGCAGCGCGATGCAATTGGGGCCGAGTTCGGCGGCGGTTTCCTCGCACGCCGCGGCCTTGCGGCTGGAGACGTAGACGCGCGCGCCCTGTGCGATGAAGCCGGCGGCGATCATCTTGCCGATTCCCCGGCTGCCGCCGGTGACCAGCGCGACACGATCGTCGAGCCGGAACAGCTTGCTGGTGTCCATGGGGTACTGCCTCTCCCTAGCCGCCGCGCTTCAGCGTCTCGCGGGCGATGATCAATTGCTGAATCTGGCTGGTGCCTTCGTAGATGCGGAACAGCCGCACGTCGCGATACAGCCGCTCGACGCCATAATCGCTGATGTAGCCCGCGCCGCCCAGAATCTGGACCACGCGATCGGCGACGCGGCCGACCATCTCGCTCGCAAAATATTTCGCGGCGGCGCTTTCCATGACGACATCGCCGCCCGCATCCTTTGCGGCGGCGGTTTCCAGCACCAGCGCGCGTGCCGCCAGTGCCTCGGTCTTGGAGTCCGCGATCATCGCCTGGATCAACTGGTGTTCGGCGATCGGCTTGCCGAACTGGCGACGTTCCGTGGCGTAAGCGACGCCGTCCGCGATCAGTCGCTCAGCCACTCCCACGCAGACCGCCGCGATATGAAGGCGTCCGCGATCGAGCACACGCATCGCGATGCGGAAGCCCTCACCCTCCGCGCCCAACCGGTTCGCGACGGGCACCGGCACGTCGTCGAAGCGCACGTCGGCGACCTTCGCGCCTTTCTGACCCATCTTCTTCTCGGGTTCGCCAACCGTTACGCCGGGCAGGTCGCGCGGGACCAGAAAGGCCGATACGCCGCGTCCCCCGGGCGCGTCGCCGGTGCGCGCCATCACGGTGAACAGGTCGGCGCGGTCGGCATTGGTGATGTAGCGTTTGGTGCCGGACAGCCGATAGAATTCTCCCTCGCGCACCGCGCGCGTGGTGACGCTGCCCGAGTCGCTCCCGACGTCGGGTTCGGTCAGTGCGAAGCTGGTGATGATCTCGCCGCTGGCGATGCGCGGCAGCCATGTCGCGCGCTGTTCGGGCGAACCGGCGATCACCAGTCCCTGGCTGCCGATCCCGACATTGGTGCCGAACGCCGACCGAAAGGCGGGCGTTGTGCGCCCGAACTCGAACGCGACGCGAACCTCCTCCAGCATCGTCAGCCCGAGGCCGCCATATTCGGGAGCGATCGACAGGCCGAACAGTCCAAGGTCCCGCATTTCCCGGACGACCGCGTCGGGCACCGCGTCATCGGCCTCCACCTGCGCCTCCAGCGGGCGCAGCCGCTCGGCCACGAAGCGGCGTACCGTGTCGAGCAGTGCGTCCAACGTATCGGAATCCAGAGACATAAGGCCGGCGGCCTCCTTCGCGAGACGGGAGAGTGGATGCTAGGCCGTCCCCATGAAGCCGACAAGCGCAAACAGTACCGATTCTTCGAAGTTGGTGGATGAAACTCGGCCGATCGTCGTACTGATGTGACGAAAAGGCGCGAAATCCCTTTCGGGGCGTCGAGTCGAAAAGCGCTGGGCGTCGAAATTTACGCCTCGCTAACACTCCACGACAGCGTTGCTGACCTGATCGGAAGGGCGTCATTCGGTTCGTCGTCGGTCATGTGCGGTTCATCGGAAAAGGTTCCCGCGATAGTTGGTGATTCACCCGCATCCGTTTAGCCGGCGACTCATCAATCCTGTTGCTGACCCGGGGGTCGCCCGTGAACGTCAAGGTATGGACAGCGCGTTTTGCGCTGGTGGTTTCGTGCGTCCTGATGACGGCTGCGCCTGCGCAGGCCCGCTATCTGCAATGCGCGCCATTCGCTCGTGAAGTGTCGGGCATCGACCTGCACGGCAACGCCGACACGTGGTGGGGGCAGGCCGCCGGCCGCTATGCGCGCGGCGCTACGCCGCAGGCCGGTGCGGTGATGGCGTTCAAGGCGACGAGGGCGATGCCGGTGGGGCATGTCGCCATGGTCAGCCAGGTGGTCAGCGATCGCGAGGTGCTGCTGACCCATGCCAATTGGTCGCATCGTGGCGGGATCGAGCGCAATGTGCGCGCGGTGGACGTCTCGGCCGCCGGCGACTGGAGCGTCGTGCGGGTATGGTATGCCGGCGTGGGCGGCCTGGGCACGAGCAGCTATCCGCTGGCCGGCTTCATCTATGCCGGCAAGTCGCCGACGCCCGCCGCTGATGCCGAACTGCCGCCGCTGACCATCGCCACGCTGGCGGTTGCGCCGGTCGCCGGAACGCTCCCTGCCGCCGATTGATCGTATCAGGCCGGGCGGAACGTCATCGCCAGGCCGTTCATGCAATAACGTTTGCCGGTCGGGCGCGGTCCGTCGTCGAAGACGTGCCCCAAATGCCCGCCGCAACGCGCGCAATGCACCTCGGTCCGGACCATTCCCAGCGTCGAGTCGCGCCGGAAACCGATTGCCCGTGGCAGCGGCGCGTAGAAGCTCGGCCACCCCGTCCCGCTGTCGAATTTGGTGCGGGAGGAGAACAGCGGCTGGGCGCAGCCCTTGCAGGCGAAAACGCCCGCGCGATGCTCTTCGTTGAGCGGGCTGGTGAAGGGGCGCTCGGTGTTTTCGCGCCGGAGAACGCCGAACGCGGCCTCCCCGAGCTGCGCGCGCCACTGCGCGTCGGTCTTCGTCACCGCGAAATGCTCGGCCGCCTCTGCCGGGCGGCTGCCGCACGCCATGAGCGTGGAACCGAGCAACCCCGTTGCGGCGGTGGCGAGGAAGCGGCGGCGATCGAGCGTGGTCATGATTCCGGATATGGGATGCAAATCATCGCGTCGCCAGCGGTGGAACGGAAATCAACACAAGTTGGTTGAGCAAGTATCATGTCCTTCCAGCAACTTGATCCGCCCCTTCCGGTCCATGTCCTCGACAAGGGCGCCGGCTATGCCTTCGCGGTCATCGACTATGGCCAGGAGCACAACCTGATCTGGGTCACCGCGATCAACGACACCGGCGAGATCTGGTGTGCGCCGAACCCGCGCGTTCGGATGCAGGCGAACTGGACGATGGGTCGCGCCAAGCCGCCGGCCGTCGCCGGCAAGCCGCTCGACGACTGCGCACCCGTGGTCGTGGAGGCGGCGAAACCGAACTGAGGCTGTGCGATCGACGATCCGGCGTGCTAGGGCGCGCAGATGCTCGACACGGTTTCTCCGACGACCTTGATTGCTTCGCTGGCCGCTAATGCGCGGTCGGCATCGCGCGACCTGGCGCGCACCAGCGACATGCAGAAGCGAGCGGCGCTGCACCACGCTGCGAAGGCATTGCGCAAGGCGACGTCGACGATCCTCGCCGCGAACGCTGTCGATCTGGAACGCGGGCTCGCCAACGGGTTGAGCGCGGCGATGCTCGATCGGCTCCGTCTCGATCCCGCTCGCCTGGAGAGCGTGGCGGCGGCGGTTGCGGCTGTTGCCGATCTCGATGATCCGGTCGGGCAGGTCATCGATCGCGCGACGCGGCCCAACGGGCTGGAACTCAGCCGCGTACGAGTGCCGATCGGGGTGATCGGCATCATCTATGAGAGCCGGCCCAACGTGACCGCCGATGCCGCCGCGCTCTGCGTGCGGTCGGGAAATGCGGTGATCCTGCGGGGCGGATCGGAGGCGATCGAAAGCAATCGCGCGATCCATGCCGCGCTGAACGAAGGGCTGGTCGCGGGCGGGTTGCCCGCCGCCGCGGTGCAACTGGTGCCGACGACCGATCGCGCGGCGGTCGGCGCGATGCTGGCGGCAGACGGGGCCATCGACCTCATCATCCCGCGCGGGGGGCGCAGTCTCGTCGCACGGGTGCAGGCCGAGGCTCGGGTGCCGGTGCTGGCGCATCTCGACGGGGTGAATCATGTCTTCGTCCATGCCAGCGCGAATCTCGCGATGGCCAAGGCGGTGGTAGTGGATGCCAAGATGCGACGCACCGGTGTGTGCGGGGCGATGGAGACGTTGCTGATCGATCGCGCCTTCCCGCATGCCGCCGAGGTGGTCGCGGCCCTGGCGGCAACCGGCTGCGCGCTGCGCGGCGACGCGGAGGCGCAGCGGTTGCTTCCCGGCATGGCGGCGGCGTCGGCGGAGGATTGGGACGCCGAATATCTCGATGCCATCGCGGCGGTGGCCGTGGTCGACGGCCTCGATGGCGCATTGGCGCATGTCGCGGCGCATGCGTCCGGTCATACCGATGCGATCATTGCTGACGACGAGGCGGTGGCCGAGCGCTTTCTGCGCGAGGTGGATTCGGCGATCGTGCTGTGGAACGCCTCCACGCAATTCGCTGACGGCGGCGAGTTCGGGCTGGGTGCGGAGATCGGCATTGCCACGGGGCGATTGCACGCGCGCGGACCGGTCGCGCTGGAGGGACTGACGACGTATAAATGGCTGGGGCGCGGTACCGGGCAGGTGCGCGGCTGACGGCGATGAAGCGCATCGGGCTGCTGGGCGGCTCGTTCAATCCGGCGCATCGCGGGCATCGGCGCGTCACCCTGTCCGTGATCCGGGCGCTGGCGCTGGACGAGGCATGGTGGCTGGTGTCGCCGGGCAATCCGCTGAAACCCCGCGCGGGCATGGCGCCCTTCGCGGCGCGGCTGGCGTCGGCGCGCGCGATGGCGCGCCGTGCGCCGATCCGGGCGAGCGATCTGGAGACGCGGCTGCATACCCGCTACACGGTCGATACGCTGCGTGCGATCAGGCGGCGCCATCCGCGCGATCGCTTCGTCTGGATCATGGGCGCGGACAATCTTGCGCAATTTCACGAGTGGTACCAATGGCGTAGCATCGCGCGCACGATGCCGATTGCGGTCGTGACGCGGCCGGGATATGATGCACGCGCCCGCGCGGCTCCCGCGATGGGCTGGCTGCGGCGCTATCGGCGGCCCGCGGGCCAGGCGAGGAATTGGGCCGAGTGGAGTGTGCCAGCCCTGGTGCTGTTGCGTTTCCGCCCCGACCGGACATCCGCGACGCAGATTCGCGCCGTCGATCCCGACTGGCATGTCCGCTTCACCGCCATCACGACCGTCGATGAATGTCCCGCCGCAACGTCGCGGCAACCCCAGGAGTAACCTTGCCCGCCACTGACCCCGCCCGCCGCTCCAGCGACTCGACCGATGTCGAGGCGCTGCATCGTCTGGTCCTGCAATCGCTGGACGACGATCAGGCGGTGGATACGATCTCGATCCCGCTCGCCGGCAAGTCCTCGATCGCGGACTATATGGTGATCGCCAGCGGCCGCTCGACGCGACAGGTGGCGTCCATGGCCGCCAAGCTGGCAGAGCGGATTAAGGCCGAAACCGGCCGCCCGACCCGCATCGAGGGGCTGCCGAGCGCCGATTGGGTGCTGATCGATGGTGGTGATGTGATTGTTCATCTGTTCCGTCCCGAAGTCCGCAGCTTCTACAATCTGGAGCGGATGTGGTCGTTCGGCGACGCGCCGACTCCGGCTCCCGTCGCGAACTGAACGTGCGATAGGGCGGCGTCATGCTGCTCCATATCGTCGCGCGTGGCCGCATCGGGCGCTCACCCGAGGCGGAACTGGTCGATCGTTATCTGAAGCGGATCGTCTGGCCGACGCGCGTCAGCGAACTGCCGGATCGCGGCGGGCGTGAGCCTGAACGGGTGCCACAAAGCCGCCGCGTGCTGCTGGACGAGAAGGGCGAGATCCTGGGTTCGGCCGTCTTCGCCGAGCGGGTCGGGCGGTGGCGCGACGACGGCGTGCGTGAGGCGCGGTTCCTGATCGGCGCGGCCGATGGCTTCTCTGATGCCGAGCGGGGAGAGGCGGATATGCTGCTTTCGTTCGGACGCGCGACCTGGCCGCATCTGCTGGCGCGCGCGATGCTGGCCGAGCAATTGTTTCGCGCGACCAGCATTCTGGCGAACCATCCCTATCATCGGGAGGGGTGATGGCTGGTGGCGCGGACGCGGGAGTTCTGCTGTCGCGGGGGATGGGGAGCGCGCGCCTTTGGTCACTGCTTGCCTGCGTTGCGCTGGCCGGGAGCGCGCAGGCCGCCGACGATGCACGTTCGCTGGCCGTGCAGGCACGCGAGGCGCGCGCCCGGGCCATCTCCCTTGAACGACTCGCGGATGCGATCGCCGATCCGGGCGAGCGTGCCCGACGACGGGAAACGGCGGTGGCGGCCCGCGTGGCGGCGGCGGAGGCGGATCTGGCCCTGCTACGATCGCACGCCGATGCGGTCGCTCGGCGGCTGTCGGTTCGACGGACCGCACTATCCACGCGCGAGGCGCCGACCGCGGAGATGCTGGCTGCGCTGACCTCGATAGCGCGTCGTCCGATGGCGAGCGCGATCGTCCAGCCGGGCAGCGTTGCCGATCTGGTCCATGTCCGTGCCGTGCTCGACGCGACCTTGCCGACGCTGCGGGCGCGGTCGGTGATGTTGCGGCGGCAGGTCGCGGACGATCGCGTGCTTCAGGCGAGCGTCGGGGCGGCCGAGCGCCAGTTGCGGGCCGGGCGCGCCCGACTGGTCGAGGCGCGTGAGCAACTGGCGGCGATCACCGAAGGGGACGACGACCGCGCACTGGCGATGGAGGAAGCGGTCCGCGACACCGCCGAGCGATTGGCAACGATCGGCAGCGAGCAGTCGGTGCTGTCCGATCTGCTGGCACTGCCCGCGCCCTCGGCATCGCCTCCCGCCGCATCGTGGGCGCCTGCGTATCGCCTGCCGGTGCGCGGGCGGTTGGTGACCGGGCTTGGCGAAGTGTCGGGTAACGGCGTGCGCGCGCGCGGTCTGACGTTCGCGACGGCGGCCGGCGCAACGGTGATCGCGCCGGCGGCGGGGCGAGTGCGTTATGTCGGACCGTTCCGCAGTTTCGGCCGGATCGTCATCATCGATCACGGCGCGGGCTGGACAACGCTGGTGACGGGCCTCGGCTCGGTCGCGGTACGCGCCGCCAGTGATGTTGCGGCCGGCGCACCGCTTGGCCGTGCGCCCGCGATCGACGGCGCGCGGATCACCGTCGAGCTGCGGCGGCGGGGGCGGGCGATGGACATCGCGCAACTCGCCGGGTGAGCCATTGCTCAGCGGCGGTTCAGGCGCGAGGTGCTTTGACGGGTCGCGCGTTTCCGCTACATCGCGGGATCGTCTCTTCGCAGGAGCCATTCTGCTCGTCATGAAGTCAAAGCTGCTCCCGGCCGCCGCGCTGGTCACTGCCATCGCCACCGTGCCGGTCGCCACCGGGGCCATGGCCGCGTCGGACACCGCTACCTATCGCCAGCTCGATCAGTTCCTGGACGTCTACAACCGCGTGAAGGCCGATTACGTCGACAAGGTGACGGACGAACAGCTCATCAAGGGCGCGATCGACGGGATGCTGGCGGCTCTAGACCCGCACAGCAGCTACGTCGATGCTTCGGACTTCGACAATCTGCGTATCCAGACCGAGGGGAATTACGGCGGTCTGGGCCTGACCGTCTCGATGGAGGATGGCGCGGTAAAGGTGATCGCGCCGCAGGAGGATACGCCGGCGGGCCGCGCGGGCATCAAGTCGGGCGACTTCATCACGCATATCGACGGCAAGCTGATCTATGGCGGGACGCTGGACGAGGCGACCGCGCAGATGCGCGGCAAGCCGGGAACGAAGGTGTCGCTGACGCTCGTCCGGCCCGGCCGCGACAAGCCGATCGTCGTGACCCTGGTGCGCGAGGTGATCGTGCAGCGCCCGGTGAAATGGGAAGTGAAGGGCGACGTCGGCTATATCAATATCAACACCTTCTCCGAGAAGACCGGCGCGGATACGCGCGCTGCGATCATGGCGATCGACAGGTCGCTGGGGCATCGCCCGCTCGGCTATGTCGTCGACCTGCGCGAGAATGGCGGCGGGTTGCTGACGCAGGCGATCGAGGTGTCGGACGCGTTCCTCGACCGGGGGGAGATCGTCAGCCAGCGCGGGCGGGAAAAGGATGATATCGAACGCTATTTCGCGCGGCCGGGGGACGATGCGCACGGGCTGCCGGTGATCGTGCTGACCGATTCGGGAACGGCCTCTGCCAGTGAGATCGTCGCGGGTGCGCTACAGGATCACCACCGCGCGCTCGTGATGGGCGAGCGCACTTTCGGCAAGGGATCAGTGCAGACGCTGCTGCAATTGGGCCCGCGCACCGCATTGCGCCTGACCACCGCGCGCTACTTCACGCCGTCGGGCCGGAGCGTGCAGGAGGGCGGGATCGAACCCGACATCAAGGTGCCGCAGATCTCCGATCCCGATTACAAGTCGCGGCCGGTGTTCCGCGAGGCCGATCTGCGCCGTCACCTGATCAACGAGATCAAGTCGCCCGATAACGCGGTGCTGGAGGAGGATACGAAGGACGATCCGCGCTTTTCCGCCACCCCCGAAGCGCTGAAGAAGCAGGGGATCGAGGACTTCCAGCTGTGGTACGCGCTGAAGACGATCGCGCGGCTGGGCGGGCCGCAGCAGGTCGCGGCGGTCACGCAGTCGATGTCGGTCAAGAAGTGACCACCGGGTTGAGGAACGCCCGGCTGCTCGCGCTGCTGGTGCCGCTTGCGCTGCTGGCGGGGGCATGGGGGTTCCAGCTGATCGGCGGGCTGTATCCGTGCGAGATGTGCCATTGGCAGCGCTGGCCGCATTACGGCGCGCTGGTGTTCGCGGCGCTGGCGTTCGTGACCGGCGGCCCGCGCGTCAAGGCGACATTGGTTGCGGGGGCGGCGGCGCTGATCGCCGTGTCCGGATTGATCGGCGTGTTCCATGCGGGGGTCGAATACCACTGGTGGCAGGGCGTGACCGCCTGCACGCAGACGACGAACCTGACCGGCTTGTCCACCGATCAGGCATTGAAGGACCTGCTCGCCGCCCCCATCATCCGGTGCGACGCGGCGCAATGGGCGCTGTTCGGCATATCGCTGGCGGGCTGGAACGCATTGTTATCGTTCGTCGGGGCGGGGCTGATCGTGTCGCAGTTGAGGAGGCGTGGATGACCTGGAAGCCCGGTGACCGCCCGAGTGCCGCCGCCTCGATGATCCGCGTCGATCAGGCGGGCGAGTTCGGCGCTACCCGCATCTATGAGGGGCAGCTGGCGATCATGGGGCAGCGCTCCGCGATGGCGCGCAAGATCTCCGCCATGGCATTGCAGGAGGAGCGCCACCGCGCCTTCTTCGACAAGATGATCGTCGAGCGCGGCGTGCGGCCGACGATCCTGCAGCCGTTCTGGGACGTCGCCGGCTTCGCGCTGGGTGCGGTGACGGCCGCGATCGGGCCGGAGGCGGCGATGGCCTGTACCGCGGCGGTCGAAACCGAGATCGACAAGCATTACGAGGAACAGCTCATCGCGCTGGGCGACAGCGATCCCGAACTGTCGGCGGCGATCCGCGAGTTCCAGGCCGAGGAGCTGGAGCATCGCGACACCGCGCTGGCCAATGGGGCGGAGGATGCACCCGCCTATCCATTGATGTCGGCCGTGATCCGGCTCGGTTGCCGCGTCGCGATCGCCACCGCCAAGCGTATCTGAGAGGCCCTATGTCGCTGCGCATCTCCGCCCTCGCCATGACGCTGATCGCCCTGCCGGCGTTCGCGCAGTCCGGACCGCCGTCGCCGGATGCGAAGCGGGTACCCAAGACGACGATCGCTGACGGCGTGTCGCGCAGCGCGCCGGTGAATGGCGTGCTGGTATTGTACGGCAACGAACGCTGTCCGACGAATTCGGACGGAGCGGAAGTGGTCGTCTGCACTCGCCGCCCGGCGGAAGAGCAGTTCCGCATTCCCAAGGAATTGCGCAACTTCGAAGTGACGCCGGAGAACGAGACGTGGGCGGCGCGCGAGAGCGCGAACCAAGGGGTCGGCGCGGTAGGTGTCGGCACGTGCTCGACGGTGGGCGCGGCGAGTGCCACGGGCTGCGTGACGCAGAATGCGACGCGCTGGAAACGAGAGCGCCGCGCGGCGGCCAAGGCCGAGACACCCGACCTGCCATAAGGCGGGCGGCGCCGAACGCGCCGCCCGTCCCGATCAGATCGCTTGCGGGAAGCGAATCATCGCCTTGCGACGGCGCATCGCATAGCCGACGACACCGAAGCCCAGGATCATCATCCCCCAGGTCCCTGGCTCCGGCACCGCCGCAATCGCGATACCGAACAGCGCGCGGTTGGTCTGCCCGACACTCGTGAGCTGGCCGGTGTTCAGGTCGGCGCGGTACAACGTGGTGCCGTTGAAGGCGAAGGCATCGTTACCGACGATATCGAAGCTGGTCCGCGAACCGAGATCGGCACCCAGCGACCCGACCGTGTTCAGCACGCCGCCATTGTTGTTCTGGCGCGCGAGAACGTCATTGTCGGTGTCGATCACGTAGAGCTGCGTGCTGCTGCCCGCCGCGCCGAAGGTCGAGCTGGTATAGGCGGCGGCGCTGACCCCGGGGTTGCGGCCCGCATTGATGTCTCCGCTGGCATAGCCCAGCGACGTGGTGGTCGGCGCACCGGTCAGCGACCCATCGTTCGGATTGAAGACGTAATTGTTGTCGGTGTTGCTGACGATCCGCACGCGATCGATAGTGGGATTGAAGTCGAAGCCGAACACGCTGCCGTCGATCGGCAGTGCGCCGCTGACCGCCATCGCCACGCCCGTGACGGTATCGATCGTGTGCACGACCCGGTCCGCGCTAAGTCCATAAAGGACGTTGTTCAGCGGGCGGAAGTCCAGCGCCTGAAAACTGCTGTCCGCGCCGGTGATGCGCACGCTGGACAGAAACGTTCCCGGGGACGCGCTATCGAAGGTCACGAGGTTGTTGTTTTCGTCCACGCCGAAGATGGTCGCAGCGGACGCGTCGGTGGATACGACTGCCAACAGGGCAGCCGCGATTATTGCCGTCTTCACGGGCTATTCTCCCACTGTTTTCTGAACGCCGCGCGCAGACAGGGGGAGCCCGCGCCTCGTTCGACGCGGACAGTCGTTCACCGATTTGAGTTAGTCAATCTGGTTAAGCGGAAATTAAGACACTTTGATTATTACTTTTTGTGTCCAACTTTTTCACGAAACCTTTTGAATTCTGGCTCGTATTTACGGGTTTTTCTTGCGGGAACCAAATCTATTCAGCTGCGT
Source organism: Sphingomonas endophytica (assembly GCF_001476895.1). Classification (GTDB taxonomy): domain Bacteria; phylum Pseudomonadota; class Alphaproteobacteria; order Sphingomonadales; family Sphingomonadaceae; genus Sphingomonas; species Sphingomonas endophytica_A. Next base: position 13,887 of record NZ_LDTB01000045.1, on the reverse strand, counting down.
TTCTTCAATCCCCGGACTCGGTGCCAAATGTAGAAGGTGATCGCGGCGACCAGCACCACGCCGATGGCGGCATCGGCGCGATGGAAGAACGCCTTCAGGCGCGGATCACTGTTCCACTTGTCACCCAGCGTCATGCCGACCCATGCGAGCAGCAGGCAGAACGGCCAGGAACCGATGAAGGTGTAGAGGTGGAAGGGGAGGAGCTTCATCCGGGCGACACCCGCCGGAAAGGCGATGAAGGTCCGTACCACCGGAAGCATCCGACCGATCAGGATCGCCCAGCTGCCCCAGCGATTGAAGAAGCGGTCGGCCAGATCGAGCTCGCCCGGTCCGATCAGCACATATCGGCCGAACTTCTCGGCCATCGGCCGGCCACCGCGCCGTCCGATCTCATAGGCGACGACGGAGCCGAGATTGCAGCCCAACGCGCCGGCCGTCGCCGCGAGCCACAGGTTGAGCTGCCCCGTCGACACCAGATAGCCGGCGAACGGCATGATGATTTCGGAGGGCAGCGGGATGCACGCGCTTTCGATCGCCATCAGCAGCGCGATACCCCAGTAACCGCCGGCGGAGATGACGGCGATGGCGAAGCCCGCAAGGGCGGCAAGGATCTTTTCGACCATTCCCGGCGCTTGCGACACCGCAACGTGAAAGGAAAGTGCGAATCCGGGAACCGCTGCGGCGCAGCAACGGTTCGTCGCACATGACCGATCTTACATTGAACGATGGACGCATGATGCCGCAACTCGGGTTGGGCACCTATCAGATCCCCGACGGGCATGTCGCGGCGGTCGTCCGCGCCGGGCTGGATCTGGGTTTTCGGCTGGTAGATACGGCGGCGCTGTATCATAATGAGCGCGGGGTCGGCGAAGGGCTGGCGCATGACGATGCCTGGGTGACGACGAAGCTCTGGCACGATAGCCACGGCGCGGCGGCAGCGGCGCTGGACGACAGTCTTGCGCTGCTCGGGCGCGATCATGTGGACCTGTATCTGATCCATTGGCCGCATCCGTCCGGCGGTCGGTTCGTGGACGCCTGGAAGGCGCTGGTCGAACTGCGCGAGCGTGGGCTGGCGCGATCGATCGGCGTGTCCAACTTCCTGCCCGAGCATCTGGATGCGATCGTCGACGCGACGGGGGTCACACCCGCTGTCAATCAGATCGAACTGCATCCGACCTTCCAGCAGCGCGACGTTCAGAAGGCGAATGCGGAACGCGGGATCGTCACGCAGAGCTGGAGTCCGTTGGGGCAGGGGGCGACCCTGAAGGACGAGCGGATCGTTCGCATCGCGCAGTCGGTGAATGCCACGCCGGCGCAGGTGATCATCGCCTGGCACCTGGCCAAGGGCTTCTCGGTCATTCCCAAGGCCGGCGATCTCGACCATCTGGCAAGCAACTGGGCGGCGCGACAGGTCAGCCTATCGGAAGAGCAGGTTGCCGCGATCGACGCCATGGACGACCCGGACGGTCGCATGGGGCCGGACCCGCGCGAAATGTGATGATCGTCGCGCTTCGCGCGCGGCGGCGACGATCATGTCAGCGCCGCATGCGCGAGGCGTAAATCGTCGACGAAGCGCGCATATTCCGTTTCCCGTGCCGCCTCGTCCGGCAGGCGCAGCAAATAGCTGGGGTGAACGGTGACCCACGCTTCGCCGCCATCCGGCAGCTTATGCGCCCGGCCGCGTTCGCGCCCGATCGTCATGACCTTGCCGAACAGGCTGCGCGCCGCCGTGGCACCCAGCGCGACCGTCACGCGCGGGCGTAACAGCAATTGCTCCTGCTCGATCCACCAGCGACACGCCTCGATCTCCCCGGCGTCCGGCTTGGCGTGGATGCGCCGGCGGCCACGGGGCTCGAACTTGAAATGCTTGACGGCGTTGGTGACATAGGTTTCCGCGCGCTTGATCCCGGCGGCGGCGAGCGCGCGGTCGAAGACCTGCCCCGCCGGGCCGACGAACGGATGACCGGCCAGATCCTCCTGGTCGCCCGGTTGCTCACCGACAAACATCATCGGGGCGGTCATCGGCCCCTCGCCGAACACGGTCTGCGTCGCATGGCGATGCAGATGGCAGCGCGTGCAGGCCATCGCCTCCTGCCGCAGCGCATCCCACGCCGCCTGGACGTTGTCGTCGATACCGGTGCGCGCCTGCTCGATCATCCCGCTCTCCCGCGCCTGCGCGCCGGCCAGCAGGTGCGGCACGAGCGCTGTCTCCGGCATGTTCTTCCAGTATTTGCGCGGCATCTCCTTCAGCATCGCCTTCACCTTGACGCGCGCCGGGTTGAAGATGCTGGCATAATAGGTTTTCCAGACCTCCTCGGTCGGGTCGCCTTCCGGCGCGTCGTCGCGGGCGGCGCCCGGTCCTTCGCTCGGCCGCGTGCCGTCCCAATGCACCGACACCTCCGGCGTCAGAATCGACCAGCGCATCGCCGCGAAACGATTGACGAAGAAGGCGGCGTTCGCGCGGACGATATGATGCTCCGGCTCGAACCACGCGACGAACCGCTCGCCCTCATCGTCGGCCAGGCTGCGAAAACGCAGGAAGGCGCGCATCTTATGGATGTCGCGCCGAACCGCCTTCGCCAGCCCCTCCAGTCGCCGCACCAGCGGATCGGCCTGATCCTCCATGAGCCGGGGCAGGTCGCGCAACCGCCACAACAGATGATAGAGGAGCGAGAAGCGTTCCGGATCGCGATGCAGGATCGCGTCGCCGGCCAGGGTGATGAAGGCGCGCGACACGCGCAACACTGCCGGTGCGCCCGTCGAAGCGGGCGCCGCGTCGCCGCCGAACAGGTCGGTCGCGGTGTCGCCGACCTGCCACACGACGCGGTCGGGCGGCACGTCGTCGGCGATCAGGCGACGCGCGGCATCCCGCCATCCGTCCATGTCATCGGGCGCGGATAGCGCAACGACGCGCAACGCCGCTTACTCGCGCTCGTCGCCGCCCGGCGGATGATCGCGCGCGATTTCCAGTTCGGCCGGCTTGCGCTCTTCATAGGTGGCGGCAAGCCGATCCTCCGTGGCGTCGTCGAGCTTGTCCTCGGCGGCGGGAAACATCTCTTCCTCTTCCTCGTCGATATGATGCTCGTACCGATGGCGCATGTGGAAGAATTTGGCTTCCCACTCGTCCGAACCGAAATCCAGGTCGAAGAGCTCGCCGATCAGATCGTCGACTTCCTTATGTTCGGCGACCGAATGGCGTGCGTCGTCGCGCAGGTCCGGATTGCCCAGCATGGTCGCGTACAGCGATTCCTCCTCGGCAGCGGCGTGGCTCTGCACCTCAAGTCGAAACGCCTCGAACAACTTGCGCCGTTTCGCCCCGTCTCCGCGCAATTCGGCGAGTTCCTTCAGCATGTCGCGCTGCTTGTCGTGGTCGCGCTTCAACTCGGCATAGATGTCGGCGTGCGGCATGATGGTCTCCTTCACCGCGCCAAGCGCACGAACATGCCCCGCGTTTCACCCGCGATTCATTCTCACGCACCGAAGAGTTCGAGCTGCCGTCGCGCGGGCCTGGACGTGACGAGCGGCTTCAGCTCGGCGCGGTCGGCCAGCGCCACGGGACGCCAGTCTTCGGCGACGATGAACGGCCGGATACGGGCGATCGACACGGTCAGGCGCGCCACGTCATCCAGACGCAGCCGTCGCCAGCGCCGTGCGGCGAGAATGTTCGCGACCGCCTTCGTTCCCAGCCCCGGCACGCGCCACAGCAACTCGCGCGGCGCGCGGTTGACGTCGACGGGAAAGCGATCGCGAAACTTCAGCGCCCAGGCAAGCTTGGGATCGATGTCGAGCGGCAGCATCCCCGTCGCATCGTCCGCCGCGGCGACCACCTCCTGCGGCGCGAAACCGTAGAAGCGCATCAGCCAGTCGGACTGATACAGCCGGTGCTCGCGCATCAGCGGGGGCCGTTGCAGCGGCAGGACGGTGGATGCATCCGGGATCGGGCTGAACGCGGAATAATAGACGCGGCGCAGACCGAACCGATCGTACAGCGTCGATGCCTTGGTCACGATGTCGCCATCGGTCGCGGCATCCGCGCCGACGATCATCTGCGTCGACTGACCGGCCGGTGCGAAGCGGGGCGCGGATTTGTAGCGGGTCGACGCATCGGCGGTATCGACGATCGCGCTGTTCATGTCGCGCATCGCACCCTCGATCCGGCTGTTGTCCTTTTCGGGCGCGAGCCGCTTCAGCCCGCTGACGGTCGGCAGCTCGACGTTGATCGAGACGCGGTCGGCATACAGCCCCGCCTGATGCACCAACTCGGGATCGGCATCGGGGATCGTCTTGAGATGAATGTAGCCGCGAAAGTGATGATCCTCGCGCAAGCTGCGCGCGACCTCGACCAGTTGCTCCATCGTGTAGTTGGAAGACTTGATGATCCCCGACGACAGGAACAGCCCCTCGATATAATTGCGGCGATAGAAAGCGAGGGTGAGGTTGACGACCTCCTGCGCCGTAAACCGCGCGCGCCGCACGTTCGAGCTCTTGCGATTGATGCAATAATGGCAGTCGAAGATGCAGCTGTTGGTCAGCAGGATCTTCAACAGCGAGATGCAACGGCCATCGGGCGCATAAGCGTGGCAGATGCCCATCCCCTCGGTGGAGCCGATCCCCTTGCCGTCGGCGGAATTACGCTTCGACGTGCCCGACGATGCGCAGGAGGCGTCATATTTTGCCGCGTCCGCAAGGATTTCCAGCTTCTGTCGGACATCGAGCTGCGCCATGCGTTCCATATATGTTCGGCCCAATGCCTTGTCGAGGCGCGTTCGCTTTGCCATGGATCAGCACCGTGCAGCGGATCATCGATCGCCTTGGCCCCAACGGCCCTTATTTCATGCTGGCGCTGACGTGCCTGCTCGGCTGGGGTTTCAAGGCGCATTGCGGTGCCGGGTGGACGGGCGCCGAGCAATATACCTCCGGCTGCTACAGCGATGCGGTGCCGTTCTGGGGCCTGCGCGGCGTGGCGGCGGGACAGGTGCCGTATCTGGAGGCGCGGATGGAATATCCGGTGCTGACCGGCGCGCTGATCTGGATCGAAGGGCTGGTGGCGCGCGTGGTCGGCGGGCGCGGGGCCGATGCCGCGGATTTCCTGAACGCCGTGACGCTCGGCAATGCGATCCTGGCTTACGTGATCCTGGAGTTCTTCCGCGACGCCGGAGTCGGTCTGCGGCGGCAATATGCCTGGGCGCTGTCGCCGCCGCTGATCCTCTATCTGGGGCATAATTGGGATTTGCTGGCGGGCAGCTTCGCGGTCGCGGCGCTGCTGGCCGCGCGCCGAAACGAGGATGTGAAGGCGACCGCGCTGGCCGCGCTCGGCGGCGCGGCGAAGCTGTTTCCGGTCCTGATGCTCCCGCTGCTCGGGCTGGGCGCCGTGTTCCGGGCGGGCCGTTCGTGGGCGCACCGGCTCACGCAGGCGGCGCTGCTGGTGGGCGTGGCGGTGGCGACCTGGGGGCTGGTCAATGCCCCGGTCGCGGCGGTGGCGTTCGAGAACTGGAGCGAATTCTACGCCTTCTCGGGCGCGCGGTCCGGGACGGCGGCGAGCATCTGGGAGTTGATGGCGCAATTCGGCTGGTGGACGACCGACATACCGACGCGCAACCTCTGGTCGTTCGTGATGTTGGCGGGCGGCGCGGCGGCGATCGTCGCGCTCGGCTGGCGGCGACACGGCGAGCGGCCGTGGCTGTTGTTCATGCCCGTGCTGGCGTGGTTCCTGCTGACCAACAAGGTCTATTCGCCGCAGTTCGACCTCTGGCTCTGGCCGCTGATCGTCCTGACCGGCACGCGCGTCCGGCCGATCGTACTGTTTCTGCTGGGCGATATCGCCGCCTATTTCGCGGAATTCTGGATGTTCGCGGGGATGGAGGGCGCGTGGCCGTCCGCGACACAGGCCGATATCCTGGCCGCCGCGATCGTGCGCGGCGCGGCGATGCTCTGGCTGATCGTGGCCGCGATCCGCGATCCCGCGCCCGCCTGGACGTTCACTCCGCCGCGAGCAGCTCCGCGGCCTGAAGATCGACCGACACCAGCCGGCTGACCCCCTTTTCGACCATCGTCACGCCGAACAGCCGGTGCATCCGGCTCATGGTGACGGCATTGTGGGTGACGATCAGATAGCGGGTCTCGGTTTCGCGGGTCATCTGGTCGAGCAGGTCGCAGAAGCGCTCGATATTGGCGTCGTCCAAGGGCGCATCGACCTCATCCAGCACGCAGATCGGCGCCGGATTGGTCAGAAACAGTGCGAAGATCAACGCGATCGCGGTCAGTGCCTGTTCGCCACCCGACAGCAGCGTCAGCGACTGCAACCGCTTGCCCGGCGGCTGGACCATGATTTCCAGCCCGGCCTCCAGCGGATCGTCGGAGTCGATCAGCGCAAGGTGCGCCTGCCCGCCATCGAACAGCGTCGTGAACAGTCGCCGGAAATGCGTGTCGACCGCCTCGAACGCCGCCAGCAACCGCTGGCGCCCCTCCCGATTGAGCGTGCCGATCGATCCGCGCAGGCGGTGGACCGCCTGTCGCAGTTCGTTGCGCTCGGCGGTGGTGGCCGTGGCGCCTGCCTCCAGCTCGATCAACTCCCGTTCCGCGACGAGATTGACCGGGCCCAGCCGTTCACGATCCATGACAAGCCGCTCGTGGGCGGCGCTTTCGTCGGCGGGACTGGCGACGCCGCCGATGTCGAACCCGATCCTCTCCGGCAACAGGGGGGCGGGACATTCGAAGCGTTCGCCGGACACCCGCCCCATCTCGACGCGGCGCAGCTCATGGTTCTCCGCGCGAACCAGCGCTCCGGCGCGCGTCTCGCGGGCGGCGGCGAGCGTCCCCGCGACACGCGCCAGCGCGGCGTCCGCGTCGCGCAGCGCGCGATCGGCGGCACGTTCCGCCTCCTGCGCGTCATCCGCGGCCGTGCGTGCCGCTTCATGGCGCGCGTCGAGGTCGGTCAGCTCGCGTGCCAGCAGGTCGGGACGCGCGGAAAGCTCGGTCAGTTCGGCGTCCAGTGTGGCGGCGCGCATATCCATCGCCGCGATCCGGCGGGCGGCTTCTCCGGCCCGCATCTCCCAGCCGTTCGCCTCATCGCCGCTACGCCCGCGCCGCGCCCGGGCGTCGGCCAGCGTGCGATCCTGCGCGCTCCGATCCGCGCGCGCCAGCGCGACATGCGCGCGCGCCGCCTCCGCCTCGCCGCGCAGCCGCGCCGTGACACCCGCCGCGACCGCGCCATCCGGCAGCGTGGCGACGATCTCGGCCGCGCGCTCCTGCCCGACCAGCGCGTCCTCGGCCTCCGCCGTGACGCGGATCGCGCGCGCCGCCAGATCGGCGCGCTGGGCGTCCAGCCGCTCGATGGCCGCGACCGCGCGGTCCTCCTCGCGCTGGGCGGCGCGGATATCCTCCTCCGCCTGCGTCAGCAGCGCGCGCGCCGACTGCGCGGCGGCGCGCGCGCGCTCGATCCGGGCATCGATCCGCGTGCGGCGCAGGTCGACCGCATCGACCGCCTCCAGCGCCGCGGGCCGCTCCGCTTCCAGCGCGGCGAGGCGGTTCAGACGTTGCAACCGTTCGGCTGCCGCGACGCCACCACTATCGCTGACGAAACCGTCCCAGCGCCGCACACGTCCTTCGCGCGTGACAAGCCGCTGACCGGGCTGGAGCGGCTGACCGGAATCCCCCTCGACCAGAAAAATCTGCGAGAGCCGCCGCGTCAGCTCCGGCGGGGCGGTGACGCGGGCGGCCAGCGGCAGGGTGCCGACCGGCGCGGGCGGGTCGGCAGCATCCGGCGCCGCACCCAGCCAGTCCGCCAGCGCGGTTTCCAGCTCGTCGCCCATCGCGGCGGCCAGCGCGCGCTCGAATCCAGGTTCCGCGCGGACCGCATCGAGCAGCCGGTCGCCGCTGCGCTCCGTCGCGCGGGTCAGCGCCGCGACCTCGCCGTCCAGCGCGGCAAGCGTCGCCATGGCCGCCGCGCGATCGGCCTCCGCGGCGTCGCGTTCCTCACGCGCCTCCAGCTCGCTGGTCTCGGCCCATTGCAATGCGGCACGCGCCTTTTCGGCCTGATCGCGCGCGTCGTTCAGCGCGGTTTGCACGGCGTGGTGCTGAGCTTCCAACATTGCGGCATCCTCCAGCGCCTCGATCGCGCTGGCGAGCTGGATGGCGTCGTCGCGCGCGCGGTCGTGACGCGCGATGGCGGCGGCATGCGCGGCGGTCGCGATCTGTCGCCCGGCGGCCTCGGCCGCTTCGGCTGCGATCGCCTGCGCCAGCGCGACGTCGACATCGCGGGCGCGCTGCTCCGCCTCGGCCAGCGCGGTGTCCAGCGCGGGAAGCGCGGCCTCTCCGGCATCGATCCGCGCGTCGAGTTCGTGCACCTCCGCCGCCAGCCGTGCGAGCGCGTCGGCCGCGTCGTGCGCCAAGGCATCCTCCCGCGCGCGATCCTCGTCGATCCGCGCCCGAGCGGCGCGCGCGTCGTCCAGCTGGCGTTGGACACCATGTTGCTGCTCGGCCGCCCTGGTGCGCTGATGCCCGAGATCGACCGCAGCGTCGCGCATGGCGAGTGCCTCGGCACGCGCGGCGGCATGACGTTCGGCGGCGAGGCGTTGCGCCTCCTGCGCGGCGTCGCCGAGCGCGCTGGCCTTCGTCACCGCCGTCTCGGCGGCGGTGGCCTCCTGCTTGGCGGTGGTCGCCGCAGCGGCGGCGTCGCGCCAGCGCGCGTAGATCATCCGCGCCTCGGCGACCCGGATCTGTTCGGACAATTCGCGATACCGTTCCGCCGCGCGTGCCTGTCGCCGAAGCAGGGCGATTCGCGTCGTCTGATCCGCCAGAACCTCGTCAAGCCGCGTCAGATTGGCCTCGGTCGCGCGCAGGCGCGCCTCCGCGTCACGCCGCCGGACATGCAGCCCCGCGATCCCGGCCGCTTCCTCCAGCATCGCCCGCCGCTCCGTGGGGCGGGCGGCGATCACCGCGCCGATGCGGTTCTGGCTGACCAGGGCGGGCGAGTGCGGGCCGGTCGCGGCATCGGCGAACAGCAGATGGACGTCCCTGGCGCGGACGTCGCGCCCGTCGATGCGATAGGCGGAGCCGGCACCCCGCTCGATCCGGCGGACGATCTCGCTCTCCTCCGCGCCGTCGGGGCCATCGCGTTCCGCGAGCAGCGATACCTCGGCGAAGTCGCGCGGCGGGCGTGTCGCGGTGCCGGCGAAGATCACATCCTCCATGCCGGCCCCGCGCATCGAACGCGCGCTGTTTTCGCCCATGGTCCAGCGGAGCGCCTCGAGCAGATTGGACTTGCCGCAGCCGTTGGGGCCGACCACGCCGGTCAGACCCGGCTCGATGCGCAGGTCGGCGGGATCGACGAAACTCTTGAAGCCGGTAAGGCGGAGGCGCTTCAGGCGCATGACGCTACCCGCCTGCCCGGGGCCTTCGCGTCCGGAGCGACTCGGTAAGCCAAGCCATCGTCGTGCCGGACGTGATCCGGCGTCCACGGCACCGGGGACGCGCACGTCATTGCATCTGTCGGAGCATGGACCCCGGGTGACGGTGTATCCGAAGCCGGCGAAGCGGCGACCGCAGCGGTCGCATGCGAGCCGAAAGCCGAATCCGCGGTCACGGGACCGAACGTCACCCGAATACCCGCGCCGCGCGCGAACGATGGTCGGGCGCAGTTGCTCGCGCCCGTCGACGGGCGTCCGTGGCGACGGACGCCCCTTCGCATCACGCGCCCGCGTTCTTCAGCGCCGTCTCGACCTGCGGCCAGGTCACGCCATCGACCTTCGCGCCGTTCAGGATGAAGGTCGGCGTGCCGTTGACGCCATGCTTGTCGGTGCCCTCCTGCATCATCTTGGTCAGCGTCTCGATCGCCTTGGCGTCGGTCAGGCAGGCGCGGGCCTGCGCTTCGGTGACGCCGCGCTGCTTGATGAAGTCGAGATAGCCCATCTTCTCGGCCCAGGCGGTCGCGACCTGCGCGGGGGTGGCGTTCTGCGTCTGTTGCAGGAACGCCTGATCCTGCGCAATCTTCATCTGCGTATCCAGGAACTTGGGCTGGTCGATATACATTTGTTCCAGGATCGGGAAGAACGGCTGCGGCCCGGCGCAACGGCCCAGCAGCGCGGCGGCGAGATCGGGCGGGCCGTGGACCAGGAAGTCGCGGAATTCGTACGAGACCTTGCCGACCTTCACGTAATTCTCTTCCAGCGGACGCATCCCGGTCTGGCCGAAGGCGCCGCAGGTCGGGCAGGTGCGCGAACCATATTCGACCAGCTTCAGCTTGGCATCGGGATTGCCGACGACATAGCCGCCCTCCGGCGTGACCGAGACGACCTGAGTCCAGTCCTGACCGGCGGGCGGAGCGACCGCCTTTACCGATCCCGCCGGCGCACTGGGCGTGCTGCTGTTACCGCCGTCGGCACCGCCGCCGCAGCCGGCGAGCAGCGCGACCGCCGCGACGAGGGGGAAGGCCATACGCTTCATCATGTCACTCCGTACCTTACTTCGCACCCGCCGCACGCAATTGCGGCAGCAATTGCGTCCAGCCGACATTCTGGATCAACCGGCCGTTGATTTCAAAGGCCGGCGTGCCCTGTACCTTCGAGGTGGCTTCGGACACCGCCAGCGTTTTCTTCACCGCTGCGTCGTTGGCGAAGCATTGCGCGATCGCGGGCGCGGGCGCACCGGCATCACGCGCGATCGCCGGAAGTCCGGCTCCCTCCGCTACCGCCGCCAGTTGCGTCAGTTGCGGCCAGCTTTCGATCCGCGCCCGGTTCGCGGCGGCCCATTCCGCCGCACGTTCGGCCCATTCGGACTGCTTCTGGAAGAAGGCGGCATGAACCTTCGGGAATGCCGCCGCGCCCGAACAGCGCGCCAGCGTCGCGGCGGCGAGATCGATGCCGTCATGTACCTGATTGCGGATCTCGACACTGGTCGAGCCGGATCGGACCATCGCGCCCAGCACCTGCTCCGACTCCGCCGCATAATGCGCGCAATGCGGGCACGTGTAGCTGACATATTCGACCAGCTTCACGCGCGCCTTCGGATTGCCGACCAGATAGCTGCCCGTGGAAACCGGGATGGCGACCGCGGTCCACGGGCGCGGCGCGGTGGCCGCGACGAGCGCGACGGCGGCGATAGGGATCAGAAAGCGCGTCATCGGACCTTCGGCAATGTGGGGCGGGCGGGGGAGGCGACGCCGGCGGCCAGGGCCTCCAGCACCGCCTTCAGTTCGGGATCGGCGATCGTGCGCAGGCTCTCGCCCATTTCGGCGGGGGCCGGCGTGAGCGTCGGGGGAGCGCGACGCTCCGGGCGGCGCGTCACCTCGCCCTGCCGGATCGCGACGCGCGAGACGGCGGCGTAACCGAAGAACCGGTTCACACGCTCGATGATTTCGCTGCTCAGATGGCTCATCATCGGCGCGTGAGCGCCACGCACGGTCAGCGTCAGGACGCCGTCCTGCTTCTTTCCCTGCGGAAAGCGGATCGACTCGGGGCTGCTCGCCGAGGCCAGCCGCTCCCCGACGATCTCCGGCCAGCGCGTCACGATCGCCGATTGCACGAATCCGAAGCGGCGAAACGCCATGCCGCCGACGCTGGGCACCAGCTCCGACACCTGTCGCGACCGATTCTGGCGCGGGGACTCGGAAGGGGTAGTGCCGGCGCGCTTGCTCATTCCGTGGCCCATGCCATAGCCGGGGCATGGACGCCAAGCACCGGATCGACATCGCGACACCGCTGCTCGACTGGTACGACCGCCATCGTCGCGATCTGCCGTGGCGTGCCAGACCGGGGGAGGTGCCCGACCCGTATCGCGTCTGGCTGAGCGAGGTGATGCTCCAGCAGACGACGGTCGCGACGGTTCGCCCGCGCTTCACCGAATGGACGCGGCGCTGGCCGACCTTCGCCGATCTGGCGGCGGCCGACGAGGCGCAGGTGATGGCCGCCTGGGCGGGGCTCGGCTATTATGCGCGGGCGCGCAATCTGCTGGCGGCGGCGCGGGTGATCGCGGGCGATCATGGCGGCGCGTTGCCCGACAGCGAGGCGGCATTGCGCGCGCTGCCGGGGTTCGGGGACTATACCGCCGCGGCGGTCGCGGCGATCGCGTTCGGGCGGCGCGCGGTCGTGGTGGATGCCAATGTCGAGCGTGTGGTGGCGCGGCTGTTCGCGATCGCCGCGCCGTTGCCGGGCGGGCGCAAGGCGATCCGCGCGGCGGCGGAAACAATCACGCCCGACGAACGCGCGGGCGACTTCGCGCAGGCGATGATGGACCTCGGATCGGCGGTGTGCAGTCCGCGCAAGCCGCGATGTCTGTTGTGTCCGCTCCATCACGCGTGTGCGGCGCAGGCGACGGGGACTCCGGAGGCGTTCCCGGTCAAGAAGCCGAAGGCGGTGCGGCCGCACCGGTACGGCACGATCTTCTGGCTGGAACGCGATGGCACGGTGTTGCTGGTGCGGCGACCCGGGTCGGGGTTGCTGGGTGGCATGCGGGCGCTGCCGACGGGGGCGTGGACCGACGCGCCCCCAGAGCTGGCGGACGCGCCCGTCGGTGCCGACTGGCAAATAGTGGACGAGCGGGTCCGCCACGGCTTCACGCATTTCACCCTGGAACTGGCGGTCGCCATCGCCACGACGCATGATGCGGTCAACACGGGGGAATGGTGGCCGATCGCACGGCTGAACGAAGCAGGATTGCCGACCTTGTTCGCCAAGGCGGCCGACGTGGCGAGGAGAGCGCGATGATGATGAAGCGGTGGATCGGCACGGCCCTGACGGTCGCGTTGCTGACGGCAAGCAGTGCGCCCGCGCGGCAGGCGCAACCCGCACCGCAGGCGCTGCCCAGCGCCGATCCCGGCGCACTGCTGACCGATACGCAGGCGCTTTACGACTCCTACATCCGCGACCACAAGATGCCGGGGATCGTCGGCGCGTTCGGGATCGGCGAGTTTCCGACGGCCTTCGTCGCGGCGGGCAGGATCTCGCTCGATGCGGTCGCGCCCGAGACGGGGCCTGATTCGCTGTGGCGCATCTACTCGATGACCAAGCCGATCACGGGAATGGCGGCGATGCTGCTGATCGAGGACGGGAAGTTGTCGCTCGACGAACCGCTGTCGAAATACTTCCCCGCGTTCGCGAGGATGCGCGTGCTGACCAAACCGGACACGTCGCTGGCCACGCGCCCGGCGCGGCGGCCGATAACGATCCGCGAGTTGATGACCCATACGTCGGGGATCGGCTATTCGATCAATGCCAAGGGGCCGCTGCTGGAGGAATATGAGCGGCTCGGCCTGGTGCCGGCGACCGTCAATGCGCAGGTCGAGGCGGAGGCGCGCAAGGTGCGCCCGACGTCGCTCGCCGCCTTTGCGGACCGTGTCGCGAAGGCGCCGCTCGTGTACGAACCCGGCACGAAATGGCATTACTCGATGGGGCTCGACGTGCTGGCGGCGGTGGTGGAGAAGGCCAGCGGGATGCCGTTCGAGCGCTTCGTGCAGACGCGCCTGTTCGATCCGCTGAAGATGAATTCGACCTTCTGGCAGGTGCCCGTTGGTGAGGTGGGCCGGTTCGCGACCAATTATGTGTTCGTCGACGATGCGCTCTCGCAACTCGACCCCGCCGCGCGATCCCCGTGGCTGAGCCCGCCGAGCTTTCCCTATGGCGGTGCCGGGCTGGTGAGCAGTGCGCGCGATTATGACCGCTTTCTTCATATGTTGCAGGACGCGGGGACGCTGGACGGCGTGCGGGTGATGAAAGCGGAGACGGCGCGGCTGGGCATGTCCAACCTGCTGCCGCCGGGCGTGACCTTCGAAAGCGAAGGGCAGCGGCGCGGGTTCGGGGCGGGCGGTGTCGTCTATCTCAGCGACGATCCGAACGGCGCTGGCAAGGGGAGCTACGGCTGGGCGGGCGCGGCGGGGACGCTGGCGCTGGTCGA
>NZ_LDTB01000044.1 GCF_001476895.1 Sphingomonas endophytica | reverse complement strand
CGGCGGGGGCGCGGCGGCCTCGACCGGGGCGGCAGCAGCCTTGCCGGCGGCGGCCTTCTCGGCGGCGAGACGTGCCTCTTCCTTGCTGACGACCGGCGAGGGACGCGATTGCAGGCCCAGGCGGTGCGCCTTGCCGATCACGGCATTGCGGCTGACCCCACCCAGCGCTTCGGCGATCTGGCTCGCGGTCTGGCCGCCTTCCCACATCGTCTTGAGCGTGCTGATGCGCTCGTCGGTCCAGGACATGGTCGTCTTCCTCGTTCGCGTTCCGGTTGCGGGCGACGGCGGCAGCAGTTACCTGCCTTTGCGATGAGCAGCCATCCCCCCATCGGACAAATTCCGTCAGGTATCAGAAACGCCCCCGGCGTCCCGGTCATCCGGAACGTCAATTGGGGCGGCCTGCGAACGCTCTATGTGAAGGAGGTCCGCCGTTTCTTCAAGGTGCAGCTCCAGACGATCTGGGCGCCGGCGATCACGACGTTGATGTTCCTGGTGATCTTCACCGTCGCCAATGGCGCGCGCAGCCCAGTGAAGGTCGGCGGCGTCGATGTGTCGTTCGCCGACTTCATCGCGCCGGGGCTGATCGTGATGGGGATGCTCAACAACGCCTTCGCCAATGCCAGCTTCTCGCTGCTGGTCGGCAAGATTCAGGGAACGATCGTCGATTACCTGCAACCGCCGCTGTCGACCGCCGAACTGCTCGCCGCGCTGACCGGCGGCGCGGTGACGCGCGCGTTCTGCGTCGGGGCGACCGTGTGGCTGGCGATGTCGTTATGGCCGGGCGTCCATGTCACGCCACGGCATCTGTGGGCGGTGCTGTGGTTCGGGTTGCTGGGGTCGGTGTTCCTCAGCCTGGCGGGCGTGCTGACGTCGATCTGGGCCGAGAAGTTCGACCACGCGGCGGCGGTCACCAATTTCGTGATCGCCCCGCTGACGCTGCTCAGCGGCACCTTCTATTCGGTCGATCACCTCGCGCCCGCGTTCCGCGCCTTCAGCCATGTGAACCCGTTCTTCTACGTCATCTCGGGCTTCCGGTACGGCTTCCTCGGCACCGCCGATTCGCCCATCCTGACCGGCAGCATCGTGATCCTCGGCATCGACGTGGTGCTCGGGCTGCTCTGCTACACCCTGCTGCGGCGCGGGTGGAAGCTGAAGAGTTGAGCGACGCGCTGCCAATCGCCGAGCCGCGCACCACACCCCCTGCCCCGCGCGCGGCGTGGATCGCGCTGGCGCTGGCCGGGCTGATCGCGGCGGCGCTGCTGGCGCTGCAAGTGCGGGGCGGGCCGTTCGTGTGGGACCGGGCGATCATGCTGGGCTTGCGCACCCAGGGCGATACGGCGCAGCCGATCGGACCGGCGTGGCTGCACGAGGCGATGGTGAACATCACCGCGCTGGGCAGCGGCACGATCCTGACCTGCGTCGTCACCGCCGTGGCGGGGCTGCTGCTGGTACGGCGCATGTGGCTGACCGCCGCGCTGGTAACGGTCGCCACGCTCGCCGGCACGACGATCGCGGGCCAGGCCAAATATTGGGTCGGACGGCCGCGCCCGGAACTGGTCGATCATCTGGTGCAGGTCACGGGGCTGAGTTTTCCCAGCGGCCATGCGACCAACAGCGCGATCACCTATCTGACGCTCGCCGGGCTGGTCGCGCAGGTGACGCACGGGCGCGCGGTACGGCGTTACGTGCTGGGGCTGGCCGTCGTGCTGGTCGGCGCGATCGGCGTCAGCCGCGTGTATCTGGGCGTCCACTGGCCGTCGGACGTCCTGGCGGGCTGGTGCGCCGGTACCGGTTGGGCGGCGCTGTGGTGGTGGATCGCCGCGACACTGCGAGGGCGGTTGGCGGCGAGCCGATAATCCATTTCGTTGTCAGTCCCCCGCCCTGTCCCGTCACCCCGGCGAAGGCCGGGGTCCAGTCGCGGAACATGCATAACGGCGCTCAGCGCTTCGTTACGATGGCCTTCCTAACTCGACCCCGGCCTTCGTCGGGGTGACGGCAAGAAAGGGGGGTGACGGATAGGGGAGAATTCAGCCCTGCCGTTCGGCCAGCTTGCGCTCCCACGCCAGCGCGTCGCGGACGATGCCTTCCAGATCGTCGCGCTTCGGCGTCCAGTCGATCGTCTTCAGGATCGCGCTATTGTCCGCGACCAGCTCCGCCGGGTCGCCCGGACGCCGCCCCTGCAGCTTGCGTTCGATCGTCAGGTTCGTAACCCGATCGACCGCATCCAGCACCTCGAGCACCGAGAAGCCGCGTCCGTACCCGCAATTGAGCACATGGCTCTCCCCCGGCCGATCGACCAGAAGCTTGAGCGCGGCGACATGCGCCTCGGCCAGATCGCTGACGTGGATGTAATCGCGCACGCCGGTGCCGTCGCGTGTCTCGAAATCGGTGCCGAACACGCCGACGCCGTCGCGCTTGCCGGTCGCCGCCTCGACCGCGATCTTGATGAGGTGCGTCGCCCCCACGGTCGACTGTCCGCTGCGCCCCTCCGGATCCGCGCCCGCGACGTTGAAATAGCGCAGGCAGCAGTGGTTCATCGGATGCGCCGCCGAGACGTCGCGCAGCATGAACTCGGTCATCAGCTTCGACATGCCGTACGGGTTGATCGGCGCCTTGGGATCGCCCTCCGCGATCGGCACCCGTTCCGGCGTGCCATAAGTGGCTGCGGTCGAGGAGAAGATGAAATGCGGCACGCCTTCGGCCACCGCGCTTTCGATCAGGCTACGCGTCGCGGCCGTGTTGTTGCGATAATATTTGAGCGGGTCGCTCACCGATTCGGGCACCACCACCGATCCGGCGAAGTGCATGATCGCCTTGACGTCATGCGCGCGGATGACGTCACGCACCCCGGGGTCCTCGACCGCGATGTTCACGAAGGCCGCGCGCTCGTCCACCGCCCAGTCGAAGCCGGTGACCAGATTGTCGACCACCACGACCTGGTATCCGGCATCCAGCAACGCCAGTACCGCGTGGCTGCCGATGTAACCGGCGCCGCCCGTGACCATCACCTTGCCGTTCAACGTCATGCCCGAACTCCCCGATAGCGTTGCCGCCGCCTAGCGGCTTCCTACATGAGACGCAAAGGAGACGATTTACATGACGGAATACGCAACGCTGGCCGGCGGCTGCTTCTGGTGTACCGAGGCGGTGTTCAAGGACGTGATCGGCGTGGAAAGCGTCGAGAGCGGCTATATCGGCGGGCATGTCCCCAACCCGACCTACAAGCAGGTATGCGGCGGCGACACCGGCCATGCCGAAGCGATCCGCGTCGGCTTCGACCCCGAACAGGTGAGCTATGCCGACCTGCTCGACATCTTCTTCGCGACGCACGACCCGACGCAGCTGAACCGGCAGGGCAATGACGTCGGCACGCAATATCGCTCGGCGATCTTCCCGGAAACGGTGATGCAGGAGGAGCAGGCGAACCAGGCGATCGCGCGCGCACAGGAAGGCGCGTCGGGCAAGATCGTGACCACGATCGAGCCGTTTTCGGATTGGTATCCCGCCGAGGGCTATCATCAGGATTATTGGGACGGCGAGGGGCAGCGCAATCCGTATTGCCTCGCGGTGATCCCGCCGAAGTTGCAGAAGCTGCGCAAGAGCTTCGCGGCGCGCAGCAAGGCGGTGACGGCGTAAAGCTGGCGCCCCTGCGCAGGCAAGGGCCTATGTTTGCTTCGTGTATTGGCTACGACTGACACATGCGCGCCATGCGCTTGTTTGCCGGTGCGCGCGACGCGACAGCGATAGGCCCCTGCCTGCGCAGGGGCGACGGCTCCCTACCGGTGCGCGGCGCGGCGGAGGCGGTCGTTGATCGCGACGCCTACCCCGACATCCGGTACCGGCGCGACGGCGATCTTCGCATGATCGCTCGCATCTGCGCGGTGGAGTGCGTCGAACAGGCGAGCCGCCGCTTCTCCCAGATCACCCGCCGCCGACAGCGTGTCGTCGCCCGCAATGGTGCCGAAGCCGATCAGCCACTCGTCACCGTCGCGCGCATCCGCGTCCAAACGCAGGGGTTTGCGGGGCGCGTAGTGTGTCGCGAGTTGGCCGGGGGCACTGACATGCGCGGTGGCGCCGGCGGCGACCGGCAGCACCTCCGCCAGCATTTCCGCCGTCACCGGCCCCGGACGCAGGATCGTCCGCCCGGCGACGATCGTCGATTCGACCCCCGCCTCGGTTGCGCCATCGTCGAGGATCAACGGCACCGCGACGCCTAGGCTCCCGGCGACATGTTCCGCCTTCGTCGGGCTGATCGCGTTGCTCGCGTTCGCGGACGGCGCGGCGAGTGGAGCGCCCGACGCCTCCAGCAGCGCGCGCATTGCCCGGTGCGCGGGCACGCGGATCGCGATCGTGTCCAGCCCGGCGGTCACGAGCGAGGCGATTCCCGCGTCCGCGCGTACCGGCAGCACCAATGTCAGCGGCCCCGGCCAGAAGTGCGCCGCAAGTGCGAGCGCATCATCGTCGAACACTGCGATCCGCTCGGCCGCCGGCACATCGAGGACGTGTACGATCAGCGGGTTGAAGCTCGGCCGCCCTTTGGCGGCATAGATCCGCGCGACCGCCGCCGAATCGCGCGCGTCGGCGGCGAGTCCGTACACCGTCTCGGTCGGCACCGCGACGATACCGCCGGCACGAATCAGCGCCGCCGCCTCCTGCACCGCGGCCATGCCGTAACGTCGAATGACGGGGGATTGAGCGTTCATCCCCAGCAGCTATAGCGGCAGGACAGGAGAGAGAGAAATGCCCTTCGCCGCCGCCACAGCCGACCAGCGTTTCGTGCTCGATCATGTCGTCCGTCTGGACGAGATCGCCGCCACCGAGCGCTTCGCCGCCGCCAGCCCCGACGTGATCGAGGCGGTGCTCGACGGCGTCGCGCAATTCGCGGCCGGGGAATGGGCGCCGCTGGCCAAGATCGGCGATACGGTGGGTGCGAAATGGACGCCCGATGGCGTGGTGATGCCGGACGGCTATGCCGCCGCGTATCGCGCCTATGTCGAGGGTGGCTGGGGCACGATCGGCGTCGACGAGGCCTGGGGCGGACAGGGCCTGCCGTTCGTGGTGCAGGCGGCGGTGCTGGAGACGCTGGGCACCGCCGACATGGCGTTCGCGCTGGCCCCGACGTTGACGGTAGGCGCGATCGAGGCGCTGGCGCATCACGGCTCGCACGAGCAGCAGGCGACGTACCTGCCGAAGCTGGCAACCGGAGAATGGACCGGCACGATGAACCTGACCGAGCCGCAGGCGGGCAGCGACGTCGGCGCGTTGCGCTCGACCGCCACCCCGCGCGGCGACGGCACGTTCTCGATCAAGGGGACGAAGATCTTCATCAGCTTCGGCGATCACGACATGGCCGACAACATCGTCCACCTCGTCCTGGCCCGCACCCCCGACGCGCCGGCGGGCACGCGCGGCATCTCGCTGTTCCTCGTACCCAAGGTGCGGCTGAACGGGACGCCCAACGACGTGCGCGTGGTGTCGATCGAGCACAAGATGGGGCTGCATGCCTCGCCGACGTGCGTGCTGTCGTTCGGCGACCATGACGATTGCGTCGGCGAACTGATCGGCCCCGAATTCGGCGGCATGCGCGCGATGTTCACGATGATGAACAACGCCCGCCTCAACGTCGGCCTGCAGGGCGTGCAGATCGCGGAAGGGGCGACGCAGAAGGCGGCGGCCTATGCGCGCGACCGCGTGCAGGGTGCGCGCGAGGGCAAGGCGGCGGCGATCGTCGAACATGCCGACGTGCGCCGGATGCTGCTGCGCATGAAGGCGCAGACGATGGCGGCGCGCGCGTTGGTCTATTACGCGTGCGGGCAGGTCGATCGCGCGACGCTGGGCGATGCGCGCGCGAAAGAGCGGCTGGAAGTGATGACCCCGCTCGCCAAGGCGCATGCCACCGATCTCGGCAACGAGGTCGCCTCGCTCGGCGTCCAGATCCACGGCGGGATGGGCTATATCGAGGAGACGGGCGCGGCGCGCTATTTCCGCGAGGCACGCATCACCCCGATCTACGAGGGCACCAACGGCATTCAGGCGGCCGATCTGGTCGGGCGCAAGCTGGCACTGTCGAACGGTGGCGCGTTCGCGGACCTGATCGCCGACATGCGCGCGGAGGCGCAGCATGCGACGCTGGTACGGCTGATCGACGCGTGCGAGAGCGTCGGACGACGCTTGCAGGGGCTGGGCAATGACGACCGGCAGGCGGCGAGCTATCCGTTCCTGACGATGCTGTCGGTCGCGTCGTGCGGCTGGTTGATGGAGCGTCAGGCGCGGGTGCCCGAGGCGGATGCCGTCAAGCGGACCGTGGCGGCTTTCTACCTCGACCAGATCGTGCCGGAGGCGCTGGGGCTGGAAGCGGCGGCGAACGCCGATGCGTCGGTTTTGTACGCGTTACCGGCGGACGCGTTCTGATCCTTGTCGCCGTCAATTCGAGCGTAGCGACGCAATGACGGAGTGCCTTACTCCCCCGACGGACAGCCGTTCGTCGGGGCACGGGCGGCGTTTTCGGGATACCAGCGCGCGATGCGGCGGTCCTGATCGTAATAGCACACCGCCGGATCGGTGCCGTCCTCGCGAATCGCGATCGCCCAATTGTGCGGCCCGCAATTGTGCGGCTCGCACCCGAAGGCGAGCAGCTTGCCCTCCACCACCGCGATCGGCGTGGCGGTGACGTCGCTGCCGAGCACGAGATCGCGGACCGCGGCATCGGGGACGATCCGGGCGACGGCGGTGCGGACGACCGGCTGGCGCAGGAAGCTGGGCCCGGCGTCGTTGTCCTCAGTCGGATACTCGCCGATGTACCGGGTCAGATCCGCCGCGACACGCGCCGGAGGCGTCGGCGTCGGGCTGACCGTCGTAGCGGTCGGCATCGGCGCAGGTTCGGGCGCGCGTTGGCACGCCGCCAGTGACAGCCCGAGCGTCAGGGAAAGAAGGGTCGCGCGCATCATGCGGTCAAAGCGTCAGGCGGGAACGCGTTCCAGGAGCGTGACCACGTCCAGCCCAAGCAGTTCGATCCGTTCCCGGATACGGGGCCATTGCTGCGCGAGGAAATCGTCGCGCTCGACCGTGCGCAGCCGCTCCGCCGCGCCGGGCAGCACGAACATGCCGACCCCGCGCCGTACCTCCACGTAGCCGTCGTCCTGAAAGCTCTGATAGGCCTTGGCGACGGTCAGCGGGTTCGCGCCATGTTCGGCGGCGAGCGCCCGGACCGAGGGAAGCTGGTCACCCGCCGTGAAGTCCCCACGCAGGATCGCCGCCGCGATCGTGCCGCGCAACCGGAGATAGACCGGCGAGTCGTCGTTGCTGAGCGCTGCCATGCTGCCTTAATACAGCATGTGGGCCGGTTGTCGAGCGTGGCGCTCAACCCCGCCAGTCGCTCCACAGCTTCTCCTCGTCCGGGCGCGGGCGTTCTTCCAGCGGGCGCCCCGGCGTGCCGATGAACATGAATCCGGCGATCCGCTCCGGCGCCTGTCCGAACGCGTCCCGAACGCGATCGGAGAAGGCTGGCCAGCCGGTCAGCCACCCGCCGGCATAGCCATGCGCATGAACCGCATGGAGCAGGTTCATGCACGCCGCGCCCGTCGACAATTCCTGCTCCCAGAGCGGAATGTGGCTGTCGGTGCGCGGCGACGACAAGGCCACGACCAGTGCGGGTGCCTGACGCGCGAATTGATCCATCGCCTCGATCTCCAGCCGCCCCGCCTCGGGCCGTTCGGCACGATAGGCGTCGACCAGCAATGCGGCGAGCGCGTCGCGCCGGTCGTCGCCGACGATCACGAACCGCCACGGCGCGAGCTTGCCGTGATCGGGGGTCCGGCCGGCAAGGCGGATCATGGCGACGATCTCGTCATGGCCGGGCCCGGGCGCGACCAGATCGCGCGGCTTGCCCGAACGGCGCGTGGACAGGAGCGAGAGCGGGGTGGAGCGATCGTTGAACATCGCGCGTGCCGATACGCCATGTGACAGGATATTTACAGCGGCCGGTTTGGCGTTAGTCTCGCGCGCAACATTGTGTCGCGCCCCACGAGGGGCCATCGAAAGTTTTCAGGAGCGCCTTCCCCTCATGGTGGATACCCCGACCGCCGATTCGCCACGCGAACCGGACATCAGCCACGTAAACCCCACGAAGGAGGCGACGTGGTTCGGCCATCCGCGCCAGCTCGCGCGGCTGTTCACGACAGAAATGTGGGAGCGGTTCGGCTTCTACGGCATGCGCGCGCTGCTGACGCTGTACCTGACGCAGCATTTCCTGTTCGGCGATCGCGCCGCGACCGGGCTGTACGGCGGCTACACGGCGTTGGTGTATCTGACGCCGCTGATCGGCGGCTATCTGGCCGACCAGTATCTGGGGTCGAAGCGCGCGGTGAAGTTCGGCGCGGTGCTGATGGCGATCGGTTACTTCACGCTCTGCTTCGGGGGCGAGACGGCCAGGCCGTTCGCGACCATCGACGGCCAGCGGTACGAGGTGGCGATCGAAAAGAACGCCGCCGGGGCGGAGACTCGCTACGTCGTCGACGGCGCGCAGCGGCTGGCGATCAAGGGCAATGACGACGGCACCGTCGCGCTGCTGAACGCCGGCGGGCAGCCCGAGCGCGTCATCGCCGAGGGCGGCTTCCAGTCGGACGGCGAGCGCAGCGCGTTCCATGTCACGCTGATGTTGCTGGCGCTTTGCATGGTGTCGGTCGGCAACGGCTTCTTCAAGCCCAACATCTCGACGATGGTCGGCGAGCTGTATCCGGCCGGGGACCGACGCCGCGATACCGGCTTCACGATCTTCTACATGGGGATCAACCTCGGCTCGTTGCTGTCGCAATTGCTCTGCCCGCTGCTGGCGACGATGGTCGGCTGGTGGGCCGGGTTCGGGCTCGCCGCGCTCGGCATGCTGATTTCGTGGTCGCTGATCCAGTTCGATGGCGGACGGCTCAGCGGCTATGGCGAGCCGCCGGTCCAGCCGGGCCAGAAGGATCGCGCGATGGGCATCTATGCCGCCGCGCTGATCGGCGTGCCGCTCTTCTATCTGCTGTTCACCAACCTGATGAACGCGCCGGAGCCGGTCGCGGGGGCCGGGATCGTCGGTTACGTGCTGGCGCTGCCGCTGATGGGCAAGCTGCTGTTCGGCACCTTCCTGATCGCGGTGCCGGGCATCCTGATCTGGTCCTATGCGAAGGGATCGCGCGTCGAATTCCAGATGATGCTGGCCGCGATGACGCTGATCGTGTTCAACGTGGTGTTCTGGACCCTGTTCGAGCAGGCGGGATCGAGCCTGACGCTCTACGCCGACCGCAATACCGATCTGTCGGTGTTCGGGTTGTTCTCGCTGTCGGCGGGGCAGACGCAGTTCTTCAACGCCTTCTTCATTGTCGTCTTCGCGCCGATCATGGCGGCGATGTGGACGAAACTGGCGGCGCAGCGTCGCGAACCGTCGATCCCGGTGAAGTTCGGCATCGCGCTGATCCTCGTCGGGCTCGGCTTCCTGTTTCTGGTCTGGGGCGGACGGTTTGCGAGCCCGGACTTCAAGGTCGCGATCTGGTGGCTGGCCGGCCTGTATCTCATCCACTCGGTCGCCGAATTGTGCATCTCGCCGGTCGGCCTGTCGATGGTGACGAAATTGTCGATCGCGCGCGTCGTCGGGCTGATGATGGGCGTGTGGTTCCTGTCGGTGTCGGTCGCGCAATATGTCGCCGGCGTGGTGGCGCAGGTCGCCAGCGTCGAGACGGTCGGCGGACAGGTCACCAATCTCAAGGTCAGCCTGGACACCTATAACGGTGTGTTCTGGACGATCGGACTGGTCGCGGCGGGCGTCGGCGGGCTGTTGCTGCTGCTCTCCCCGATCATCCGCAAGTGGATGCACGGCGTGCAATAATTGACATCAATCGACACGCGACAAAGCCTGTCGCTTCTGGCAGCACCGACGGCGGCGATCTCCCCCACGGAGACGCCGCCGTTCTTGGTTGGGCGTGAGGGAGAGCGATGGCCGGAATGTTCGGGTTGATGCAGGACAGCGCGCTGACCGTCGATCGCTTCCTCGATCACGGTGCGACATGGCATGGCGATCGCGAGATCGTGTCGCGGGAGGCGGACGGTTCGGTCACGCGCACCAACTATCGCGACCTGCGCGACACCGCGCGCCGGGTGTCCGACGCGCTGCTCGCCGCCGGGATCGCGCCGGGCGACCGGGTCGCGACGCTCGGCTGGAACAGCGCCCGCCACATGGCGGCGTGGTACGGCGCGACCAACATCGGCGCGGTGCTCCACACGCTCAACCCGCGCCTGTTCCCCGACCAGATCGCGTGGATCGCCAACCATGCCGGCGACCGGCTGCTGTTCGTCGATCCCGGCTTCGCCGCGCTTGCCGCACGACTGGCGCGTGATGTGCCGACGATCGAGCGGATCGTGTTCCTGTGCGACACCGTACAGATGCCCACTCTCGACTTTCCGGCGGTGGCGTTCGACGACTGGATCGCGGAGCACGCCGGCACCGCCGTCTGGGGCGGGTTCGACGAGCGGCTGGCGTGCGGGCTGTGCTACACCTCCGGCACGACCGGCAATCCGAAGGGCGTGCTCTACTCGCACCGCTCCAACTATCTGCACACGCTGATGTGCCTTCAGGCCGATGCGCTGGGTCTGACGCAGCGTGAGACGACGCTGTTGGTGGTGCCGATGTACCATGCCAACGCGTGGGGCGTCGTCTATGCCGCGCCCGCCGCCGGGAGCAAGCTGGTGCTGCCCGGATCGCGCATGGACGGCGAATCGCTGTACGAGTTGATCGAGCAGGAAGGCGTCACCTTCTCCGCCGCCGTGCCGACCGTCTGGCAGGGATTGCTCCAGTATCTGCGCGGCACGGGGCGCGGCTTCTCGACCCTGCACCGCGTCGTCATCGGCGGCGCCGCGCCGCCCGAATCGCTGATCCGCGCCTATCAGGACGACTACGGCGTCGAAGTCATCCAGGGCTGGGGGATGACCGAGACGTCGCCGCTCGCCACGCTCTCCTCGCCCACGGTCGAGGTGCTGGCGCAGCCCTATGACGAGCAGGTGCGGCGCAAGGCGATGCAGGGCCGCTTGCAGATCGGGCTCGACTTCCGGCTGGTCGACGATGCGGGTCGCGTCCTTCCGCGTGACGGCCAGACCGCCGGGCGGCTGCTGATCCGCGGCGCGACGGTCGCCAGCGGCTATTTCCGCGGCGAGGAAGACGCGGAGGGCGGCGCGGTGCTGGACCCGGACGGCTTCTTCGACACCGGCGACGTCGCGACCATCGATGCCGCCGGTTACATGCACATCACCGATCGCGCGAAGGACATCGTGAAGTCGGGCGGCGAGTGGATCAGCTCGATCGAGATCGAGAATATCGCGGTCGGCCATCCCGCGGTCGCGCTCGCCGCCGTGATCGGGGTGCCGCATCCGAAATGGGACGAGCGCCCGGTGCTGCTGGTCCAGGTCGCCCCCGGCCAGACGGCGGACAAGGCCGAGCTGCTCGCCTTCCTCGACGGCAAGATCGCCCGCTGGTGGATGCCTGACGACGTGCTGGTGGTGGAGGCGATCCCGCTGGGCGCGACCGGCAAGATCGACAAGAAGCTGCTGCGCGCGCAGCTGAAGGACTATCGTCTGCCCGCCGACGCCTGACGTCGGAACACCCCGCCCCGCCCCCTCGTTTCACCGCCATCACATCATGAACGTGAGAGGGGCGATGGCGGACTTGAGCAGGACCGCGCAAAGGTGGCTGCACGACTGGCCAGGGTGGCTGGTCGACCTGCTGTATGTCGTCGGCGTGCTCGCGCTCGCACTGGTGCTGCACCGGATCGTCATCTGGGTCGCGCGCCGGGCAACCCATGCGCGCCCCGAGAGCGCCAGCGCGCTGTTCGTGGAGCGGATCCGCAAGCTGCTGCGCTGGCTGATGCTGGCGATCGCGCTGGCGGCGGTGCAGCCCGCGCTGGACCTGACGCGCGGTCAAGCGGCCTTATGGGGCCGGATCGCGGCGCTGCTGGTTCCAGGCCTGATGGGCTGGTGCGCGATCGTCGCGGTCGGCACCGTCACCGACGTGATGATCCGCCATGCCGACATCAGCGTGGCCGACAATCTGCGGGCGCGCCGACGGCGGACGCGACTGGGCATCTTCCAGCGGATCTTCGTGTCGATCATCCTGCTGGTCACGATCTGCACGATGCTGATGACGATCCCCAGCGTGCGCAGCCTGGGCGTGACGCTGGCGGCATCGGCGGGACTGGCGGGGCTGGCGGTCGGCGCGGCGGCGCAGCCGGCGCTCAAGAATCTGATCGCCGGCTTCCAGATGATCTTTACCGAGCCGATCCGCATCGACGACGTGGTCATCATCGACAACGAATGGGGGCGGATCGAGGAGATCCGGCTGACCTATGTGGTCGTCAAGATCTGGGACGAGCGGCGGCTGGTCGTGCCCGTGTCGAAGTTCCTGGAGCAGAGTTTCCAGAACTGGACCCGGCAGTCGAGCGCGCTGCTCGGCAGCGTGTTCTGGTATGTCGATGCGGGCGCCGATGTCGAGCGGCTGCGGGTCAAGCTGGGCGAGATCGTCACCGCCAGCAATCGCTGGGACGGGCGCTTCTGGAACCTGCAGGTGACGGACGTGAAGGCGGACGGATCGGTCGAACTACGCGGGTTGATGACCGCCAAGGACGCCTCGACCGCCTTCGACCTGCGGTGCGAGATACGTGAAGCGTTGCTGACATATATGCGCGCCGAGATGCCCGAGGCGCTGTTCCGGCAGCGCAATCACGTCGAACTGGCAGGCTATAGCAACAGCGGGCCTTCCTCGGGCTCCGCCGATCGATCGAGCGACAGCAACGGATAGATACGGTCGCGGCCGTTCGCCTTCGCCTCATAGGCACGGCGATCGGCGCGATCGAGCAGCGTCACCAGCGTATCGGTGGGCCGCAGTTGCGCGATACCGCCGCTGATGGTGACGCGCGGCAGGTGCGGGTCGATCTCCGCCACCGCGTCGCGGATCGCCTGCCCGACCAGCGCCGCGCCGCGCAACGTCGTCCGGTCGAGCAAGGCGCAGAATTCCTCGCCGCCCAGCCGCGCGATCAACGCGGTGTCAGGCAGAGCGCGCTGTGCCGCCTGCGCGACCGCGCGGAGCACACCGTCGCCGGTCGCGTGGCCGAACGAATCGTTGACGCGCTTGAAGTGGTCGAGGTCGAACATGATCGCCGCCAACGGCTTTCCGTCGCGCTCCGCCTGCGCCAGCATCGCCGCCGCCTGCCGCTCGAACCCGCGCCGGTTGGCGACATTGGTCAGCGTGTCGGTCTCCGAGGCCTCCTGCGACGAGCGGAGCGCCAGGCGGATGATCATCAGCAGCACCGCCAGCCCCGACATCACCATCAACAGGCCGCCGACCGCCTGCGAGAACAGGGCATAGCCGCTGGTGGCATAGGCGCGCGGATCGTCACCGAAGCCGAATGCCGCCGCGAAGAACGGCTTGGCCATGAAATAGCACGCCGAGGCAGCGAAGATGATCCCCAGCAACAGCCACATCGGATCGCGGCTGGTGCGCGCGGCGCGTGCGGCGATGGCGGTATTGATGACGAAGATGATGTAATAGGGTGCCTGAAACACCACGCCGAACAGCAAGGTGTCGCGCGAGACGTTCCAGATTCCCACCCGCCCGACAAGCGCAGCGGCTGCCAGCGTCGGAATCAGCCAGGCTGGCAGGGGGCGCTCGGCGATCAACGCGACCCCCGCCAGGAAGCACAACATCGACACGGTGAAGCTGCCATAGCTCAGCGCGACGAAGAACAACGTCTGCGGCGTGTAATGGACCGCGAGTTCGGACAGGGGCGTCAGCGTCCCCCACGCATAGGTCATGCAGAAGACGATGGAGGCGCGCTGTTGCGGGTAAGAAGCGCGCACCACGGCGAACGACGCCGCGAACAGGAGCGCGATGCACACATTCACGATCAGCGCGTATAAAGCTCCGGTCACGCCACCCTGCCGCCCTTGTCCCGCCGTCATCGTCCTGACGATGGCCGGGTGCAACAACGAGGCGCGCCTGACAACAGCGGATCACAAGGAACCGCGCCCGCCGAAGCCGGCGTCAGTTAACCGTCATATCCGCCTTTTCTAGCGCCTGGAGGAACGTTTCCGCCCACCAGGTGACGTCCTGTTCCTGGACTCCGGCCATCAGCTTTTCCCAGCGCCTTACCCGCTCCTGACGCGGCATCCGCAGCGCCTGGTACAGCGCATCGGACACCTCCTCGGCGCTGTACGGATTGACGAGCAGCGCGTCGGTCATCTGCTCCGCCGCACCCGCGAAGCGCGACAGCACCAGCACACCGGGATCCTCCGGATCCTGTGCCGCGACATATTCCTTCGCGACCAGGTTCATCCCGTCGCGCAGCGGCGTCACCAGTCCGATCTTCGCCGCGCGATAGATGCCGGAAAGCTGATCGCGCGGATAACCCTGATTGACATAGCGAATCGGCACCCAGTCGACATCGGCATAGGCACCGTTGATCCGCCCGGAGAGCCCTTCGAGCGACTGGCGGATGCGCTGGTAGCTTTCGACCGAGACACGACTGGGTGGCGCGACCTGAAGCAGAAAGACCTCCTTGCGCTCCTCGGGATGCTCGTTGAGGAAGCGCTCATAACCCAGAAAACGTTCTTCCAGCCCCTTCGAATAGTCGAGCCGGTCGACGCCGACGATCATGTCGCGCCCGTCGGCGCTGTCCCGCATCCGGCGATAGGCGAGCCGTGCCGGCACGCTCTGCGACATGGCCGCGAACTCCGTGGCGTCAATACCGATCGGGCAAGCGATCAGTTCGACGTGCCGGTCGCCGAGCCGGGCGATATTGCCCTCGATCACGGCGCCCATATCGTGACGCGCGAAATCGCAGAACGATTCCAGCCACTCCTCGGTGTGAAAACCGATCAGATCGTAGGCGAACATCGATTCGACCAGCGCCTGCGCATTGGGCAACGTCCCCAGCAGGCGGCGTGGAGGCCACGGAATATGCAGGAAAAATCCGATCCTGTTGTCGCATCCGCGCGCGCGCAGCTCCGCGCCGAGCGGGAACATGTGATAGTCCTGGATCCAGATCACGTCGTCCGGCTCGACCAGCGGGCGGACGGTGTCCGCGAAACGCTGATTGGTGCGCTTGTAACCCCCTGCGAAATCACGCTCATATTCGGCAAGATCGATGCGGTAGTGGAACAGCGGCCAAAGCGTCCGGTTGGCATAACCGTCGTAATATTCCTGGACGTCCTGCTCCTCCAGATCGACCGTGGCGGTGGTGACACCTTGATTTCGCTGGAAATTGATATGGCCGTTGAACTGATCGGTCTGCTCGCCCGACCAGCCGAACCACATGCCGCCGCGATCACGCAGCGCAGCGGCGAGCGCGACCGCCAATCCCCCCTGCGCACCGGCGGTGGAGCCTTTCGGCGCGGTCACACGGTTGGAGATGACGATCAGGCGATTCAACGGATACTACTCCAGGGTTTGCTGAGCATGGCGGCGCAGTTGATCATGCCGACCAACGAATAGGTCTGCGGATAATTTCCCCACAATTCACCACTTTGCGGATCGATGTCCTCCGACAGCAGCCCGGCGGCGGTGCAGCGCGTCAGCATTTCCTCGAACAGAACACGCGCCTCGTCAGTGCGCCCGGTGAGAAAAAGCGCCTCGATCAGCCAGAATGTGCAGACGTTGAACGCGGTCTCCGGCAGCCCGAAATCATCCTCGGTATCGTAGCGGAGCATCGTCGAGCCGCGCCGCAAACCCTTCTCGATCGCGACCAGCGTGTCGAGGAAGCGCGGGTCGTCCGCCTCCAGAAAACGGAGGTCGAGCAGTTGCAGGACGCTGGCGTCGAGATCGTCGCCACCGAACGTCGCCGACATCCGGCGCGTATTCTCGCGCCAGGCCGCGCTTTCGATCCGGTCGCGGATCACCTGCGCGCGCTCGGCCCACAACTGCCGGCGCTCGTCCAGCTTCAGCCGCTCGGCGGCGTTGGCGAGGCGGTCGCATGCGGCCCAGCACATCGCGCTGGAATAGGTGTGGACGCTCTGGCGCGTACGCAGCTCCCACAGGCCGGCGTCGGGCTGGTCGTAATAGGCCCAAGCCCGCTCGCCGACGCGTTCCAGCGCCTCGAAATCCTCGACGCCGCTCAGCCGGAACAGGCGATGGTCGAAGAAGGCGTGAACCGAGCACAACACGATCTGGCCATAGGCGTCGTGCTGGATCTGCTCGGCCGCCTGGTTGCCGACGCGCACCGGACCCATGCCGCGATAGCCGGGCAGCGACTGTTCGATCCGCTCCGGCAGATGCGCTTCGCCGAGCACGCCGTACAGCGGCTGGATATGCCCGCCGCGCGCGCCGTCGACGATATTGCGGAGATAGCCGAGATACCCCTCCAGCACGTCCAGCGCGCCGAGCCGGTTGAGCGCCTGTACGGTATAATAGGCGTCGCGGATCCAGCAGAAGCGATAGTCCCAGTTGCGCTGCGACCCGGCATGTTCGGGGACCGAAGTGGTCAGCGCGGCGACAATCGCGCCGGTTTCCTCATGCTGGCACAGCTTGAGCGTGATCGCGCAGCGGATCACCACCTCCTGCCATTCCAGCGGCACCGCGAGGCCGCGCACCCAGCCCTGCCATTCCTGCGTGGTGCGATAGAGCATCAGGTCGACGGTGCTGGCGAGATCGCCCTGGAAGCTCTCGTCCGGCCCGAGGAAGAAATGCAGCGGCCGTTCGACGCGAAAGGCATGTTCGCCCTGCACCATCGCGATCGGCGCGGTCGTCGTCAGCCGCAGCGCGATCGTGTCGAGCAGCAGCCGCAGATGGTTCGACCCGCCGATCTGTTCGCGGCATCCGCCGCCCCAGCCGCAGGTCGGGCGCAGCGCGACGCGGACGCGCGGACTGCCGGCGATCGGGCGGACGATCCGCGCATAGCCGACCGGCCGATAGGTGCGCCCCTCGCGCTGGAAACGCGGGCAGAAGTCGATCACCTCGACCGCGCCGCCATGCGCGTCGCGATGCGTGGTGACGAGGATCGGCGTGTTGCGGATATATTCCTGTTCGACCGAGACGCTGTCCTCGATCGCGATCCCCCAATAGCCGCCCTGCGGATCCTCCCCGCCGAGCAAGGCCGAGAACAGGGGATCGCCATCGACGCGCGGCACGCACCCCCAGACGAAGCGTCCGGCGCGGTCGACCAGCGCACTGACCTGGCAATTGCCGATCGGCCAGAGATCCAGCGTCGTCGTCATGTCACCTCCCTGCACGCTTGGTCGAGCCAGACGAGCGCGTCGGCCACGCTGTCGACCCGATAGGTTGCGGCGGTGTCGCGCGGCGGGCCGACCAGCACGCCCGCGCCGCCCATGGCGGCGGCGGCGGCAAAGCCGGCCTCGTCGGTCACGTCATCCCCCACGAACACCGGAACCGTGCGGCGGCGCTCCGGTTCCGTCATCAGCAACGTCATCGCCGCGCCCTTGTCGCGTCCCGGCAACCGCAGTTCGGCGACCATCTTGCCATGCTGAACATGCAGATCATGCGCGGCGGCGAGCTGTTCCGCCAGCTCCGCCACGGCCTGCGCGGCGTCGGGCGCTCGGCGATAATGCAGCCCGATCCCGAACGGCTTGTCCTCGACCAGCAAGCCCGGATGCGCCGTCGCGAAGGCGTGCGCCCGCGCCAGCGCGGCGTCGAGCGCGGCGGGGCGTTCGGGCGATTCGATGTGGCCATCGACGGCGGCGATCTCCAGCCCGTGACTGCCGGCGACCGGCAGCGTGGCGGGGGCGATCAGCGCGCGCACTTCCCGCACCGGGCGCCCGGTGACGATCGCGACCCGCCCGGACAGGCGATCCGCCAGCCGCATCAACAACGGCGCCACCTCCGCGCCGACCGCGACGCCATCGGGCGTGTCGGCGATCTCGACCAGCGTCCCGTCGAAATCGAGGAACAGGCTGGCGTCGGTCAACAGGCTGGATGGCGGCGGCGCGAGAACGGTCATGCGCGCTTCAACTCACGCGCCCGGCATTTCGATGCAATGCCGCAACGATCAGCCGGCGATCGGGATCGTCGCCGGGGCGGCGACGACCGGATCCGGTGCCCGCACCAGCATGCCGGACCGCCAGCGATCATAGGCCGCGAAGAAGTCGGTGAACGGCTGTTCCAGCAGCGGCAATCGCTGCGCGGCGAAGGCGCCCAGTTCCTCTGGCGGGACCAGTGCCACCGCCCCGAGCGCGTCCTGCGCCGCCGCGCAGAAGCCGGCATGCGCGAAATCCTGCGCGAAGAAATTGTAGAGGCGCGTCATCTGGTCATCGAACGCATCCTCCCATTCCTTGCCGCGTGTCGCGCGATATTCCTGCTGGAGCGCGGTCTGCGCGTTGGCGAGCACGGCTTTGCGCGTGTTGAGCAGCGCGTTGTACCGGTTCACCATCTCCGGCTGTTGCGCGCCGTGACACGCCAGCACCGCGACGTTGAGCGCCGCGCGCAGGTGCCAGAGCGTGCCCGAGGGGGACAGGCCGACGTTCGGGGTCGCCCAGCGTCCATCGGGCAGACGGGCCGGGATCATCATGCCCGGCCGCGCGCCGGCGGGCAGCGGCGAGCGGATCATCGTGACGACCGGTTGCGGCGGCGGGGGCGGCGGCGCCGGCGGCGTGCGCGAGCAGGCGGCGCCCAGAAGGGACACCGCGATCATGGCGGCGAGCGGGCGCAGGCGCATCGTGGAACCCCTTTTCAAGACGCGAACGGGCGGCGTTTCCATGGTGCGGTGCCGCCGGGGAAGACGGGGACGACGCGCCGTGCCGGAGATGCGGTGAGGCGAATCGGGCAAGGCCATCCGCGCCGCATTCGTCATTCCGGCGCGGCCACGCGCCTCACTGATGACGTCACCGCGGCGAAATTCACGACGTCACCCCGGCGAAAGCCGGGGTCCATGTTTCCGCGAAAGCAACGACGGGTGCGTTTGGGGAAACATGGATGCCGGAATCCGTCCGGCATGACGGATAACGGGCTGAATTATGCCGCGCGCTTGTCGAAGGCCTGCGCGGCTTCGTCCATCAGCGAGGCGATGATCGCCGCGATCGGCTCTTCCTTCGTCACCATGCCGACCGACTGGCCGGCCATGACGCTGCCATGTTCGACATCGCCATCGATCACGGCGCGGCGCAACGCGCCGGCCCAGTAATGTTCGATCTGCAACTGCGCCTCCGCCATCGCCACCGTGCCCTCGTCAAGCGACTGGGCGACCTCGCGCTGGCGGGCGGTGAACAATTCGCCGCCGGCATTCTTCAGCGCGCGGACCGGGATGACCGGCAGGCGCGGGTCGATCTGGACGCTGGCGACCGCGTCGCGCGCGGAGGCGCGGATGAACGCCCTCTTGAAGTTCGGATGGGCGATGCTCTCGGTCGCGCAGACGAAGCGCGTGCCGAGCTGGACGCCCGCCGCCCCCATGTCGAGATAGCCCGCGATCGCCTCCCCACGCCCGATCCCGCCGGCGACGAACACCGGAACGACCTGCGCCAGTTCGGGCAGCATCTCCTGCGCGAGCACGCTGGTCGAGACGGGGCCGATATGGCCGCCCGCCTCCATGCCCTCGATCACCAGCGCATCGACGCCGGAGCGCACCAGCTTCTTCGCCAGCGCCAGCGTGGGGGCGAAGCAGATCACCTTCGCGCCGCTTGCCTTGATCGCCTCCAGCGCCCCCTTGGGCGGCAGGCCGCCCGCCAGCACGACATGGCCGACCCTGTGGCTGGCGCAGACCTGGATCAGCGCGGTCAGATCGGGGTGCATGGTGATGAGGTTCACACCGAACGCCCGATCGGTCATCGCCTTCGTCGCGGCGATTTCCGCGTCCAGCAGCGCGGGGGTCATCGCACCGCAGGCGATCACGCCGAAGCCGCCGGCGTTGGACATCGCCGAGACCAGATTGCGCTCCGACACCCACGACATCGCGCCGGCCATGATCGCGACATCGCTGCCGAGGAACCGCGCGCCGCGCTCCATGCGGGTGGCGAGGCGGCGGGCGCCGGTCGACGTGGACGGAGCGGGGGCGATCAGCGTGTCGGTCATCGCGACTGACTAGGAGCGCTGCGGGCGCGTGGCAACAGGGGCGGCGTCGACCAACGCGGACTCATCGCTGCAATCGATTTCTAAAACCTGCCATTTGCGTTAACCAGCCTCGGGAAGATCGCCTTATAGCCCCCCGGGTACAACGTCGTTCGAGCGTTGCCTGAGAGGATGTGGTTTTCGCGATGCATGCCGACCAACAATTTTCGCCGCGCCGTCGCATGGCGATCCTGACCGTGCTGACCATCGGTAGCTGGAGCATCGTCGGCGTGGCCGCCGAAGCGGCGCTCCACCTGGCGCGCTGAGCCACGACGACGCGAAACCGTCATCTGGCGGCCACGCGACCGTCACCGCGCGGAGACGCGCGCGTCACATGACGGCGGCATAACGGCGGCAAGGGAGAACCGCCCATGCCGCCGATCGCCGACATGCTCGACATCCGCCCGCTCGACCCCCGCCAGCCTCTCGCGACGGCCAGCGGGCATCTGGCCGATGTCACCGACCTGTTCGATTTCGCCAACTCGCGCCCGCACCGGCCCGAGGAGCCGGTCGGCGAGCGGCGGCGGTTTCGGACGATCTGGATCAGCGACTTCCATCTCGGCACGCGCGGCTGCAACGCCGACATGCTGATCGACTTCCTGGACCATGTCGACAGCGACATCATGTATCTGGTCGGCGATATCGTCGACGGGTGGCAGCTGAAGAAGCGCTTCTACTGGCCCGCCGCGCACAACGACGTGATCTGGCGGTTGATGAAGCGCGCGCGGCGCGGCACGCGGATGATCTACATCCCCGGTAATCATGACGAGATGTTCCGGCAGTTCGCGGGGCTCGATTTCGGCGGGATCAGGATCCGGCGCAAGGCGGTGCACGAGACCGCCGACGGTCGCCGCCTGCTGGTGCTGCACGGCGACGAATTCGACGCGATCACGCTGTCGCATCGCTGGCTCGCGCATGTCGGCGACGCGGCCTATACCGCGCTGATGACGCTGAACCGCGCGGTCAGCGCGGTGCGCCGCCGGTTCGGGATGCCGTACTGGTCGCTCAGCAAGCACGCGAAGGCGAAGGTGAAGAACGCGGTCGCGTTCATCTCGCGCTTCGAGGAGATCGTGGCGGAGGCGGCGGGCAGTCGCGGCGTCGACGGCGTGGTGTGCGGGCACATCCACACCGCCGAGATGCGTGACATCGCCGGGGTCGCTTATTACAACGACGGCGACTGGGTGGAGGGGTGCACGGCGCTGGTCGAGCATTTCGACGGATCGATGGAGATCCTGCACTGGGGCGACGAGATCGCGCGGCGCGAGGCGGCCCCGGTCGCGGCGCTCGCCGCCTGATCGGCATGCGCATCGCGATCGTCACCGATGCCTGGGCGCCGCAGGTCAACGGGGTGGTCCGCACGCTGGAGAATGTGGCGGCGGAACTGCGCGCGGGCGGGCATGAGGTGCTGATCGTCTCGCCCGCCGATGCGCCGTCGGTCCCCTGCCCCACCTATCCGGAGATCCGGCTGGCGTTGATGCTGCCGACGACGATCGGGCGGCGGATCGCGGCCTTTGGCGCGGAGGCGGTGCATATCGCGACCGAGGGGCCGCTGGGCGTCGCCGCGCGGCGCTGGTGCCGGTCGCGCGGGTTGCCGTTCACGACCGCCTATCACACGCAATTCCCCGATTACGTCGCGGCGCGGACGGGCGCGAATCCGGAGTGGATCTGGCGCTATGTCCGCTGGTTCCATGCCCCCGCCGCCGCCGTGCTGGCCTCCACCCCGACGATCGAGCGCGCGCTGAACGACCATGGCCTGCCGCGCGTCCGCCGCTGGGGACGCGGGGTCGCGCCGGTCTTCACGCCCGGGGGCGCGCGCGACGCGACGATCGCCGCGCTGCCGGGCCCGGTGCTGCTGCATGTCGGCCGGGTGGCGGTGGAGAAGAACATCGCCGCGTTCCTGTCCGCCGACGTGGCCGGCACCAAGGTGGTGGTCGGCGACGGCCCCGCCCGCGCGCAACTGGAGCGGCGATTCCCCGAGGCTGTGTTCCGGGGCGCGCTGTTCGGCGAGGCGCTGGCGGCGGCGTATCGCGCGGCGGACGTGCTGGTCTTCCCCAGCCGTACCGACACGTTCGGGCTGGTGATGATCGAGGCGCTGGCGTGCGGCACGCCGGTCGCGGCCTATCCGGTCGCGGGACCGGTGGATGTACTGACGCCGGAGACCGGGGCGATGGACGCCGATCTGTCGGTCGCGATCGCGCGCGCGCTGACGCTCGACCGTGCGACCTGCGCGGCGGCGGCGGCGGCCTTCACCTGGACGGCGAGCGCGCGGCAGTTCCTCGACGCGCTGCAGCCGTTCACGGCCGCGCACGCCGCGTGAGCGCGCGCTTGCCCTGACGCGCGGCACGCATTAAGTCACGCTCAACAGGCGGCCGCTCCGGTAAGGGGCGGCCCTTTGCATTTATGGAGACTATCCGCATGGCCCAGCCGCTCATGCCGCATGCGACCGCCTCGTGGCTTGTCGACAATACCGCGCTGTCCTTCGAGCAGATCGCCGATTTCTGCGGGCTGCACATCCTGGAGGTGCAGGCGATCGCGGACGATACCGCCGCGACCAAGCTGACCGGCCGCGACCCCGTCCGCGCGCACGAACTGACGCAGGACGAGATCGACAAGGCGCAGGCCGACCCGAACTATCGCATGAAGATGACCAAGGGGCCGGAGCAGGTGCGCCGCACCAAGGGCCCGCGTTATACCCCGGTCAGCAAGCGGCAGGACAAGCCCGACGGCATCGCCTGGATCATCCGCAACCACCCGGAGATTTCGGACGGCGCGATCAGCAACCTGATCGGCACCACCCGCACGACGATCGCGGCGATCCGCGACCGCAGCCACTGGAACATCGGCAACATCACGCCGAAGGATCCGGTGACGCTGGGGCTGACGACGCAGCGCGAACTGGACGCGGCGGTGAACAAGGCGGCGAAGGCGGCGGGCATCGAGCAGGCGCCGACCGACACCCGCCTGGACGGCGACCGCGAGGCGCTGATCGCGTCGCTGCGCGCCGAACGCGAGCAGGCCGCGCGCGACGCATCGGGCGAGAGCGAGGCACGTCCGGCGTTCGAGGATCCGTTCAAGCGCTGATCTCCACATCGTCACCCCGGCGCAGGCCGGGATCCATGTTTCCGCTTCAGTAACGGGCCGCGGCATGTGCGGTGACATGGACCCCGGCCTGCGCCGGGGTGACGGTGCATTGGGCGGAGCCGCCCGCTCTCAACATCAAAAGTGGATTTTCCCACCCCGCTGCCCCACATCGGGGGTCGCATGATGTACCCCCGCCGCAATCAATCGCAGATCATCCGTGTCGTCGACCTGGAAACCACCGGACAGGCGCCCCCCGCGCATGCGGTGTGCGAGGTCGGCTGGCAGGATGTCGCGCTGGGCGCGGACGGGCGGTGGGAATTGTACGGCGAGGGCGGCAACATCCTGGTCAATCCCGGTCGCCCGATGCCGCCGATCACGCAGGCGGTGCATCATATCCGCGACGAGGATGTCGCCGACGCGCCGTGGTGGCACGATGTCGCGCGGCAGGTGCTGGATCCCTATCCGCGCCGCGTCGCGCTGGCCGCGCACCGCGCCGCGTTCGAGGAGCAATTCTGCACCCCCGCGCTGACGCATGGCGCGCGCTGGATCTGCACGTGGAAATGCGCGCTACGGCTATGGCCGGATTCGCCGAGCTATTCCAATCAGGTGCTGCGCTACTGGCGCAAGCCCGCCGGGCTGGATCACGAGCGCGGCCTGCCAGCGCATCGCGCCTTCCCCGACGCCTATGTCACCGCGCATCACCTGCGCGACCAGTTGAACGAGGCATCGGTCGAGCAGCTGATCCAATGGTCGAGCGAGCCGGGCCTGTTGCCGCGCGTCCGCTATGGCCCGGATCGCGGCAAGGAATGGCGCGAGATCGAGGAGGAAAGCCTCGTGAAGTTCATGACCGATCGCGACCCCGACGTGCGCTTCACCGCCGAGACGGAAATGGCGCGCCGGCGCGGCGGCGGGCATGTCGGGCGGATGAGCGCGCAGGAATTGTTGTTGTAGGTATGTGATACGCGTTGTTGCGGTAACGCTGGCACAAATCGCGGGGGCGCGATAACGCGCGTCTCGATGGCCGATCTTCCCGCCACCACCGTTCAGCGGAGCCAGCTGGCGCGGCGCATGGCCGTGCTGATGGCGTTCGGCTTTCTGGCGCTGCTGGCGGTCGGCTATGCCGCGGTCCGGGTCATGCAGCGCAACGAGGTGCACACCCGGCTGGTCGAACATACGTTCCGGGTCGAGAATGCGGTGCTCGACACGCGTCGCCTGATCGAACAGTCGGAAACCGCGCGACGCGGCTTCATGCTGATGCCCAGCCGCATCGTCACGCTGAACACGTTCCGGCGCACGCAGGACGAGCTGGACCGGACGCTGTCGCGGCTGGGTGGGTTGATCAGCGACAACCCCGTCCAGTCCCGCAACCTGCAGAGCCTGCGCCTCCAGCTGGCCAACCTGACCGCGCGCCGGCTGCGGTCGATCGCGCTGGTCGAGCGTGGCGACCAGCGCGGCGCGCTGATGCTGTTCGCCGACGACGGTGAGGTGCGCGACCTGCGCACAATCCGCTACCTGCTGGATCGCATGGCAGCGGCCGAGCGCCGGCTAATGACCTATCGCGACCAGGAACTGCGCGCGAGCGAGCGGCTGTTCTACGCGATCATCGTGTTCGCGGGCGGATTGCTGGCGGTGGTCGCGACGATCTCGCTGGTGACGATCCTGTCCTATACCCGCGATATCGCGCGATCCGAGGAAGCGTTGCAGGCACTGAACGTCGGGCTGGAGGACATGGTCGCGGCGCGCACCGCCGACCTGACGCGCGCCAATGACGAGATCCAGCGCTTCGCCTATATCGTCAGCCACGATCTGCGATCGCCGCTGGTGAACGTGATGGGCTTCACCGCCGAACTGGAGACGGCCGCCGGGTCGCTCGGCGCGCTGCTCGATCGCGTCGAGGCCGACGCGCCGGAACTGGCCAGCGAGGAAGCGCGGCTGGCCGCCCGCGAGGACCTGCCGGAGGCGATCGGCTTCATCCGCGCCTCGACGCAGAAGATGGACCGGCTGATCAACGCCATCCTGCAATTGTCGCGGCAGGGACGCCGCGCGCTGACGCCGGAGAAGATCGAGGTCGCCGCGATGGTGACGCAGATCGGCGAGACGCTGTCGCATCGCCTGAGCGAGGCGGACGCGACGCTGAGCGTCGAGGGCGAATTGCCGATGGTGGTCACCGACCGGTTCGCGCTCGACCAGATCCTGTCGAACCTGATCGAGAATGCCGTCAAATATCTGCGTCCGGGCGTGCCGGGCCGCATCACCGTCAGCGGGCGGCGCGAGCGCGACCGCGCGGTACTGATCGTCCGCGACAACGGCCGTGGCATCGATCCGCGCGATCACCAACGCGTGTTCGACCTGTTCCGCCGCTCCGGCGCGCAGGACCGGCCCGGCGAGGGCATCGGCCTGGCGACGGTGCGTGCGCTCGTCTTCCGGCTGGGCGGTACCATCGACGTCGCGTCGACGCTGGGACAAGGTGCCGCCTTCACGCTCTCGCTTCCGCTCGTCCTTCCTCATCAGGAAATTGCCGCATGAACGCGCCCCAATCCGTCAACATCATCATGATCGAGGATGACGAAGGTCATGCCCGCCTGATCGAGAAGAACATCCGCCGCGCCGGGATCATGAACGCGATCCGCCATTTCACCGACGGCACCAGCGCGCTCGACTATATCTTCAACGACACCAGCGGACCGCAGCTGAACGGGCCGGCGCTGGTGCTGCTGGACCTCAACCTGCCCGACATGAGCGGGACCGACATCCTGGCCAGGATCAAGAACAGCGACGGCCCGGTGAAGCGTACCCCGGTCGTCGTCCTGACCACCACCGACGACAGCCGCGAAATCCAGCGCTGCTATGATCTGGGCGCGAACGTCTATATAACCAAGCCCGTGAATTATGAGAGTTTTGCACAGGCGATCCGCCAACTGGGGCTGTTCCTCTCCGTGATCCAGGTCCCCGATCTGGGCGACGAGCGCGGGTGATGGACGCGCCGCGCGTCCTCTATATCGATGACGACGCGGGCATTCGCCGGCTGGTGACGCGCGCGCTGGAGCGGCGCGGTTACCGCGTGACGGTGGCCGATGGCGGCGAGGCGGGGATCGCGGCGGCGCGCGCCGAGCATTTCCATGTCGTGGCGGTCGACCATTATATGCCCGGGATCGACGGGCTGGAGACGATGGCGCGGCTGGCGGCGCTGCCCGATGCGCCGCCGATGGTCTATGTCAGCGGATCGGAAGAGACGCAGATCGCGCTGGCGGCGCTGCGCGGCGGCGCGGCCGATTATATCGTCAAGACGGCGTCGGACGACTTCTTCGACCTGCTCGACGCGACGTTCCGGCAGGTGATGGAACGCAGCGAACTCGCGCGGCAGAAGGCGTGCGCGGAAGCGGGGCTGCGCGCCAGCAACGCGCGGCTGGAGGCGTTGCTGGCGGAGGTGAACCACCGGGTCGCCAACTCGCTGCAACTGGTCTCCGCGATGGTGCGGATGCAGGCGAGCGCGCTGACCGATGAGGCGGCGCGGGCCGCGCTGGAGGATACGCAAGCGCGGATCAGCGCGATCGCGCAGGTCCACCGGCGGCTGTACACCGGCGACGATGTCGAGAGCGTCGACATGCTGGATTACCTGACCCAGTTGATCGACGAGCTGACGCAGACGTGGTCGACCACCGAGTGCCCGCGCGCGCTGGTGCTGGATGCCGAGCCGCTGCGGCTGCCGACCGATCGCGCGGTTTCGCTGGGCGTGATCGTCACCGAACTGGTGAGCAACGCGTGCAAATACGCCTATCCGGGCGGCAGCGGCGAGGTGCGCGTGCGGCTGTCGCGGGACGGCGATGCGCGCTTCCGGTTGACGGTGGAGGACGACGGGATCGGGATCGGCGATGCGACGCCGAAGGGCACCGGTGTCGGCACGCGGTTGATCAAGGCGATGGCGCAGAGCCTGGATTCGATCGTGGAATACGACCGGACGCATATCGGCACGCGCGCGAGCGTTGCGGCGGCGGTGGACTGAGGCCGGGCCGGTCGGATCGAAGAGCCGTCGCCCCTGCGGAGGCAGGGGCCTATCTCTGTCGATTGGTTGGGCGACGCCGACACACCCGGGTAGCGCTTGTGTCAGCCGATCCGCACCACGATACAGCAATAGGCCCCTGCCTCCGCAGGAGCGACGGGGTCAGTCCAGGTTCGGGCGCAGCAGGCGTGTCGCGCGGTCCTTGTCGACGCCGAGCCGCTGCGCGTAATCGATCAGTTGGTCCTCGCCGATCCGCGCGACGCCGAAATATTCCGCCTGCGCATGACCGAAATAGAAACCGCTGACCGCGGCCGTCGGCAGCATCGCGAAGCTTTCGGTCAGTTCCAGCCCGGCATTCTTCCCCGCCTCCAGCATCTCGAACAGCCGCACCTTGAGCGAATGTTCCGGACAGGCCGGATAACCCGGCGCGGGGCGGATGCCGCGATATTGCTCGCGGATCAGCGCCTCGTTGGTCAGCTGCTCGCCGCTGGCATAGCCCCACAATTCCTGCCGGACATGCGCGTGCAGCGCCTCCGCGAACGCTTCGGCCAGGCGATCGGCCAGCGCCTTCAGCAGGATGTCGTTGTAATCGTCGTTATCGGCCTTGTAGCGCGCCAGATGCGCGTCGATGCCGTGGATGCCGACCGCGAAGCCGCCGATCCAGTCGCCCGCCGGATCGATGAAATCGGCGAGGCACATGTTGGCGCGGCCCTCGCGCTTGGCGATCTGCTGACGCAGGAACGGCAACCGCGTCGAATGTTCGTTGGTGCGGTCGAGATCGGGAACGTTGAACCCCTCCGGCACGCTGCCGCCGTCGGGCGAGCGATGGTCGGCGCTGTGGCGGTCGTGGACCCACACGTCGTCGTCGTGGCGATGGCACGACCACAGCCCGGCGACGCCGCGCGCGGTCAGCCACTTCTCCGCCACGATCCGGTCGAGCATCGCCTGCGCGTCGGCGAACAGCGAGGACGCGCTTTCGCCGACCACCGCGTCGGTCAGGATCGCGGGGTAATTGCCCGCCAGTTCCCACGCGCGAAAGAACGGCGTCCAGTCGATATACTGGCGCAGGTCGGCGAGGTCCCAGTCGTCGAACACGTGCACGCCCGGCCGCTGCACCGGCGGCGCTTTCAGGGACATGTCGGCCGCGAAGCCGCGCTTGCGGGCTTCGTCGAGCGGCAGGAGATTGTTCTGCCCCTTGCCCTCGCGCGCGTCGCGCACCGCTTGATAGTCCGCCGCGACCCCGGCGACGTAATCGTCGCGGATCGTGGTCGAAACCAGCGTCGTCGCGACGCCGACCGCGCGGCTGGCGTCGAGGACGTGGACGACCGGCCCGGTGTACGCCGGCGCGATGCGCAGCGCGGTATGGACCTTGGAGGTGGTCGCGCCGCCGATCAGCAGCGGCATCCGCATCTGCGCGCGCTGCATTTCCTCGGCGACCGTCACCATCTCGTCGAGCGAGGGGGTGATGAGGCCCGACAGGCCGATCATGTCGGCGTCATTCTCGTTGGCGGCGTCCAAGATCTTCGACCACGGGACCATCACGCCCAGGTCGATCACCTCGAAGCCGTTGCACTGGAGCACGACGCCGACGATGTTCTTGCCGATATCGTGGACGTCGCCCTTGACGGTCGCCATCACGACCTTGCCCTTGCCCTTCGCGCCGGGTTCCTTGGCGGCCTCGATGAACGGCATCAGGTGCGCGACCGCCTTCTTCATGACGCGCGCCGACTTCACGACCTGCGGCAGGAACATCTTGCCCGATCCGAACAGGTCGCCGACGACGTTCATCCCGTCCATCAGCGGCCCTTCGATCACCTCGATCGGGCGCGCGTACATCCGGCGGCATTCCTCGGTATCGTCGACGACATGCGCGTCGATGCCCTTGACCAGCGCATATTCGAGCCGCTTGGTGACCTCCAGCGAGCGCCACTCGGCGGCCTGTTTCTCCGCCGCCGCGTCGGTGCCCCGAAACTTCTCGGCCAGCGCGACCAGCCGGTCGCCCGCCTCGGGATCGCGGTTGAGGATGACATCCTCGCACGCCTCGCGCAGCGCAGGGTCGATCTGGTCATAGACGTCGAGCTGCCCGGCGTTGACGATCGCCATGTCCATGCCCGCCGGAATGGCGTGGTAGAGGAACACCGAGTGCATCGCGCGGCGCACCGGCTCGTTGCCGCGAAAGCTGAACGACAGGTTCGACAGCCCGCCCGAGATATGGACGTGCGGGCAGCGCGCCTTGATCTCACGACACGCCTCGATGAAGTCGACGCCGTAGTTATTGTGCTCCTCGA
This sequence comes from Sphingomonas endophytica, assembly GCF_001476895.1. Taxonomy (GTDB): domain Bacteria; phylum Pseudomonadota; class Alphaproteobacteria; order Sphingomonadales; family Sphingomonadaceae; genus Sphingomonas; species Sphingomonas endophytica_A. The sequence continues at coordinate 6,984 of NZ_LDTB01000044.1, read as the reverse complement.
TCCCGGTCGCGACCGCGAAGACATTGGGGTCGAAGATGATGTCCTCGGGCGGGAAGCCGATCCCGGTCAGCAGCTTGTAGGCACGCTCGCAGATCTCGACCTTGCGCGCCTGCGTGTCCGCCTGCCCGACCTCGTCGAAGGCCATGACGACGACGGCGGCGCCATAGTTCATGCACTTGCGGGCGTGCGCGAGGAATTGCTCCTCGCCCTCCTTCATGCTGATCGAATTGACGATCGGCTTGCCCGACACGCACTTCAGCCCCGCCTCGATCACGTCCCATTTCGACGAGTCGATCATGATCGGCACGCGCGCGATATCGGGCTCGGCGGCGATCAGCTTCAGGAAGGTCGTCATGGCGTGGTGCGCGTCGAGCAGCCCCTCGTCCATGTTGACGTCGACCACCTGCGCGCCATTCTCCACCTGCTGGCGCGCGACCTCGACCGCGCGGGTATAATCGCCGGCGAGGATCATCTTCTTGAACGCCGCGGAGCCGGTGACGTTCGTGCGCTCGCCGATGTTGACGAACTGGGTGGAGGTGGTGGTCATTTCATTCCCGTCGCCCCTGCGGAGGCAGGGGTCTATCTCTAATTCGGCAAACGGTATCGCTCGGGGCGGAGAGACATGGGCCCCTGCCTGCGCAGGGGCGACGGCTCGCTACGCCGCCATCGTGAACGGTTCGAGGCCCGCCAACCGCGTGCGCACCGGCGGCACCGCCACCGCGCGCGGGGTCATCCCGCGCACATGATCGGCGATCGCCTTGATATGCGCAGGCGTCGAGCCGCAGCAGCCGCCGAGCACATTGACCTGCCCCGCGAACGCCCATTCGCCGACCAGCCCGGCGGTGGTGGCGGGCGCCTCGTCATAAGCACCCAGTTCGTTGGGCAGGCCGGCATTGGGATAGACCATGATGAGCGTGTCGCAGAGTTCGCTCAGCGTCTTGACGTGCGGGCGCAGCTGCTCCGCGCCGAACGAGCAGTTCAGCCCGATCGTCAGCGGCCGGGCATGGCGAACGGCATGCCAGAACGCCTCGACCGTATGCCCCGACAGGTTGCGCCCCGACAGATCGGTCAGCGTCATCGACAGCATGATCGGCAGGTCGCGGCCCAGCGCCTCCCCCGCCTCGATCGCGGCCATGATCCCCGCCTTGGCGTTCAGCGTGTCGAACACCGTCTCGATCAGCACGAAGTCCGCGCCGCCCTCGACCAAAGCATCGATCTGCTCGCGGTACACGTCCTTCAGGTAATCGAAGTCGATCTCGCGATAGCCGGGATCGTTGACGTCCGGCGACAGCGACAGCGTCTTGTTGGTCGGGCCGATCGCGCCCGCCACGAAACGCGGGCGGCCGTCCTTGGCCTGATATTCGTCGGCAATGCGACGCGCGAGCTTCGCGCTCTCCACGTTGATCTCGCGCACCAGCCCCTCGGCACCGTAATCGGCCTGGCTGATGCGGTTGGCCGAGAAGGTGTTGGTCTCGGCGATATCCGACCCGGCCTCGAAATAGGCGCGGTGGATCGCCTCGGGCACCTCGGGCTTGGTCAGCGCGAGGATATCGTTATTGCCCTTCTGGTCGTGACCGAGCGTCAGCGTGCCCGCGTAATCGGCCTCCGACAGCTTCCAGTTCTGGATCTCGGTGCCGAACGCGCCGTCGGTGATGAGGATGCGCTTGGCCGCCTCGGCGTTGAACGTGTCGCGGACGCTCATGCCGCCGCCCTTCCCTGTTGAGGCCGGGCGCGGACGCCCAGCAGATGGCAGATCGCGAAGCTCAGCTCCGCCTTGTTCATCGTGTAGAAGTGGAGCTGCTCGACCCCGCCCGCATAGAGCTTGCGACAGAGTTCGGCGGCGACGGTCGCGGCGACCAGCTGCCGCGCGCCGGGATGGTCGTCCAGCCCCTCGAACAGCCGCACCAGCCAGCCGGGAACGGCGGTGTTGCACATCGCCGCCATGCGCTGCACGCCCGCGAAGCTGCCGATCGGCATGATGCCGGGAACGATCTCGGCATCGATCCCCGCCGCCGCCGCCGCATCACGATACCGGAAGAAGGTTTCGGCCTCGAAGAAGAATTGCGTGATCGCGCGGTTCGCGCCCGCATCCAGCTTTCGCTTCAGATTATCGAGGTCCGCCGCCTGATCGGGCGAATTGGGGTGCATTTCGGGATAGGCCGCGACCGAGATCTCGAACGGGTGCAGCCGCCGCAGCCCCGCGACCAGCGCCGCCGCATTCTCATACCCGCCCGGGTGCGGGGTGTACTCCGCCGCGCCCGCCGGCGGATCGCCACGCAGCGCGACGATGTGGCGGACACCCGCCGCCCAATATTCGCTGGCGACGGCATCGATTTCCTCGCGGGTCGCCTCGACGCAGGTCAAATGCGCGGCAGCGGGAACCGAGGTTTCGCGCGCGATCCGGGCGACCGTGGCATGGGTGCGGTCGCGGGTCGAGCCGCCCGCGCCGTACGTCACCGACAGGAAGCGCGGCCCCAGCGGGCACAATGTCTCGATCGACTGCCAGAGATTTTCCTCGGCCTTGTCGGTCTTGGGCGGCGAGAATTCGAAGCTGACGTCCACCTTGCCGCCGACATCGGCGTAGAGCGGCGCGTCGAGCGCGCGGCGCGCCTCTTCCAACTGGTTGACCGAGATCGTCATGCCGCCTTCACCTCCCGCACCGGCGCGCCGGTCGTTCCTTCGTCGTCGGACGCCGCTTTGCGTCCCAACCATAATTTTACCGTCAACGCGCCGCCTTCCAGCGTCTCGACACGCTCCAGCGCCAGACCGGCGGCGGCGAACCACCCGGCGATCTGCGCGTCGGCGAAGCCGAGCCGGGTATGGGCGTCGCGCGCGCGCAACTCCTCGCGATCGTGGCTGGCGAAATCGGCGATCAGCAGCCGCCCGCCGCCGTCCAGCACCCGCGCCGCCTCGGCGATCGCGGCGCCCGGCTGCTGCGCGAAGTGCAGGACGTGATGCAGGATCGCCATATCCGCCCCACCGTCGCCGAGCGGCAGCGCATACAGATCGGCCTGGCGCAACTCGGCATGATCGCCGACCCGCGCGCGAGCCAGTCGCAGCATCTCGCTGCTTTTGTCGATGCCCATGGCCTGCGTGGCGGCGGGGGCGAACAGCTCGATCATGCGACCGGTACCGGTGCCGATATCGATCAGCCGGCCGAGCGGCTCGACGCTCAGCAGCGCGCGCATCGCCGCCTCCACCTGTTCCTCGGCAACGTGCAGCGAGCGGATCGCATCCCATTCGCCGGCATGCGCCTCGAACCACGCCGCCGCCGCCGCCGCGCGATCCGCGCGCACCGCCGACAGCCGCGCCACGTCGGCCTCCACCTCGGCGGCGATTCCGAAGGCGTCGAGCGCGGCCATGACAGGCGCGACCAGCGTCCGCTCACCCAGCGCCACGAAGACCCAGCTGCCTTCCTTGCGCCGTTCCGCCAGCCCGGCGTCGCAGAGGATCTTCACATGCCGGGATACGCGGGGCTGGCTTTGTCCCAGCACTTGCGCCAATTCGCCGACCGACAATTCCATGGTTCCGAGCAGCGCGACGATCCGCAGCCGCGAGGCGTCGGCAAGCGCGCGGAAGATATCGAGGGCCAGCTTCATCCGATGACATATAAAGATATCTTTATATGCGGTCAATGACATGCCGGATGAACCTTTGCCGCGATGTTTCGTTCGCGCCCCACACCCGGCATGCTCCGCCGGCGTAACGAACAGGGAGAGTGTGATATGAAGCGACTTCTGACGTCCGGGCTGGTTGCCGCCACTGCCCTCGGTCTGGCCGCATGCAGCGAGCGCGCGCAGAACGAGACCGCCGAGGCGGGCAATGCGATCGCCGCGGACACCGCCGCGACGACCAGCAACGCCGTCAACGACGTCGATGCCGCCACCGACCGCGCGCTGAATTCGGCCGAGAACAGCCTGGATCGCACCGGTGCGGCGCTGCGTAACTCGGGCGATCGCGCCGCCGATGCGACCGGCAATGCGATGGTGCGCGCGGGCGAGGAACTGCGCGACAAGAACTGATCGACGATCGCCGCCGCCCGCATCGACCGGGCGGCGGCCTGACGATTGCCGAAGGATCATCATGGCCGAATTGCGACGTCTGGGCGCCTCCGACCTGCGGATCGCGCCGCTGGTCCTGGGTGGCAATGTCTTCGGCTGGACCGCCGATCGCGACGCATCGTTCGCGGTGCTGGACGCCTTCGTCGACAGCGGTGGCACGATGATCGACACCGCCGACGTCTATTCGGCGTGGGTCGGCGGGCATACCGGCGGCGAATCGGAGACGATGATCGGCGCGTGGCTGCGCACGAGCGGTGCGCGGGATGGCGTGCTGATCGCCACCAAGGTCGGCATGTTGCCGGGCGAGGGCGGCGAAAAGCTGGCTCCGGCTCGGATCGTGGCCGCATGCGAGGCATCGTTGAAGCGACTCGGCACCGACCGCATCGACCTCTATTTCGCGCATCAGGACGATGACGCGCAGGCGCAGGAGGATGTCGCCGAAGCGTTCGCGACGCTGGTGCGCGACGGCAAGGTACGCGTCTTGGGCGCCTCCAATTTCCACGCGGCACGACTGAAATCGGCCATCGAGGTCGCGCGTGCGGCCGGACTGCCGCATTATCAGGTGCTGCAACCCGAGTATAATCTGGTCAGCCGCCACAAGTTCGAGGGCGAGTTGCAGGATTATTGCGTCGCCGAGAACATCGGAGTCGTCCCCTATTACGGGCTAGCGGCGGGCTTTCTGACCGGCAAGTACCGCAGCCGCGACGATCTGTCGCAAAGCGTGCGCGGCGGGCAGATGGGCGAATTGCTGGACGGCAAGGGCAGCGCGGTGCTGGCGGCGATGGACGAGGTCGCGGCGGACACCGGCGCGACGCTCGCGCAGATCGCGCTGGCGTGGCTGATGGCGCAGCCCGGCGTCACCGCGCCGATCGCGAGCGCAACGTCGGTCGCGCAGCTGCGCGACCTGGTGGGGGCGATGACACTGACGCTGGGTGCGGACCAGCTCGAACGGCTGACCGTCGCCGGTGCCTGAAGGGCGGTGGTCCACAGAGCGCTGGTGGGCGGGCCTGGCGGCGCTGACGCTGGTCGTCGTAGCTGTGCCCGCGCAAGCGGCGGTCACGATCACCTTCTGGAGCCGTGACTTCGGCAATTCCTTTCCGCACGCCTTCTTCATGTTGCGCGGAACGCCCGACGCCGGCGGTCCGCCCGTCGACGCCAGCTATGGCTTCACCGCCAGATCGCTGAGCCCCGCGATCCTGTTCGGCAACGTGCGCGGACGGGTGGAGCGCCCCAAGCCCTTCTATATGGCGGGCAGCCATGTCCGCTTCGCCCGCGTGCTGACCGATGCCCAATATGCCGCGATCCTGTCGCTGGTGCGCGAATGGCATGAGGATACCGGCGATGCGACCTACAACCTCAACAGGCGCAATTGCGTGACCTTCGTGCGCGAGGCGGCGCGGCGCGCCGGCTTGGCCATGGTCGATTTCCCGAAGCTGATGAAGAAGCCGAGCAGCTATCTGCGCGCGGTCGTCGCGGCACAGCCCGGGCAGGTGACGGTGATCGAGCAGACCGGCAAGGCGTATCTGGCCGCGCTGCCCCCGCTGACGGGTACGGTGCCGGTCGATGCCCCGGTTTCCGACCCCGGCACCCTGCCGGGCAAGCGGAAGGCCACCGCGCAGCCCTGATCAGCCGGCGGGCACCAGTTCCAGCACGTCGAGCGTCGATTCGAACGCGGGATAGGGCATCGCCAGCCGCCAACGCCGCGCCCCGATCCGCTCGACCCAGCCCGCCACGTCGCGGGTACGGTCGCGGCCGTAAGCAAAGGGTCGCACCTCGTCCCCCAGCGTCAGCGTGCCGAGGAACGCCGCGCGCGTTCCTTCCGCGCGATAGATGGTGCCGACCTGCCGCTGCGATCCGGTCAGCTTGGCCAGCTGCGCCTCGCCATCGGCGGTGGGCGTGACAAGGCAGTCGAACCACGGATAGGCGAGGTAATCGCGTTGCCCGGCGATCTTCGCGCCGAGCTTAACGACGCGGCAGCGATAGCGACCGCGCGGCGGCACCGGGCCGGGCAGCGCGGCGTCGATCGCGAGCAGCGGCCCCTGCGCGGCGACCTCCGCCGCCGCGGCGCGACGGGCGGCCGTCAGCGCCCCGGTCCACGCATCGCGCCAGCGACGCAGCCGGTCGCGATCGGCCGCCGTCGCCACCGTCCGCCAGTCGCCGGGCTCCACCGCGGCGGGTGGTGTCGGCATCGGGGCAGCGGTGCGCCGGCCTCCGCATCCGGCGAGGCACAGCAGCAGCATCGCGCCGGTCGCGATCCTCACGCGGCGGTCCAGCCGCCGTCGACCGACAGGTTCGTGCCGGTGATCGCCTTCGCCTCGTCACGACAGAGGAACAGCGCCAGCGCCGCGACCTGTTCCGGCGTCACGAATTCCTTGGTGGGCTGCGCGGCGAGCAGCACGTCGTTCATCACCTGATCGCGGGTCAGCCCGCGCGCCGCCATCGTATCCGGAATCTGCTTTTCGACCAGCGGCGTCCAGACATAGCCCGGCGAGATGCAATTGACCGTGATGCCGTCGGTCGCCGTCTCCAGCGCCACCGTTTTGGTCAGCCCGACCAGCCCGTGCTTGGCGGCGACATAGGCGGCCTTGTTCGGGCTGGCGACCAGGCTGTGCGCCGAGGCGGTCGATACGATCCGGCCCCAGCCGCGCGCGCGCATGTGCGGCACGGCCGCGCGCATCGTGTGGAAGGCGCTGGTCAGGTTGATGGCGAGGATCGCGTCCCACTTCTCCACGGGGAAATCGGCGATGCCGCACACGAACTGGATGCCGGCATTGTTGACGATGATGTCCGGCCCGCCCCACGCATCATGCGCGCGCGCCACCATCGCGGCGATCGCGGCGCCATCGGTCATGTCGGCGGGATCGTAGCACGTCTCGCCCTCCCCGCGCGCATCGACGTCGGCCAGCGCCGCCGCGATCGCATC
>NZ_LDTB01000043.1 GCF_001476895.1 Sphingomonas endophytica | reverse complement strand
CTCGCGATCGGAGGCGCGCCCGCCGCGCCGTCGCGGCCATTGACGTTACAGGTCCGCTCCGATGCGCCGCGTCGACGATGCCGCGCGGCGGCCGGCCACCGGCGCCCGCCCGGCGCGGTCGCACGCTCCCCCTGCCCTGCCCCCCTTGCTCCGCCGGTCGCGTCCCCGCTGTCGATTACCCGTATTACAGGCAGTACGGATATCAGCGTAATACATGAAGTACGTTGAATTACATGAAGTACGTTGAATATCGCGAAGCGGCGCAATACGACGTATTCCCGTCATTACCCGCAGTGCCGGCATTATCCCGCACTATGTGTAATACGCATAAGACAAGGGAGTCCTCATGCCCGTCATCACCCTGCTCTCCCCCAAGGGCGGCGTCGGAAAGACCACCGCGGCGTTGCTGCTCGCGCTCGAACTCGCCGACGGCGGGGCGTCGGTGGTGATCGTCGATGCCGATCCGAACTTTCCGCTCGTCAAATGGGCCACGCTGCCCGGCAAGCCCGCCGGTATCGAGGTCGTGCAGGAGGTCGACGAGGATGCGATTATCGACACGATCGACGCGGCGCAGAAACGCGCGCGCTTCGTGATCGTCGATCTGGAGGGGAGGGCGTCCGCGCGCGTCACCAATGCGTTGCTGATGACGCATTTCGCGCTGGTGCCGATGCAGGGATCGGTGCTGGACAGCGACCAGGCGGCGCGCGCCTTCCAGAGCATCCGCCGCGCCTCGACCGCCGCGCGGCGGACGATCGCCTTCGCCGGCGTCTTCACCCGCACGCCCGCCAGCACGCGGATCCGCTCGCGCGTGGCGCAGCAGATCGCCGACGGCGTGGCGGAGGCCGGGATCACGACGCTGCCGACCGCGATCGCCGAACGCACCGCCTATCGCAGCCTGTTCGCGCAAGGCGGGACGCTGATGGAGCTGGAGGGGGCGCAGGCCGGCGCGATCGAGACCGCGCGCGCCAATGCCGCCGCCTTCGCGCACGACGTGCTGGAGGCGCTGAACGCCGCGCGGGCCGCCGCATGACCGACAAGCCGCACAAGCCCTCGGGCAGGCTCGCCGGCGTCACCAGCTTCGGCGGCGACGACGACGGCGATTACATCGCGCCCCCGGCGCGCGCGGTGCGCGACCAGGCCAAGGCGGTCGCGGCCGCGCTCGGCTTCGTCTCCGACAAGCCCGCGCCGGCGCCGGCCCCCGCGCCGGCCGTCCGCAAGCGCACCCGCCAGCCGTCGCAATATCCCGATCACTACAATCTGCGCCTGCGCGACGGCGATCGCGAACGGTTCGACGATTACGCCTATCGCCACCGGCTGGCGAAGGGCGAGGTGTTCCGGATCATGCTCGACCTGCTGGAGGCCGACGAGCGCGCGCGGGAAGGGTAGGGGGGGCTATCGCTTCCGGCGGGCCGGTGCCGGTCGCCCGACGCGCCCGGCACCCATGGATCAGAACCGCATCCGCACGCCGCCGGTGAAGCGGCGCCCGGTGAAGCCGGTGTAGGACAGCAGGCCGAACGCATTGTCCTGATAGGACTTTTCGTTCAGGATGTTCGTCACGTCCGCGCTCAGATCGACATTGTCGGTCAGCTTGTAGCTGATCGACCCGTCGAGCTGCCCATAGGGTCGCACGAAACTGCCGTCGCCGAACGTGCCGCCGCCATTCGAATAGCGACCGCGATACGAATAGGAGCCGCGCACGCCGACGCCGTATTTCTCGAAATAGGCGCCGACATTGTAGTTGTGGCGCGCCACGCCATCCAGCGGGAAGGCCTGGCCGCCCTGCGTACGCGGAATGGAGGGCGCGTCGATATAGGTGTAGTTGCCGAAGACGCCGAACCCGTCGAGCGTGCCCGTGACATAGGATAGCGGCAGCTGCGCGGCGACTTCCAGGCCCTTGACGTCGCCGCTGAGCAGGTTGAGCGGCTGGTTGCGCCGGAATTCCAGCGTCGCGCTGCCCCCCGAACGATAGGTGACCGTATGCGTCTCGGTCGTCTGGCCGGAGACGATATAGTCGGTCAGGTGCTTGTAGAAGCCGGCCACCGACAGCAGCCCGCCGCGTGCGAAATAATATTCCAGCGACAGATCGAGCTGGTCGGACTTGTAGGGCCGCAGCGCCGGATTGCCCGACGAGATCGAGCGGATGTTCGCATCGACCGAGGTGCCCGCATTCAGCTGGCCGAGACCCGGTCGCCCGATCACGCGCGCGGCGGCTCCGCGGATGACCAGTTCCGGCGTCAGATTGTACCGGATGTTCAGACTGGGCAGGAACGAGCTGTATTTCGCCTTCAGCGAGGTCTGGCCCGCGGCGGGCACCGTCACCGTCACCCGATCCGCCTCGACGATCAGCGCGTCCAGGTTCGGGACCAGCCCCTCCGACGAGGTGCGCGTCTGGACCCAGCGCAGGCCGATGTTACCGGCCAGACGATCGCCCAGTCCGGCGAAGTCGACCTGACCATAAGCGGCCAGCGTCTTCTCCTCGACGTTGAACCCCGCGCCGGGCTGCACCGGGATCACCTGATCGTCGTAGAAGGCGGATCGCGGGACCACCGACGCGAACTTGCCGACATCGAACACCAGAAGACGCGCATTGCCCGGCAGCCCGGAGAAATCGCCCGCCGACAGGAAGGCGGCGGCCGGGATGCCACCGCCGCCTTCGACCCCGGGCGTGACGGTCAGCTTGCCATTCGACAGGGCCGCGATCTGCTGGGCGTTCAGGACCGAGAAGGCCGAGGTGTTCCTGAAGCGGCGGCCGCTGGCGAACACGCCGCCCTTGACCGATCGGATGAAGGAATCCTCGCCCAGCGCATAGGTGGCGTCGAACCGCCCTTCGATATTGCGGTCGGGGCTGGTGAAGGCACCCAGATCCTCGGCATTTAGGTAGAAATTGCCGCCGTTCAACGGATCGTAGCCGCGCGAGAAGCCGACCAGGGGGCCGCCGCCCAGGCCATCGGGGAAGGTGAGCTGCGCCGATGCGCGCCCCTGGGCCTGAAGGCCGAAGGTGCGGGTGTCGTTGGTCGCGCGGAAATAGGAACCCTGCGCTTCCAGCGTCAGGTTCCCGCTCTTCCACTTCGCGCCCTGCGCCACCGAGAAGACGTTGATCTTCGAGTTGTATTCGCGGGCGGTCGCCTGGATGCTGACGCCGTCGGCATCCAGCGCGGTCACGAAACCCTGCGAACCGCCGAGCAGCTGGCCGTTGAGGCTGGTGTCGATCGTGCTGGACCGCACGCCATAGCTGCCGCCCGCGATCTGCGGCGCGATGTCGGTGAAGCGCACCTGCGCCCGACTGACATATTGGGTGGTCTTCAGGCTGCTGAAGAACGCGTCGCCATAGATTTCGAGGTTCTCGGTCGGCTTTAGCTGATAACCGAAGATGGCGGTCAATCGATCGCGGCGGCCCGCGGTGTTCCAATTGTCGAAGCCGTGCTGGAAGCTGAACGTATCGTCATAGTCGCCGTCGACATTGTAATCGACCGGCGGCGACTTGCCGCCCTGCACCGCGCGCCCGCTGGCGTCGAACAGCGGTGATTCGCGGCTGGTTTCCGCACCATAGGTGTTGAGGAACTTCTCGCGATAGTCGCGGCGCTCGAAGGCGATGCCCGCGTTGATCCCGAACGTCCCGCTGGCGTTCACCCAATTGCCGAGCGCGGCCACGCGCGGGGTCAGCTTGCCGCGATTTTCCTCATAGACGCCTTCGGCCGACGCGCTCAGCGTCGTCCTGCCGATGTCCAGCGGCCGCGCGGTCTTGACGTTGACCGTTCCCGACAGGCCGCCTTCGATCATGTCGGCGGTGGGCGATTTCAACACCTCCACCGCGCTGGTGAACAGCGACGAGAAGGCGGTGAAGTCGAACGAACGCGTACCGCCGCTTCCCAGCGTCCGGCCGTTATACTGGACGCGGGTGAATTCCTGCGGAAGGCCGCGGATCGACGCGCCCGATCCTTCGCCCGCGGACCGGGTGATCTGGACGCCGGTGATGCGCTGCAGCGATTCCGCGAGGTTCAGGTCGGGAAATTTCCCGATGTCCTCCGCGGAGATGACGTCGCTGACCACATCGGCGTTGCGCTTGATCTGGTTGGCGATGTCCAGCGAGCGGCGAAAGCCGGTGACGACGACTTCGTTGCCCTGTTCCGGGCCGGTGCCGCTGCTTTCGGTGCCCGGTCCGGTCGGGGCGGGGGCTGCCGGGTCGATCTGGCTGGTGGTCTGGGCCTGCGCGATCGATGCGATCGTGAGGCAGGCGGCGGTTCCCAGCAGTAAACGAACGTGATGACGCACTGTCACTCTCCCTTGTCAAAAGTGAGAGCGGCGCCTGGCGACCCGTCGCTGTCACGACGAGCGGCTGTACGCGACCAGAATGGTCATCCCCCCTCACGGCCGCGTTGCTCTTGTCCGAGAAATCGTGTGTTGCCGCCGGTGAAAATGAACCCTTACAAATGAAAAGGCAAGGGCGTTTTCACCAGTGCGCGAAGAGATTCACGGGTAGTCGCTTCGACGATGCCCTCGGGTGACCGGCCATCAGGTGTGTCCCGGGCGGTGGGCCGCCGACGTCCCGCGCCCACCGTCGTTCCCGATCGACCTTCCCCATCGGGAAGAGATCGTCATCGCCCGTTTGCAGGTCGCGCCTGGCAGCGCATAAGGTCCGCGCCGCGATCGGGGTGGGAATATATGGATATCCGCATAGCGTCACTTGATGATGCGCCAGCGATGAGCAGGGTTCTGCACGAGATAATCGCACATACCGGCCGGGACCGCCCCAACGACGACATATTCGTAACCCGGCAATACATCGCCAACCCGGCCAATATTCGTTGCACCTTGGCGATCGACGATGAAGGGGGTGTCCTGGGCTTTCAATCCTTGGTTCGCGCGGAAGCGGACAACCGTTATCACGTGCCGGCAGGCTGGGGGATTATCGGCACCCACATCAGCCCGCGCGCGCATCGAAGAGGCGTGGGGAGCGCGCTGTTTCGATCCAGCCGGGAGGCGGCAGAACAGGCGGGAGTGGAGAAGATCGATGCCTGTATCGGCGCCGATAACCCGGCGGGCCTTCGCTACTATGAGGCGATGGGCTTCCGAACCTATCGCACGCCGGAAGGTATCGTGCAGAAGGTCTATTCGGTCGGCGCGGCACCATAAGCCCGAACCCTTCCCGATATTCGATCCCGATCGGGACGCGTGACGGCGCGGGGACGCAGTTCGGGGCGTTGGCGGTGCGTTGCGTGTACCGCCCCCCATATCCATAATACAGGCACTACCATGATATCGGTAATACCGATAACTCAGATAGTACCGATACTCGCCCGACGGCCGCGCCGATCCCCGGCTGTCGGGTTTGACCGGCGCCGCTGATCCCGATAACCTTCCGCTCATGGCAATCTTCCGGTTCGTCCCCGGCCGGCGCGACGGGCTTTTCCGCCCGAAAGCACGAACGCCGCGCCTGACTTCCCGTCCATGACAAAGGTCATTCCTCCGCAGGGCGACCTGTTCCGGCTCGACAGCCCGTTGCTCGGCGATATCCAGGGCGAGCGGACGGTCGCGGAATTTCCGTTCTTCGCGCTCACCAAGCGCGCGCAGATGGAGCCGATGACCTTCGAGAGCGAGAGCGCACGGATCGAGATCAACCCCAGCAAGACCGGGGTGGCGACGATCTACGACAAGGAGATCCTGCTCTATATCGCCAGCATCATGATGAAACAGGCTGTCGCACTCGCCGAAGGTTCATAACCGCCTCTACGGCTTTCGACGTCCCGCATTTCTGGCTTGATCGCTGGCCGATGCGAACGGTGTCTCGGTATTGGCTTGCGGGTCGTAATAGCGATCAATGCGGTTGCGGATCCGTGACTGCACGCGGTTCTGAATCCGGCTGTCGATTCGGGAAAGGGGTTCGAAACCCGGCGCGGTCTGCTGGCGCGTCTGGCGGGATCCGACTTCGCCCGCGGTCGTTTGAGCGACACGGCCAGGAACGCCGTCCTGCGCCAGGGCTGGAACGACGTCGACCAATATCAGCGGCGTGATGGCGGCGATCATCCAGTGGCGGATTCTCATGGATCTATCTGCTCTGTCTGTCGGCCGGGAATAGGCGAACGCGATCGATCTGGCCCGATACGCCTGCCACGGCATCCGACGGGCGCGCCATCAACGTTAGCGTCTGGATCGGACAGTCGGCGGGGACGCGGATCCGCCCCATGAAGTTGCCACCGTTCGTCAGCGAGTTTGGAACGACGACCCGACCGAGTTCGCGTCCGTCCCGGCACGTCAGTATCCAATAGGGGGTTGACGATGCGGGTTGCTCGATCTGGCTGCTATGGCCGTCAAGGATATAGTCGCCTGCCGGCAGCAGTTGCATCTGGCGTAGCAGCGGCCCGCCGACCCCGGACGTGGCCGAAAAGTCGAAGACACCGCCAGTATCGCCATGCTGGATCGAGGCGGAAAGGCCGGCATCCTCGAGAACGACCCAGTCGAAGGGGGAGGGCGCAGTTGAAACGGCCGTGAACCGTGGATCGCGCGCTCGGCGTCGATCGGCACCGGGCGTGTAGGACGCATGATAGGCCCAGGCTTCGTTGATAAAGCCATTCGCGATCAGGCCGTTGATGACGGCAGTCCTGGCGCCGTCGGGAATTTGGATCCCCTTTCGCGACAGGTCGGCGTAAAGCTGTGCGGTCGTGCGCGGTTCCGGACCATTGCCGGCGACATACTCGACAAAGGCCGCTCCCCAGGCTGGCCGGGCGGCAAGTGTCAGGGTCAGCGCCCGCCGGATCGTCGGGTCGACCATCGCGGTCCCAAGAATAGGAAACAGCAGATCGGCGGCGTTGCGCGACGTGCGTAGCGCAATGTCGTAATGCTTCAATGCCGCGGTGATGTCGCCGCGGCCGACGGCATCCTCGATCGCCCAGATCTGGGTTTGTAGATCCCGGCGCGACAAGGTCTGGGCGTAGGCAAACATTCGCCGTGCGTGGGTCGTATCGGCGCGACTCTGCGCGTTGAGGCCCAGGGTCGATATGGCCGTTACCGCGGTAGGATCCTGTCGAAGGGCCAGCCGTGCCAGATCGTCGGCCCGGCGCCGGTCAGCGGCGCTCGCGTCGACGCCCGACAGCGACGATGCCAGGGCGGCCGTGACGCGGCCATCTGTCGGTGCCAGCGCATGGGCACGGGCAGGCGCGCTGGTCCGCAGACCATAGCCCAGTGTCTGGGCAACGCTGACATAGCCCAACCCTGCGGCGCCGATCGCCAGAGTGCCGCGTATTGCCCATGCCGCGGCGGAGCGCCGCGTCCGCGACCTGCGCCGGGGCATCAGTCGCCACCCGTCTTGCCGTCGCCGCGGCCATACCCATAGCCATATTCATAGCCATAGCCGTAATGCGCCTTGCGAGCCTCGAACTTGGTGAGGACACCGCCGATTACCCGGGCGTTGGCGCTCGCCAGCCGGCCCAGTGCGGTCCGGACCATGCTGGATCGGATACCATGCGATTCGACGGCATAGATCACGCCCTCAACGCGGCTGGCGATCAGAGGTGCGTCGGCCAGACCCATGACCGGCGGGGAATCGATCACGACATGGTCGAATTGCTGGAGCAGCTTTTCGATCAGCAACGACAGGCGATTACCAGTCAGGAGCTCCGCGGCATTGGGCGGGATCGGTCCCGCCGACATCGCAGTAAAGCCCAGATCGGTCATCTCGAAGGTCAAGGCCTCGATATTGTCCTGGCCCGCAAGGAAATTGCTGAGGCCGTGGTCATGATCGACGCCGCCCAGGTGATGGACCGACGGCGAGCGCATGTCGCCGTCGACCAGAATGACCCGCCGCTGCGCCCGGGCCAGCGTCGTCGCCAGCGCGAGTGCGGTCGTGGACTTGCCTTCTGCGGGGCGGGTCGAGGTAACCGCAAAGGAGCGCGGCACGCCGTGTTCGGTGGTGAACGTCAGGTTGGTCTGCACCGCCAGATAAGCATCGACAAGGTCGGATTTACGATCAAGCAGCGCATCCTTCGGCGTGCCCGTATCGACTTTCGGGACCGAGCCGAGCAGTGGCAGCCCCAGCCGGCGCTCCACCTCGCCAGGATCTGCGATCGCCTCGTCGATCTGTTCGAGGCCGAAGGCGGCCAGCGCGCCAAGCCCGAGGCCGGCAAGTAGTGCGATCGCTAGGTTGATGAGCAGTCGTGGGCTGGAGGGGCTCTGCGGCACGTCGGCGGTGTCGACCACCGAGATGTTGTTGACCCCGACGCCGCCGGCGACCCCGATCTCCTTGAAGCGCTGGAGCAGCCCGTCATACAGGGCGCGGTTGGTGTCCACTTCCTGCTGGTAGATATTGTACTGGATGCTGCGCCGACGCAGGTCGAGATAGTTGGACTTGAGTTGATCGACACGCGCCTGCAGCGCCCGCTCGCGCTCCTGCGCCTCGCGATAATCGGTCAACAGCGAACCCGATACGCGCCCCTCTTCACGGCTGATACTCCGGTCGAGCTGGTCAAGTTGCGACCGGATCGCCTTTGCGGCGGGATATTCCGGCTCGAACTGGACCATCAGCCGCTGATAATCCGCAGCCAGTTCGGCGCGGCGCTGACGCAGATTGTTGATCGCCTGGTTGCGCAGCGCCTCTGTCGAGGTGCCCGAACGGGTCGCCTGATAGCGGGCTTCGACTTGGATGCGGTCCGCCGTCGCCTGTGACAGGGCGGTGTTGAGCGCGGCGAGATCGTCGGCGACAATCGACCGTTCGCTGGTCGACCGGCCGTCGCTGCCCGACTGGGCGGGCAGGTTGATGATCCGCTGGGCAGAGGCATAGCCGACCAGCTGGCGCTGCGATTCGTCCAGCTTCTCCTTCAGCTGGCCGAGCTGCCGCTGCAGCAGGTTGCGGCCATAGGAGGTCGCCTGGACCTTGCGTTCCAAATTGGTCTGGATGAAGTTTTCCGCCCAGGCATTGGCGATGCGCGCCGACAACGCGGGGTCGGGGCTGGTGAAGCGGATATCGACAAGGCGGGACAGCCGGGCGGGCGCGATGTCGAGATTCTTGAGCAGGAGCTCGCCGGCGATGCGCTGGCGAACGGCGCGACCGGCAGCGCCATAGCGACCGTTTGACTGCTGGAAGGCCGGATTCTTGTCCGAAATGCCGAACATCGCGAAAAACTTCGGATCGTCGACCAGGCGCAGCTGGGCAGCGACGCGTTCCGACAGCGAACGCGACCGGAGCAGACCATATTGGGTCTGATAGAATTCCTGGTCGGCAACGCTGGTTTCCCGGTCGACGCCCTGGAACTCGGTGACCTTGTCGGCCTCGCGGGAAATTTCGATCGTCGCGGTCGCGGTATATTTGGGCGTCATCAGCAGCGTCGCGATCAGCCCAAACAGTCCGCAGGCGGCAACGATGCCCAGGATGACGTACCGCCATCGCATGGCGATCCGCAGATACTGACGGATCATCGGGACACGCTGGTCGTCGATCCGCCGCGGATCCGGGATACCGGGCCCACCAATCAGGATGCCGTCGTGCAGATTGGGTGTAACCAGATTCATGACAGGGCCGGGCCTTACTGCAGGATCGCGATGAGCGGCGCCGCCAGCAGCGGCGCGAGCGAGACGAGGTCACGGAACCGGCGTCGCTGCGGGGAGTCACCGACGACGACGACGTCGTTGGCGTAGATCTGCGGATCGTCATAGGTGCCGCGTCGGATCGCACCGATATTGTAGAGCCCGGCCATCTTGCGCCCGCCGACCGTTCTCAACACGACGACATCGTCTTCGCGGGCGAATTCGGACAGACCCTTGGCCGAGGCGACAGCCCGCAACAGCGTCATCTGATTGGTGACGGGATAGAGCCCGGGCTCGGTCACTTGCCCGTCGATTGTCACCACCTGGCTGACCGAACTCTTGATGTTGACGGTCACCTCCGGGTTGCGGACGTACCGGTTGCGGAGCGCGGCCTCGATGGCGTCGGCGAGTTCCCCGGCGGTCTTGCCGCGGGCATCGATCGTCCCGGCCAGCGGCATCGAAACCCGGCCGCTGGCGTCAACCTGCATCTCACGGCTGAGATCGGGCACGTTGAAGACATCGACCGAGATGGTGTCGAGAGGGCCGATCAGCGACGGGCGATCGGCTGCGGTCAGGTCGTTGCGGTCGGGGGCGGGCAATGCGGTGCTGTCCTGGACGACCGTCAATCGCTGGGTGGATTCCAGCGGAACCCTGCCGCCACACCCTGACAGGGTCGCAGCAAGGAGCAAAACGACACAAATTTTACGCATCTGCTGACAAGGTTCCAGACGGAATGGGACGGCGGGCTTATAGGTGTTGGCCGGTCGCGGGTAAAGCTGAGCTGCGGCATGCCCCGGCCAGCCAGACCGCCGCGATGGTTACGACGGCCATCATGAGCGGGGTTCGGACCGGATAGTCGATCGCGCTGGACAGCAGGACGAGCAGGATCATCGCCGATCCGGCACACGGCAGCATGGCCGAACCTGCCGCGCGCCAAGCCCGCACGCTCGCCATTCCCCACCAGCCGATCGCAGCCAGCAGCACGGCAAGCCCGGGAATTCCGGCATCCAGTATGATTTCCAGGAAATCATTATGGGCATGATTGAAATAGGTCGGCTTCAGCAACGCGAAGGGTTCGTGGATACGAAAGATCGGGTCGAACGATCCCAATCCCGAGCCGGCCGGGAAGTAGGCCCCGATCATCGCCAGCACCGTCGGTAACCCGCGGCTGCGCATGTCCTGCCCCTGATCGGACAGGAAGCGATCGATCGACACGGCGCGGTCGGCCATAACGCTGACCAGGACCAGGATGGCCACGACGGCGACGATGCCGGCGAGGAGCGCGGGATAGACCCAGCGCGGATAGCGCCGCAGCGTACGGCGAATACCCTTTCGCGACAGGAACAGCCCGATCGCCAGTCCCGCCGCGCCCAGGATGATCCCGGCACGCGAGCCGGTGGCCAGGATGACCAGCACCAGCAGCAGGACGAGGCCGAGCGCAACGGGACCACGCCAGCGCGGCGACCGTCCGTCGAGGACTGCCCAGCACGGGGCGATCAGGCAGCCGAGCGCCAGGAACAGCGCGAAATGGTTGCGATTGGCGAAGGTGCCGCCAACCTGTCCCACCGTTTCGTTGATGAACGGATTGTTGAAGCCGGCGCCGGAGAATTGCAGCAGGCCGACCGCGGTGGACGCACCGATCATGCCGAGCACGATACCGGGCAGCCACGCCCGTTCCTCGTCCGTCATCGCGGCCAGCAGGAGCAGGACGACGACGGGAACGATGAGCGAGGACGCGGCATTGACCGTCGCCCCCGGGACGATGGACATGGCGCGCCACGGCTGGGCCTGGCCGCTGGCCGCAGCGGCTTCCGCGAGCATCGCGCGTCCTGGCAGCGCCTGCCAGATCGCCGGGGGAAGCGGGACGAGCTGGATCAGGGGCAGCGCCACGATGACGGCGAGCAGTATGGCGACCGGCCGGACGAGGGCGGGCGTGCCGGCGCCCGGCCGCGGGCGATCGACGAACAGGATGGCGACGACCAGAACAATCCAGGCGACGGTGCGCACGACGACCTGTCCCAGCGCGTCGGCCCGCGACGCTCCGCCTGCAAGCCACAGCGTGGCGAGCAGGACGCTCAGCAGGAGCAGGCAGGGGCCGATTCCGGAGAACGGTGAGGACCGGCGCGACGCGTGCATGGGGGACCTGGATCTCGAAAAGGGCTCGGGCATGGGCATCCGCTGTCCTGCCCTCAGTTCGCCAGCCGGGCTGCGACCGGCAGCGTGGCGATGTCAAGCGGAGCGGGACCGATCGGTACGGCGGTTGGAGCCGACCGGACGGGCGATGGCGGCGGTACGGCGTCCGGATGCACCGGGAACGGATCGTCGACCGCATTCGGGGCGCGGCCATCGCGACGCAGCGCGATCCAGTCGACGATGTCGCTGGCCGGGGCGAATTCCGCTACGAGGGCGCACAGCAGGTCGCGCGCCGCGGCGACCTCACCCGCTTCGACATGGGCTTCCATCACGTCCAGCTGCTGACGCAGCATTGGCCAGGGCAGGTGATGTTCGGTCGCCATCATGATGCGGGGATGCGATGTCGTCCGCGGATCGGCGCCGATCAGCAGTTCCTCGTACAGCTTCTCGCCCGGGCGCATCCCAACGGTCGCGATCTCGATGTCGCCATCGGGGTTGTCGGCGGTCCGCACGGTCAGTCCGCACAGTTCGATCATGTTGCGGGCCAGGTCGACGATCCGGACGGGTTCGCCCATGTCCAGCACGAAGACCTCGCCACCCCGCGCCATCGCGCTGGCCTGTACGACGAGCTGCGCCGCCTCGGGAATGGTCATGAAGTAGCGGGTGATGTCGGGATGGGTGATGGTGACGGGACCGCCCTGCCGGATCTGTTCGCGGAACAGCGGCACGACCGATCCGCTCGATCCCAGCACATTGCCGAACCGGACCATCGAGAAGCAGGTCGCTCCGCCCTCCGCCGCCAGGCCCTGAAGAACCAGTTCGGCGAGCCGCTTGGTGGCGCCCATGATGTTGGTAGGGCGGACCGCCTTGTCGGTGCTGACCAGCACGAAGTCCCGCACGCCGTTGTGCAGGGCCGCCTGCGCGACACGCCGGGTACCGATGATGTTGTTGCGGATCCCTTCCAGCGGATTGTGCTCGACGAGGGGGACGTGCTTGTAGGCGGCGGCGTGGAAGACCATGTCGGGCGACCAGGCGCGCATGATCTCGTTGATGCGGAAGGCGTCGATCACCGAGCCGAGCAGCGGCACCACCGTGACGTCGGACACCTCGGTCAGGTTGCGGTGGATGGCATAGAGGGCAAACTCGTTGGCCTCCAGGAGCAGGATGCATGCCGGTTCCGCGGCGATGATCTGCCGGCACAGCTCGCTGCCGATCGATCCTCCCGCGCCGGTCACCAGGACGGTGCGCCCGGCGATCTTGCCCCTTACCGAGGCGGCATGCGGGGCCACCGGATCACGGCTGAGCAGGTCCTCGATGGTCAGCTCGCGCAGGTCGCTGGCCTGGACGCGGCCATGGGCAAGGTCCATCAGTCCGGGCAGGGTCCGAACCCCTACCGGCAAACCGCGCAGCCCCTGAATGATCTCGTTGCGGCGCTGCCGCGATGCCGATGGCAGCGCGAGCAGGACGTCGCTGACCCGCTCGGTCCCGATCAGTTCGCCCAGGCGATGGGGCGGATAGACGGGCAGGCCGTTGACCCGGGTACCGTACAGCGACTGGTCGTCATCGAGGAAGCCGATGACGCTGGACTCGCGGCTCGTCCCCATCGCGGCGGCCAGCTGGCGCCCCGACGAACCGGCACCGTAAATCAGCATCCGCCCGCGCGGCTTGGCATCGATCCGGCGCTGCATCTGCCCGCCCAGGACATAGCCGACCGCCAGCCGTGTCGCGGAAATGGCGAGGAACAGGAGGATCGGCTGGATGATGCCAACGGTGCGGGGGATGTTGTCGAAGGCATAGGCGGCGATGATCGTCGCATAGCACAGGCCATAGGCGAAGCATGCCAGCGCCGAGGCCGGGATTATCTCGGTACCGGCGCGCCTGAACGCCATCCGGTACAGCCCGGTCACGTAGAATGCGGGCAGGGCCAGCGCGACCGAAAGCGCAGCGGCCAGGGTCGGTCGACCGGCAAGCGACACGAAATGGCCGAGCCGCAGGTAATAGGCGAGCCATACGGTCAGCGCGCAGAGCGCGGCGTCCATGGTGGCCGCCATCAGGCGCTTGGAGCCCCTGGGCAGAGCCAGCAGCGGACGCGCAACGATACCAACGGGCATGAAAACTCCCACTCGACCCCGTGCCCCTGTCGCACGGACCGCCGGCCCACTGCTGCCCAACTGGCAGCCCTGTCGTCCGGGCCGCGACACGCCGGTGACCCGGTCGATCACTATTGATTGACCTTCCGCTAGCACGTACAGCGCGCCTCGTCCAATACGGGCGGACTTCCCGGCTGCGGGTCCGTGCCGGTTCCATGACGGGAATGTTCATGTTCGACGACAAGGTGCTTCTTATCACCGGTGGGACCGGGTCGTTCGGTTCGACCGTTCTGCGCCGTTTCATCAGCGAGCCGTTCCGGGAAATCCGGATCTTCTCGCGTGATGAGAAGAAGCAGGAAGATCAGCGGCTCCACTATCGCGACCCGCGGCTGCGCTACTATATCGGCGACGTGCGCGACCTCCGGTCGATCGCCAGCGCGGTACAGGGTGTCGACTATATCTTTCACGCCGCGGCGCTGAAGCAGGTGCCGTCGTGCGAATTCCATCCGATGGAAGCGGTCAAGACCAATGTCATCGGGACTGACAATTTGCTCGAGGCGGCGATCGCGGCCGGGGTGGAGCGGGTTGTGTGCCTGTCGACCGACAAGGCGGTATATCCGATCAACGCCATGGGCATTTCCAAGGCGTTGATGGAAAAGGTGATGGTCGCCAAGTCGCGGCTGGCGCTGGGCACGAAGACGGTCATCACCGGCACCCGCTACGGCAACGTCCTTGCCTCGCGCGGCAGTGTGATCCCGCTGTTCGTCGACCAGGTCCGCAAGGGCCTGCCGCTGACCATCACCGACCCCGGCATGACCCGGTTCGTCATGACGCTCGGCGAAGCGGTCGACCTGGTTCTCTATGCGTTCGCGCATGGCGGGAACGGCGACCTGTTCGTCCAGAAGGCGCCGGCCGCGACGATCGACATCCTTGCCCGGTCGGTCCTTGAGGTGCTGGGCGCCGAAGGGCATCCGATGAAGGTGATCGGCACCCGGCACGGCGAGAAGCTCTATGAGACGCTGCTCAGCCGCGAGGAGATGGCGATCGCCGAGGATCGCGGCGACTATTACCGGGTGCCGCCCGACAATCGCGATCTCAACTATGCCCGCTTCGTCGAAGAGGGCGAGAAGGAGATCACCGAGGCAGAGGATTTCAACTCGCACAACACCACTCGGCTGGACCAGGCGGGAATGACGGCAATCCTGCGTCGCCTCGACTATATGCAGGGGGTGCTGTCGGGCCGCGAAGGCGCCGGCGAGTGAGCGGACGCCGCATCGCCGTCACCGGGGCGGACGGATTTGTCGGGCGCAATCTGGCGCTGCGCCTCGCCGAGATCGGCGACCAGGTGCTGCCGCTGACCCGGACCAGCACGCGCGAGGACTGGTTCGCCGCGATCGCCGCGGCCGATGCGGTCGTCCATCTGGCCGGAGCCAACCGGCCGGCAGACCCGGCTGAATTCGATACCGTCAATGCCGGCACCGCAGCGCTGCTGGTCGAGGCGATCGGCGCGGCCGGCCGGTCGGTACCGGTCGTCTATGCCTCGTCGATCCGTGCCGCGGGCGACGACGCTTATGGTCGCAGCAAGCGCGCCGGCGAGGAGGCGTTGCTCGCCCATGCCGCGCGCACCGGCGGCCGTGTCTATGTCTTTCGCCTGCCCAATGTCTTCGGGAAATGGGCGCGGCCCAACTACAATTCGGCGGTCGCGACCTTCTGCCACAATGTCGCACGCGATCTGCCGATCACGGTCAACGATCCCGGGGCGGCGCTGAGCCTGGTCTATATCGACGATGTCGTCGACGCGTTCCTGGGCATCCTCGACCGGGGCGGGGAGTCGGGCATGGTCGATGTCGCGCCAACCTACGCGACGACCGTCGGCGCGGTTGCCAACACGATCCGCGGGTTTCGCACCGATCGGGCCGACAATCTGATCGACGCGGTCGGCACGGGGCTGACCCGCGCGCTCTATGCCACCTATGTCGCGGCCCTGCCGCCGGCGGAGTTCAGCTATCCGATCGTCAGCCACCGCGATACCCGCGGCGCCTTTTCGGAGATGCTGAAGACCCGCACCTCGGGCCAGTTTTCCTATTTCACCGCGCTGCCCGGGGTGACGCGGGGCGGCCACTATCATCACACCAAGACGGAAAAGTTTCTCATCGTCCACGGCCGGGCGCGGTTCGGCTTTCGCCATATGCTGACCGGCGAGACTTACGAGATCGTCACCGATGGCGACACCCCGACGGTCGTCGAGACGGTGCCCGGCTGGGCGCACGACGTCACCAACGTGGGCGCCGGGATCATGGTTTCGCTGCTCTGGGCGAACGAGGTCTTCGATCGCGCTCGCCCCGACACCATCACCGCAAAGGTCTGAGATGAACCGCATGAAGGTCATGACCGTGGTCGGCACGCGCCCGGAGATTATCCGGCTGTCGCGGGTCATGGCCCGGCTCGATGCGCATACCGACCATGTCCTCGTCCATACCGGACAGAATTACGACTATGAGCTGAACCAGGTCTTCTTCGATGATCTGGGCCTGCGCCGCCCCGATCATTTCCTGGAGGTCGCCGGCGGCACCGCGGCCGAGACGATCGGACGGGTCATCATCGAGGTCGATACGGTGCTGGAGCGCGAGCGCCCCGACGCGATGCTGATCCTGGGCGACACCAATAGCTGCCTGGCCGTGATCCCGGCCAAGCGGCGCCGGATCCCCGTCTTCCACATGGAAGCGGGCAACCGCTGCTTCGACATGCGGGTGCCCGAGGAGATCAACCGCCGCATCGTCGACCATACCGCCGATATCAACCTGCCCTATTCGGACATCGCCCGGGACTATCTGCTTGCGGAGGGGCTGCCCGCGGACCGGATCGTCAAGACGGGCAGTCCGATGTTCGAGGTGCTGAACCATTATCGGACGGGGATCGAGGCATCGGACATCCTCGCGCGGCAGGAACTGGTCCCAGGCGAGTATTTCCTGGTCAGCGCCCACCGCGAAGAGAATGTCGACGCCGAGCCGCAGCTGCGCCGCCTGCACGAGACGCTGAACGCCATTGCCGAGCGGTTCGACCGGCCGATCCTGGTGAGCACCCATCCGCGCACCCGCAAGCGGATCGACGCGCACGGCCTGATCTTCGACCCGCGGGTCCGCCTGCTCAAGCCGTTCGGCTTCCTCGACTACAACGCGCTCCAGATGAACGCCCGGGCGGTCCTGTCGGACAGCGGAACGATCAGCGAGGAAGCGTCGATCCTGCGCTTTCCCGCACTCAACATCCGCGAGGCGCACGAGCGCCCCGAAGCGATGGAGGAGGGCGCGGTGATGATGGTCGGGCTGGGCCGGGACCGCGTTCTGCAGGCGCTCGACATCCTGGCCACGGAGGGCCGTGGCGATGCGCGCGGCCTGCGCCCGGTCGCCGACTATTCGATGCCCAACGTCTCGGACAAGGTGCTGCGGATCATCGTCAGCTACACCGACTATGTGAAGCGGACGGTGTGGAAGGCGTATGCTGGCTGACGATTGGCGCTGCCTGCCTGCCCGGCGATGACTGACGGTGCCCCGGCATCGCCGCGGATCCTGGTGCTGCCCCATGTGCCGGTAATCGGCGGGGCCGGCCTCTACAATCGCGCCGCCATCGCCGCGCTTGCCCGGCGCGCGGCGGTGACGCTGGCCGGGGATGCGGCGGAAGCTTACGGCGATATCGCGGCGTCGACGGCCGTCGCCGACTTCGTCCTGCCACCGCGCCCGGTCCTGCCTGCCTATGCGGGGGCCAGCCGCCGCGCCTTCCTGTATCATGCCTTTTGCGCGCCGATCCGGGCGACGGCATCGTTCCGCTGGGCACGGCGTCATGCCGGGGTTCTCGCCGAATATGACGCGATCGTCGTGACATCCTCGATCGACCTGCCGTTTCTGGCCGCAATCGCGGCCGCCGGGATCCGCGCCCGCCGAGTCTGCATCGTTCAGGAGAACGCCTTCCTGTCCGGCGCACGGGGAACGACGCAACGGCGGCTGTTGCGATCGGTCGATACCGTCGTGTCGATCAGCCGGTCATGGTCGGCGCGCGCCGCGATGCAGGGAATCGCCAGCATCGTTGCGGCCAATCCGTTCGACGTCGCTGCGGCGTTGCCATCAGACGATACCCTGGCGGGGTACGACTTCGTCTTCCTGGGCGGCAGCGCGCGCATCAAGGGCATCGCGCTCTTCCTCGCACTGATCGAGCGGCTATCGACTGCGCGGCCAGTCCGGGCGATGCTTGTGGGAGCGGTGGACGCATCTTGGCAGGCCCGGATCGAGGCGACGCGCGCGATGCTGACGGCGCGCGGATCGTCGCTGTCCGTGGCGGGATTCGTCGCCGACGTGGCTCCCTTCCTGCGCGACGCCCGGCTGCTGTTGCTGCCGATCACCGATCCGCATTTTTGTCGGCCGGCGATCGAGGCGGGACTGTGCGGGCGTACGTTTGTCGTCTCTGACCTGCCAGGGCTGGAGGATTTCGCCGATCCTGGGACGAACTGCTTGATGGCGCCACCCGGGGACGTCGCGGCATGGCTGGCGGTCTGTACACGGCTGCTCGACGGCCGTGACGAACGCACGCGGCTGGCCGCCGCCAACCACACCCATGCCCTGACCGCCTTCTCGGCCGCCGGCTTCGATGCGGCTTGGCGGCAAGTCGTCGACCGATGCCGATGATGCCCCCCCGGCTGATACCGGTTCGCCTGATGCCGGCGCTGTACGAGCTGGTCGGGGTGTCGCGCCTGCTGGTGCTGCGCGGCGGGGGCATCGCGGCCACCTTCCTGATGAACCTCCTGATCGTCCGGCGTTTCGGCGCGGAGGCGAACGGTTTGTTCCAGGTCGCGCTCAGCTACGTCATGATCGGGGCCGCGGTCGGCCGGCTGGGACAGGAGCAGCTGGCGTTGCGCGACATCGCCGAGATGAAGGTGGAGGGCGATGCCGGACGTGCGCGCGCGACGATCGACCGCTCGCTGGCGGTGACGCTGCCGGCTGCGCTGGCCGTTGCCCTGTCGGTCGCGGTTGCGGCTGATATCTGGGGCGCCGATGGCGGCGGCATGATCCCGGCCTTTGCTCCGACGATCGTCCTTCTCGCCTGGCTGTGGATCGTGACCGAGGCGCTGCGCGGCTGGCAGCTCGTCCCGGCCGCGGTCTTCTGGCAAGGCAGTTTCATCCCCATCGCCTTCGTCGCGCTGTTCGTGCCGCTTGATGCGATGGGCATGCTTCGCGCCGGGGAACTGCCTTGGCTGTACGCGGGATGCAGCCTCATCGGGCTGGCCGGTGCCGGATGGGCGTGGCGGCGCGCGATCGGCGCCTCCCACCGGCCCGCCGCTGCCGTGCCGTGGCGCCATGGCGTGCGCGACACGGTACGGCGGGGCGCGATGTTCTGGATCCTGGCGATCCTGACCAATGTCGCCGGCTGGCTCGACCTCCTCGTCCTCTATGCGTTCGCGGATGCGGCGGTGGTCGGCATCTTCCAGCCGATCGTACGCACCGGCGGCCTCATCGCCGTCGCGATCAACATCGCCACCGCCGGCCTCATCGCACGGCTCGCGCTGCTCTACGCCGCGCGCGACGGCGCGGCCTTCGTCCGCATCGCCCGCCTCTACTGGATCGTGATCGCCGCGGGGTCGCTGGCCGCGGGGGTGGTTTTCATCGCGATGGCGCCGTGGATCGCGGCGTTGTGGGGGCCGGTGATCGCCCCCTATCACCGGGAACTGACGCTTTACGTTCTGGTCCAGCTCGTCCAGGCGATCTTCATCATCGCCCCGCTTGCCGCCCCGGTCATGGGGCTGGAACGGGCAATGGTCGTGGTCCAGATCGCCAACGTGCCGCTCAAGGCGGCGGCCGTGGCGTTCGGCTATGCCCAGGCGGGGCTGGTGGGGGTGATCGCGGGCCTTGGCTTATGCACGCTCGTCAGCGTATCGTGGACCGTCGTTCTGTTCTTCCGGCAGCTCGCAACCATGGGGATCAGGTGGCAATCGTTCCTTACCGGACGTCCGTGACGTCGTATCCGCCGACCTCGTCGTCCTTGTCGGCGGGCCCATCGCTCGCGACCCGGTGGAAGCTGGGCGCCTTCGTCTTCGTGTCGACGACACCCGCGCTGGGCGAGAGCGCGGGGCTGGTCGCGACCGGCCTCGGGCTTCTGATCCTGCTCGGGTCGCTGCGCCGTCCCAATCCCCATGCCCTGCAGCTGATGCTGCTGTTCGTCGTGCTGATCCTGCCGATCTCGATCTACGATCTAAGCTTCTCGACCCGCATCGGGTTCGTGACGATGTCGTTCATCGCCATTCCCGTCCTGCTGTTCTCGGGCTTCGTCCTGTCGCAATCTACCGGCGACACCCCCTATCTGCAGATCTATGAACGGGTCTTCCTGTATATCGCCGTCCCGTCGTTCATCGTCTTCGTGATCGTCGCGATCCGCCCCGATATCGCCTATCTGTTCCCCGAATACACCTATCGGGAAACGACCCATCGAACCGCGTTCATCCTCAACGTGGTGATGAATCCCGACCCCGTGATCCGTAACGCGGGTTTCGCGAGCGAGCCGGGGTTCTACCAGCTGCTCGTCAACGTCGCACTGTATGCCCGGCTGCGCCGGCTCGGCCGGCCCGACCGGATCTGCGGCTTCTATCTTCTCGTCGTGCTGTCGACAGTGTCGACTGCCGGCATCGCTGTCGCCCTGTTCCTGGTCTCGACAAAGTTCGATGTCCGCTATCGTCTGTTGCTGATCGCGTTGATCGTCATCTTCTTCGGGGCGACACAGGAATTCCTGCTCGGCCAGTATGAAAGCAAGATCGCCAACGACGCGGTGTTTGGACCGCGGTTCATGCCGTCGGTATCGGCTTTCTACTTCTTCCTCGACAACCCGCTGGGCATCGGCAGCGTTGAATACACCCTCATCTACCAGCAATATGATCTGGGATCGTGGGACAGCTATACCCAGATTGCGATGCGCTACGGGCTGCCGGGGCTCCTGGGGTTCGCCGTTCTGCTGGGCAGCCTCGGGCGACGCTATCCTGCGCTCCTGGGTGTCTTCATCCTGTCGTTCATCACCAGTCCGATCTGGTTCCTGCCCGCGATTTCGGCCTTCTACTTTCCCAGCGGCCGGAACGAGCGGGCGACGGTCGGAACCCCGTCATGACGGTCGGTCCGCGTGACGGGCGACCGCGGGCCGGGGCGTTGATCGGCTATGTCGTATCCGACGACATGCTGGACGAACTGATCCGGATAGATCCCACCCCGGCCATCCAGACCCATCGGTTCGGGCTGGTCCTGCTGGAACTGCTCGGCAGCAGCTTCGACCGGTTCGACGGGTATAGCTTTGCCCCCGTCCAGGATTATCCGATCGGACGCCGGATCGGGTTCGGCGGTGGAACCCATGACCGTGGTGGCCGAACCGTAACCGCGTTGCCGTTCGTCAACTTGATGGTCGCAAAGCACGTCAGTCGGTTCGCGGCGCTGGTGTCTCGTTATCCGGCGATGCGGCGCCTCGACGTGGCGGTGGTCCACGGCCTCCACCTGCCCAACCTCCTGGCAGCCCTTCTGCTGAAGGCGTCGGGGGTGCGGATCGGCGTTGTCCTCACCGATCAGCAGGGTGTGATCCTGCCGACCGACGGGCGGATCCGACGCCTGCTCAAAGCCATCGACCGGCGTCTGTCGATCGGCCTGGCCCGGCGATTCGACTTCGCGATCGCGCTGTCGGAAACGCTGGCGGCGACCTATGCGCCGGGGCGGCCCGCGCTCGTCGTGCCCGGAATTTATGACGACATGCTCGAGGAACGGGTCGATGCCGTTCCCCGCGATCGTTCCTCCGATGGCACCTGCCGCGTCCTGTATTTCGGCGGGCTGAGCCCGGAATATGGCATCGCCGCCCTGCTCGATGCGGTGCCGCTGCTCGATCCGGGGATCGAGGTGCGACTGTTCGGCCGCGGACCGCTGGAGCCGGCAATCGCCGCGATGGCGGATCGTCATCCGGCGCTGGTCTGGGGGGGGCTGGTCGACCAGGCGCGGCTGGTCGACGAGATGGCGAACGCCGATATCCTCATCAATCCCCGCCCGGCGGGCGGGGCGCTGGCCCGGATGTCGTCGCCCTCGAAGCTCATCGAATATGCGGCCTCGGGCCGGGCGGTAATGACGACGCGGCTGCCCAGCCTGTCGGACGAGCTGATCGACGCTACATTGTCGATCGACGACGAGACGCCCGCCGGGATCGCCGCCGCGATCAACGCAGCCGCGCGCCAGACGCCGGCAATGCTGGCGGCGAGGGGCGAAGAGTTCCGCGACCGGGTGCGGGGGCGATATGCGATCGACGCGCTACGTGTGGCGCTGTCTCCGCTGCTCCGGACCGGAACCGGGGAGTGCGGGCCCGCATTCCCCGGCGGGGTAGGGGGGCGTTGACGCCGTGCGTATCCTGATCCTGACCCAGTGGTTCCAGCCGGAACCGCATTTCAAGGGACTGCCGCTGGCCGTGGCGCTGCGCGAGCGCGGACACGAGGTGGAGGTACTGACCGGCTTTCCCAATTATCCCGGGGGGCGGGTCTATGACGGTTATCGGATCCGGGCGATCCGGCGCGAATGGATGGACGGGATCCGCGTCACACGGGGCGCGCTCTACCCCAGCCATGATCGTTCGGCGCTGCGCCGGATACTGAACTACGCCTCGTTCGCTGTCTCCTCGACCCTGCTGGCGCTGACGGTGCGGCGGCCCGATGTCGTCTATGTCTATACTCCGCCGATGACCGCGGCCGCCGCGGCGGTCCTGCTGCGGCTGGTGCGCCGGGTGCCGTTCGTCATCGACGTCCAGGATCTGTGGCCGGAAACACTGGCCGCGACCGGGATGGTGAACAACGGCAGGCTGTTGCGCCTGGTCGGCGGCTGGACCGACTTCGTCTTCCGGCGCGCCGCCCGGATCGTCGTGCTGTCGCCGGGGTTCGCGGCGCGAATCTCCAGCCGGATCCCGGGGGCGCAGGTCACGGTCGTGCCCAACTGGGCACCCGACGACATCGCCGCCCTGTCGCTGCCGGCGACCGCCGCGGGCGAGCGGTTCGAGATCCTGTTCGCCGGCAACATGGGCAAGGCCCAGGCGCTCGATACCGTCATCCGGGCCGCGCGCCGATTGCGGGACGAGGGGGTCGCGGCACGGTTCACGTTGATCGGGGGCGGGGTCGATGCCGATGCGCTGCGCGCGGAGGCCGAGGCGGAAGGGCTCGACACCATCCGCTTTCTGCCGCCGCGCCATCCGCGCGACATGGGCGCGGTCTTTGCCGAGGCGGATGCACTGCTGGTGCACCTGCGCGACGATCCGCTGTTCGCGATCACCATCCCCTCGAAGACTCAGGCCTATCTGGCGGTCGGCCGCCCGATTCTGATGGGGGTGCGCGGTGATGCCGCGGCGATGGTCGCGGCGGCCGGAGCGGGGATCGCCTTCGAACCGGAATCATCCGACGCGATGGTGGCGGCGGTCCGGTCGCTGATGGCGATGCCGCCGGCCGCGCGCGCGGCGATGGGTGAGGCCGGGCGGCGTTACTATGACGCGCATCTGTCGTTCGATCACGGTGTCGACGCGTTGACGGCAGTGCTCTCCGATGCGGCACGACTTAATCGCCGGTGAACTTGTCCGATGTTTCGCTCTCCCCTAAAAACTTCCGTTAATGCGCCGGTCACGGCCGAGGGGGAATCATCATGGCACAGGCCGACACGACCGCACCGCGACTGACGTCGCTCGTCTTTCCGTCATCCGTCGATGTGCGGAGTGGCGGTCGATCGCTCACCTTCACGGCGGGTGCGACCGATGTGGGTCTGGGTGTCGATAGCGTCTTCGTCAGCTTCGATAAAAGCTGGCAGGGCATGTACAACAATACTTCTTATATGTCGGCATACGAATTAAGAGATTCGTTTGCGGATGGCTATTCATCGAGCAGCATATTTTTTAATACCGCATCGGGATCGGGGACCTACACGATCTCATCGGTCAGTGTTATGGACAAGGCGGGCAATACTAGTTACTACTATTATAGCGATCTGATCCGGCTCGGTATCCAGACCAGCTTCACCATCGTCAGCAATGCAGTGGCGGACACGACTGCACCACAATTGACGTCACTTGTCTTTCCATCGTCGGTGGACGTTCGTAATGGTGGTCAGTCGATCACCTTCACGGCCGGTGCGACCGATGTGGGTCTGGGTGTCGATAGCATCTTCGTCAACTTTGATAAAAGCTGGCAGGGTACGTCCGGCAACACCAATTATATGAGGGCAAGCGATGCGATAGATTCGTTTGCGGATGGCTATTCGTCGAGCAGCACGTTCGTCGACTCGGCATCGGGATCGGGAACCTACACGATCTCGTCGGTCAGTGTCTCGGACAAGGCAGGTAATACCAGCTACTACTACGCCAGCGATCTGTCCCGGCTTGGTATCCAGACCAGCTTCACCATTACCGGCAATACAGTCGCCGACACGACAGCACCACGATTGACGTCGCTCGTCTTTCCATCGTCTGTCGATATAACAAATGGCGGTCAGTCGATCACCTTCACGGCGGGTGCGACCGATGTGGGTGCAGGTGTGAGCAGCATCTTCGTCAGCTTTGATAAAAGGTGGCAGGGTACGTCCGGCAACATCAATTATATGACGGCAAGCGACGCGGTAGATTCGTTTGCCGATGGCTATTCGTCGGGCAGCACGTTCGTCGATTCAGCATCGGGATCGGGAACCTACACGATCTCGTCGGTCAGCGTCTCGGACAAGGCGGGTAATACCAGCTACTACTACGCCAGCGATCTTACCCGGCTTGGTATCCAGACCAGCTTTCAGATTATCGACCGCAACCTGGCCGCTTCGGCGACGGTCACCGCGCCGAGCTATGTCATGGAGGGTAACGACGCGTCGCTCCCGATGACGTTGACGCTGCGCAACGTAACGACCGCGGCGACCACCGTGTCGCTTGCCTATGTCATGTCGGACTCGACCGCCACTGATGGCACCGACGTCATCATTCCGATTTCCTCGTCGCGCTATTCGATCTCGCAATCGCCCGCCGGTGACTATGTCATCACCCTGCCGATCGTCACGATCCGTGACGATTTCGAGCAGGAGGGCGAGGAGACGATCGCGATCCGGGTGACCGCCTCCGGACAGGTGTTCGACAGCGGCAGCGATTCCACCATCGTGCGCGTGCAGATCCGCGACAACGACTTCCACGCCATGGCAACGGGCGGGGTGCTGGTCGGCACCGGCATGAACGACGCGCTGTTCGGGCTCGGCGGCAATGACGAGATGTATGCCGGCGGTGGCAACGACCGCATTGATGGCGGCGCGGGGCGCGACGTCGTATATGCCGGCGCGGGCGCCGACCTGGTGATCGGGGGCGATGGCGACGATCAGCTTTACGGAGAGGACGGCAGCGACGAACTCTACGGCGGGGCCGGTAACGACCGGATCGACGGTGGGGTCGGGGTGGATATGCTGTTCGGCGGGACGGGCGCCGACCTGATGCTGGGCGGCAGCGGCAACGACCAGCTGCGCGGCGAGGCCGATGCCGATGCGCTGTACGGCCAGGACGGCAGCGACATGCTGGACGGCGCGGCGGGCGGCGACGTCCTTTATGGCGGTGCCGGGGGCGACACGCTGCTCGGCGGAACCGAGGACGACCAGCTCTATGGCGACGAGGATCACGACGGCCTCTACGGTCAGGACGGCAACGACCGGCTTGATGGCGGCACCGGCGAGGACATGCTGTACGGCGGCAACGGCAGCGATGTGCTGCTGGGCGGCGCGGGCAATGACCAGCTGAGCGGCGGCGAGGGCGAAGACCTGCTGATGGGGCAGGGCGACGATGATTACCTGATCGGCGAGAACGGCAACGACCAGCTGTACGGCGGCGACGGCGGCGACGTGCTGAGCGGCGGCTTCGGTGCGGACCAGTTGTCGGGCGATGCCGGCAACGACCTGTTGCTGGGCGGAGGCGACAACGATCTGATCGAGGGTGGCGAGGGCCAGGACAGTCTCTACGGACAATCGGGCAACGACTATCTCGATGGCGGGGCGGGCGTCGATTATCTGTATGGCGACTATGGCAGCGACACCATCCTGGGGGGCGGCGGCGCCGATCAGCTGTTTGGTGAGGCGGACGGCGACAGCCTGTACGGCCAGGACGGCGACGATCGTCTCGATGGCGGGGCCGGGGCGGATTTCCTCTTTGGCGGTGCGGGGGCCGACCTGCTGCTGGGCGGTGCCGAGGACGACCAGCTGTTCGGCGAGGACGACGGCGACGGGCTATACGGCCAGGACGGCAATGACCGGCTGGACGGCGGTGCCGGTGTCGACTTCCTCTATGGCGGCAGCGGCAACGACATGATCGTGGGCGGCGCGGGCGACGACCAGCTGAACGGGCAGGACGGGGCCGACTATCTCCTTGGCGGGACGGGCCGCGACATCCTGAACGGCGGGGCGGGGGCGGACGTCTTCTTCTTCGCCAGTGCCTCGGATTCGACGACGACCGAACGCGACCTCGTCCAGGATTTCCAGCGCGGTGACAAGATCGACCTTACCGCCATCGACGCCAACCAGGCGGCTGGCGGCGTTCAGGGCTTTACCTTTATCGGCTCGGCGGCGTTCAGCGGTGCCGGGCAGCTGCGACTCTATCAGCAGAGCGGCCTTTGGTATGCCGATGGCGACACCGATGGCGACGGACGGGCAGACTTCTCGCTGGAAATCGCCACGAACGGTTATGTCCTGGCGGCGACCGATTTCTACGGGCTCTCCTCGACGTTGCCGACGTCGTCCATCTGAGAATGGGCTGATGATCGCGTGGCGGCGGCGACCGGGCCCATCGTCACGGTCCCGCCGCGACACGCGGTTGCAAACCGGCCGACGGGCGGCGTCCGTCGTCAGACCTGCCCCTCGACGCAGGTCATGACCAGCGTCTCCAGGTCGACACGGGCGCCGGGTTGCAGCGCGATCGTCAGCATCCCCGTCTGCGATCCGCCGGGCGGGAGATAGAACCATTCGTCGATCGCGATTCCGCTGCCCGTCTCCTGCCATCGTCTGGCGGGGGGAGCCCCCGGTCGGGGCAGCACGGCGAAGGTCGCGCCGCCCGGCATCGAACAGCGTCCCTGCGCGACGAGGTGGAACAGCCCCTCCGCCGGCACTGGCAGCTGGAACAGCCCGGTACCGCCACGGACCAGATGCAGGGACTTGCGCAGACCTTCGACCGTCACGCTGGCCCGGTCGTCGGGATGGGGCGACAACAGGCGCGTGCCGCCCGGCGTCATCGTGACCGCGGTATAATCGAGCAGGGTCTGCTGTCCTTCGACGACCAGCCCCTTCGACGGATAGGCCCGCCCGCCGTCAAAGGCGTTGACCCGCCATCGCCCCGACAGGAAGAGGCGCTGGCGCTGCGGGTTCTCGATCAGGATCGCCGTGCCGGCCCCGGCCGGGTTGGCGACGGCATCGAACCCGAACGGGTTGACGATGGTGACGTTCGAATAGGAATCCGCCCCGCGCAGCTGGATCAGCCGCCAGTCGGGGGTATGCGCCTCCATCCCGAAGATGAAGGGACTGAGGATCGTCGCCTGCGTACCCTCGGCATAGAGCCAGGGCGAATTGCAGTTCTCGCATCCCGGCGCGATGATCGCGATCCCCTTGGACCCCGACAGATCGAAGATGAAGGCCGGGCGACGATAGTCGCCGCCACTGTCGCCGAAGGGATCGCCCGGCTTGCCACCGGCGTCCGACAGGTCGCACGCGCAGCCCGTCAGGCTGCCATAGGCGCATCCGGCGATACTCCAACCGCCGCCGCAGCCCCATGACGTCGTGTTGCGCAGGACGAACGAGGTGCAGCCGTCCGACAGCGCGAACCCATAGGAAGCACAGCGCAACGCGGTCGCCTGCGCGACCCCGAAGGTGAAGCATTCCCGGAACCGGAAACCGTGGCGGCAATAGTCGGCACGGACGGTGTCGATGTCGAAATAACTGCATCCCTGCAGCGCGATGCCGTCGCAGGCGGAGCCACCGGCGCCCCGACCGCCCGGCGGCCGGGTGCCGATCAGGGTCAGGTTCGCGATCCGGAAACGCGCCTTGTCGCGACCGGTGATGACGGCGTCGCCATCGCCCCCGGTCTGCTTCACGACGGTGTGCTGGACCGTTCCCGTCAAGGTGACGTCGTCGGCGATCTCGATCGGGGCGGATACGCGCCACGGGCCGGCATGGGGCAGGATGACGGTGCCGCCGCCCTGCGCCCGGGCGGCGGCGATGGCGCGGGTGATCGCAGCATGATCGTCGGCGATGCCGTCGCCTACCGCGCCGTGATCGGTCACGGCGATCAGCCCGGCGATACGCCCGGTGCCGACCGATGGCGGGGGCGCGCCGGGGCTGCTGGATGCGGTGAGCAGCGGCATGATCGCGGCTGCCCCCAGCAGGGCGCGCCGGCCGGTATCAGGGTTCTGCGTCATCCGACCCCCGGCCCGGCGTCGCTGGTCTGATCTGGGGCCATGGCGTTCGTCCTCGCTGCGTCCGCCTGATAGGCACAGGCGACGGGATATTTCCAGCCCGCCGTGTTGACAGACGGGATCATAAGAGTACGCGCAGGCCGGCCATTGCGGTCCGCCGAGTGACCGCTCAATGACAGGCCCGATGACAGGCCCAATGACAGGCGATGCCTTGACCGACCGTATCCTGCTTTCCGCACCGCACATGGGTGGCGGCGAACGCGACCTGGTGACCGAGGTATTCGATACCAACTGGATCGCCCCGACCGGGCCGATGGTGGATCGGTTTGAACGCGACCTGGAACGGCTGACCGGGATCGGCCATGTCGCCGCGCTGTCGAGCGGCACGGCGGCGCTCCACCTGGCGTTGCGGCTGGTCGGGGTCGTTCCGGGCGATGCCGTATGGGGCTCGACGATGACCTTCATCGGCGGGGTCGCTCCGATCCTCTATCTGGGTGGCGTGCCGGTCTTCGTCGACATCGAGGACGAGATGTTCCTCATCGACTGCGATCTCCTGGAACGGGCGCTGATCGAGGCGGAGTGGGAGGGCGCGCTTCCGAGGGTCGTCATCACCACCGACCTTTACGGCCATGTCGTCGACGCCGTCCGGATGCGCGGACTGGCCGACCGGTTCGGCTTTGCCTGGATCAGCGATGCCGCCGAAGCGGTGGGCGGGTATCGCGACGGCCGTCATGCCGGTCACGGCGCCGATTACGCGATCCTGTCGTTCAACGGCAACAAGATCATCACGACGTCGGGCGGCGGGGCGCTGGCCAGCCCGGACGGCGAGGCGATCGCCCGGGCGCGCTTCCTGTCGACCCAGGCACGCGACCCTGCGCCGCATTACGAGCATACGACGACCGGCTACAATTACCGGCTCAGCAACGTATGCGCGGCGATCGGCGTCGGGCAGCTGACCGTGCTGGCGGAGCGGGTCGACCGGCGTCGGGCGATCCATGCGCTGTATCGTGAGCTGATCGGCGACCTGCCGGGGGTGCGATTGAGCCCGGAGGCGACCGGGATGCGGGCCAATCGCTGGCTGACCACGATCCGCATCGATCCGGCGACCGCGGGCACCGACCGGGAGGTCGTGCGGCTGGCGCTGGATGCCGCCGGAATCGAGGCGAGGCCGTTGTGGAAGCCGATGCACGCCCAGCCGGTTTTCGCGACCGCGCGGGCGATCGGTGGCAGCGTCGCCGATCGCTGCTTCGCTCAGGGGCTGTGCCTGCCGTCCGGGTCGGCGATGACGGACGCGGACGTCGCGCGCGTTGCCGGCGTCGTCCGCGATCTCATCCGGACGGCGTGATGATCAAGCGCGCGCTTGACCTGCTGATCGCGGGCACCGCGTTGATCGTCCTGTCGCCGGTGATCGTCGTCGTGGCGCTGATGGTCGGGCGGACGATGGGACGTCCGGTGCTGTTCCGGCAGGTGCGTCCCGGCCGGGACGCCCGCCCCTTCAACCTGGTCAAGTTCCGTACCATGCGGGACGCGATCGGGCGCGATGGCCGTCCCCTGCCTGATGGCGAACGGCTGACCGGCTTCGGTCGCACGCTGCGGGCGACCAGCCTCGACGAATTGCCCCAGCTGTGGAACGTCTTGCGGGGCGACATGAGCTTGGTTGGGCCGCGCCCGCTGCTGATGGCCTATCTCGACCGCTACTCTCCCGAGCAGGCGCGACGCCACGACGTGCGGCCCGGGCTGACCGGCTGGGCGCAGGTCCGCGGCCGCAACGCGCTGACCTGGGACGAGAAGTTCGCGCTCGACCTCTGGTACGTCGACCATCGCTCGTTGCTGCTCGATCTGCGCATCCTGGTGATGACCGCCGACAAGGTGCTGCGGCGTCGGGGGATCAGCGCAGCGGGCGATGCCACCATGCCCGAATTCATGGGCACCGCACGCGACACCCCGCCCGGGTCGACGCAGTGATCCGTCTGGCGCTGCCGTCAACTGGACGCCTCGGGCGATGCCCGTTAGGGTCCGGCACCTGATACACCGACATGACTGCGCTCCATCCATCGCCCGGCGTTCCCGCCCGCATCGCCGCCATCGCGACGCACCTGCCGTCGCGGGTGCTGTCGAATGCCGATCTGGCGGCCGCGTTTCCCGACTGGCCGGCCGACAAGATCCTCGACAAGACGGGGATCCGCGAACGCCGCATCGCCGCGGACGACGAGACGGCGCTGGATCTGGCCGCCGGCGCCTGCGCCGCGCTGTTCGATCAGGCACCGCAATGGCGGAACCGGGTCGATTTCATCATCCTGTGCACGCAGGCCCCCGACCATGTCCTGCCGACATCGGCGTGTATCCTGCAACACCGGCTGGGATTGCCGACCGGTATCGGCGCGCTCGACGTCAATCTCGGCTGTTCGGGGTTCGTCTATGGCCTGTCGCTGGCGGCGGGGCTGATCGCGGCGGGGACTGCGGCGACGGTGCTGCTGGTCACCGCCGATACATATTCGAAGTACATCCATCGTGGCGACAAGAGCGTGCGGACCCTGTTCGGCGATGGTGCCGCGGCGACAATCGTCACCAGCGAGGATGTGGCCGGCGGATCGATCGGCCCGTTCGTGTTCGGAACGGATGGTGGGGGTGCCGACCGGCTGATCGTGCCCGCCGGCGGGTTTCGCTTGCCCCGCAGCGCGGCCACCGCGGTCGAGCGGGAGGACCGGTCCGGCAATGTCCGCAGTGACGACAGCCTGTTCATGGATGGCGGTGCGGTCCTCACCTTCACCCTGCGCGAGGTGCCGCGCACCTTCCGTGCGCTCCTGGAAAAGGCGGAGGTGACACCCGACGACCTGACGGCCGTGGTCCTTCACCAGGCCAACAAGTTCATGCTCGACGCCTTGCAGAAGAAGATCGGCCTCGACGATGCACGCATGCCCCGCCGGTACGAGATGATCGGCAACACCGTATCCTCGACGATCCCCTTCGTCCTCGAGCAGGAGCTGGCGGCGGGGCGCCTGCCGGTCGGGTCGCGGGTGATGGTGCTGGGTTTTGGCGTTGGCCTGTCATGGGCCGGCGCGCTAGTGGGGTTCTGACCCTCCAAACAGGAAGAGAGTGAATGTCGGAGTTCTACGAAGGAATGGCCGAGATCCTGGACGTCGACGTGTCCGAGGTCGGCCCGGATCTTGAACTGGGCGAGGCGTGGGATTCGCTGGCGATCGTGTCGACCATCGCCCTGATCGACGAAATTCACGACCGCTCGGTCAGCCCCGACGCCCTTGCGCAGTGCCGGACGGTGGGCCAGGTCGAGGCATTGGCTGCCGCAGCCGAATGACGAAGGTGCCGGGACGCTCCGTCACCGTCACGGGCAGCCGGATCGCCGGTGTCGTGTCGTGCGTGCCCGGGCGGGTGGTCGACAATGCCCCCTTTCATGCACGGTTCGGCGACAAGGCCGCTGATATCGAGAAGATGACGGGCGTGCGCGCGCGCCGCTGGTCGGACGAGGCGACCACCACCGCCGACCTGTGCCAGCGCGCCGCGGAGACGCTGCTCGACCGGCTGGGCTGGGAACGCGATAGCGTCGATGCGCTGTTCTTCGTCACCCAGACCCCCGATTACCGCCTGCCCGCAACCGCGTGTGCGTTGCAGGGGCGGCTGGGGCTGGGGCGGCAGGTGCTGGCGTTCGACGTCAATCTGGGCTGTTCGGGCTATCCCTATGGGTTGTGGCTGGCGATGACCACCGTCGCATCGGGCGCGGCGCGGCGGGCCTTGCTGCTGGTCGGGGACACGATCACCAAGACCGTCGACCCCGATGACCGGAGCACGGCGATGCTGTTCGGCGACGCCGGCACCGCAACCGCGATCGAGGTCGATGCGGACGGGACGGCGCGTTTCATCCTGGGCACCGACGGCACCGGCGAACACCAGCTCATCATCGCCGAGGGCGCCTATCGCCAGGCCCCGGCATCCC
>NZ_LDTB01000042.1:2500-5778 GCF_001476895.1 Sphingomonas endophytica | reverse complement strand
CGTACGCAAAAACACCCCGGGAGCAGAAGCTTCCGAGGTGCGACAAGTCAAGATGGTTGCGGGGACAGGATTTGAACCTGTGACCTTCAGGTTATGAGCCTGACGAGCTACCGGGCTGCTCCACCCCGCGCCGAGGTGTGTGATTTTGTGGATGGGTTCTTGATGTGCGAAGCTGCAATGCCTGGCGGCGACCTACTCTTCCATCGCTTGAGCGATAGTACCATTGGCGCAGAGGGGTTTCACGGCCGAGTTCGGGATGGGATCGGGTGGTTCACCGACGCTATGGCCACCAGGCAATGGAGCCTGCACATGTGTCATCCCCGGGTGGTTGGGCCTGGGGAGACGGGTTCAAATCGATGCACTGTTGTTCTGGTTGGGATGTCATCACCCTGCATTCCAACGCTGTTGTTGGGGGTGTGTGCTCTCAAGCGCGAATAGGACGATTAGTATCGGTTAGCTTCACGCGTTACCGCGCTTCCACATCCGATCTATCAAGGTCGTGGTCTTCGACCGTCCTGAGAAATCTTATCTCGAGGGAGGCTTCCCGCTTAGATGCTTTCAGCGGTTATCCCGTCCGTACATAGCTACCCTGCTGCGCCGTTGGCACGACGACAGGTACACCAGAGGTACGTTCAACCCGGTCCTCTCGTACTAGGGTCAACTCCTCTCAAATTTCGACGCCCACGGCAGATAGGGACCAAACTGTCTCGCGACGTTCTGAACCCAGCTCACGTACCACTTTAATTGGCGAACAGCCAAACCCTTGGGACCTGCTCCAGCCCCAGGATGTGATGAGCCGACATCGAGGTGCCAAACAACCCCGTCGATATGAGCTCTTGGGGGTTATCAGCCTGTTATCCCCGGCGTACCTTTTATCCGTTGAGCGATGGCCCTTCCACGAGGGACCACCGGATCACTATGACCGACTTTCGTCTCTGCTCGACTTGTCAGTCTCGCAGTCAGGCTGGCTTATGCCATTGCACTCTAACAGCCGGTTTCCAACCGGCCTGAGCCAACCTTCGCGCGCCTCCGTTACTCTTTAGGAGGCGACCGCCCCAGTCAAACTACCCGCCACAGAGGGTCCCTGTACCGGTTTCACGGTACGAGGTTAGACAATAGACAACAACAGGGTGGTATTTCACCTATGGCTCCACACCGGCTGGCGCCAATGCTTCAAAGCCTCCCACCTATGCTACACAGTTCTTGTCCACTGCCACTCTGAAGCTGCAGTAAAGGTGCACGGGGTCTTTCCGTCTAACCGCGGGTACTCCGCATCTTCACGGAGAATTCAATTTCGCTGAGCATGTCCTGGAGACAGTGGGGAAGTCGTTACGCCATTCGTGCAGGTCGGAACTTACCCGACAAGGAATTTCGCTACCTTAGGACCGTTATAGTTACGGCCGCCGTTTACCTGGGCTTCATTTCAGAGCTTGCACCCCTCCACTTAACCTTCAGGCACCGGGCAGGCGTCAGGCCCTATACGTCGTCTTGAAGCCGACTTAGCAGAGCCCTGTGTTTTTGCTAAACAGTCGCTACCCCCTGGCCTGTGCCCCCCACGAGAGCTTGCGCTTACGTGGGGCCTCCTTCTTCCGAAGGTACGGAGGCAATTTGCCGAGTTCCTTCAGGACACTTCTCTCAAGCGCCTTGGTATACTCTACCAGACCACCTGTGTCGGTTTCGGGTACGGTCTATACGGTGGGGCTATTTCCCGGGACAGTTTCGAAGCCCAGCCAATCCGATAAGGCTGAACAACACACACCATCCGTCACACACCACCAGGCTGCGGAATATTAACCGCATTCCCATCGACTACCCCCTTCGGGCTCGTCTTAGGGGCCGGCTCACCCTGCGCGGATTAGCCTTGCGCAGGAACCCTTGGTCTTTCGGCGAGAGGGCATCTCACCCTCTTTATCGCTACTCATGTCTGCATTCGCACTTCCGATACCTCCACGACCCATTACCAGATCGCTTCGCAGGCTTACGGAACGCTCCGCTACCGCGTGTTCAAAGAACACACCCTAAGCTTCGGTGCACGTCTTGAGCCCCGTTACATCTTCGCCGCAGGAACCCTTAGCTAGACCAGTGAGCTGTTACGCTTTCTTTAAAGGATGGCTGCTTCTAAGCCAACCTCCTGGTTGTTTTGGGATTCCCACATGCTTTCCCACTTAGACGTGACTTGGGGACCTTAGCTGTAGGTCAGGGCTGTTTCCCTTTTGACGACGGACCTTAGCACCCGCCGTCTGTCTCCCGAGTAGTACTCGTAGGTATTCGGAGTTTGGTTAGAGTTGGTAGATCTCGCGACCCCCGCATCCATCCAGTGCTCTACCCCCTACGGTATTCGCTCGAGGCACTACCTCAATAGTTTTCGCGGAGAACCAGCTATTTCCCGGCTTGATTGGCCTTTCACCCCTAAGCACAACTCATCCGGTAACTTTTCAACGTTAATCGGTTCGGACCTCCAGTGTGTGTTACCACACCTTCATCCTGGTCATGCATAGATCGCCGGGTTTCGGGTCTAATACTTCAAACTAAAACGCCCTATTCAGACTCGCTTTCGCTGCGCCTACACCTATCGGCTTAAGCTCGCTTGAAACATTAAGTCACAGACCCATTATGCAAGAGGTACGCTGTCAGGCCCTAAAGACCCTCCAACTGCTTGTAGGCAATCCGTTTCAGGTACTGTTTCACTCCCCTCATCGGGGTGCTTTTCACCTTTCCCTCACGGTACTAGTTCGCTATCGGTCGCATACGAGTATTTAGGCTTGGAGGGTGGTCCCCCCATGTTCAGACAGGATTACACGTGTCCCGCCCTACTCGAGTCCATTCACATCACTTTCGCATACGGGGCTGTCACCCGCTACGGCCGAACTTTCCAGATCGTTCTGCTAGTTGAATGAATGGCACTGGCCTGGTCCGCGTTCGCTCGCCACTACTAACGGAATCTCGGTTGATGTCTTTTCCTCCAGGTACTGAGATGTTTCAGTTCCCCGGGTTCGCTTCTCGAAACCTATGTATTCAGTAACGAGATACTCAAATTCCCAATTACCTCGCCAGAAGCGAGATAATCAGGATGAGTGGGTTTCCCCATTCGGAAATCTGCGGGTCAAAGGTTGCTCACACCTCACCGCAGCTTATCGCAGCGTGCCACGTCCTTCATCGCCTGTATGCGCCAAGGCATCCACGAATTGCCCTTACCTCACGCTTGAGAGCCCACACCACCAACAACAGCGCTGGATCAGCTGAGCCGCTTGCGCAGCCCACCCAACCACTCGGCATAG
>NZ_LDTB01000041.1 GCF_001476895.1 Sphingomonas endophytica | reverse complement strand
GGGCGGCGGCTCCTCCGGGGGCGGGGGCGGCGGCTCCTCGACGTCGAACGTGTTCAGCTTCTCGACCTGCTTCTTGACGAAATTCGTCGCGAGGCCGGTTATGAAGGCATAGCCAAGGGCAACGTGGATCAGCGCGACGATTACCAGCGCGCCTACCTTGCCCCCGCTCATCTTCTGGTCAGAATAGGCCATTCAGCAACGAAACTCCCTCATCCTGCGGCCCGTCGGGTGACCGGATGCGCGATCCGGCCGGCGTTGTTAACCTTTCCGTAGCGCCCTGGGGCTATCTACAGACACACAAGTCCTATCGCGCCCCTTTTGGGAGCGCAAACGCTTTGTCGGACGCAACAAACGTACAACCGGACTGCGACGCTTTTATTTCTGTATCGTTCAGCCGCGTCCGTCTATCCCGTTCGGCATGACGACGCGCTTTTTTTTCCTGCTCCCCGCCGCCGCCCTGCTCCTTCCCGTCCCGGCGCTGGCGCAAGCCACGGCCGACGCGCAGCAGGGCGGGATGCCCCGGCCGGGCTATGCCGAGCTCGCCGACCTGGTGATCGCCAGCCCGCTGGTCATCGACGCCACGATCCGCTCCGCCGCGAAGATCAAGGGCGCGGAGGCGGCAGGACTCGCCCCCGGCGCGACACGATTTT
Organism: Sphingomonas endophytica; assembly: GCF_001476895.1. GTDB lineage: Bacteria > Pseudomonadota > Alphaproteobacteria > Sphingomonadales > Sphingomonadaceae > Sphingomonas > Sphingomonas endophytica_A. The sequence goes on along the minus strand of NZ_LDTB01000041.1, from coordinate 17,125 downwards.
ACGTCGAGGCGGACGTCGGAACGCTGGTGCGCGGCGCCACGGCGATCCCGGCCCGGGTCGGATGGCTGGTCGATGTCGCACCCGACTGGCGGGGGCGCGCACCGTCGCTGAAAAAACGCCGGGTTCTGGCATTCGCACGTCCCGTTGCGGGACGCCCGCGACAAGTTCAGCTGGTCGAACCCGGCGCGCAGCGTGACTGGAGCGCCGACCTCGAACAGCGGGTCCGCTCGATCGCATCGGAGGTCGCGGCCCCCGATACGCCGCCGGTGATCGTCGGTGTCCGCGGCGCTTTCCATGTCCCCGGCGCGCTGCCGGGCGAGGGTGAGACGCAGATCTTCCTGCGCACCCGCGACGACCGTCCCGCCGCCCTGTCGATCCTGCGCCGGCCGGGCGAGCAACCGCGCTGGTCGGTGGCGTTGAGCGAGATCATCGACGATGCTGCGGCCACACCGAAGCGGGACACGTTACTGTGGTATCGCCTCGCCTGCGCGCTGCCCGCCACGCTTCCGGACACCAGCACCGCCGCATTGTCGGAGGACGACGCCGCGCAGGCGCGCAGCGACTATGCCTTCGTGCTTCAGCAACTCGGCTCATGCCGGGGCGAAGCCGCGTCGATAAGCGGTAACGCTATCACGGACCAGCCTGTGCCAGTCAGTGGCGGTGACGTACCAGCGTGATCCCGATCGATTCGCCGGCTTCGGCGATCGCGAGCTTGACGATCTTGACCTTCACCCGCCGGACTCGCACATCCTGAAGGAACAGCGTCTCGGCGATATGGTCGCCGACCGCCTCGATCAGGGTGAAGTGCCCGGCGGTCGACAGCGCGTCGGTCGCGGCGTGTTTCAGATCGAGATAGTTCTTCGACGCCGACAGCGGCGTGTCCGGTGCGAAATGCGTCGGCGCGTCGAGGAGAACGGTCAGCGAGATCCGCAGCGGCTGCGGCAAATGGGTTTCCTCGGAATAGATGCCGGTCAGCACCTGTACCTCAAGGTCGTGGACCTCGAGTTCCAGCGAATCGGTGCCGACCGTCATGCCGCGGCACTCGGTCGCGCGCTGGCGGCGTCGTGCCAGCGCAGCAGGTGAACCGCCTCATCGCTCACCGGCAGCTTGATCGCCCGCGCGAAATCGACCGTCGTCAGGGCGGTGATGTCGGCATAGCTGTACCGGTCGCCGGCGATCCATTCGCTCTCGGCCAGTCGCCGATCGAGCGTCGCGACGAACGCGTCCCACATCACCTTGCCACGTGCCGCCAGTGTCGGAATCTGCTCCAGTCGCGGCCAGATGCCAACCTCGGCGCGTCCGGCAAACGCCGGGGACATGTTGCGCAGCGCGTAGGCGGCGGCGGTGAAGCCCTCCGCTTCGACCCGACGCGTCCAGCCCTCGATTCGCGCCACCTCGATCGGTCGCGTGCCGAACAACGGCGGATCGGGGTGCAGCGTCTCGAAGAAGCGACAGATTGCCGACGATTCGGCAATGACCTCGCCATCGTCGAGTTGCAATGCCGGGAGCGCACCGCGCGGATTGACCGCCAAGAAGGCTGCGCCCAGATGCTCGCCGGCCCGCAGGTCGATCATCACGCGTTCGACCGACAGCGCTTTTTCCGCAAGGTATATGCGCACCCGACGCGGACTCGGCGCAAAGGCGGCGTCGTACAATTTCATACGGTCAATCCGGTTGCGTTCATCGCTGACCCCGCTAAAGCGCCCGCGCCCGGGCGTCCATGCCCTCGATCGGGGAACCGGGGCACGGAGGAAGCGGCGTGATCCAGTTGGTGCCGATCGAAATGGTGGAGCCCGCCACGGTGGAGCATCTGCTCGACCGCGCCTTTGGCCAGGATCGGCACACGCGCACCGCCTATCGCCTGCGCGCCGGCACCCGCGCGCTTTCCGGCCTGAGCCTGGCCCTGCTCGACGGGCGCGCGCTGATCGGGTCCATCCAGTGCTGGCCGATCCGATTCGATGGCGACGACGGCTCGTCCCGGCCGCTGGTGCTGGTCGGGCCGGTGGCGATCGCGCCGGAGCGTCAGCAGGAGGGCTTCGGCCGGCGCCTGATGGAGGCTTCGCTCGCCGCGGCGGGCGAGACACTCCCGCTGACGCTGATCGGCGATCCGGAATATTATGGTCGCTTCTTCGGCTTCAGCGCGGCCGCGACGGCCGGTTGGCGACTGCCCGGCCCCGTCGACCGCCACCGCCTGCTGGCACGCGGACGCGACATCCCCATCGGAACGGGATCGCTGGGACCACGCGTCGACGTCATCGCTGCCTGACCTTTACCCCGCGCACCCGGCTTCCTAGGTGAGCGGGATGCCGATGGCCCCGCCCCCCGATTTCGACACGCTGACCGTCGCCGATATCGCGCGGCTGTCCGACACCGGGCAGTTGCCGCCGGTCGAACTTTGGAATCCCGCGCATTGCGGCGACAGCGAGATGCGGATCGCACGCGACGGCACCTGGTATCACCAGGGCTCGCCGATCGGGCGCCCGGCGATGGTCCGTGCGTTCAGCCGCATCCTCCGGCGTGAACCGGATGGGGGCTATGTGCTGGTCACGCCGGTCGAGAAGCTCGACATCGCGGTCGATGACGCACCCTTCGTGGCGGTCGAGATGAAGGCCGAGGGCGAGGGGCGCGACGCGACGCTGGCGTTCCGCCTCAATACCGGGGAACTGGTCACGGCCTCCGCCGCGCACCCGCTGCGCTTCATCGAGCATGACGACGGCCCGCACCCGTACCTGCATGTGCGTGGCGGGCTAGAGGCGCTCGTCGGGCGGTCAGTCTACTACGAACTGGCCGAGTGCGCTTTGGCCGGCGATGATGCCGTGCCGGGCGTGTGGAGCGCCGGCACCTTCTTCGCCCTGCAACCGTGAGGCTGGCCGAGCGGATCGCCGACGCCCTCACGATGCCGGCCGGTGGCGCGCCGATCGTCGGCGACGACGGCGCCGTCATCCCGTCCGACGCCCTGACTCCGGCGGCCGTACTGGTCGCGATCACCGATCGTCTCCGGCCGGGCGTGCTGCTGACCCAGCGGACCGAGACGCTGCGCCAGCATGCCGGCCAGATCGCGTTTCCGGGCGGCCGGCTGGACCCTGGCGAGGATGCCGTGACCGCCGCATTGCGGGAGGCGGAGGAAGAGATCGCACTTCCCCGCGCCGCGGTGGAGGTGATCGGAACGTCGGATCTGTACCGCACCGGCACCGGCTTCCGCATCACGCCGGTGATCGGCGTCGTGCCGCCCGACCTGCCGCTGATCCCCAGCGAGACGGAAGTGGCGAGCGTGTTCGAGGTGCCGCTCGAATTCCTGCTCAACGCCGGCAATCACCGGCAGCGGGCAGCAATGTGGCAGGGGCGCGAACGGCGCTACGTGGAGATGATGTGGAACGATCGACGGATCTGGGGGGCGACGGCGGGCATGATCGTCAATCTGGCGCGGCGACTGCGATGGGAAGCGTGACCCTGCCGGCCGCCTCGTGGCGCGCACGCCCCGGGCTGGCGCGGCTGATTGCCGCGCTCGACGGAGCGAACGGCGGTGCACGCTGGGTGGGCGGCGCCGTGCGGGACACCTTGCTGCACCTGCCGGTCGCCGACATCGATCTCGCAACCATCTTCACGCCTGACGAGGTGGTGCGGCGGCTGGAGTCGGCCGGGATCAAGGCAGTGCCGACCGGAATCGCACACGGCACCGTGACCGCGGTCAGCGAGGGAACGGTGGTGGAGGTCACGACGCTGCGTCGCGACGTCGCGACCGACGGCCGGCACGCGATCGTCGCCTTCTCCGACGATTGGCGAGAGGATGCGGCGCGGCGTGATTTCACAATGAACGCCCTCTACGCCGATCCGTTGACCGGCGCGGTGTCCGACTTCTTCGGCGGGCTGGAGGATCTGGCGGCGCGACGCGTGCGGTTCATCGGCAATCCGTACCGGCGTATCGCCGAGGATCATTTGCGGATTTTGCGCTTCTTCCGCTTTCATGCGCGGTTCGGCGACGCGATCGATCCCGAGGGGTTGGCGGCGTGCGTCGCGCGCGCCAACGACCTGATGGCGCTCAGCCGCGAACGAATCGCCGCGGAGCTGCTCAAGCTGCTGGTCGCGCCCGGTGCCGTTCCGGTGGTCACGTTGATGCAGACGCAGGGCATTTTCCGCCCCGTGCTGCCGGAGATCGACGCCGCCGGTGCGGCGCGACTGGCCAGGCTCGCCGAAGACGAACGGGCATCCGGCTTTGCGCCCGACGCGATCCGGCGGCTCGCGGCACTGGTGGATCCCACGGAGGCCGAATCGGTCGGCGCGCGGCTGAAGCTGTCGAACGCCGATCGCAAGCGGTTGATGCAGGCGTGGGCCGGGGCCGGCGACGAAGGGCCGCTGGCGCTCGGCTATCGGGTCGGCGTCGAGAGCGCGATCGATCGGCTGCTGTTGTCGGGACACGATCCAAGCCCGCTGATCGACTGGCACCGACCGACCTTGCCGCTCGGCGGTGGCGCGCTGGTCGCACGCGGGCTGGAGAAGGGACCGGACGTGGCGCGCGCCTTGCGCCGGATCGAGGATCGCTGGGTCGCGGAAGGCTTTCCGGATGCTCCGCGCGCCGACGTGATCGCCGACGAAGAGGTCGCTCAGGCGTTACGCGCTCGGAGAAACGCATAGGCTTCGTGGGGCTCGAGCGGGCGCGCATAGGCATAGCCCTGCCCATAGGTACAGCCGAGCGCCGCCAGCGTCTGCCCCACCTCGTTCGCCTCGATCCCCTCGGCGACCGTGTCCATGCCGAGCGCCTGAGACAGGCCGAGGATCGCGCGCACGATCGCCACCTTGTCGCGATCGGTCAGCAAGCCCGTGACGAAGCTGCGGTCGATCTTCAGCACGTCGATCGGCAGTTTCTGGAGCGAGGCGAGGTTGGAGAAGCCGGTGCCGAAATCGTCCATCGCGATCGTCACGCCTAGCCGCTTCAGCGCCATCAGCACGCGCGCGATGTGGTCGGGATCGGCGATCAGGGCGCTTTCGGTCAGTTCCAGCTTCAGCCGCTCGCCCGGCACGCCCGCCGAGGCCAGCGCCTGTTCGACCAACGCCGGGATCGAATCGCGCTGCAGCTGGATCGGCGACAGGTTGACCGATACCGTCACCCCGCAATTGCCGCCGGCCAGCACATCCCATTCCGCGAGCGTGCGAACCGCGCAGTCCAGAGCCCAGCGCCCGAGCGGCACGATCAGCCCCGATTCTTCGGCAACCGGGATGAACCGGCTGGGTTCGTGGCGGAGGCCCTGATCGTCGGTCCAGCGCGCCAGCGCCTCGAACCCGCTCACCCGCCCCGTCGCGAGATCGCAGATCGGCTGATAGACGAGATTAAGCTGGCCGTTCTCGATGGCGCGGCGCAGGGCTGTCTCCATCGCGAATTCCGCGCGTGCCGAATCGAGTGCGCGGGTCTGGTATGATTCGGCGTTCTTCGTCGCCTTGGATTTCTTCATCGCCACCTGAGCGTGGCGAATCACGTCCTCTGCGTCGCCGACCGCCGCGTCACCATAGGCGATGCCGATTGCGCACGACACGCGCAGCTCGTACTCGCTGAGCCGGAACGGCGTGGACAGCGCGTCGCGGATGCGACGTGCGACGTGATCGGCCTCGTCACACCCCTGATCGATCGTCATCAACACGCCGAATTCGTCGCCGCCGGTGCGCGCCAGCGTATCGCCCCCGCGTAACGCTCCCTTGATGCGGCGAGCAGCGGTGATGAGCAGTTCGTCGCCGGTCAGCGAGCCCAGACAGGCATTGAAGCGGCTGAACCGCTCCAGGTCGATCATCAGCACCGCCCAGCACGGCGCGCCCCTGGCGATCGTGGCCTCCAGCGCATCGGTGAAGCCCCCACGGTTCGGCAGCCCGGTCAGGCTGTCGGTGGTCATTTCCCGACGCAGCGTCTCCTCGGTCCGGACCTCGGCGGTCTGGTCGACGAACGACACCAGACAGGCCGGCTCGGCACGATGCGTCAGCCTGGCGAAGGACACGCGATAATGGCGACGTTCCACCGCGGCACCGGTTTGCCAGTCCCGCTCGGCGTTCTGCGCACCGGAGCCGAGAAATTGCTCGACCATCGGCCGCAACTCCAACTCGTCGCGAAGGCCGGCGCGCGCGAAGGCGCGGTTGTACGATCGGGTCGATGCTCCGCCGGCGTCCAGCGTCGCGACGACGAGCGGAATGGGTACCAGTTCCAGCGAATAATCGCTGACGTCCACCGCGTCCCGCGACTCGGGCGGGGGTGCCGCCTGTCGTGTCAGCCATGTCGCGCGGGTTGCCATCACCGAAGCGATTAGGCCGGAAGGGTTAAAGGCCGCTTACCCCGACCGGTCGATCACGCTGCGGCGGCCGGGTTCCGGCACGCGCGAACCATGCCGGACGCTACGGAAAGACGAAAAAATTCCGCCTCGATCAGAAACGGTTATCGCGCGGAAAACCGTTCGGCGGCATGCGCCCCGCCGCGCCGCGCGCGGTGCGCCATTGCGAGAGATCCTGTTCGACTCGCGTGCGGCCGCTGCCACCGCCCATCGCCCAGCTCAGCCCGTCGGCAAAGACCAGCGTGCGTGCATCGGCAAGGCCGCCATCGCGATAGCGCTGGAGCTGCACGCCCTGCCCGCGCGTCATCTCGGGCAGATCGGCGATCGGAAACAAGGCCAGTTTGCGATTGTCGCCGATCACCGCGACGAAATCGTCATGCTCGGCGACCGGATAGACCACCGCCAGTTTCGCGCCCGCGCGTGGGCTGACCACGGTCTTGCCCTTGCGGGTCTCGGCGATCACCTCCGTGCTCGGGACAATGAAGCCGCGACCGTCATCGGCGGCGACCAGCAGCCGCCGGGCGCGTGCCGCGCTCAGCAACGCGACGATCGGCACGCTGCCATCGAGGTCGATCGACGCGCGCACCGGTTCGCCGAACCCGCGCCCGCCCGGCAATTTGTCCGCCGCCAGCGTGAAGAACCGCCCGTTCGCCGCCGCCAGCAGCAGTTTGTCGGTCGTATGTGCGTGGAAGGCGAAGGCCGGACCGTCACCCTCCTTGAACTTCAGCGTCTCTGGCGCGGACAGGTCGACATGCCCCTTCATCGCGCGGATCCAGCCACGCGCCGACAGGATCACCGAGATCGGCTCGCGCTCGATCATCGCCTCCAGCGGGATATCGCGTGCCGCGGCCTGTTCCTCGATCGTCGTGCGCCGTGCGCCCAGCGCGGTTTCCGGACCGTAACGGTCACGCACCTTGCGGAAATCCGCCTTCAGGCGCGTGCGCTGCTTGCCCTCGGACGCCAGCAACGCGGTCAGCGTCGCCTGCTCCTTCTCCAGCGCGGCCTGTTCGCGCTTCAGCTCCATTTCCTCCAGCCGCCGCAAGGACCGCAGCCGCATGTTGAGGATCGCCTCCGCCTGCCGGTCGGTCAGCTGGAACTCGGCGATCATCACCGCCTTGGGCTCGTCCTCGGTGCGGATGATCTCGATCACCCGGTCGAGATTGAGGAAGGCGATGATGTACCCGCCGACCAGCTCCAGCCGGTCGGCGATCTTGCCCAGCCGATGCTCGGTCCGCCGCCGCAGCACCACGAACTGATGCTCGACCCACGCCGCCAGCGCGGCGCGAAGCGACATGACGCGCGGCGTCCGCTCCTTGTCGAGCACGTTGAGGTTGAGCGGCACGCGCGTTTCGAGGTCGGACAGCCGGAACAGCCCGTCCATCATCACCTGCGGATCGACGGTGCGGCTGCGCGGCTCCAGCACCAGCCGGATCACCGCGTCGCTTTCATCGCGGATATCGGCCAGGATCGGCAGCTTGCGGTCGTTGATGAGGCCCGCGATCTGCTCGATCAGCTTGCCCTTCTGCACGCCGTACGGGATTTCGGTCACGACGATCGTCCACGCCCCGCCCTTCTCGCGCTCGACCGTCCAGCGCGCACGGACCCGGAACGCGCCGCGCCCGGTCGCATAGGCCTCGGCGATGATCGCGGGCGCATCGACCAGCAGACCGCCGGTCGGAAAGTCCGGCCCCCTGACATGCTCCAGGATCGCCGCATCGTCCGCATCAGGCCGGTCGACCAGCATGATCGCGGCGTCCATCAACTCGGCGGCATTATGCGGCGGCACGCTGGTCGCCATGCCGACCGCGATCCCGCTCGCGCCGTTCGCCAGCAGGTTCGGGAAGGCACCCGGGAACAGCTCCGGCTCCTGCTCCTCGCCATTGTACGTGGGGCGGAACTCGGTAGCGTCCTCGTCCAGCCCGTCCATCAGGTCGATCGCGACCTGCGTCAGTCGCGCTTCGGTATAACGATAGGCGGCGGCGTTATCGCCGTCGATGTTGCCGAAATTGCCCTGCCCGTCGACCAGCGGATAACGCAGCGCGAAATCCTGCGCCAACCGCACCATCGCGTCATAGACCGACTGGTCGCCGTGCGGGTGATATTTACCGATCACGTCGCCGACGACGCGTGCGCACTTCTTGTAGCCCGAGGCCGGGTCCAGCTTCAGCAGCCGCATCGCCCACAACAGCCGCCGATGCACCGGCTTAAGGCCATCGCGCACATCGGGCAGCGAGCGCGCGGTGATCGTCGACAACGCATAGACGAGATACCGCTCGCTCAACGCACTGTCGAACGGGGCGTCCAATATGCCGATGGGAGGGTTGTCGGAAAGGTCGCTGGCCATGAAGGTTCTGCGATTAACAGGCGGGACGCCCCGCGTTAAGAGGCTCGCGGCCTGGAATTGCGGTCGCCATCACGGGAGCGCGAATGCCACGCTATGGATTGATCGACGGACTGCGCGGTTTCTTCCTCGTCTTCATGCTCATCAACCATCTGGTGATGCAGGGCGATCTCTGGCTGGCGCAGATCAACCACAACAAGCTGGCCTTCGTCGAGGATGCGCAGGGCTTCGTGTTCCTGTCGGGGCTGATGATCGGGCTGGTCTATGGCCGCAAGATGCTGAAGCTCGGATATGACGAGGGGCGGCGGCTGGTGTGGCGGCGCGCGTTCCAGCTGTATCGCTATGCGATCGGCATCGTCGTCGCTGTGCTGATCGCGCGCGCGATCCTGCCGGGCGCGCCGCAGGCGTGGGGCAACTGGCTGGGGCAAACCAGCCTGACCGGCGATCCGGTCCGGCTGGTGGCGAGCGCGACCTTCCTGTTCCAGCCGACGGTCATGGATATCCTGCCGCAATATGTGATCTACATGCTGATCGCTCCGCCGGTATTGCGCCTGTGTCTCGACGGACGCGTGGCGATGGTCGCGACCGTTTCCGGGCTCTTGTGGATCGCCGCGCAGCTCGGTCTCCAGCATGTCGTGACCGATCCGATCGGCGGCTGGATCACGGGCGGTGACGGGCAAGGCATCCGCGCGAGCTTCAACCTGCTGGGCTGGCAGGTGGTGTTCTTCTCCGGGCTGATCGCGGGCGCCCTGACCGCCGCCGGGCGGGTCGAGTGGCAACGGCTGTTCCGCGCCGATGCCGCCACCCCGGCCCTGATCGCGCTGGCGGTGTGCCTGTTCTTCGCGCCGCTGCGGCTGACCAGCGCCTATGGCCTGTTGCCGCAACTCCTGCTCGACCGCATCGACATGATGGGAATGCGCGGCGATTTCGGCCCGATCTACCTCATCAACTTCGCCGCGGCGGCGTTCGGACTGACGTGGCTGCTGATCGCGGGACCGGAGCATTCGCGCGCGGGGGTGCGCGACGTCGCGGCGATACTTCGTGCGCTGTTCTCGCTGGCCTATCTGCGACTGCTCGGGCGGCACTCGCTGCATGTCTATGTCTGGCACGTCGCGATCGTGTACTGTGTCTATTATGTCGACCAGACGCACGGGCCGTTCGCACCATGGCTGAAGACGCTGATCGCCCTCGCCGGCGTCGCGCTGCTCTCGCTGCCCGCCGTGTGGCGCGAGCGCGGTCGCGCGGCATGAGGGGGATGATGATCGCGCTTGCCGTGGTCCCGCTCGCCACCGCATGTACGCCCGCTGTCATGCACACACCCCTCACCTGGGACGATCTGACCCGCCGTCCGCGTCCTCAACCGGACGCCACGGTCGCCTATGGCCCTGACGCGATACAGAAGGTCGATGTCTGGCTCCCCAAGCGCGCGGGGCCGCACCGCACCGTCCTGATGGTTCATGGCGGTTGCTGGCAGACCGGGATCGCGGACCGCCGCCTCATGGACTGGGTTGCCGGCGACCTGCGCGACGCCGGCTACGCGGTGTGGAACATCGACTATCGCGGGGTCGATCGCGACGGCGGCGGCTATCCGGGAACCTTCACCGACGCGGGCGCGGCGGCGGATGCGCTGCGCGGCCACGCCGCCCGCTTTAACCTCGACACGTCGCGGATCGTCGCGGTCGGCCATTCGGCGGGGGGACATCTGGCGCTCTGGCTCGCCGCCCGCCCGCGCCTGCCCGCCTCCAGCCCGCTGGCGACCCGCGACCCGCTGCGGATCGCGCATGTCATCAGCCTCGGCGGCCTGCCGGATCTGGAGGATGTCGCCGCCAGCCCCGACAACGGCTGCGGCACCGACGTCGTCGCGAAGCTGATCGGCACCACCCGCGCCGATCCTTACGCCGACACCTCGGTCCCGCGCCTGCTTCCGCTGGGGCTCCGACAGGATCTGGTCAACGGCCACGAGGACCGCATCATCCCCTTCCGCATGGCGACCGCTTACGTCACGCGCGCTACGGCGGCGGGCGACCGGGTGGCGCTCCATATGGTGCCGCAAACCGGCCATGTCGAACTGGTCACGCCCGACACCGCCGCCTGGACCGAGACGAAGCGCCTGATCGTGAGAGCCTTTTGCGCACTGATGAGGGGAAGTTAAAACATGCGGCGCCTCCTGCTGTCGATGACATTGCTGCTCGCGGCATGCGGCGGCCCGGTCGTCCAGACGACTGACAAGCTCAACACCTTCGACGTCGCGGAACCCGCTCCTGCCGAACCCAACGCGCCGCAGATCGCCTATAGCTATGCCCTCGACTACAGGCTCGATCCCGGCACGCTTTCCGCGGTCCATCAGGCGCATCTGAAACTCTGCCGCGACCTGACGCGGACGCGCTGCATCGTCATGGAGAACGGCGTCACGCGCGGCGAACGCGGCGACGACAGAGGCAATCTCCGGCTGCTGGTCGACGCTCGTATCGCCCCGTCCTTCGACCAGCGGCTGGGGGCTCCCGTCGAGGCGGCCGGTGGCACGATCCAGTCACACACCGTCACCGCAGAGGACGTCACGCGACAGGTGATCGACGTGGAAGCGCAACTCCGCGCCAAACAGGCGCTATCGGATCGCCTGCTCAAGCTGATCCAGACCGGCGGCGGCAGCGTCGGCGATCTGGTGTCGGCCGAAAAGGCCTATGCGCAGGTGCAGCAGGAACTGGATACCGCCCGCTCGCTGCGCGAAGAGCTGCGCCGTCGCGTTGCCATGTCGGAAATGCGGATAGGCTATACGGTCATTCCAGCGGGCGGGATGTGGTCGCCTGTGCGGCTCGCCGTCGCGCGCGGCGGCGACTCGTTTGCGACCAGCGCGGCGGCCGCGATCACCTTCGTCATCGCCGCAACCCCGTGGCTGGTGATCGTCGGCCCGGCCATCTGGTTGCTGATCCTCGGCTGGCGGCGCTTCCGCCGCTGGCGGTCGGAGCGGGTACGCTCCTGATTTGCAGCCACCCCCACCATCCCCTATAGCGACTCGGATTACCGCCCCGGCCGTCCGCAAACCCGCGCCGCCGGGGCGCTGCTTTTTCAGAGGGTGAGCATGGCACGCAGGCGGCAGATCTACGAGGGCAAGGCGAAGATCCTGTACGAGGGTCCGGAGCCGGGCACGCTGATCCAGTATTTCAAGGACGACGCCACCGCCTTCAACGCCCAGAAGAAGGGCACGATCAACGGCAAGGGCGTGCTCAACAACCGCATCAGCGAGCATGTCTTCACCCTGCTCGACCATATCGGCGTGCCGACGCACTTCATCCGCCGCCTCAACATGCGCGAACAGTTGATCCGGCAGGTCGAGATCGTGCCGATCGAGGTGGTCGTCCGCAACGTCGCGGCGGGTTCACTGTCGAAGCGGCTGGGGATCGAGGAAGGCGTGAAGCTGCCGCGCACGATCCTCGAATATTATTACAAGGACGATGCGCTCGGCGATCCGATGATCACCGACGAACATATCGCGGCGTTCGGCTGGGCCAGCCAGGAGGAGATGCACGACATCGCCGACCTAGCGATTCGCGTCAACGACTTCCTCTCCGGGCTGTTCGCGGGCGTCGGCATCCGCTTGGTCGACTTCAAGCTGGAGTTCGGCCGCATCTGGGACAACGATTACGGCCGCATCATCCTGGCGGACGAGATCAGCCCGGACGGGTGCCGTTTGTGGGACATGACCTCCAACGAGAAGCTCGACAAGGATCGCTTCCGCCGCGATCTCGGCGGCGAGGTCGAGGCCTATCAGGAGGTCGCGCGGCGGCTGGGCCTGCTGCCCGAAGGGGGCGACACCGCCGTCCTCGACATGGAAGAGCACCGCAAGAACCGCGGCAAGTGACATGCAGCGCGCTTGCCCCGGCGCGCATGTCGGGGCATAGCGCGCGGCCATGAAACTTCGCATCTACGTGACGCTCAAGCCCGGCGTGCTCGACCCCCAGGGCAAGGCGATCGAACATGCCCTTTCGGGGCTCGGCTTCTCCGGTGTCGACAGCGCGCGCGTCGGCAAGCTGATCGAGCTGGAAGTGGCGGACGGCACCGCCGATGCGGACGTAGACGCGATGTGCCGCCAGTTGCTGGCCAACACCGTCATCGAGAATTACCGGATCGAGCGCGCGTGAAGACCGCCGTCATCGTCTTCCCCGGCTCCAATTGCGATCGCGACATCGCGGTCGCGCTGGAGCAGACGACGGGGCACGCGCCGCACATGGTCTGGCACCGCGACACCGCGCTGCCCGCCGGGGTCGAGGTCGTCGCGGTTCCGGGCGGCTTTTCCTACGGCGATTACCTGCGCTGCGGCGCGATCGCCTCGCGCTCGCCGATCATGCAGGCGGTCGTCGAACAGGCCGCGCGCGGGCTGAAGGTGCTGGGCGTGTGCAACGGCTTCCAGGTGCTGACCGAGGCGGGGCTACTGCCGGGCGCGCTGATGCGGAACGCCGGGCTGAACTTCGTCTGCCGCGACGTCGCGCTGACGGTCGAGAATGCCGGGACCGCCTTCACGCGCGGCTACTCGGCGGGTGAGCGGGTCAGCTTCCCGGTCGCGCATCATGACGGCAATTACTTCGCCGATGCCGAGACGCTCGACCGGCTGGAAGGCGAGGGCCAGGTCGCGTTCCGTTATGCCGAGAACGTCAACGGCAGCGCGCGCGACATCGCCGGCATCGTCAGCGCCGACGGCAACGTGCTGGGCATGATGCCGCACCCCGAACGCCGCATCGAGGCCGCGCACGGCGGCGACGACGGGCGCCGGATGTTCACGGGACTGCTGGAGGCGGTGGGGGCGTGACGTCCGTGCCCGCGCCGGTCACGGGCGGCTGTCTGTGCGGCGCGGTACGCTATAGGTTGATGGCGGAGCCGGTCGCGGCGCGGCAATGCTGGTGTCGGCTGTGCCAGTATCTCGCGGCGGGCAGCGCGACGACCAATATCATCGTCCCCCGCGATGCGGTCACACTGGACGGCGCTCTGTCCGATTACGCATCGGTCGCTGACTCGGGCAATGCAATGCACCGCCATTTCTGTCCAACCTGCGGCACTCCGATCGGTGGCTATGCGGAGGTCCGCCCGCACCTCTATATCCTGCGCGTCGGCACGCTCGACGACCCCGATCGTTACCCGCCGCAGGGTACGATCTGGACCGCGACCGCCCCCGCCTGGGCTTTGATCGACCGCGACAAACCGTGCCTCGCCGGCCAGCCGCCCGCCGTCACACCCCCGCCCGGAACGGCGTAAAGTCGGTTCCCCGGTCGTACACGTCCAGCCCCTCGGCGCGCTTCAACGTCCCGATCACCCAATAGGTCAGCGGGGTCAGCAGCACTTCCCAGCCGACCTTCAGCGCCCATTGCGTGAACAGCACGACGACGACCAGATGCGTCGTCCACCCTTCCGCGCCCCAGAACGCGAGCGGATAGAAGATCACGCTGTCCACTCCCTGCCCCGCGATCGTCGATCCGATCGTCCGCATCCACAGATGCCGCCCCTCGGTCAGCACCTTCATTCGCGCCAGCACATAGGAGTTGACGAACTCGCCCGCCCAGAAGGCGCACATGCTGGCGAAGACGATCCGCGGCACCTGCCCGAAAATCGTCTCATACGCCACCTGATTGCGCCAGTCGGGTGCGGGAGGCAGCGCCACGACTACCCAGGCCATCACCGCCATGAACAGTGTTGCGGCGAACCCGACCCAGATCACCCGCCGCGCGCGGGCGTAACCGTAAACCTCGGTCAGCACGTCGCCGATGATATAGCTGACCGGAAAGAACAGGATTCCCGCGCCGAACGGCCAGTCACCGATCAGCGGCAACCGCACCTGCGCCACCTTGCCCGCGCCCAGGACGTTCGACAGCAACAGGATCGCGACGAACGCGGCCATCACCACATCATAGTGACGCAGCCGCCCGCCATCGACACGATCCGCTGACATCGCGGTGATATGTGCGCTCCGGGTCATGACAGCGATCATGCCCCCCATTCCTTCGCCCCGCAATCCGCGCTAGGCGGGGCGCGGGCGCCCGTAGCTCAGTTGGATAGAGCAAGGAGCTTCTACCTCCTTGGTCGGGGGTTCGAATCCCTCCGGGCGCGCCATTTCAGTACAGAACTGCGAACCGCAAACGCCGCCGTTTCCCCGCTCGAAGCGGCGACGAGGGTTTGAAGCAGGTCCGATTTCCGCCCCATTATCCGAACCTCGTCATCGGCGACCTCGACGCGCTGGGCGAAGGCGCGCAGGTGATCCCGCCGATAGCCACCTCCCTCGATCCGCAGGCTGCTGCGCGCGGCTTGCGAAAGCGCGTTGATCATTTCCGTCGTCACGGCCCGATCGCCCGAGCCATCGAGCGTCATCCGTATCCGCTCGGCGTCGGCCGTGGCCTGGTCGCGGATCGCTTTCAGATTGGCGATCCGGTCTTTCAGTCCCACGTCGTCCGACGCAGCGACGCCTGATTCGATCGCATCGTAGAGCCGGTTGAGGCGCTGATCGGTTTCCGTGATTCGGCGGTTCAAGTCTGCCAGATGCTCGCGGCGGCGCTCGGCTCGCTCCTGCCGGCGATCGAGGAGGCTCGAAAGGATCGTCTCCAGCCGCTTCGGTTGAAGAAGGCGCTCTTCGAGATGGCCCGCGACCAGATGGTCGAGCTTGTCCATTCGGATCGAACGGCCTTCGCAACCGGTCTTGCCCTGCCGCGCTTTGGTCGAGCAGGTGTAATAGGTGTACTGCCCGCCATTGCCCTTGCCGGTGCGAAGCGTCATGGCACCACCGCACTTTGCGCAAAAGCAGATGCCGGTCAGCAGCGTTGGGCCGCTCGATATCCGTGCCGGCACCACCATCGGATTACGCGATTTCAGACGGGCCTGAACGGCGTCGAAGGTCTCCCGCTCGATCAGCGGCGGCACCGCCATGACCGCCACTTCACTCTCCGGCTTCTTTTCGCGGTCCTTATGCGAGCGCGTGTTGAAGCGGTGCTCGCCGATATAAGTCGTGCGGGTCAGGATCGCGTGGATTTGCGCCAGCCCCCATTTCCCCCCGTCACGGGTGAACATGCGGCGCTCGTTGAGATAGGTCGCGATGGCCTTGACGCCCTTCGGCCCGGACGTGCCGTCGCCTTCGAGAAACAGGCGGTAGATGAGCCTGACCGTCTCAGCGTGCAGCGGGTCGATCTCCAGCTTCTTCTTGGTCTTCGATCCACGTTGCTCGGCCGCGACGATGCGATAGCCGATCGGTGGCCGCGCGCCGTTCCAGAAGCCCTGACGGGCGTTCTCGTTCATGGCGCGCAGGACGTGCTTGGCATTCTCCTTCGACTGATACTCGTCGAACAGGGCCATGATCTGGCGCATCATGACGTGCATCGGATCGTCGCCCATCTCCTGGGTGATCGAGACGAGCTTGACGCCGTTCTTCGCCAGCTTGCGGACGTAGAACTCCAGTTCGAAGTGATCGCGGAAGAAGCGGCTGAACGAGTGGACGACGACGACATCGAACGGTGCTGGCTTCGACGTGCCCGCCTCGATCATCCGTTGAAACTCGGGGCGGCGATCGTTGGTGGCGGACGCGCCGGCCTCCACGAAGGTTTCGACGAGCTGATAGCCGCGCGAGGAGCAATAGGCTTCGCCCTGCTTGCGCTGGTCGGGGATCGACACGTCATGCTCGGCCTGCCGCGTGGTCGAGACGCGGAGATAGAGGGCAGCGCGCTGCGCCACATGCGGAGTCTGGATGTTCATGCGTTGCCTCCCGCAGCTTTCCGGGGTGCAGAGAAGGCAGTGAGCGGCAGCACCAGTTCGACGCGGTCATGTGCGACCTTGGGAACGAGCTTCAAACCCTGTCCCTTCTCCATATGAACGAGACCATAGCCCGCCATGGTCTTGAGAGTTCGGGACAGATTGGATTTCGCGCGACCGGTGATCTGCGATAGCTCCTCCAGCGACGCCGGGGCCTGATCGTGAATGACACGCAACAGTTCACGATTGCCCGCCGACAAAACCTTGGCGAAGGATTCGGTGGAGGTGAACCACACTTTAGGATCGTCCGGCGCAGGCTTTTCCTCGCCTTTGGCGATCCGCATCGTGCGGGCCTTCATTTCTTCGTAGTCGGCGATCCCGACTTTCAATGTGGTCATAATACGCCCCGCTCCTTCAACACCGCGTCCACCGCCTGCCAAAAGTCGGCCAGCAACGTGGCCGCGTCCGCCCAGGCATATGGCTTCACGGTCTGGAGACGGTGGCGATGGTCCATCGGTTCGCCGCGTCTGCGCCGGCCGACCGGATGGGCGTTATCGAAACCGACCAGCCGTTCGCCCGAAGGCCCGTGAAGCGTGAGCGAGTAGTCGAGGCCGTGCGGCTTCTCCGTTGACGCCGGAACGCGGGTGACGATGAACTTCACCCAATGGCCGTGACGTGACCCCCGTTTCTTCATCCACTTGGAGCTAGAGACCGGCCCATCGAAGGGACGGACGGAATGAAGGCGCAGGAGTTT
>NZ_LDTB01000040.1 GCF_001476895.1 Sphingomonas endophytica | reverse complement strand
GCGCGCGGCGATCGCGGCGGCGCGCGGTGGCGACGCGCGCGCGCTCGCCGATGCCGAGCTGGCGCTGTCGGCGGCGTTCGTCCGTTACGTACGCGATCAGCGTCGCCCGCGCGATATCGGCATGATCTGGGCCGACCGCACGCTGAAGCCCAGGCGTCCGAAAGGGGATGCGGTCCTGCGCGCGGCCTTCTTTCCCAAGTCCTTCGCCGACTATGTCGAGGACATGGCGTGGATGAGCCCGCGCTATGTCGAGTTGCGCGACCTGTCCGTTCGTGCCGGACGGGAGGACGCAGTGCCCGCCGACCGCGCCCGCCTGCGCCTGAACATGGATCGCGCGCGAGTGTTGCCGGGGCCGTGGACGCGGCATGTCGAGGTCGATGCCTCGTCCGGCCGGCTCTGGTTCTATGAAGCGGGTGTGCAGAAGGGGACGATGCGCGTCGTCGTCGGCGCGCGCGAGACGCAGACCCCGCTGCTGGCGGGCACGCTGCAATGGGCGATCCTGAACCCTTACTGGAACGTCCCCGACTATCTGGTCCGCAAGAATATCGCCGCCAAGGTGCTGGCGGGGCGATCGCTGGCGTCGCTGAAGATGGAGGCGCTATCGGACTGGAGCGCGGCGGCGCGTCCGCTGCAGGCGAGCGCGATCGACTGGCGCGCGGTCGCGTCCGGCGCGCGTGACCTGCGCGTGCGCGAGCTGCCGGGGCCGCACAATTCGATGGGTCGGGTCAAGTTCCTGTTCCCGAATGACGAGGGCATCTACCTGCACGACACGCCGGAGCGCGACCTGCTGAGGAAGGACGACCGTCACCTGAGCAACGGCTGCGTCCGGCTGGAGGATGCGGCGGGGCTGGCGCGCTGGCTGATGGGGCGGCCGCTGAAGCCCGGACGCGTGCCGGAGCAGGCGGTGCCGCTGTCGGTAGGGGTACCGGTGTATCTTACCTATCTGACCGCCACCGCGACGCGCGGGCGGCTGGCATTCCGCAGCGACATCTACGGGCGCGACGCCAACGCAGGCGGGTAGCTCAGCGCTGCTGCGGATCGAGCGCCGGCACCATCCGCGCCGCTTCGGCGGGCTCGATCCCCGGCCGCGGGGCGGCGGGCAGTCGCTCGTCGCCGCGCACCGCGCGCCCGGCGCGCTGGATCGCCTCGATCAGGCGCGGATAGATGCCGCAGCGGCAGATGTTGGTGATCGCGGCGCGGATCGCCGCGTCGGACGGCATCGGATCGCGTTTCAGCAGCGCGGCGGCGGCCATGGTGATGCCGGGGATGCAATAGCCGCACTGCGGGACGTTGCCCGCGATCAGCGCCAGTTGCACCGGATGCGCGCGATCGCGTGACAATCCCTCGATCGTGGTGACGAACGCCCCCTCCGCCGCCGCGATCGTCAATTGGCAGGAGCGGACCGCGCGCCCGTCGACATCGACCGTGCACGCGCCGCAGCTTCCGGTGCCGCACCCGTACTTGGTGCCGGTCAGGTTGGACGCGTCGCGGAGTGCCCAGAGCAGCGGCGTCTCCGGCGGCATCCGGTACTCGACGGCCTCGTTATTGACGGTCAGGCGGGTCATGCCGATGTTCGTAGGCGGAGCGGCCGGCGGCAACAAGCATCCGCGCCGGCGATCAGTCGCTACGCACGCGATAGGCATGCCGGATGTTGTTCATCCATCCGGCGCTCGGCTTGGCCGTGGTCGTCGCGCCGTCGCGCGGCTTGCGCGCTTCGGCCAGATCGATCGCCCCATTGATGAAGTGCATCCCCGCCAGCTTCGGCGACGTCCACATCACCTCCGCGACGAGATCGGTTAGCGTCCCCATCGTGACGCCGACGCGGTCGCCCTTGTTCAGATCGCCAGGATTGTCGATGCACGCGCCGGTCGCGGACAGATTGCGGACCCGCACCTCGCCGATACGCTCATCCTTCTCGAGACGGGCATAGAGGATGACGCTGCTGCGCGCTTCTCGGGTCGGTGTGGTCGACATCGTGCCGGTGTCATATCGCCGCAGCGACGAAGGGAAGGTTAACGCCGGAGGGATAAAAAGCGCGGGTGATCGTCGCAAAAAGCGCCTGATCTGTGTAAGATCGGTTGCCTCCTGCTTCGTTGGTGCCATAATTGGACGCAATGGATCCGCAACCGGCGTCGGACGGCGCACCTCTTTCGGACGTGCGCGAACTCACGCTCTGTGATCGCGAGCCTATTCACCTGTCCGGGGCGGTACAGCCGCACGGTGCGATGCTTGTCGCCGACTCGCGTACACTGCGCGTCGTGGCGGGGGCGGGGCCGCTGGAGGAATTGCTGGCGCCCGACTGGCTGGGGCGCGATCTGTCGGACCTGCTGCGCCAGGATGTCGGCGTGCTGGCCGATGCCGCGCCGGTCGGCCCGGGCGGCACGGTGCTGGCGTCACCGGTGTTCGGGCACGATGTCGCGCTGCATCGCTCCGGTCCGTGGCTCATCGCGGAACTGGAGCCGAGCGGCGACGACGACCGCAGCGTTCCGGCGACGCTCGGCTGGCTCGACGCGATCACCGTCGGGTTCGAGCGCGCCGGTACGCTCAAGACGCTGTGCGACCGGGCGGTGAGCGCGTTCCGCGCGCTGACCGGGTTCGATCGGGTGATGATCTACCGCTTCCTCGACGACGAGGCGGGTTGCGTCGTCGCGGAGGATCGCGATCCGTCGCTCGCCTCGTTCCTGCATCACCATTTCCCCGCCAGCGATATCCCGCGACAGGCGCGGGCGCTGTACGTCCGCAACCGCACGCGCGTGATCCCGGATGTGGAATATGTTCCCGCGCCGCTGCGTCCGGCCGGCTTCGACGGCACCGACCTCAGCGACGTCGCGATCCGCAGCGTCTCGCCGATCCATATCGAATATCTGCGCAACATGGGTGTCCGCGCCTCGGCATCGATTTCGATCGTCAAGGACGGCGTGCTCTGGGGACTTGTCGCCTGCCACAACATGAC
Source organism: Sphingomonas endophytica (assembly GCF_001476895.1). Lineage (GTDB taxonomy): Bacteria > Pseudomonadota > Alphaproteobacteria > Sphingomonadales > Sphingomonadaceae > Sphingomonas > Sphingomonas endophytica_A. The sequence continues at coordinate 32,331 of NZ_LDTB01000040.1, read as the reverse complement.
GCCGCGCCTGATGCCGCGCAACATCCGCGCGGCGGCGGCGGCGATGGCGAGCGCGCTGGCGCGGCAGATCGTCGCCAAGGAGGAGGCGGACGCGTATCGCCACCGATTGGCGCTGCGCAGCGAAGAGGACGCGCTGCGTCCGCTGCTGTCGCAGGAGGGCGACCCGGCGAAGGTGCTGGCCGATCGCCGCGACGAACTGCGCAAGATGCTGGACGCCGACGGCTTCGCGCTGGTCCGCGATCAGACCGTGACCGCGATCGGCGTCACCCCGTCCGACGATGACGTGCGCGCGCTGGCGCGGTTTCTGCGACTTCGCGAGGACGGGCCCTTGTTCGCCACGCGCGAGCTGTCGCTCGACTGGCCGGACGCGGTCAGCTTTGGCGCGACGACCGGCGTGTTGGCGGCGCGCATCGACGATCGGCTGACGCTGATGTGGTTGCGCGTCGAGCAGATCGAGGAGATCGAATGGGCGGGCAATCCCCACAAGGCGGTGCCGCACGACCCGTCCGGTTCGTTGCATCCCCGCGCGTCGTTCGAATCGTGGAGCGAGACGGTTCGCGGGCGGGCACGGCGCTGGACGCTGGAACAGCTGGAGGGCGTGCAGCGCCTGCGTCGCCTGCTCCGCGAAGCGCGTGCTTCCGACCAGTTGCGGCGACTGAACAAGGAACTGGAACGTGCGGGGGCCGAGAAGGACGCGTTGCTGGCGCAGAAGGACCTGCTGATGCGCGAGGTGGATCATCGCGTGCAGAACAGCCTGCAACTGGTGTCGTCGTTCCTTGCCATTCAGGCGCGCGACGCCGGGCCGGGCGCGGTCGCCGACCAGTTGCGCGAGGCGCGGTCGCGACTGTCGGCGGTCGCGCTGGTCCACCGCCGCCTGTATCGCGAGGATCAGATCGAGACGATCGACCTCAGCCGTTATCTGGGCGAATTGCTGGACGACATGAAGACGTCACTGGGGGAGGATTGGGCCCGGCAGATGACGCTGGACGTCGCACCCGTGCTGATCCCCACCGATCGCGCGGTCAATGTCGGATTGATCGCCGCCGAGTTGGTTATCAACGCGTCCAAATATGCCTATCCGGGGCAAAACGGCGGGCCGCTCGAGGTGACGCTGGAACAGTTCCGCAATCGACTGCGGCTGATCGTCGCCGACAATGGCGTCGGCAAGGGTAACAAGAGCGACGGCTTTGGTAGCCGGATGATGAAGGCGGTCGTCCAGCGGATCGACGGCCATATGGAATATCTCAACAACGAACCGGGCCTGCGCGCCGTGTTGACCGCGCCGATCGAGGCGGATTGACGCGGCGGAGGGGTCGTCGTCTCGTGCGGATCACCGACCGCCTGCGCCTCTATCGCGCGGGGCCGGCCGCTTTCGCGTATAGCGCGAACGTCTCCAGCGCGCCGGCCACCATCCGCGCGGTCCAGTCGGCATCGCGGCCGGCGGCGGCCTCGTCCAGCGCGTGGCGGATCGCGCGCCACTGACCCGGCGCATGGACGGCGCCGAGATAGGCATGTGGCAGGCCCGCAGGTACCTGACGCGCGAGCAGCGCCCCACCGAGCCGCGATCCCTCGACCACATACAGAACGCCCCAGCATGTCGCCTCGTCCGTGCCCGGCGCGAACGGCAGCGGCACGGGGAGCGTCATGCCCAGCGCGGTCAGGTCCGCAGCGAGCAGCGGCACCCGCCGCGGCAGCGTGCGCGCGAACGGCAGCGCCGCCATCACCGCTTCGGCGGGCGGCAAGGCGCGGGCGTGCGCGGCCAGGAAGGCGCGATAGGCGTCCGGCGCGGCAAGATCGTGTGCGCCGAATGCGGCATCGACCGTGTCATGCGCGGCGCCGGTCGCGTCGCGCAGCATCGTGATCGCGGTCATGCGGTTCAGCCCAGCCCGTGCTCCAGGAATCGCTCCGCCACGGCGCAGTGCATCGCGACGCCGGTGGCCATCACCTGCTCGTCGATGGTCATGCGCGTGTTGTGGAGCGGCGGGTTGGTGCGCGGATCGCTTCCCTCCGCCGCGACGCCGATGAAGGCCATCGCGCCGGGGATGTCGCGGAGCACATAGCTGAAATCCTCGCCGCCCATCATCGGCGCCGGCATCGTCGTCCAGCCGCTTGCCCCGGGTACCTCGCCCGACAGGCCGCGCAGCAGCGCGGTCGCGCGCGGATCGTTGACCGTGACCGGATACCCCTCATCGATCGCGGTGTCGGCGACGCAGCCATGCGCGGCGGCGATCCCCGGCGCAATCTGGTGGAAGGCGGCGCGCATCGCGATGCGCGTCTCCTCCGACAGCGTGCGCAGCGTGCCGGTCAGCTGCACCTCGCCGGGGATGATGTTGTGCGACGATCCGGCATGAATCTGCGTGATGGTCAGCACGGCCGGGTCGGCGACCGGCACGCGCCGGGCGACATGCTGTTGCAGCGCGGTGACGATCGCGCAGGCGACCGGGATCGGGTCGATCGCTTCGTGCGGCATCGCCGCATGACCGCCGCGCCCCCGGATCGTCGCGCGGACCGTGTCGGTGGAGGCGAGCATCGCGCCGTCCCGCCCGACGAACATGCCGGCGGGGGCGTTTGGGCTGATGTGCAGCGCGAACGCCGCCTCCGGCCGGGCGATGTCGAGCAGCCCGTCGGCCATCATGTGCCGCGCGCCGTGATGGCCTTCCTCGCCCGGCTGGAACATGAAGACGATCGTGCCCGACAGTTCCTCGCGCCGCGCGCACAAGGCTTTCGCCGCGCCCACCAGCATCGCGGTGTGCGCGTCATGGCCGCAGGCGTGCATCGCCCCCGGGATGGTGGAGGCGAACGGCAGCCCCGTCTCCTCGGTCATCGGCAGCGCGTCCATGTCGCCGCGCAGCAGCACCGTCCGCCCGTTCGATCCGCCGCCGCCCGAACGTCCGCCGCGCAGGATCGCGACGAAGCCGGTCGTGCTGGTGCTGTCGTGGATGTCCAGCGGCAGGCCCGCGAGCGCCGCCTTGGCCTTGGCGGTGGTCAGCGGACAGTGCAGCCCGATCTCGGGCTCGGCATGGATGGCGCGGCGCAGCGCGACGACCTCCGCCAGCTCGGCGGCGCCGATCGCGGTCCAGTCGGTACGGGTGGCGAGCGTACTGGTCATCGATGGACTCCTTTGCCCCATCCGTAACCGATCCGTCACACGCGTTAAAGCGTCAGGGCGCGCGGCGCGCCGTCGTGATTCGAATGACGGGCGACAGCATCTGTCCCTTCATCGCTCCTTCGCCCAGCGTCGGGGAGGTCGGGGCGGCCAGGATCGAGCGGATCACGTCCATCCCCTCCAGCACGCGGCCGAAGGCCGCGAAGCCGGGCTGGCCGTCCTTGGCATCCATCGACGGCAGGTCGCCGACCACCACGAAGAAATCACCGGCGGCGGTGCCCGGCGTGGCCATCGCCATCGAGATGGCGCCATCGGTATGGCTGAGCCCGGTCTGGGTCGTCGGTTCGTGCCGGATCGCGGGCAGCGTCCGCTTCGGATCGTTACGGGTGCCGAACTGCACCAGTCCGTAGCCGTCCGCCACCTTCACCGCGCGGTAGAAGGGCGTGCCGTCCAACTTCTTGCCGTCGACATATTTCAGGAAATTGCCGGCGGTGACGGGCGCGGCCTTCGTATCGACGCCGATCACGATCTGGCCGGCCTCCGTGGTCAGGATCACGCGCGTCAGGGCGACCGGCGTCGGGGCGACGACGGGTGCGGGCAGGGTGGACGGCGCCGGTGGGGCCGGCGGCACGGGCGGCGGCGCCGCCTCGGTCTGAAGCGCGGCGAGCAGCAGGACGGCGGCGGCGATCATGCCACGCCCTTCCGGCCATGGGCGATCATCACCGGCACCGTGGCGGCGTTCGTGCCGGTCAGTTGCAGGACGTACCGGCCGGGGCTCAGCCGATAATCGACCATCTTGCGGATGCCGGTGCACGCGGGGCCATGGCCGTGCGCGGCGGCGGGCAATGCCTTGCCTGCGCGTACCACCTCGATCCACGCCGGCTGCCCGAGCGCGATGCGATAGGTGCCGGCGCGCGCGACCTGGAACAGCGCCAGCCCGCCGCCAGTGCCCGCCTCCGGCACGTGCGCGGGCGCGACGGCCGGTGTCAGTCGCTCGCCGGCCGTGAGCCGCAACTCGGCCGCGCGCCCGATCACCAGAACCGGCGCGTTGCGCGTGCTGCTGCCCGCGTCGAGCGGCATACGCACGCTCCATCCCTCCAGCCCGGTCGGGAAGGCGGGACGCACGGTCGCACAGGTCGCATCCGTAGCGGCATCCTGCCCCGGCAAGGGAAGGGCGCCGAGCAGCAACGGCAGGAGCAGGGCAGGGGACATGATCGCACTCCGAAATCTCCGCTTCCTCTACCTGCCTGACCGCCGCCAGACCAGCCCGGCGATACATGCCGGCGGCAACCAAGCACCGGCTTGCCGGGTTGATGCGGAACCGGCACCATCACGCCGACGCGAAGGAGAGCGACGATGAGCGACGACAGGCAGGATTTCGGCGGCGGGGCGGCGAAGGCGGCGCAGAATGCGACCGATCGGATGCGCGCATCGGGGCAGCATATGATGGAAAGCGGCTCGACGATCGGGGTGAAGATCCTGGATCAGGTCGAGGCCAATGCGCAGGAAGCGTTCTCCGCACTTCGCGCGGCGGCGCAGGCCAAGGATCTGTCGCAGGTGATGCAGATCCAGGGCGATTATCTGCGCGCGCAGGGGCAGCGATCGATGGAACAGGCGCGCGAGATCGGGCAGCTTATCATGCAATTCGGCCGCGCGGCGGTGTCACCGGGCGGGGACAAGCCTGAGTAAGGCCGCAGGCAGGACCAGGTTCTTAGCGCCAGGGACGGCGCAGCCGTTCATCCGGACGACGGCGTGAAAGGTACCTTCCGGCAGAGGGGTGACGGGGGCTGGAGTGCACGCCCGCCCTTGTCATTCCCGCGAAGGCGGGGATCCAGACCCTCTGACGTTCCGACGCGAGCAGGGACCGGCGCGTCGTCATTTCCGCCTTCGCCGGAGTGACGGCCACGCGCGGCGCCCGACGGCTTACACCCGTCGATATGCCAGAACGACCAGATCGTGCGCCTGCCCGCTCCCATCGCGGACGTGGCCGGAAAGTCGCGCCTCCTCGACAAACCCCAGCGTTTCGAACAACGCGCGGGTCGTCGCCTGATCGGCGGTCATCGCCACGATCAATTTCTCGACGTTCCGGGTCGCGGCGATCTGCATCACCGCCTGCAACAGGTCACGCCCGACGCCCGTGCCTCGCCGCTCGGGGGCGACCAGCAGCCGCACCTCGCCGACATGCGCGCTCCAGCTCAGCGGATCGCGGACCAGCGCGGCGGTGCCCACCAGCGTGCCGTCATCCTCGGCCACCAGCCCGTCGATCCAGCCGTCGGCGATCGCCTCCAGCCAGGCCGCGATCACGCGCGGCTGGCGCAGGTCGCGGCCGATGAACAGCAGGTCGTGTTCGGGAACGTCGCGCGCGAACGCCTGCATCGCCAGACGGTCGGCATGCTGGAAACGACGGATACGGTGTTGCGGCATCGAAATCTCCGGCAACCTGCATCAATACCGTCCCCGCTGAATCGCGGCACGTCAAGAGGTTACGGCGCAGTGACCGGTCGTGGCCCCTGATCGGTGACGTCCAGCAGCGAGTCACCGCCCAGCGTGCGGTACAAGGTGACGAGGTTTGTGGCGCGCACCAGCCGCGTCTGCACCAGCGTCCGCTCCGCCGAATAGAGCTGCCGCTGCGCGTCGAGCGAGGTCAGATACGTGTCGATCCCGCCGCGATAGCGCGCGTTGGTCAGGTTCAGCGTGTCGGCGGCGGCGGTATAGAAGCGCTCGTTGGCCGCCAGTTGGTCGGTGATCGTGCCACGCCGCGCCAGCGCATCGGATACCTCGCTGAACGCGGTCTGGATCGTGCGCTCATAGCCGGCGAGCGCGGCGTCGCGCTGCGCGATGCTGTAATCCACACCCGCGCGCCCCGCCCCGGCGCGGAAGATCGGATAGCTCGCGTTGGGCGACACCGACCAGTTGAAGGCATTGCCGGTGAACAGGGTGCGCAGCGCGGTGCTGGCGAAGCCGACCAGCGCGGTCAGCGAGATGCGCGGGAACAGCGCCGCGCGCGCCGCGCCGATCTCGGCATTGAAGGCGCGCAGCGTATATTCGGCCTGCACGACGTCGGGCCGCCGGAGCAATACCTGCGAGTCGATCCCGGCGGGGACGTCGCCGATCGTCTGCGCGGCCTGTTCGATCGACGCGGGCAGCAAGGCGGGATCGACGGGCGCGCCGACCAGCAACTGGATCGCGTTCACGTCCTGCGCCAGTGCGGTGCGTTGCACGGCCAGATCCGCCTCGGCGGTGGCCAGCACCTGTTCCGCCTGTCGCACGTCGGTGCGCGGCGAGACGCCGCCGCGGCGCCGGGCGTCGGTCAGCCTGACGCTGACCCGCGCCGCCTGGGCGGTCCGCTCCGCGACGGTCAGCAGGCTGCGGTCGGCGGCATAGGTCAGCCAGGCGGTCGCCAGATCGCCGACCAGCGTCAGCCGCGTGGCGCGGGCGGCGGCCTCCTGCGCGAAATAGCGCGACAGCGCCGCGCCGGTAAGCGCGCGGACGCGGCCGAACAGGTCGATCTCGAACGCGGTCAGCCCGACCTGCGCCTGAAAGGTGCTGTTCGCCCCGGAAAAGACGGTCGTTCCCGCCCCGCCCCCGGTGTTGCCGCCGTTACCGGTGCCGGTGGTCGGATCGGTGCCGGCACCGGTTCCCGTCCCGCCGCCCGTACCGGCGCCGGGATTGATGCCCGTCACCGTGCCGCTGCGCCCGTTCTCGCGATAGCTGTACGCGCCGGTGGCGTTGACCTGCGGGAACAGGTTCGCGCGCTGAATGCGATATTGCGCGCGGGTCGCCTCGATGTTGGCGACCGCCACGCGCAGGTCGCGGTTGTTGGTCAGTGCCCGCGCGATCAGCGTCTGGAGCCGCGTGTCGCGAAAGATATCGCGATAGGTGACGGCGGGCAGCGCCGCCTCGCTCTGCCGCAGATACGCGTCGCCGGTCGGCCAGGACGGCGGCACGGGCAGCGTGGGACGGACATAGGCGGGCGTCATCGAACAGCCCGCCAGCGCGAGGGCGACCACCGACGCGGCGGACAAGGCGGTGAGGCGGCGGATCATCGGGCACCTTCCGGGGCGGGCAGCGCGGGCTTGTCGATCGGACGCGGGAGCAGCGGCGGTGTTTCCGGAGCGGGCCGGGGGCCATCGTCACCGTTGCCGCTGCCGTCGTCGTCCGGGCTGGGGTCGGCGCCGCGGCGCAGACCCTTCCAGCCGTCGCGGAATCCGCGCCGTACCAGTACGAAGAATAGCGGGATGTAGAAGATCGCCAGCACCGTCGCGGTGATCATGCCCCCGATCACTGAGGTGCCGATGGCGATGCGGCTGTTCGCGCCCGCGCCGGTCGAAATCGCCAGCGGCAGCACGCCGAAGATGAAGGCGAGGCTGGTCATCAGGATCGGGCGCAGACGGATACGTGCCGCCTCCAGCGCGGCGTCGATGACGCGGCGCCCCTTCTTCTCCTCCTGCTCGGCGAATTCGATCATCAGGATGGCGTTCTTCGCCGCCAGCCCCATCGTCGTCAGCAGCCCGATCTGCAGATAGACGTCGTTGACCAGCCCGCGCAGCGTCGTGAACAGGATCGCCCCGATCAGCCCGAGCGGGATGACCAGCAGCACCGCGAACGGGATCGACCAGCTTTCATACAGTGCGGCGAGGCACAGGAAGACGACGAGGATCGACAACCCGTACAGCAACGGCGCCTGTCCCGACGACAGCCGCTCCTGGAACGACAGCCCGGACCAGGACACGCTGGTGCCGGGGATCTGTTCGGCGAGCTCCTCGATCCGCGCCATCGCGTCGCCCGAGCTCTTGCCCGATGCCGCCGCGCCCTGGAATTCGTAGGACGGAATGCCGTTGAAGCGCGACAGCGTGACCGGCGCCTGGCTCCACCCGACCTGCGCGAAGGCGGCGAAGGGCACCATCTGCCCGTTCGATCCGCGCACGAACCACTGGTTCAGGTCGGTCGGTGCGGAACGATACGGGGCATCGCCCTGTACGAAGACGCGCTTCACGCGGCCGCGATCGACGAAATCGTTGACGTAGCGGCCGCCCCAGGCGGTCGACAGCGTGGTGTTGACGTCGGCCTGCGTCAGCCCGAGCGCGGCGAGCTTCTGCTGGTCGATGTCGATCTTCAGCGTCGGGGTATCCGGCAGTTCGGTGAGGCGGACCGAGGCGAGGACCGGATCGTCGCTGGCGGCGGCGAGCAACCTGTCCTTCGCGGCGGCGAATTGCTCCTGCGTCATCCCGCTGGAATTCTGCAGTTCCATCGTGAAGCCGTTCGACTGCCCCAGACCACGCACCGCGGGCGGCACCAGCGCGAAGACGCGCGCATCGCGCAACCCCCGGAAGGCGGCGGAGGCGCGCGCGACGATGGCGTCGGCGGTGTTTTCCTTGCCCTTGCGATCGTCCCACGGTTGCAGGTTCACGAAGCCCTGCCCGGTATTCTGGCCACTCGCGCCGCCGCCGCCGCCACCGCTGACGGTGAACATCGTGCGGACGTTCTTGCCCTCGCTGCCGGCGAGATAATCCTCGACCTTGTGCTGCACCTCTTCGGTGCGCGAGCGGGTCGCGCCGGCGGGCAGCTGGAACTGGACGATCGCGCTGCCCTGATCCTCGGTCGGCAGGAAGCCGGTCGGCATCCGCAGGAACAGCACCGCCAGCAACGCGACCGTCAGCAGATAGATGAGCAGGAACAGCGCCTTGCGGTCGATGACCCGTCGCACGCCCGCCACATAGCGAGCGACGCCGCGATCGAACGTCTCGTTGAAGCCGTCGCGCGCGCGCTCCAGCGCGTGGGCGACGCGCGGCAGCTTGCGGCCGATCCAGCTCTCCTCGATCGGATCGCCATGCTCGTCATGCGTCTGCTTCAGCAGCGTCGCGGTCAGCGCCGGTGACAGGATGACCGCGACCAGCACCGACAGCACCATCGCCGAGACGATCGTCAGCGAGAACTGGCGATAGATGACGCCGGTCGATCCGCCGAAGAACGCCATCGGCATGAACACCGCCGACAGGACCAGCGCGATCGCGACGAGGGCGACCGTGATCTCCTTCATCGACTCGATCGTCGCCTCGCGCGGGGTCATGCCGGGATTTTCGTCCAGCAACCGCTCGACATTCTCCACCACGACGATCGCGTCGTCGACCAGCAGGCCGATCGCCAGCACCAGCCCGAACAGCGTCAGCGTGTTGATCGAAAAGCCGGCGACATGGAAGACCGCGAACGTGCCCAGCAGCACGACCGGCACCGCGATCGCGGGGACCAGCGTCGCGCGCCAGCTTTGCAGGAAGACGAACATGACGATGACGACCAGGATGATCGCCTCGATCAGCGTCTTGACCACTTCCTCGATCGACAGCTTGATGAAGTCGGTCGTGTCATTGGCGAAGGCATAGGTCAGGCCCGGCGGGAAGCCCTTCGACGCCTGCTCGACCTGCGCCTTCACCAGCTCGGCGGTCTTGAGCGCGTCGGCACCGGGCGCCAGCAGCACCGCTATCCCTGCGCCGGGGTGGCGGTTGACGCGGCTGAACGCGTTGTAGCTTTCCGCGCCCAGCTCGATCCGCCCGATGTCGGCGAGCCGGACGGTGCCGCCGTCCTGCTGGGTCTTCAGGATGATCTTGGCGAACTGGTCCGGCGTCTGGAGCCGCGACTGCGCGGTGACGACCGCGTTCAGCATCTGCGTCGACGGACTGGGCTGCCCGCCGATCTCGCCCGCCGCGACCTCGGTATTCTGGTTCTGGATCGCCGTGACGACATCGCCGGGCATCAACTGGAAGCTGTTGAGCTTCGCCGGGTCGAGCCAGATCCGCATCGCATATTGCGAGCCGAAGACGTTGGTGTCGCCGACCCCCTGAATACGCCCGAGCGGATCCTGAAGGTTGGAGACGAGATAGTCGGAGACGTCCTGATTGGTCAGCTTGTCGGTGGTGTCATAGACGCCGACGATCAGCAGAAAGTCCGGGTTCGACTTGCGGACTACGAGCCCCTGTTGCTGCACCTGTTGCGGCAGGCGGCTGAGCGCCTGCTGCACCTGGTTCTGGACCTGCACCTGCGCGATGTCGGGGTCGGTGCCCTTGTCGAAGGTCGCGGTGATCGACACCGAGCCGCGGCTGGACGAACTCGACTGGAAATAGAGCAGGCCGTCGATGCCGGTCAGTTGCTGTTCAAGCACCTGCGTGACGCTGTTCTGGATCGTCTGCGCATTCGCGCCCGGGAAGGTGGCGCGGATCGACACCTGCGGCGGTGCGACGTCGGGGTATTGCGCGATCGGCAGCGACAGGATCGCGCCGACGCCCGCCAGCATCACGATGATGGCGAGCACCCATGCGAAGATGGGGCGATCGATGAAGATGCGGGACATGGGGGGTTAGCCCGCCTTGCCCTTGGACGCTTCCATCTTCTTCATCTGTTCGGGCGAGGGCGCCTGTACCGGTTGCGGCGCGTTGGCCGGAACCGGCTTGATCGTGGCGCCGGGGCGGAGGTTGGCCAGACCCTGCGTGATGATCTTCTCGCCGCCCTTCAGGCCGCTGGTCACGACCCAATATTCGCCCTGCGTGCGATCGGCGGTGACGGTCAGTTGCTTCGCCTTGTTGTCCGCGCCGACCACGAACAGGGTCGCATTGCCCTTCGCATCGCGGCTGATCGCGGTCTGGGGGACGAGGAACGCATTCTTCAGAATCGACTGCGCGAACTGTGCGCGGACGAACATGCCGGGCAACAGCAGCCCCTGCGGGTTCGGGAAGCGCGCGCGCAGCGTGACGGTGCCGGTGCTGGGATCGACGACGACCTCCGCGAATTCGACGCTGCCCTTGATGCCGTAATCGCTGCCGTCCTCCAGCTTCAGGGTGACGACCGCACGCGCCGGCGCGGCACCGCCCGAGGCGAGCGCGCGGCGTAAGCCGAGCAGGTTCGCGCTCGATTGCTGAATATCGACAAAGATCGGGTCGAGCTGCTGGATCGTCGCGAGCGGGTCGGCCTGCGTCGCGCTGACCAGCGCGCCGACGGTGAACAGCGAGCGTCCGATCCGCCCGGTGATCGGCGCGGGAACGGTGGTGAAGCGCAGGTTGACGCGCGCGGTGTCGAGCTGCGCCGAGTTGACGCCGATCTGCGCGGCCGCCTGCCGCTGCTGCGCGACGGCGTCGGTATAATCCTGCGCGCTGATCGCCTCCATGTCGGCCAGCGGCTTGTAGCGGTCGGCGCGGATCTTGGCGGCGGTGAAGGTCGCCTGCGCGTTGGCGACGTTGGCGCGCGCCTGGTTGGCGGCGGCGCGGTAGAGCGAGGGGTCGATCTGGTACAGCGGCTGCCCGCGCTTCACCAGCGACCCTTCGGTGAAGAAGCGCTTCTGGATGACGCCGGTGATCTGCGGGCGTACCTGCGAGCTTTCAAATGCGACCGTGCGGCCGGGCAGTTCGGCGATCGTCGGCACGGCGGTCGGCTGCACGACGACATAGCCGACCTGCGTCGGCCCGCCGCCGGGGCCGCCTGGGCCCCCCTTGCCCTTCGGCTGCGCGCCGTCGCCGCCGCCGCACGCGGATACCGCGAGCAGCAGCGCAAGGCTCACCAGCGCGGATGCCGGCCGCATCCGCATTACCGTGGAACGTGTCGTCACTCTCTGCCCTGTCCGAACCCCGGGGAAGCCCCACCGGCTAAGCGCTATTTGTCGCAAATGTTTCGCACCGGCGATGATTTATTTTTCTCAGCTGCGGGTGAACTTTCCCGGGCGTCGCTGTGCAACTGCCTGCAACCCTTCGCGAAAGTCGTTGCTCTGCATCAGTCGGTCCTGTTCCGCACGCTCATGCTCGGTCCGCTCGCGTACCGCGTCGGCCAGACCGGCGCGCAGCGTGGCGCGCGTCGATTCCACCGCCAGCGGCGCGTTGGCCGCGATCTCGGCGGCGAGTCCCTGCGCCACGGCGCGGACCTCGGCCAGCGGCGCGATCTGATCGACCAGTCCGATGCGCAGTGCCTCCTGCGCCTTTACCCGCCGCGCGGTCAGGAGCATCAGTGCGGCATGCTGCGGCCCGATCAGCCGCGGCAGCGTGTAGCTTATCCCAAAGCCGGCATGGAAACCCAGCGCGACGAAATTGGCACAGAAGCGCGCCTCGGGCGCGGCGACGCGCAGATCGGCGATGAGCGCTAGACCCAGTCCCGCGCCGACCGCCGCGCCCTGGATCGCGGCGACGATCGGCTTGTGGGTGGCGAACAGCCGCACCGCGCCGCGATACAGCGCCGGCGTCTCGGATTCGCCGTGTTCGTCGATCAGCGGATTGTCGCCGGTCAGGTCGGCGCCGCCGCAGAACACGCGCCCCTCGCTGGCCAGCACGACCGCGCGTACCTGCGGATCGGCGTCGCATGCGTCCAGCACGTCGGCCAAGGCGTGGATCAGCGCGGCGTTGACGTGGTTGTTGGGCGCGCGATCGATGACGACGGTCGCGACATGGGCGTCGCGGGTGACGGAAAGATGCTGCTTCATGGGGCTCGTCCTTAACTCAAATCGGTGGCTTTCCCAGCCGCGTCGCGCCCATTTCCTCGGCGGTGGGCGCAACCGAAACAGTAGTGGGACGTTGCGGAAAGTCGGGGGCTCGGACGGAAGACCGGCGATGTCCTCGCGCAAAGGGGCGTGTTCTTGGTCGGTTCGTTTCGTCATTCCCGTCTGCTGCTGGCCACCGCCGGCATCGCACTGATCGCCGGCAGCGCCGCTGCGCAGATGCAGACGCCCGGCACCGCCCCGGCGCAAGGGCCGGACGCGCCGCGCGATCCGGCCGGCAGCGATCCGCAGGCGAACCAGCCGATCGTCCCGGATGCCGAGTTCGACAGTGCGCTGCCCCCGCTGTCCGGCGACATCAATGCGCCGCTGGAGCCGATGCCGGCGACCGCCGCTGCCACTACGACCGAGTCGTCCGAGGCGCAGGCGCAGGCGCAGGCCGCCGCCGCGCAGCCGATCGCTCCGGGCGAGCTGCCGTCCGCTCCGCCACCGGATCCGGTGCTGAACCAGCCGCTGGAACCGCTCTCGGCCTTCAACACCGTACCGCTGCAAACCGTGAAGGACACGCAGGACGCCGACATTCCCGACATCCGCTACGCCAGCGAGGTACGCGGACTCGATCCGCTGGGGCTGACCGACGAATTCAATTCGCTGTCGGCGCTGCGCGAGGGCAAGGGCAAGGCCGACAACGCCACCCAGGTCGCGGCGCGCGGACGCGAGGACGAGCAACTGGCGGTGCGGTTGATGAAGTCGCTCGGCTATTATGACGGTACCGCCATCTCCACGATCGAGAGCGTGCCGGGCGAAAAGGGCGGGTTGCGCGCGATCGTCAGCGCGACGCCGGGGCAGCAATACAAGCTGGGCACGATCACCGTCGATGCGCAGCCGACGACCCCGCCCGATCTGGTCCGCCGCGAACTGCCGCTGAAAACCGGCGATCCGATCGAGGCCGCGCGGGTGCAGGCGGCGGAGGCGAACGTCAGCCTGAAGCTGCCGCAGATGGGCTATCCCTTCGTCAAGGTCGGCGACCGGGACATCCTGCTCGACGAACAGACCGGGCGTGGCGACTATACCTTGCCGGTCGATACCGGGCCGCGCTCCTCCTTCGGCGTGCTCAGGACCGAAGGCGATCCGGTCTTCGACCTGAAGCACCTGAACGTCTTCCCGCGCTTCGATCAGGGGCAGCTCTACGACAATCGCAAGACCGACGACCTGCGCGAGGCGCTGGTCGCGACGGGCCTGTTCAACGGCGTCGGCGTGCAGCCGGTGCCGACCGGCACGATCCTGCCGGACGGCACCGAACAGGTCGATATCATGGTGAGCCAGACGCGCGGGCCGGCCAAGAGCCTGGCGGGCGGTGTCGGTTTCCAGACCGGGCAGGGCGTCACCGCCGAGGGCACCTTCACCAACCGCAATCGCTTCCCGCCGGAGGGCGCGCTGATCCTCGGCGCGATCGCGGGCACGCAGCAGCAGGGCGTGTCGGCGACCTTCCGCCGCCAGAACGCGGGGCGGCGCGACCGTACCGTGACCTTCGTGGCCAGCGCGCTGCGCGCCAACTACGACGCGTTCGAGGCGTTCACCGGCACGCTGTCGGGGCGCATCTCCTATGACTCGACGCCGATCTGGCAGAAGCGTTTCACCTATGCCTATGGCTTTGAGCTGGTGGGCACGAACGAAAGCGTGTTCGATTTCGCCGAGAACGACCGCACGCGGCGCACGTACGGCGTGCTCGCGCTGCCGGGGCAGGCGATGTTCGATACGTCGGACAATCTGCTCAACCCCACGCGCGGCTATCGTCTGAAGCTCAATCTAAGCCCGGAAACGTCGGTGCAGGGCGCGGTGCGTCCCTATGCGCGGACGCTGGTGGAGGCGACGGCCTATTACCCGGTGTCGGACAGCCTGGTCATCGCCGGCCGCGTGCGCGCGGGCGGCATCTTCGGTATCGCGCGCGACGATCTCGCGCCGTCGCGGCGCTATTACGGCGGCGGCGGCGGATCGGTGCGCGGCTATGGCTTCCAGCGGCTTGGCCCGTTGGAGCCGGTGTCCTCGCTGGTGCCCGGCGACAAGGATCGTGACGAGATCAAGGATTTGCGGCCGATCGGCGGTCGCAGCCTCAACGAATTCTCGATCGAGGCGCGCTATCGCTTTGGCAATTTCGGTATCGTGCCGTTCATCGACGCCGGCAATTCCTATGAGAGCAGCCTGCCGACGGCCAGCGACCTGAAGTTCGGCGCGGGTATCGGCGGGCGATTCTACACCAATTTCGGGCCGATGCGCGTCGATGTCGCGACGCCGCTCAATCCGCGACCGGGTGATCCGAAGGTCGCGCTGTATATCTCGATCGGGCAGGCGTTCTGATGGCTGACGAAACGCTGGTGCCGGCCGAGGGCGAAGCGGTGACGGTACGCCGCCCGTTGTGGCAGCGCGTGCTGAAAGGAATCGGGATCGCGATCCTGGTGCTCGTGATGCTGATCGTGGCGATCGTGCTGGGGATCAACACCGATCCCGGCCGCCGCTTCGTGTCGGACCAGATCGGCGGCTACACGACCGCTTCGGGGCTGAACATCAAGGTCGGGAGGATCGACGGCTCGCTTTACGGCCGGATGCGGCTGAGCGACGTGCGGATCAGCGATCCCAAGGGCGTTTTCCTCACCTCGCCGCGCCTCGACATCGACTGGCGGCCGTTCGCGTTCGTCAACAACCATGTCGACGTGCGCTCGGTAGCGAGTCAGCTCATCACGCTGCGCCGTAATCCCGAACTCAAACCGTCCACCGAGCCGACCGATCCCAATGCGCCGCTGCTCCCCGACCTCGATATCGATATCGGCCGGTTGCAGGTCGCGCGGTTCGTGATGGAGCCGGGGGTGTCGGGCGCGCGGCATATCGCGCGCTTCGATGGCCAGGCGCATATCGCCGATCGCCGCGCACAATTGCAGGTCGATGCGGTCGCGCTGCGCGCGCCCGGCGTTGCGGGCGGCGATATCGCGCGCGTCCGGCTCGACGCGGTGCCCGACGACGACAAGCTCGACCTCAACGTGAAGCTCAACGCCCCAGCCGGGGGCGTGATCGCGCAGCTGGCGGGGCTGAAGGCGCCGCTGACCGCCAGCATCGACGGGCGCGGAAGCTGGAAGGCGTGGCAGGGGCGTGCGATCGCGACGCTGGGCGGGGGGCAGTTGGCGAACCTGTCGCTCACCGCGCGCAACGGGCATTTCGAGGTGCGCGGCCCAACCCGGCCGGGCCTGTACCTCGAGGGGCCGGTCGAGCGCCTGACCGCGCCGGCCTTGCAGGTCGCCGCCGACGTGACGCTTGGCGAACGCAGCGCCGACACGCGCATCAAGCTCGATTCCGACGCGCTGGCGGTGGACGCGGGCGGCATGATCGACCTCAAGAACAGCCGCTTCGGCAATTTCGCGGTCGATGCCAGGTTGCTGACGCCCGGCGCGATCGCCCCCAATCTGCGCGGGCGCGACGTGCTGGCGCGCGTGGTGCTGAACGGCGCCTTCGCGACTCCGACCGTCGATTACAAGGTGCGCGCCGCCGGACTCGGCTTCGGCGAAACCACCGTCGAGAACCTGTATGCCGAGGGGCTGGCGCGCGTGAACAGCGACCGCATCCTCGTGCCGGTCCATGCGCGCGCGAAGCGGATCACCGGGCTCAACCCGGCGCTGGGCGGCCTGACCACGAATGCGCGCGTGGACGGCGACATCGCGATCCAGATGCCGAACATCCTGTCGGACAACCTGCGCATCCGCTCCGACACGATCGACGCCACCGCGATCGTCGCCGCCAATATGGAGACCGGGCGCTACACCGGCGCGCTACAGGGACGTGTGAACAATTTCCGCGTCGACAGCGTCGGCATCCTCAACATCCGGACGCAGGCCGATCTGGTGCCCGGCGCGCGTGGCGGGTTCGGGATCACCGGCCGCGTCGCGGTGCAGACGAAGCAATTGTTCAACGCGGGTGTCCGCAACTTCCTGGGCGGCAATGCGGTGCTGAGCACGCGCTTCGGCTATTCGCCGGAGGGGATCGTGACGTTCCGCGAGCTTCGGATGAACGCGCCGCAGTTCCGCATCACGCGCGGGCAGGGCCGGTTCGATCCGGCGACCGGCGCGGTGCTGGTCGATGCCGATGCCAACTCGACCCAATATGGCCCGTTGTTCGCGCGGGTGAGCGGCACGGCCGCCGCGCCGGTCGTGCGGCTGCGCGCGCCACGGCCGGGTGTCGGGATCGGGCTGGCCGACCTCGACGCACGCGTCGTCGGGCGCGGTGGCGCCTATCAGGTCAATGCGACCGGCGGGACCAATTACGGCCCGTTCACCGCCGACGTGCTGGTCACGCCGGGACGGCAACTGGCGGTCGACATCCGCCGCGTGCTGTTCGCAGGCGTGCAGTTCGCCGGCCGGGTGGTGCAGACCGCCGCCGGCCCGTTCGCGGGACAGGTGCGCTTCAACGGACAGGGGCTGAACGGGCAGGCGCAGCTGGCGGCGCTCGGCAAGTATCAGCGCGCCACGGTCAACGCGCGCGCGGTGTCCGCGACGATCCCGGGTGCGGTCGATTTCACGATCGGACGCGCGCTCATCAACGCCGACGTCGTTCTATATGACCAGCCGCAGGTGATCGCCGACGCGCAGGTCGCGGACCTTCGCTACGGCGCGACCGTGCTGGAAAGCGGCCGCGTCAAGGTCAACTACAAGGGCGGATCAGGTACGGCGCAGGCGCTGTTCACCGGATCGAACAGCGTGCCGTTCCGGGTTGCGATCAACTCGAAGCTGTCGCCCGGCCTGTATCTGGTCGCGCTGCAGGGCGCCGCGAACGAGGTGAACTTCCGCACCGCCGCACCGGCGCGGATCGTTGCCGAGCGTGGCGGATACCGGCTCGAGCCGGCGCGCCTGATCTTCGACAAGGGATCGATGCGGCTGGCGGGCACGTTCGGCGGCGGCGCGACACAGGCGCAGATGCGGCTCGACCAGCTCGATTTGTCGCTGCTCAACGCGCTGGTGCCCAATCTGGGCGTCGGCGGTCAGGCGACCGGCAGCCTCGATTACGTGCAGGAGGCCGGACAGGCGTTCCCGCGTGCCGACGCACGGCTCAACATCGCCAACTTCACCCGGTCCAGCCTGACCAGCGTGTCGGAGCCGGTCGATGTCGTGTTCCAGGGCCGGCTGTCGAGCGCGGCGGGCGAGGGGCGTGCGCTCATCAAGCGCGGCAGTACGCCGGTCGGGCGCATGGTCGCGACGCTGACGCCGAGCGGCAGCGGAAGCTGGACGACGCGGCTGATGCAGGGGCCGCTGTCCGGCGGAATCCGCTACAATGGACCGTCGGGCGTGCTGTTCAGCCTGGCGGGGCTGGCCGAACAGCAATTGTCCGGGCCGGTCGCGATCGCCGCCGATTTCGGCGGGACCGTCGGCTACCCGCGCATCAACGGGCTGATCCGCGCGGACAATCTGACCTACACGAACGAGACCTATGGCACGCGCCTGACCAACATGCGGGTCGCGGCGCGCTTCAACAACGATCGGCTGGAATTGTCGCAGCTTCAGGCGCGCGCCGGTCAAGGCACGGTGCAGGCGCAGGGCAATGTCAGCCTCGCGGCGGCGCAGGGCTTCCCGCTCGATGTGCGCGTGGCGATGCGCAATGCGCAATTGGCGCGGTCCGACGCGCTGGGCGCTACCGCCACCGGCGATATCCGCATCCAGAACGATGCCGGCGGCGGGCTGATCTCGGGCGACATCAGCGTGCCCAACGCGCGCTACGAGATTATCCGCCAGGGTTCCGCCGAAGTGCCCGAACTGACCGGCGTCCGCCGCAAGAGCGACATTCGCGTCGCGCGGCCGACCGATCGTCCGGCGCCGCCGCCGGTCGGCCTGTTCAAGCTGGACCTGCGCGTTCATGCCGACAACCAGTTGTACGTGTCGGGCATGGGGCTGGAGAGCGAATGGTCGATGGACCTGCGTGTCGGCGGGACCAGCGCCGCGCCGACGATCGCGGGCGGGCTGGATCTGGTGCGCGGCACCTATTCGTTCGCCGGCAAGCGCTTCGACGTGCAGCGCGGACGCGTGCGCTTCCGCGGCGGCGCGGCGCTGACCGATCCGGACATCAACATTCTGGCCACCACCACCAACGACGGGGTGACCTTCAACATCAACATCACCGGCACCGGGCAGCGGCCGCAGATCGCCTTCACTTCCACGCCGTCGCTGCCGCAGGACGAGGTGCTCAGCCGCCTGTTGTTCGGCACCAATCCGGAAAATCTGTCGGCGATCGAGGCGCTGCAACTGGCGTCCGCGCTCAATTCGCTGCGCGGATCGGGCGGCGGGTTGAACCCGCTCGGCAAGCTGCGCTCGGCGACCGGCTTCGACCGGCTGCGGATCCTGGGCGCGGACGAGGCGAGTGGTCGCGGCTCGGCGCTGGCGGCGGGCAAATATCTGACGAACGATATCTATATCGAGATCGTCACCGACGCTCGCGGCTTCACCGCCACCCAGCTGACGATCGCGCTGACCAAGTCGATCAGCATCCTGTCGCAAGCCGGCTCGTTCGGCGGATCGAACGTCCAGCTACGCTACTCGCGCGATTTCTGACGAAGCGACACGCCGCCGCTCCGGGCGGCGTCGTCGCTGGCCGGGCCCGGTGTCGGCGGGCGTGTGTGCTTCCAACCATCCGCCGCCAGCAAGCGCCTTCCGATACGGCATGGCGTATCCCCTCGGGCGCGCGAATCACGCGAAGGGGGACAATCTCCGGAGAAAGCCGCGCGGATGATCCGGCCGCGGCGCGCGACGGCGCACTGTTCCACCCGGCCATGCGATAAAAATGCTGGGAGACGCGTCCCGCGGAGACGCCATCGCGTCATCAGGCGGCAGGAGCGAGGTCGGCTAAGGAGCGGCTCCGTACGGTGCTTTTCCCCGCACGGAGCCGCCTGCTGGCATTACCAGGGCTTGACGACGATCCCGGTGACCAGTGCGACGACGAACGCGAGCATGGCTTTCTCCATTTTTTTCTCACACCCCCGAAGGGTGACTTGTTCTTAATGGCTCGTTAAGCAAATCTCAACGTCGTTAACCATTTATTCACTTACGATGCCGAGGACTTAAGTCATTCTTCAAGAGTGACCCGTAAACCGAAAGGAACATGGAAAACTCGCCACGCCTTGCCGCTTCGCCGCGCCTGTCCCGCGGCGCGACGCCACGTCCGCTGGATGGTGCGGAGCGGGTGCGGGTCTGCGTGCTGGTGCAGGTGCACAATTACAACGCCTTGCGCAGGCATGTCGGCATGCAGAACGTGCGGCGGCTGATGACGGCGCTGGGCGAGCGGCTCGCCACCGCCATCCCGCGCGCGCGTGTCGAATCGCTCGGGCGCGACGTACTGGAGGTCGAGTTCGTCAGCGACCTGCCCGATGCGCTCGCTTGTGGTCTGGCGGCCAGCCGGCAGAGTTGCGGCGCGCGAATCGAGATCGACGGCGATGAGCATGAGCTCGATCTGGTGCTGGGCGGGGCGGTGGCCCCGTCGCAGAACGATCCGACGCAGCTGATCGAGGAAGCGGAGGCCGCGCTTTGCGAGGCACGGACCGGGCGCGTATCGTTCGGCGTCGAACCCGGCGTTGTCGGGCTGGCGGATGCGATGCTGGCGGATGAGGTGGACGGCGCGCTCGACCGTGACGAGATGGTGCTGCACTATCAGCCGAAGGTGCACGTCCGGCGTCAGGCGATCGACTGCGTCGAGGCGCTGGTCCGCTGGCAGCATCCCGAACGCGGGCTGGTGGCTCCCGGGGACTTCCTGCCGGCGATCGAGCGGGCGCAGCGGATGGAGCGGCTGACGCTCTGGACCGTCACCCGCGCCATCGCGGATCAGCGGCGACTGCGCGCGCTGGGGCATGACCTGCGCATCTTCATCAATATCTCCGGGCACCTGCTCGCCGATCCGGCCTTTGCGGAGCGCGTCTGTGCGTGCATCGTCGCCGCGCCGGATGCGCGGATCGGGTTCGAGGTGACGGAAACATCGGTGATCCGCGATCCGGAAAGCGCGATCGCGCATTTGCAGCAGTTCGACCGGATCGGCGTGCATGTGTCGATCGACGATTACGGCGCCGGCCTGTCGAGCCTCGCCTACCTGAAGCAATTGCCGGCGCGCGAGCTGAAGATCGACAAGCTGTTCATCACCCAGCTCACCAGTTCCAACCGTGATCCGCTGATCGTCCGCTCCACCATCGATCTGGCCCACGCGCTGGACATGGAGGTAGTGGCGGAGGGCGTAGAAACCCATGCCGCGCTCGCGTTGCTGTCGGTGATGGGGTGCGACATGGTGCAGGGCTATCTGATCAGCCGCCCGATCGGGCTGGAGGCGCTGGCGGCGTTTCTGTCCGAGGACCGTCATCGCGCGGCGACCCAGGACACGCGCGCGTCCTTCACCCGGCTCGCCGCGGCCTGGAAACGCGCATGATCCGCGCGGCGCGGATCGCGCTCGGCGCCGTCCTCGCCCTGTGGCTCGTCGCGGCACCAGCCTCCGCCGCGCCGTCATCCATCACCTCGATCTCGGCCGAGGTGGCGACGATCGAGCGCGGGATGGCCAGCGACCCGGAGCAGGCGGTCGCCCTGGCGCGGGCGGCGCGCGCGCGGCTGGCCGGGCCGGCGGCGGCCGGCGTGCAGGCGGCGGCCTTGTCATGGCTGGAGGGTGAGGGGTTGATCCGGATCGGCGCGCCGCGTGACGGCCTCGTCGCGCTGGAGCGGGCCGAACTGCTGGCGCGGCGTAGCGGCGCGCCGCCGCATCTGATTGCCGACATCCTGCTGTCGCGCGGCAGCGGGCTGACCGACGCGGGACGCATCACCGACGCGCTCACCACCCTGCAACGCGCGCACGACATGTTCCTGTCGCTGAACGATCCGCGCAGCCGCGCCCGCGCGTTGACGCTGATCGCGTTGCTGTACGTCAGCGGGCATGATTACGAGACCGCGCTGCGCTATTTCGATCAGGCGGGTGAGGTGTATCCGAATGACGCCGGGCTGGCGGTGTCGGTCGACAACGGACGCGGCAATGCGCTGCTGGCGCTGGGCAAGTATCAGGCGGCCGAGGCGCAGTTCCGCGCGGCCCTGTCCGCCGCCCGGGCGCTGCGCAGCGCGCCCGTCGAGGCGCAGACGCTCGGCAACCTGACGATGGCGCAGTTGCGCGCCGGCGATGCGGCGGGGGCAGGGCCGAACATCGCCCGCGCGCTGACGTTGGCCGAGCGTCCGGATTCGATTGCGATCCGCCCGCAGTTGCTGGTGCTGGCGGCGCAGCTGGCGTTGCTGCGGGGTGATCGCGACGCGGCGCTGCGGCTGGTGCGAGAGCGGTTCGCGGGTGTCGATCCCTCGGCCACGATGTCGGCCGATCGCGACGCGCATGACATCGCCTATCGTACCTATCTGGCGACCGGCGCGCCGGAACAGGCGGTGCCGCATCTGCTGGCGCTACGGCGGCTGGACGAACAGGCGACCGAACTGGCGCGCTCGACCAGCGCCGCGCTGGCTACCGCCCGTTTCGACTATGCCAGCCAGGAACTGCGCATCGCCCGGCTGAAGGCCACCGCCCTGCAACGCCGCGTCGCGTTCGAGCGGGCCACCGCGGAGACGCAGCGGCTGATCTTCTACGGCGTGGTCGGCACTACGCTGGCGGTCATCACGCTGCTGGCGGTGGGGCTGGCGCTGATCGGGCGCAGCCGCAACCGCGAACGGGCCGCCAATCGCGAACTGGCGGCGAGCAATGCGCAGCTGGAGAAGCTGTCGCGGGCCAAGACCGAGTTCCTGGCGACGACCAGCCACGAAATCCGCACCCCGCTGAACGGCATTCTGGGCATGACGCAGGTGATGCTGGCGGACGGCGGGCTGGATCGGGTGACGCGCGATCGGCTTGGCGTGGTGCATGGCGCGGGGCTGACGATGCGCGCGCTGGTCGACGACATCCTGGACATGGCGAAGATCGAAACCGGGCGGATGACGATCGAGACCGCACCGCTCGACCTGCATGAGACGGTCGGGGAGGCGGCGCGGTTGTGGCGCGATCCGGCGCAGGCCAAGGGGCTGCGCTTCGAGATGGATCTGGGTGACACGCCGCGCTGGATCATCGGCGATGCGGCACGCTTGCGGCAGATCGTCTTCAACCTGCTGTCGAACGCGGTGAAGTTTACGGACAGCGGTTCGGTGACGCTCGGTCTGTCTCGGCAGGACGGACGGTTGCGGATCGACGTCGGTGACAGCGGGGTGGGGATCGACGCCGACGCGCAGCGGATCATCTTCGAATCCTTCCGCCAGGCGGATTCGGGCACCACGCGTCGCTTCGGCGGGACCGGCTTGGGCCTGTCGATCTGCCGCAGTCTGGCGCAGGCGATGGGCGGCGACGTGACGGTCGACAGCACGATCGGCGTCGGATCGCGCTTCACGCTCGACCTGCCGTGCGTCGCGGCAGCGCCGTCGCGCTTCGAGACGACGACCGGCGGGCTGCTGATCGTCGAGCGCAACCCGATCGCGCGCGCCATGTACCGCGCGTTGTTCGCAGACCGGCCGACGCTGATGTTCAGCGATGCCGAGACGGTGGTCGCTGACGTGCAGCGGGCGCGTCCGGAACGGATCCTGATCGACGCCGCGACGCTCGACATCGCCTCGCCGTCGATCGTCGACGTGGTCGCCGCAGCACACGGCGCGCCGGTCGCGATGCTCACGCCAGCGCTCGACGACCCCGTCCGGCGCGACCTGTATGCTCGCGGAGTCACAAAGGTTATAGAAAAGCCTGTTTCCAAACGGGGGTTGGTGGACGCAATAGGCGCCTTGCCGAACGCGACCATCCAGGACGCAGCTTAGGCGTTGTAGATTGGCGGTGGGGCGGCATGTCGCCGCCACGCCGCGGGAAGAGGGGCCGGACATGGCAGCGATGACGGTGCTGTTCATCGAGGATGACAGGATGAACCGTCGCGTCGTGCGCGACATGCTGGACGTCGCGGGCGCCGACATGGTGGAGGCGGAAAGCGCGGAGATCGGCCTCGACCTGATCGACGCGCACGATTTCGACATCGCGCTGGTCGATCTGCGGATGCCCGGCATGGACGGCATGACCGCGATCGGGCACATCCGTGCCCGCACCGATGCCAAGGCGAGGATGCCGATCATCGTCGTCACCGCCGACACCGCCGTCGACCTGCGTCAGCGTTGCCTGGAGGGGGGCGCGGACGAGGTGATCTTCAAGCCCGTGGCGATGGACGAGTTGTTCGACGCGATGGGCCGGCTGCTGGCTGACGACGACGGCGAGCTGATCTGACCCGGTCGTTCAGGTGCGGGGCGGGACCCGCAGCGCCTCGGCCAGCGACGACGTGCCGCTGCCACGCCGCGCCGGCTTTGGCTGATCGGGGGAGGGCGACCAGCCGGTCAGGAAGATGAGGTCGAACCGCTCCGCCGTCCGCCCGTCGGGCGCGGCGCGTTCCCCAAAGGCGGCGGCGGCGCGCGCCAGCACGTCGCGGCGCAGCGCGTGGCGCGAGGTCAGAACATTGCCCGCCGCCATGCCGCGCAGATCCTCCAGCAGCCGCCCAAAGCCGGAATAGCGCACCGTCAGCGTCTCGATATCGGCGACCGGCAGCGCGAAGCCGGCGCGCATCAACAGATCGCCCGCCGATCGGACGTCGATCTGCGGGTGCAGCCGCGCGACCGGTCGCTCGCCCTCCGCCGAGCGCAGCACCGCGCGCAGCGTCGACAGGCTGCCGGCCCCGACGAAGGCGCCCAGGAACAGCCCGTCGGGACGCAGCGTGCGCCGGATCAGCGTCAGCGCGCCGGGCAGGTCGTTGACGCTGTCGAGCGTTCCCGCCGCGACCACCAGATCGAAGGACGCATCGGCGAAGGGCAGGTGATCCTCCTCCCCCTGTACGCCGCCCGCCGCCTTCGCAAAGCCGAAACCGGCATCCAGCCGCGCGACGCGCGCACCCGGCGGCGGGGCGAAGGCGCCCCCGAAACAGCCGATGTCGAGCACGTCGGTGAAGTCGCGCTTCACCGCGTCCAGCCGGTCGGCGATCCCGTCCAGCATCGCGGCGCGCAGAAAGTCGTGTTCGGCATAGCGGGCAACCGCGCGATCACGGCGGAGGCGACGCGCGGGGCGATCGAAGATGTCGGGCGGCTGCATGGGCGTACGCCGCTTGTGCCCGTTCGCGCGCCGCGCCACAAGGTCGGGCGTGCTGTCCCGCCTGATCGATCTCGTCCTGCCGCCCCGCTGCCCGGGCTGCGGAGAGACGGTGGCGGCGCAGGGGCGGTTTTGCGCGCGGTGCTGGGTCAGCCTGCGCTTCCTGGGGCCACCATGGTGTGCGGCCTGTAACGTCCCTTTCGACGATCACCGCGATCCGGGCAGCTGCTGCGCGGCCTGCCTGGCCGATCCGCCGCGTCACGCCGGGGTGCGCGCCGCGGTCGCTTACGGTCCGGTCGCACGAACGGTGGCGCTGCGGCTGAAATATGCCGGGCGCACGGCATATGCCGATGTCGCCGCGTCGTTGATGCGCCGGCACCTGCCCGAGGGGGCGTCGCTACTGGTCCCGGTGCCGCTGCACCGCCGCCGCTTGTGGTGGCGCGGGTACAATCAGGCGGCATTGATCGCGGGCGGCCTTTCGCGGCTGTCGGGCTTGCCCGTCGAAACCCGCGCGCTGGAGCGTCACCGCGCCACGCCGCCGCTGCGGAACCGCAACCCGCGTGAGCGGCGCGCGGCGGTGTCGGGCGCGTTCCGCGTCCCGCCGGGCGCCAGCGACCGGCTGCGCGACCGCGCGCTGGTGCTGGTCGATGACGTCCACACCAGCGGCGCGACGGCGGATGCCTGCGTGCGCGTGCTGCTCGCCGCCGGGGCGGCATCGGTCACGATCCTGGCCTGGGCGCGTGTGATCGAGGGCGAGGCGCATTGACACCGGCCATCCCCGACCGCACCTAGGCGGGATGGCACGGGTCGAAATCTACACCAAGGCATTCTGTCCTTATTGCGCGCGCGCGATGAACCTGCTGGCGTCGAAGGACGTCACGCCGGAGGAAACGGATATCGGCATGAACAGCGGCAAGCGCGGCGAGATGATCGAGCGCGCCGGGGGACGAACCACCGTGCCGCAGATCTTCATCGACGGCGCGCACATCGGCGGATCGGACGACCTGGCCGCGCTGGAACGGGCGGGCAAGCTCGACGCGCTGCTCGGGCGATGACGGTGGCATGATCGTCTTCGATCTGCGCTGCGCGACGGACGGTCATGTGTTCGAGGCGTGGTTCGCCTCGTCGGCGGCGTTCGACGATCAGCGCGAACGGCAATTGCTCGCCTGCCCGATGTGCGGCGGCGCGGCTGTCGAGAAAGCGGTGATGGCGCCGAACGTCTCGCCGAAGGCCAATCGCGCGCCCGCTCCGGACCGGGCCCGCGCGCTGCTCGCGGAACTCGCGCGCGCACAGGCCGAAGCGCTGGCGGGGTCGCGCTGGGTCGGCGGCGATTTCGCTAGCGAGGCGCGCGCGATGCACGTCGGCGACAAGCCCGATGTGGCGATCCACGGCCAGGCCAGCCTCGCCGAAGCGAAGCAATTGCTTGAGGAAGGCGTGCCGATCGCGCCGCTTCCGCTGCCCGTGGTACCACCCGCAAAGGTCAATTAGGGGCGGTCGCTGCGCGCGGGTCGGTCAGGGGCCGCGCCGCTATGATGAGCGCGCGGTGATGGCGGCGCGGCCTACACCAGTGCCTTGCCGGCCGCGAAGGTGACCAGCGCGCCGAACGTTTCCAGCATCTCGCCATCGACCTCGTCATCGTCGATCATGATTCCCAGCCGGTCCTCCAGCTCGGTCAGCACGCCCGCGACCGCCATCGAATCCAGCTCGGGCAGCGCGCCGAACAGGGCGGTGTCGGCGGTAAAGGTCGCGGCGCGCTCCGGCGACAGCGCCAGCACATCGACCAGCACCGCACGCACGGTGGCCTCGATCTCGCTCGTGCCTTCGGGAATCACGCGTCCTCCACCCATCATGCCGCACCTGCGAAGCGGCTGAGCGAGTGGCGTTAGGCGCAAGGGGTGGATTCCGCAACGCCTGACCCTAAGAGGGACGGCATGGTGTCCCTCGATGCTACGCCCCGCCCGATCGACCACGTCCTGCGCGGGCAGGCGGACGCGCCCGCGCTGGTCGATCGTGACGGTGCGGTCGATTATGCCGGTACCGAGGACGCGGTCGCGCGGCTGGCGGGGTGGCTGGCCGGCTTCGGCTTCGCTGCCGGATCGCGGGTCGCGACATGGTTGCCCAAGATTCGCCTGGCATGCTGGATGCCGTTGGCGGCGGCGCGCGCCGGTCTGGTGCACGTCCCGATCAACCCCGTGCTGCGCCGCGCACAGGTCGCGCATATCCTGTCCGACAGTGGCGCGTCGCTGCTGCTGACGCAGGAGGCGCGGGCGACGACGCTGGAGCCGGGTGACGTGCCCGCCGGCTGCCGTGTCGAAACCGCGGCGGGGGCGGGCGACCCGTTGCCGCGCTCGACGGCGAACCCGGACGCGTTGGCGGCGATCCTCTACACGTCCGGATCGACCGGACGGCCGAAGGGTGTGATGCTGAGTCACGCGAACCTGTGGCTGGGGGCGATCGGAGTCGCGCACTATCTGGCGATCGCGCCGGACGACCGGATACTGGCGGTTCTGCCGCTGGGCTTCGACTATGGCCAGAACCAGCTGTTCTCGACCTGGGCGGCCGGAGCGTGCGTCGCCCCGCTCGATTACCTGACCCCACGCGATGTCGTGAAGGCGGTCACGCGGTTCGGGGCGACGACGCTGGCGGGCGTGCCGCCGCTCTGGACGCAGTTGCTGGAGAGCGACTGGCCGGAGGACACGGCGGCGCGTTTGCGGCGTCTGACCAATTCCGGCGGCGCGCTGACCCCGGCGATGGTGCGCGCGCTGCGGGCGCGCTTCCCGCAGGCCCGCGTGTTCGCGATGTACGGCCTGACCGAGGCGTTCCGGTCGACCTATCTCGACCCGGCGCTGATCGACGCGCATCCTGAATCGATCGGGCGCGCGGTGCCCTTCGCCGAAGTGCTGGTGGTGCGCCGGGACGGCGGCGCGGCGGCGGCGGGAGAGGCGGGCGAGTTGGTCCACGCCGGCCCGCTGGTGGCACAAGGATATTGGCGGGACGAGGAGCGCACCGCCGTGCGTTTCCGCCCGGCGCCCGCGCATTCGCGCTACGGCGGCGTCGCGGTGTGGTCGGGGGACACGGTCGTCGCCGATGCGGACGGGCTGCTCCGCTTCGTCGGGCGCGACGACGAGATGATCAAGAGCGCCGGGCACCGCATCAGCCCGCAGGAAATCGAGGACGCCGCCACCGCCGGACCCGAGACGGCAGAGGCGGTGGCGGTGGGCGTCGCCGACGCCCGGCTGGGGCAGGCGATCGTGCTGGTCGCGCGCGGCGACGGCGCGACGGAGGCGGCGTTGGTTGCCCGGCTGAAGCGCGACCTGCCCGCCTATATGCAACCCTCGCGGATCGAGTGGCGCGCCGATCTGCCGCGCAACGCCAACGGCAAGCTCGACCGCGCGGCCATTGCGAGGGAGCAGCGCGCATGAAGCCGATGGGTCCGATCCCGCCCGCCTTCGCCGCGCAAACGGGGCCGCTCACGATCGGCGGTCAGGCGGCGGGGGCGCTGGTCGCAGCGCACGGATCGCCGCTGTTCGTCTACGATACCGCGCTGATCGCCGCGCAGGTCGAACGGTTTCGCGCCGTGATGCCCGCCGCGATCGACCTGCATTATGCGATCAAGGCCAATCCCCTGCCCGCGCTGCTGGAGCGGGTCGGGCCGCTGGTCGACGGGCTCGACGTCGCCTCGGCCGGGGAACTGGCGCGCGCGGGGGCGGTGAAGCCGGGCGCGGCGATCAGCTTCGCCGGGCCCGGCAAACGCGACGCCGAACTGGCGGCGGCGATCGAGACGGGTGCGACGATCAACCTGGAATCAGCCGGAGAGGCGCGCCGCGCGCTGGCGGCGGGCGAGCGGCTGGGCATTGTCCCTCGCCTCGCGGTGCGCGTGAACCCCGACCTCGAACTGCGCGGATCGGGGATGAAGATGGGCGGCCGCGCCTCGCCGTTCGGGGTGGATGCCGAGGCGGCAGCGGCGGTGGTGCGGGCGGTGATCGCGGGCGGCGCGGACTGGCGCGGCTTCCATATCTTCGCCGGATCGCAGGCACTTGACGCGGGCGCGCTCATCGAGACGCAAGCGGCGACGCTGGCGCTCGCGGCGCGGCTGGCGGAGGAGGCCGGCGCGCCGCCGCCGCTGGTCAACCTCGGCGGCGGGTTCGGCGTGCCCTATTTCGCGGGTGACGTGGCGCTGGACGTCGCGGCGGTCGGCGCCGCGCTGGGCCAGGCGCTGGCGGCTCGCGCCGATGTGCTCACCGGCAGCCGGTTCGCGATCGAACTCGGACGCTGGCTGGTCGCCGAAGCGGGCGTCTATCTGACGCGGGTCGTCGATGTGAAGACCAGCCGTGGCGAGACGTTCGTGGTCGTCGATGGCGGGCTCCACCATCAACTCGCCGCCAGCGGCAATTTCGGCACGGTCGTCCGCCGCAACTATCCGATCGCGGCGGCGACACGGATGGGCGCGACGGCGACGGGCGAGGCGTCGGTGGTCGGCTGCCTCTGCACCCCGCTCGACCGGCTCGGCGACAAGGTGGCGCTGCCGCCGGTCGTGGAGGGCGATCTGATCGCGATCTTCCTTGCCGGCGCATATGGCGCCAGCGCCAGCCCCACGGCATTTCTGGGGCATCCGGCACCCGCTGAGATCGTCGTCTAACGGAACAGCGTCGCCAGCGCCCCGATGATCGTCGCGCCGCCGATCGGGGCGACGATCAGCAGCAGGACGTTGACGCCGATGATCGCGGCCAGCGTCCTTTCCTGACGCGCGGTCAGGCGCGGGCGGCGCGGGGGCGGTTGCCATGGCGGGGGCGGCGGCTGGTCGCGGAAATCGACGAACATGCACGTCCTTTCGGTCAAGCGGCGCTATGATAGTGCAAGACGCCGGCATCGGTATCCTCTTGCGCGATTGTTAAAATAAGCGACGGAAGAACAACAGGAAACATGATAGGCCGACCTGCGGTCGATCCGGTGACACGCCGGACGGCGGCAGGGAGAGCGATCATGCGAAGGCTTCTGATCGGCGTGGCGACGATGCTGGCGGTGTTGGGCGGCGGCTCCGCGCGCGCCGCGATCTTCACCTATGTCGTCACCGGCACCGTCGTCGGCGATAGCAGCGAGGGCGGGGCGGCCTTCGGTGACATCGTGCTCGGCCGCGATTTCTCGGCGCGCTTCGAGGTCGACGATGCGCTGCCCTCGGCGTTATATGCGGCCAGCGCGAGCGGGTCGTCGGCGCAGGGTGGCGGGTTGATCCAGGACGGCACGCGCCCGCCGGTGCGCGCGGTGCTCACGATCAACGGCATGGACTATGCGATCCGCACCGGCGACAAGGATGTTCCGCCCTATTGTGATCCGGTGATCGGCTGTATCGGGCCAAGCGCGCGGATCGACGATGCCGGTA
Source organism: Sphingomonas endophytica (assembly GCF_001476895.1). Lineage (GTDB taxonomy): Bacteria > Pseudomonadota > Alphaproteobacteria > Sphingomonadales > Sphingomonadaceae > Sphingomonas > Sphingomonas endophytica_A. The sequence continues at coordinate 2,247 of NZ_LDTB01000040.1, read as the reverse complement.
CGATCGTGAAGGACGCAGGCGCGCGCCGTCTCGATCTCTCGGCGGGCTACGAGGACTTCGACAGCTGCTGCGCCGACTATAACAGCTATTACAGCATCGCCACCGACGACCTGCGCTTCACGCTGAATGGTGCGGCCTTCGCCGTCGCGGATTATCGTCAGACCGGAACGTTCGCGCTGTCGGGCACCGGCAGCTTCGTTACCGTCTATCGAGCGGGCGATCGATCGGGGGGCGTGAGCGATTCCACGCGGCTGTCGTTCGCGCCGACCGCCCTGACCGTCAGCGGCGGAGTGCCGGAGCCGGCGACCTGGGCGATGACGATCCTCGGCTTCGGCATCGTCGGCGCGGCATTGCGGCGGCGGCGGGTGGTCGTCGCCGCCTGACCTCAGGCCGCCCGTGGCATGCGGTCGGGATGCGGCGCGCGGATATGACCGTCGATCGCCTCGACGATCGGCATCACCAGTTCGGGGGGCAGGGTATGGCCCATTCCGTCGATCTCCAGCAGCCGCGCGCCCGGGATCGCGCGCGCGGTGTCGCGCCCGCCGGCGACGGGCACCAGCGGATCGTCGCTGCCGTGGATCACCAGCGTCGGCGCCGTGATCTGCCGCAGCCGCGCCGTCCGATCGCCATCGGCGATGATCGCCGCCATCTGCCGAAGGAAGCCGGTGGGGCAGCGGTTGCGCAGCGTCTCGGCACGAATGCGCTCGGCCATGATCGCATCCTCGATCGGGAAGCGACCGCCGACCGCGCGCCCCGCCATCGTGCCATGCGCGACGATCGCCTCGATGTCGTCGCTTTTGGGATGGCGCAGCAGCAGCGCGGTGGCGCGCATCGTCGGGCGCGAGCAGGTCGGGTTGCCGGTGGTCGACATGATCGAGGTGAGCGTATGCACCCGGTCGGGCCAGCGCGCGGCGATCAGCTGCGCGATCATCCCGCCCATCGACGCGCCCACGACATGCGCGCGATCGATATCCAGCGCGTCGAGCAGCCCGATCGCGTCCTGCGCCATGTCGGTCAGCGTATAGGGCACCGCCGGCACGCGGCCGAACTGCATCTGCATCGCGGTCCAGACGATATGCGGCGCGCCGAGGTGGTCGAACTTGGTCGACAGGCCGACGTCGCGGTTGTCGAAGCGGATCACGCGATAACCGCGCGCGGCCAGCGCATCGACCATGTCCTGCGGCCAGCGCACCAGTTGGGCGCCCAGTCCCATCACCATCAGGATCGCTGGCCCGTCGCGCGGCCCCTGTTCTTCGTATTCGATGTCGATCCCGTTCGCCCGTACTTGCATCGTTACCTGCTCCGTCGCGCCTCCTCGACGCCGCCATGACATTTTCGAGTGGCGCTATCCTGCATGTCGTAACATTAATGCAACATTTCGAGTTCTGGTTCCCGTTCGTTTCGTCTCATGTTAGCGCAGGTGTCCCATGACAGAACGCCTCCATCTCGCCGAGTTCCTGCCCTATCTGATGTCGGTCACATCGAACCGCGTCAGCGAGCGGATATCGAGCACCTACGAAGCGCTGTTCGGGTTGACGATCCCGGAGTGGCGATTGGTGACGCTGATCGCGGAACACGCGCCGGTGACGCAGGCGCAGCTGTGCGAGCGCAGCCGGATGGACAAGGTGACGGTCAGCCGCGCGGCGATCGCGCTGTCCGAACGCGGGCTGCTGACGCGCACCCCCAACGTCACCGACCGGCGGTCGCATCATCTGCGCTTGAGTGCGTCGGGCGAAGCGCTGTACGCGCAGGTCGCGCCGCAGGCGATCGCGCAGGAACGCCGGATCTTCGGGCGCTTCTCCGCCGAGGATCTCGCGCATTTTACGGACATGCTGCGGCGGATCGACGCTGCGGCCGAGGAGGAAGACTGAATGGCGCAGATGCCGTTGATCGCGGGCGTGGAACTGGGCGGCACGAAGTGCATCGCGGTGCTGTCCAGCGGACCCGACACGATCCTGGAGGAAGTGCGCGTCCCTACCACCCGGCCCGAGGAAACGCTGCCCGCGCTGGAGGCGGCGATGGACAAGTGGCGCGGCTTCGCGGCGATCGGCATTGCCAGCTTCGGCCCCGTATCGATCGATCCGCAGTCGCCCGATTACGGCAAGATCACCTCCACGCCGAAGCCGCACTGGGCGGGCACCGATATCGCACGGCGGCTCGCGGCGCGCTACGACGTGCCGGTCGGCTTCCATAGCGACGTGGTCGGCGCGGCGATGGCGGAGGCGCGGTGGGGCGCGGGGCAGGGGC
>NZ_LDTB01000004.1 GCF_001476895.1 Sphingomonas endophytica | reverse complement strand
CGCCGCGCGCGGCGACGGTCGTCACCGTGCGGCGACGCGCCGGATCGGCGTCGATCAGCATCAGCAGACGTTGTCCGTTGCGCGTCATGTTCAGGCCCGGCCCCATGGTTGTTCGATGCTGCTGTAACCGCGCGGAGTAAAGGGCGGCTTAAGTTGACGGCGCCGGTCGGCGCGCCGGGCCGGCCGGTGTTCCTGGTCAGTATTGCGCCCCGCGCGCGGCTTGCCTACGGTCGCCGCAACAGTGGAAGGGAAGAGGATCACCATGGCCGAGCCTGCCGACCTGAAGGCGCATGAATCCACGTATGGCAGCATGATCGGGCTGTTGAAGTACGGGGCGGTCGCCTGTTTCCTGATTGCGGCGCTCGTCATCTGGCTGATCGCGTGAACGCCGCGTGAAGATCGCGATCACGCGCGAACACGCGCCCGGAGAACGCCGTGTCGCGGCGACGCCCGAAACGGTGAAAAAGTTCTCGGCGCTCGGCGCCACGGTGGCGGTGGAGAGCGGCGCCGGGACGGCGGCCGCGTTCGCCGACTCCGATTATGCGGCGGCGGGTGCGATGCTGGGCGACCGGGCCGCGACGCTGGCGGGGGCGGACATCGTGCTGGGCGTGCAGGGCCCCGATCCCGCGTCGCTGGCCGGGGTGGCACCGGGGGCGTGGGTCGTCGCCGGACTGAACCCCTTCGGGGAGCGCGCGCGCGTCGATGCCTATGCGGCGGCCGGGCTGGAAGCGCTGGCGATGGAGTTCATGCCGCGCATCACCCGCGCGCAGTCGATGGATATCTTGTCGTCGCAGTCCAATCTCGCGGGCTACAAGGCGGTGCTCGACGCGGCGGCGGAATATGGCCGCGCCTTTCCGATGATGATGACGGCGGCCGGCACGGTCAGCGCGGCGCGCGTGTTCGTGATGGGCGTCGGCGTCGCCGGGCTGCAGGCGATCGCCACCGCGCGGCGGCTGGGCGCGCAGGTGTCGGCGACCGACGTGCGGTCGGCGACGAAGGAGCAGATCCAGTCGCTGGGCGCCAAGCCGATCTTCGTCGAAAACGTCGCCGGGATCGAGGGTGAGGGCGCTGGCGGCTATGCCGGCGAAATGTCGCCCGAGTATCAGGCGGCGCAGGCCGCACTGGTGTCGGCGCACATCGCCAAGCAGGATATCGTCATCACCACCGCGCTGATCCCCGGCCGCCCCGCGCCGCGCCTCGTCAGCGATGCGCAACTCGCGTCGATGCGGCCCGGCTCGGTCATCGTCGATCTGGCGGTGGAGCAGGGCGGCAATGTCGAGGGCGCGGTCGCGGGCGAGGTGGTCGAACGGCACGGCGTGAAGATCGTCGGCCATCGCAACGTCGCCGGACGGCTGCCGGCGGACGCCTCCGCGCTATTCTCGCGCAACCTCTACAATTTCCTGTCGACCTTCTGGGACAAGGACGCGGGCCGGCCGGTGCTGGATGCCGAGATCGGCGATGCGATCCGCCTGACGAAGGACGGGACGGTCGTGAACGCGCGGCTGCTGGGCGCCTGAAGGAGGGGGACGGAAATGGACTTCATCGCGATCCTGTCGATCTTCGTGCTGGCATGTTTCGTCGGCTATTATGTCGTCTGGTCGGTGACGCCCGCGCTGCACACCCCGTTGATGGCGGTGACGAACGCGATTTCCAGCGTCATCATCGTCGGCGCGCTGATCGCCAGTGCGGCGGCCGGCAGCGTGGGCGGCAAGTGGCTGGGGCTGGTGGCGGTCGTATTGGCCAGCATCAATATCTTCGGCGGCTTCGCGGTCACGCAGCGGATGCTGGCGATGTACAAGAAGAAGGAGCGGCCGGCGGCGACCGGCGGCCACAAATAAGCACGTCATCCCGGCGGAGGCCGGGATCCATCGCGCCGCACGCGCTGGTGGAAAGATGGACCCCGGCCTTCACCGGGGTGACGGGATAACAGGGGGTTTGGGATGCAACACGTCGCCGTCAATCCATGGGTCGCGCTGGCGTACCTGATCGCAGGCGTCTGCTTCATCCTGGCGCTGCGTGGCCTGTCGAGCCCGACCACGAGCCAGCGCGGCAATCGCTTCGGCATGATCGGCATGGCCATCGCGGTGGTGACGACGCTGGTCACGCACATCCCGACGATCACCGTGCTTGTCGAGGGGTACGATTATGCGGCGCTGTTCTCCGCGATCGACAGCGTCGCGGTGGTCGAGATCCTCGCCGCGATCGGTATCGGCGCGGTTATCGGCATTACCACCGCGCGCCGGATCGCGATGACCGCGATGCCGCAGCTCGTCGCCGCCTTTCACAGCCTGGTCGGGCTCGCCGCGGTGCTGGTCGCCGCCGCCGCCTATCTGAACCCGGTCGCGTTCGGGATCGCGGTGCCGGTCCTCACGCCGGAGGGGGCGTTCGCGCTCATCAATCCGGTCAGCCGCATCGAAATGGGACTGGGCGTCGCGATCGGCGCGATCACCTTCTCTGGGAGCGTCATCGCCTTCCTGAAGCTGAACGGCAACATGGGCGGCGCGCCGATCCTGCTGCCGGCGCGCCACGTCATCAACCTGGGCGTTCTCGCCGCGATCCTGGCGCTCGTGGCTTATTTCACCATCGACCAGAGCCCATGGGTGTTCTGGACGATCACCGCGCTCAGCTTCGCGATCGGCTTCCTGCTGATCGTGCCGATCGGCGGGGCGGACATGCCGGTCGTCGTGTCGATGCTCAACAGCTATTCGGGCTGGGCCGCCGCCGCGATGGGCTTCACGCTCCACAACAGCGCGATGATCATCACCGGCGCGCTGGTCGGATCGTCGGGCGCGATTCTCTCCTACATCATGTGCCGCGCGATGAACCGCAGCTTCGTGAGCGTAATCGCGGGCGGTTTCGGCGCCGAGGCGGCGGCGGGCGGTGCAGGTGCCGCCAAAACGGATCGTCCGTGGAAGCGCGGTTCGGCGGAGGACGCCGCCTTCCTGATGAGCCAGGCGGAGCAGGTCATCATCGTCCCCGGCTACGGCATGGCGGTCGCCCAGGCGCAGCACGTGCTGCGGGAAATGGCCGACAAGCTGAAGGAACACGGCGTCCGCGTGAAATATGCGATCCACCCGGTCGCGGGGCGGATGCCCGGACATATGAACGTGTTGCTGGCCGAGGCGAACGTTCCCTATGACGAGGTGTTCGAGCTGGAGGACATCAACAGCGAGTTCGCGCAGACCGACGTCGCCTTCGTCATCGGCGCGAACGACGTGACCAACCCGGCGGCGAAGACCGACAAGACCTCGCCGATCTACGGGATGCCGGTGCTGGACGTCGAAAAGGCCAAAACGGTGCTGTTCGTGAAACGTTCGATGGGCGGAGTCGGCTATGCCGGCGTCGACAACGACGTTTTCTACAGGGACAATACCATGATGCTGCTGGCCGATGCGAAGAAGATGGTCGAGGATATCGTCAAGGCGCTCGACTGAGCCATGGCGACCCCCTTTTACGGCTTTGCCGGCGCGCGGACGACCGCGTTCGTGCTGGCGACGATGGATGCCGCCGGCGGCGCCGCCGCGCAGGAGGCGATCGCGCTGATGGGCGGTACGGTGGCGGCGCATGTCGCGCTGCCCGGGCTGCACGACGCGCTCGACATGGTCGATTCGGCGCCGGTGATCGTCCTCGATCTGGAAGGTGCGCCCGACGACCTCGCCGACGAGGCGGTGAGTGCGGTGGCGACGTTTTCCGCCGAGCGCGCATGGCGCAGCGTCGTCGCGATGAGCGTGGCGCAGATCGATCTGGTGGTCGCCGCGCTGGGCGAGGCGACCGACGCGGTGCATCTGCTCTGCGCACCCGATCAGGCGGAGTGGATCAGCGCGCTGGCGATCGCGGGCGCGAAAGGGGCGGGCGGCGTCCGCGCCAGCGACGAGGAGCGCGAGCATCTCGCCCGGCTTCATGCGGAGGTGGCGCGCGTCGCCGAACTGCTGGCCCGGCTGGGCGAACGCGGAGCCGCCGGCGGACGCGCGGAGGATCGCCACACGACCTTCGCGCCCGCGCCGACCGAGGCGCTGGTCACGCCTGGCACGGTCCGCGACGTGCTGCGCGCGCGGCGGCTGCGCGACCGCTTCTTCGGCAACGGTCTGTTCGAGGATCCGGCCTGGGACATGCTGCTGGACCTGTTCGCCGCGCGGCTGGAGGGCGGGCGCGTATCGGTGTCCAGCCTCTGCATCGCCGCCGCCGTCGCGCCGACCACGGCATTGCGCTGGATCGGCAAGCTGACCGCCTTGCGGCTGCTGGTCCGCGAACCCGACGCCAGCGATCGTCGCCGTGCCTTCGTTGCCCTGTCCGATCAGGCGACCGCGTCGATGCATCGCTATGTCGCGGCACTGGCGGAGGCACGCCTGCCGCTGGTGTGACGGGCCTTGATCCGTCGACGCGGCGCTGTAAGGAGAGGGGACGGTGCCGCCACGGCGCGCCGGGCGCTTAGCTCAGCTGGTAGAGCGGCTCGTTTACACCGAGTAGGTCGGCGGTTCGAACCCGTCAGCGCCCACCATCTTCCTTTCCGACCCCCGCCGCGACGATTCATTCCGGCCCCGCCGATCGGCACGCTGCCGCCGCGTACGCGGGTTAAGCACTTCCCTAACCGATTGTCCTTATCAGCCCCTCCCATGACGAGAGCGGTCGAGAGCGGAAGCCGATGAAGCTGGATATCGTCAGTCTGCAAGTGGTCGCCGCGCTCGGCAGCTTGCTGTCGGGCGCGATCTATCTGCTTCCCGGCATCGTCGGCCACCGGGACGGGCAATCGGCGCGCTGGTGGGGCGTCGGCAAGCTGGTCATCGGCGTGTCGACCGGCGCGACCGTGTCCTATGCGGGCCCATCGGCATTGCTGGTCGAACGCGTGGCGCACGTCATGCTGGTCGCCGGCCTGCTGATGTGCGTACACGGCATTGCTTGCTTCACCGGCCGGCGCGTGCCGGTCGCGGCGGCGGCGCTGCTGATGATCGCGGCGATCGCGGTGGTGCTGATTCCGATCGTCGATCCGCAGAACGCGCGCTGGGCGATGGGAAGCGCGGGCCTGACGCGCGGGGTCTGCCTTGCCGCGATCGCATGGATGGCGCTGGGCATCGCCCGCCGCGAGCGGCTCGTCACCGCCTGGATCATGGCCGCCTTGTTCGCGATTCCGGCGGCGCTGTTGGTGGCGGGCGCCGTCGTTCAGATCGCGGCCGAGAGCCACGCGTCGCTGCGCTTCCTGGCCCGTTCCGCCGCCGCTTGGCTGGTGGCGCTGGTGATCATCATCATGACGATCAGCCACTTCATCCTGTTGCTGGTCGCCAACGAACGCGCGCAGCGGCAATTGCGGGAGCAGGCGTATCGCGATGCCCTTACCGGCGCGCTCAATCGCTTCGGTCTTGAGCGCGCGCTGAAACGGCTGCGCGGGCAGGTGTCGCTGTTGCTGATCGACGTGGATCGCTTCAAGGCGCTGAACGACGGCCAAGGACATGCGGCCGGCGACATGGTGCTTCGGCTGTTGTCGAACCTCGCGCAGCACGAGGTGGAAGAGCAGGGTATGCTGGTCAGGCTGGGCGGAGACGAATTTCTCTGCGTGTTGCCCGGATTCCGTCATGAACAGGCGATGGCACTGGCGGCGCGATTGTCGTCCCGCTTCGACCGCGCGCTGCCCGCGACGGTGAACGGACCCGACTATCCGACGCTCAGCATCGGTGTCGCCCAGGGCATGGTGGAGGACGGGTTCGATCGGCTGACCGGCGATGCGGACGCCGCGATGTATGCGGTCAAGTCACAACGTCGCCGCGCCTGCGCGGCCTAGCGGACGCGCACCGACCCCCTCAATGCCCGCCCTTGAGGGCGACCAGGCACATGGCGGCGCTGAGCAGCGCGACCACCATCAGCGCCACGCTGAAGGCGATCACGGTCAGGTTCCGGCGGAAACGATATGGGTTGCGGGCGGGGTTGGTGTGGATCACGGCGGCCTTCGATACGCTGATGACGACTTACGCGCCGACAGCTGATGGTTACCGCCATCGGCGACCACCAAACGCGACCCGTCGCGGCCGGGTTCCCACATCCGTGCTGTCCTACATCCTCCAACATCTGCGACGCGATTCGCCGTTGAACGATGGAGTGGCGGATGCGCGAGTTGGTGGAACAGGAAGTGGATGCGGCCGGACGCCGGGGCGCGGTGGTGGCGCGCGCGGGGCGCGGGCGGACGGTCACGGTCAATCGGCGTGAGTCGCCGCTGGCGTGGCTCGCCGCGCGGGCGCTGGTCACGCCGCGCCAGAACGAGGCCGGCGAGCGGCTGAGCGTGGATTACGAGCGGGCGGCGCTCGGCGCTTCGGTGACGATGCGCTGGTCGCCGCGCGTCGATGGCGGAGCGGGCGCGCGGCTCGACCCTGCCGAGGCGCAGGTCGCGGCGAAGCGGCGCTTCGATGCCGCGATGGCGGCGGCGGGGCCGGGGCTCAACGATGTCCTCTGGCGCGTGATATGCGCGGGGGAGAGCCTGCCCGACAGCGAACGCGCGCTAGGCTGGCCGACGCGCAGCGGACGGCTGGTGCTCACCCTCGCGCTCGATCGGGTCGCGGACCATTATCGGCTGCCCTGACGCGAACGGGACTTGCCGGGGCGCGCGCGCGCGAACAGATAGGGGCGATGCAGCTACGCTTCATCAAATGTCACGGATCGGGCAATGATTTCCCGCTGATCGACGGCCGCGCGCTCACGCTGGGCGAGGACGAATGGGCGCAGGTCGCGCGCGCGCTCGCCGACCGCGCCGGGCCGGTCGGGGGCGACGGGCTGCTGGTACTGACCGGCGGCGATGCCCAGGCGGCGTTCGGCATGCGGATGTTCAACAGCGACGGCTCCGAGGCGGAGACGTGCCTGAACGGCCTGCGCTGCGTCGCGCGCGCCGGGTTCGAGGCGTTGGGCATCGACCGCGCGGTCGTGCGGCTGAAGACCAGTCTCGCGACGGTGGTCGCCGCGCCGCCACTGGCGGACGGTGTCTATACCGTCGAGGAAACCGCCGGTCCCGCGACACTGGACATCGCGCGCTGGCCGTTGCGCGTGGCGGAGGCGGGCGGGCGGCTGGTGGAGCGGCCGATCCCCGCGCTGCCCACCGCGCGCGGCTTCACGGCGGTCGCGATGCCCAACCCGCATCTGGTGTCGTTCGTCGATGCCGTGGACGAGGAGGAACTGGTCCGGGTCGGGCAGGCGTGCGAGGCCGCGCCCGACTGGCTGCCGAACCGCGCCAACGTCTCTTTCGTCGAGGTGCGCGGGGACGATGCGGTATTTGTTCGGACATTCGAGCGGGGCGTCGGCCTGACCGACAGTTGCGGCAGCGCGATGGCGGCGTCCACCTATGCCGCCTGCCTCACCGGGCGGATCGCCCATGATCGCGCGATCACGGTGTTCAATCGTGGCGGGCTGGTCCGCGCCCGCTCCGGGCGTAACGCGATGGTCACGCTCCGCGGCAATGCCACCTGGGAATGGGAAGGCACGGCGGAGATCGACCTGCTGCACGCGCGGGCCGGCGACCTGCGGGTCGCGCGGCATATGGACGCGGAAATCGCCGCCTGGGCGCAGGTGGCGGACGCCGCGCGCTGATCGTCGTCAGCTGCCGATCGACACGCGGTTCTTGCCGGCCTTCTTCGCCTCATAGAGCAGTCCGTCCGCCGAGGAGAGCGACTGCGCCGGATCGCCACCGAGCAGCGCCAGCCCGGCGGAGAAGGTGACATGGCCGATCTGCTCGCCGCTCTCCTGATGGATCAACGTGCGCTGCGACAGCCGCTCGCGCACGCCGTCCAGCTCCTTCATGGCGTCGTGCAGCGTGCCATCGGGGAACACCAGCGCGAACTCCTCGCCGCCGAACCGCGCGACCATCACCTTGCGACGGAGCTGCGCGCGCAGGAACGACGCCACGAACTTCAGCACGCGGTCGCCGGCGGCATGGCCGAACCGGTCGTTGACCTGCTTGAAGTCATCGATGTCGATCAATCCGACGACCGCGTCCGCGCCGCCGCGCCCGGTGACGATCGCGTCCAGCCGTCCCTCGAAGCTGCGTCGGTTGGGCAGCCCGGTGAGATGATCCTGCTCGGCGGCGCGGCGCGCACGCTGCAGGTCGCTACGCAGGCTGTCCGCCTCCTGCCGGGTATGACGCAACTGCGCCTCGACCAGCCGCGACGCCTCCACCGCGTCGCGGGTCAGCACGACGATGCGGCGCAGCGTCTCCTGCGGGTCGCGCTCGAATCCGGCGGCTTCCTTGTCGAGCGCGGTGCCGAAACTCTCGACCTGATCGCGTGACGCGCCGGTGGCGGTCATACAGTCGGCGATCCGCTCCTCCAGCGCCTCGGCGATCCGCGACAATGCCGCGGGCCGCAGTTCGGAGGCGGTCGCCTCGGCGGCGATCCGCGCGATCACGGCGTCGTTCAGCCCTTCCTCGCCGCGGAGCCGCGCCGTCACGGCCGATGCCATGTGCGGGTCGTCGCCGCACAGATAGGCGTGCAGGACGGTATAGGCGCGCGGGGAGGGGGTCAGCCCATGGGTGAAGATCAGCGCGCCGATATCGTCGAAGAGCTGGCGCTGAACCCCGGCGCGTGCGCTGGCCGGTTCGCGGTCGGCCGGCGATGACGTCGCGCTCGCCTCATGATCGGGATCGCTTCCGAACCATCCGAATACACGACGGCGGCGGGAAGCCGCCGGGATCGCAGACGACATCACTTTATCCTCGAACCTGAAGGGAAGACGCGCGCACCGGACGGGTTTCCGTGGACGGGGCGGTGCCGGCCCGTACAGCGGCTTCGACGTCGGGCCATTCGGCCCCGAACCAGAGTTCTCCGCGCTCCGATCGATAGATCGGGTCGGTGGCGGCGGTCGCGAACATGTCCTGATGCGGCACCGTGTGACGGGTCGGAATATCGTAGAAGGCGCGCACGCGCGGCGCGGTCGGATCGGCGTCGTTTCCCTCGATCACCAGCGCCAGCCGGCTGGAGCGCAGGCGCACCAGATCGCCGACCGGATGAATGCCGATGCTCTCGATGAAATGGCCCAGCAATTCCTGGTCGAAATGCCCCCGCCAGGAACGCATCCGCGCCAGCGCGTCACTGGGCGACCAGGCGCGCTTGTAGGGGCGCTGCGACGTGACCGCGTCATAGACGTCGCAGATCGCGCTCATCCGCGCCGCCAGGCTCAACTGATCGCCCGACAGCCCGAACGGATAACCGCGCCCGTCGACCCGCTCGTGATGGTGCAGGCACACGTCCAGCACCACTTCCGGCATCGGCGCGCACGCGCGCAGCAGCGCGTGGCCGTTTTCCGGGTGGAGGCGGATCAGGTCGAATTCGTCGGGGGCCAGCCGGCCCGCCTTGTCGAGCAGCTCGTTGGGAACCGCCATCTTGCCGATGTCGTGCAGCAGCCCGGCGAGCGCGAGATCGCGCACCTCGGTGTCGGACATGCGCATGTGCTGCGCGAAATGCACCAGCAACGCGCCCACCGCGACCGAATGGACATAGGTATATTCGTTCTTCGTCTTCAGGCGCGTGACGTTCAGCATCGCGCCGGTATCGCGCGTGACCGATTCCGTGATCTGGTCGACGAGCGGCAGGATCGTGTCCATTTCCACCGCCTTGCCCAGTCGCACCTCGCTGAACATCGCCGCGATGACCGTCTTCGATCGCTCGACGACGGCCTGCGCGCGCGCCACATCCGGCGGCACGCGCCGACGCGACGGTGTGCGGATCGCCCGGACGACAGGCGCGGCGGCGCGGGTGACGGTGTCCGCTTCGCCGGCGGACGGCGGCGTCTCGGCGGCCCGTGCTTCGGTGACGGGCGGGGCGGACGCAACACCGACGCCGACGCCCTTCGAGACGTCGATCACGATTTCGTCGATGCCGGACTCGATCAGCTTGCGGATCTCGCTCGTTCGGGTCAGGACGAATTGCGACCGCCAGAAGGGACTGGCCAGCCATCCTCCGTCGACCGCATGGAGGAACATGCCGATCCGGGCTTCCTCCGTCTTGATCCTGACCAGCACCGTCGTCGCGCCCCCCGATCCCGGCCTTATGAACCCCAGAGATTAAGGACCGGTAAGATGCCGCATCACCGCGATAAGGACAGGCGGCTGGCTTGCGCAAATCACGGGGGCGGTGCACACGTCGCCTGCCTCTGCGGGCACTCAACCACGGGGAAATGGCTTTGAAGCAACGCTACCTAGGCAACATTCAGGTGCTGCGCGGGGTCGCTGCTGTCATGGTGCTGATCGCGCATGCGATGGCGCAATTCTGGAACCACCCGATCGACGGCATGACGCGCATCCGCAACGTCACCGGCATCGAATGGGGCGATGGCGTCCACATCTTCTTCGTCATCAGCGGCTTCATCATGCTGTACCTCGCCAACGGCCATTTCGCCGAGCGCGGTTATCCGGGCGAATTCATCAAGCGCCGCATCATTCGCGTCATCCCGCCCTATTGGATCGTGACCACGCTGATGGTGGCGATCGCGCTGTTCGCGTCGGGCGCGGTCAACCACGGCATCACCGACTGGGGCTATGTCCTGGCCTCCTACCTGTTCTTCCCCATGGCGCGCGCTGATGGCGTCATTCATCCGATCATGGGTCTGGGCTGGACGCTCAACTACGAGTTCTTCTTCTACGCGCTGTTCGCCGCGTCGCTGTTCTTCCGCCAGGCGCAGGCGCTGATCGGGCTGACGATCGTCTTCATCGTGCTGGTCGCGATCCATCCGCTGATGCCGCACGGCGCGCTGTCGTTCTGGAGCGACCCGATCATCCTGAACTTCCTGATCGGATTGGGACTGGCGCATCTGTTCGTGCGCGGGGTCGAGGTGCCGGACGCCGCCGCCGCGCTGCTGGTCGCGATCGGGGTGCTGCTGCTGGTCCTCAGGCCGTTCGACGCGCTGGTGGGGCCGCGCGGGGTGATCGTGGCGGCGTCGTTGATCGCGGCGGCCGGCATTCTGGGCCGGTCGGTGCGCTGGCCGCGTCCGGTGCTGGCGGTCGGTGATGCGTCCTATTCGATCTACCTGACGCACCCGTTCACGTTGAACGCGGTGACGCTGGTGTGGCGCAAGCTCGGGCTGCCGCTATGGAGCGTCGGCTATTTCATGTGTCTGGTCGTGGCCGCGACGCTGGTCGGCTATCTCGCCTTCCGCTTCGCCGAGAAGCCGCTGGTGGATAAGCTGCGCACGGTCTTCGAGCCGCGGCGCGAGACGCTCGCCGCCTGACGCGGCGGCTTAGGGTCGATCGACATTCAGGCATACGACCGTTCGTGCTGAGGAGAGGCTGAGCTTGTCGAAGCCTCGTCTCGAAGCACCCTTCGAGACGCTGTTTTGACGTCGCTCAACGGCTCTTCAGGACGAACGGAGGTGAATGTCGACGCGGCCTAGCTGAACCGCTGCGTCACGCGCCGGGCGGCGCTGCGCATCATCGGGCGGGTCCGGCTGTTGGCCCGTCGGCTTTCCCACAACAGGAACAGGCCGGCGGACAGATAGACGACCGTCGAGATCCCGAAGCAGTTCCACAGGTAGCCGGTCGTGTAGGCGGCGTAGATCGTGCTCATCACGCGCCCGAACAGCAGCGCCGCCAGCCAGCTCGCCTCCGCCAGTCCCTCAGCCAGCCAGCGCATCACCAGCCCGTGATAGATCGCGAGCAGCACGCCCATGATCAGCAGCCCGACCACGCCCAGGGCGCGCAGGAAATAGGGGTAGAGGGAGAACACGAAGCCCGTGCCGCCCTCCTGCGTCCAGCCCAGCAGGCGCGACGAGGTGAACGGCTGCATCACATAATAGAGGCCGAAGCGCGTGCCGGCCTTTTCCGGGCTTTGCGCGGCCGGGTTCGGCCAGCTGGCCATGTCGGCGGCGATGACGCGATCCTCGAAATTGACCGCCTTCAGATAATGCAGATCGGCCTGATACCACAGCTGCCCCTGCAAGGCGGCGCGCTGGCCATAGCGCTGGACCGCGCCGTCGAAGTCGGAAAGCGCGCCATAGGACACCAGCACCGCCGGAATCGTCACCACCACCAGTGCGGTGGCGATGCCGGCGATCGTGCCGACCGGGATCGGACGGTCGTTGGCGATATGGACGAGGCCGGCGGGGATCGCGAACAGGCTGAGGATCATCAGCAGCGAGGTGAACTTCTCGCCGAAGATGATCGAGGTCGCGACCAGCCAGACGATATAGCCGAACGCCTTCCCGCGATAGCCGGGGGTCGCGAACAGCGCGCCGACGAACGGGATCAGCACGATACGGTTGGTCAGGAAGCCGCGATAGATCGGGGAGTCGATGATCTCCAGATAGCGGAAGCGGTCGATCCCGCTGAACAGCGGCGTGCCGTTGTTGATCGCCAGCCGCAGCAGATACGCGCTGATGATCACGGCGAAGGCGAGCAATACCGCCCAGATGAACTTGGCCTGCGACTCCCAGCGCGTCGGTGCGGACAGGAACCGCTGGCGCAGCCGCAGCCATCCGCTCTCCACCACGAGAGTCGCCGCGCCGAAGAACACGAGGTAGAGCAGCAGCAGGCGACAGAAGGCGCCGGTCGGACGACCGTAGGTGGTCGTCTCCAGCATATAGGCGCCGTTCTCGATCGCGGCACCCGACAGGAACTCGGTCAGCCGCAGCGCGAGCAGCGGGACGAACAGCAGGAACGTCGCCGGCGCGACGCGCAGCAGCCCCAGACAGAATGATCCGAACAACAGCGTCGCGACATAGGCCCATGCGCCGCTGGGGAAGGCGACGGCACCATAAGCGGCGCCGGCCGCCAGCAGGAAATGGAGCAGGTACATGCCGCCGATCGAGCGACCGCGCGTGCGCAGCGCGCCGTAAGCGGGCGCGGATGTCGTGCGGGACGGTCTGCCGGGCAGCGCTCGAGCTCCGACGAGTGCCATGCGATACTCCTTGCTCGTGACGGCCTGTCGCTTGCTTGCTGGCGTGGTGCACTGTCAAGCGCGGTGCGCCGGAAAAGCGGCGTAAACCTTGCTAAACCCTCGCTAAGGTTCCGATCTCGATCGGGAAACCGCCGGCCGGGGCGGTTGGTGGAAGGGGCTGGATTCGAACCAGCGTACACTTGCGTGGGCAGATTTACAGTCGAAGCCGAAAACCATCACGAACCATCATGGATCGACCTAATTTCAAATGATTAGAGAGAGAATGCGGGTGTAGTGACAGAGCCAACATACCCGCATTTTCACCGGTTTTGCCGAACTAATTACACAGGAATTACACACATCTGCTCCCGCAAACTCGTCCGCTTTGTACGCTTATGCAGATACAATCCTCTTCAAAACCTCATCCATCCCGGCAGGGCGATAACCTACATCAACCATGCGGGATACAATCATGCTACGTAACGCTTCGTAGCCGACCTTTGTAGGCAAGGTATCGGCGTAAGCCTTTAAGATGTCTCGACCGGGCAATTTCGAGCGCCAAGTTCCATCAGCGAAAGATTTCTCGATTTCTGCTCGTACTGACGCCTCTTTCGAACGCACCGATTCTTCACTCAAAGCACCAGTTTCTAAGAGCGCCAGCCTTTCAAGTGATCGGCCGGCAGCGGCAAGGATCGCACCGGAGAAATCTTCTGCGGCGGGATTTGATTTAAGATCGATTGCCGTAATCAGGGATTTGCTGACGAACTGCGTGATACGGTGACGAACCGCAAAGGAAACCGTTTTTCGCGCAGCGTCGCGCAAGGCGACGAGAACTTCATCAGGAGACAGCGTGCTTCCCATCGTCAAAGAGGACGCAACATGAGCAATTACCTCTTCATTTAAAAGGTAATTTTCAATGTGGTAAACGTCCCACTTGAAGGTTGTAACGGCGTCGCGAGCTTCATGATCCTTGGCATCATCGAAATCATTGTCTACGATGGCAAAGAAGTTAGTTTGCAGGTCACCTTTTTTGAAAGCACGACTAAGAACTTCGTGAAGAGCCTTAACTTTTCCCTTATTACTTCCCGAAATAAAGTTAATCTTTTTTGCCACGTCTGGAAAAAGTGTTGTTGTCATCCATTGATCGAAATCGGTGTCCCCGCC
This sequence comes from Sphingomonas endophytica, assembly GCF_001476895.1. Taxonomy (GTDB): domain Bacteria; phylum Pseudomonadota; class Alphaproteobacteria; order Sphingomonadales; family Sphingomonadaceae; genus Sphingomonas; species Sphingomonas endophytica_A. The sequence continues at coordinate 66,050 of NZ_LDTB01000004.1, read as the reverse complement.
ACCCTCAAAAATAATGGCCTTTCGTCCAGGCTCGTACGCTGCTAAGTCGCCGACAAGGTCGGCAAGAGCTAAATTTAGCTCTTCTCCCATGTTGAGAGGCTTAAGTTGGTTTAGGCCGCTACCAGAGACTGCCACATTTCCCGCAGCGTTTATGAGCGAGGCGGGTTGCATGTGGAATACGTCGAAGGCTCTTTTTCCAACAGCCTCTCTAAGCAGTGCATCCGAATGAGAAACAAGCCAAAGTTGGTTGCCGAGGCTTTCACCTAAATGCTTTCGGTAAAATTCTGGAAGGTTTCGAATCAACCTCGGATTCAAATGAAGTTCTGGTTCGTCTAGCAGGATGATTGAGAAGCGCGGAGCCGAATTTCGGATTCGCAAGTAACCGTACAATATTTCTTTTTCACCGGCACTAAGGTCATCAAGATCGTGAGTTGATCCAGACAAAGTTTTAACCGGAAATATCAAATTTCCGTCAGGGGTTGGAGTGGGACCTTGAAAAGACTTGTCAGGAAAAAATGTCTGAAAAAGCTCCTTCATGGTTGCAGTAAGACCAACAGAAGAAGCGTCACCACCTGATGCTTTTGCGAACATCTCCTTGATGTAACTCGTGGCGAGCTCACTTTTTACGTTGTTATACTTATTAGAATAATTGTATAGAGCGTGTTGACGCTGATTTTGCGAAGACTGCTCTAAGCTAATGTTAACTGCTTGCACAAGTTCGCGACCGTAATGGCGTTGTGCGCCGTGATAATCAATCACGCCGAGTTCTTGCGGCCTATAACTGGTGAAGATAACCGATAAAAGATGTGACGTTCGGATCGTTATGCTTCCGCCAACGGGTACGGTGACCTGACCGATCACAAAGGGCTGAGAAAGTTCGGTCATAAGACCTGGCATTATATCAGCAACGCGCTGACGAACCTCCGGCTCTCTCTCCCGAAACTGACTGGCAAATAGTGCAAAGTGGTATGCACCAAATTGAAAAGCCTCGGGAAGGATGGTTCGCCAAATTACGTCTTCAAGCAAATTAGAAGCATTACTAGATATAAAAGCTTTTTCTTCGTCGCTTATGACGAACTTGCATTCGATTTGTAAAGGCCGAGATGCATCATTGAACATGCCTCGGAGGCCATCTGCCGAGGCATTTGTAGGTATTGAGAATTCACCCAGCCAACTTTGCCATTCGTTTTGTTGGTAGCCCCCATAAACGGATTTTAGTAGTCGTATTGCGTCGAAAATACATGACTTCCCAGACCCGTTCTGACCGGCAATGATTATGGTGTTCCCGAGATTTTCGGCATGAATGCGCTTGATGCCCCGGAAATTCTCAATGGTAAGTCCAGAGATTTTCACATGATTCTCCTTCGCGACACACCGTACGCGATGAGCCTCGCGTCGCAAGGCGAAGATTAGCATGGGCGTCGTACGTAATGGGTCGGTTTCGTTACGCCCGCCCGACCTGTATCGAAAAATAGGACTTCACATATTCCGATGCGCTGCTAATATCGAGCTACTGATTCGATACAGGGACCGCCTTCATGAGCCGCACCTTTGCCTATTGCCGCGTCAGCACTGGCGACCAGACGACGGACAATCAGGTTCGCGAGATTGAGGGAGCGGGCTTCGCTGTCGATCCGAAGCGTATCGTTGCAGAGACTGTTTCGGGATCGGTGGTGGCGGTCGAGCGCAAGGGGTTCGCCAAGCTGCTCGATCGCATGGAAGCCGGGGACGTATTGATCGTCACGAAACTGGATCGTCTTGGTCGAAATGCGATGGACGTTCGCGCGACCGTCGAACGTCTGTCAGATGAAGGCATCCGGGTTCATTGTCTTGCCCTTGGTGGCGTCGATCTAACCTCCGCCGCTGGTAAGATGACGATGGGCGTGATCGCTGCCGTCGCCGAATTTGAACGCGACCTTCTTATTGAACGGACCCAAGCCGGATTGAAGCGCGCAAAGGCATCCGGGAAGACGCTGGGAAGGCCACAGGCGCTTAGTGGCGATCAGCAGAAGGAAATCATAGCCGCGCGCGGCAAGGGTGCTTCCTTGGGCGTCCTTGCCAAACAGTTCGGCGTATCGCGCGCCGCCATTCAGAGGGTGGAGAAGCGGGCGGCGTAAAGCCCCGCACCCGCCCCAACACCATCACCCGACCTATAACGACAAGGTTGACGGGAGCTTGGAGCGGAGCTTCGCGATCAGGTCGCCGGGCGCTTGTTCCAGCGCCTCCGCTATCACGATGAATTCGAGCAAATCGATACGACGTTCGAAGAGCTCGATCTTGTTTATAAATGAGGGCGGCTTCCCTACACGCCGCGCCAACTCGCGCTGACTGACGCCCGATTCCCTACGCGCGGACGACAGGGCATCCACCATCGCCCTGTAATCAGAAGAAACAACCCACCCGCGCTGCAATGTCGTAGCCTCGATCTAGCCACGTTCGCGGATATCCAGCCTTGCAAACGTCCCCATGATGGGGACAAGGGGCCGAGGATTTTGTTTGGGGTGTCGGGATATGAAGCGCGCGAAAACGATCACCGGTATCGTGTTGGCTACGTTGATTGCGGGCGGCGGCTACGTGGCATGGTACAAGAGTGATGTTGAGGAAGCGAAGCGAGTTGTTCGTCAGAGTTTGAACGATCCTTCGTCCGCTGAATTCACATCCTACGAGGAATGCGGGACAGCTAGCGATGGAAGGGTTTTGAAGGGGAAGGTCAATTTCCGAAATGAACAAGGCGGAATGCAGGGAGAAACAACCTTCATCGTTCGTGCATACGGCGTTCTGCCATATGCGAAGGTTGCCAGTGCAGCGCATAAATACCCGAACATCGCAGATGCCTTCGATGAGGTCAGCATAGGGCTTCCAATCGGCACTCCTTGCAGCAAGATTTTCGCAGCGGCGGAACAACGTATGGATGATCAAGCCAAGGCTCGACAGGAAGCTTCGGAGCTAGAGCCTATGGCAGCAAGCGTACCGAGCTTGGAAAACATGCAGATACCCGAACTCTGATATCTGCGGCTTACCCGATGGGACGTTACCCGCGTCCGCACCGATAGCCCGTATGTGATCGTGGTGGCGAGCTTATCGGGACGATGCTGCCCGGTCGGTTTGATGCCGATGGCGCTAACGTTCGGAAAGAACGCTAGACAAAGAAGATCAAAAAGGGAACAAAGGGGCATGGATACGCCATCGCCCCTTGCTCTCGCCGCTGCCGTTTTAACCGCACCCGGATGGGTTCGCGTGGGGATAGCCGCCCCAAATGAGCGCGTAAGGGAGGAAGCCGCCTTGGCGCTCGCTGCCCGGATCGTTGATACCTTGGATGCGCCGGTCGTGATTGTGCCGGATGGGCAGATGGCGTTGCCGCTTGGATGATGTCCCGGCTAAATCGCCGTGTTCCCCTATAGGAAAGGGCTGGCAGAGTAGTCTTGCGGTCTGTTTTCGGATCGACAGGCGGCTAGTGAGGGGCGGGCGAGTTCTAACGCCTCAACCCCTACTCCGAGGTTACCAATGCCCGGACAGGCAAGCTAAATTGTACAAAAGCTCCGCTATTAGCTGTCCTGCTAAATCGATTGCGTTATTTTATTTAACTATTTGTTAACTTCTGCTTTCCGGCCGCCTTCCTTGATGTAAAAGGCCACAACGGCGACTGGGAGTCGTCAAGTGTAGGGGGAGGAATAACGTGTCAATGAATCGTCTATGCATCGCACTATATGGCATCGGCCTGTTGGCGCTGGCTTCGACGGCAGCAAGCGCCGAAGTCGTCGTCGCTTCGCCGACCGGCAAATTCACGAACGATGGCCCAACAAACGCCAGTGGTCCCGGTGTCGGCTTTGACAGGTGGTTTGCCAATAACGTTCGTGCGGGTGGCTCGGTTGGTATCACTACCACGTATGCGAACAACGGAAACGGCTCTCTTGAATTCAGTGGGCCAGCTAACGCAAAGGCTGACTTCGAATATTATTTCTCCGCTGCAAACCAGTTTAATCTTTCCGATTTGACCGGCTTAAGCTTCGACTACCTGCGATCAGATTCAAGTACAGCGGCTGCGTGGCTGGCTCCTGCTATTCGACTCGCCGTCACCAACGGAACAAACTCTGGCTATCTTGTTTATGAAAACGTCTACAATGGCGTTCAAGTTACACCTGTGAATAGCTTCGTTTCGCAAGACGTAACCAGTGCGAAGGTTTGGGGAACCGGCAACCTACCCGGCGCATTCTCGGAGTATGGGCGAACATTTGCGGACTGGAACACGCTGCTGCCTAATCTCCGCGTGACTGCTTTGAGTGTCGGCATTGGTAGCGGCTGGAACGGCAGCTTTAGTGGTGCCGTGGACCGGGTTTCCTATTCGGTCAACGGGAACAACACTACCTTCAACTTTGAAGCTGCTACTCCTGCTGTTCCAGAACCATCAACGTGGATGATGCTCGTACTCGGCTTCGGTGTCATTGGCTATGCTATGCGCCGCAAGACGGTTCTACGCTACGTTTAAGCCGCTATATCATCATCGATGACGAAAGGGACCGTAGGAGTGATCCTGCGGCCCTTTCCGTGTTTAGCACGCGAGCAAGACCGAGCAGGGCGTACGCGTAGCGATCCGTGGCGGTAAATGCCCTCTCTTTTCCTCTACAAGGCCCGTACGGAGCGATCTTGCGCATCAGGCTACATAGCCGCCGCTTTGCCTCGGTCGCCCTGTACCCTGCCTTGCAGGGCAATCAAGGGCCTATGTCCTACTGGTTCCCATGGAGTTCAATACAAGTCGGGTCACAGAGTTGCCCTGAAAAATCCAGTATGCTCACTACCTTAGTAGATCAGCTTCCGTCTTTACCTTCGTACCCGGTACGATGCCAACATGATGCTTGAACCACTTCTTCAAGACCGCATCAGCTAACTCGATTCTAGATTCGGGAACGATAAGCGAGTCATGAAGCGGCAATGCCGGTACGTCGTACGTAAACGCCAACTCGTACATGGCATCGATGATGGCTTCGCTTTCGACGAAGTGAAAATGCTGCCAGCGGAACGGGCTATCCTTCCACGTTGTCAGGATGGGATGCTTGTTCAGAACCGCCGCACGAACGTTATCAATGGGATAGTCCTTCAAACTAATGCCACGCTCTGCAAGTTTATCAACATTCTCCTCTGGCCAGCGCCGATGAAACTGGCAATGACCTAGCGATTGGTTGATAAAGCACTTGATTACCTCGCGTGGATATCCGGGAATGTCATACGGGTCGGTGGTAGGGTCGAACGATTCACCGCGAAGACCATGAAGGATGGTGAAATGGCTGCCGCTTAGATCAATCTCCTTCGTCTTCTCGCCATTAATCATCAAGTTTGCCCGGTAAATCTTTTTGGCGTTTTGATAGTTGTCCGCGCCAAGGGCGTATAGGCGGGCACCCATATTCCAATCGAAGTTTTCATCATCCCCGCAAGCGTAGATGCGTTGTAGACCGTTAAAACGAAGGCCAGTGATGTTTTGCTTGGACAGGTAGGTGTTGAGCGTTTGTACCCGTTCAATAATTCGATCCAGCTTCGGCCCTGCCGGTTCGAGTGGCATCGCCTTACCCTTGTATTTGTCCCCGTGCTTCCGCTTTGCCCGTAGCAGGACCGGTTTCGCTACCGTCGCAGGTGCGCGAATGTACCGATAGTGATCGTGCCACGTAGCGGGAGTGATCCCGTACGATAGGGCAAGCTCCAACAGCTTCATCGTCGGTTTTAGGGTCGTGGCTTCCCCTTCGCCGTTTTCAATCGAGCCGCTCTTATAGCCCTTGTGGAATTCAATTAGGTCAAGCTGGCGCAGTCCTTTAATGGTGTCGCGTACCGCGTTGTATCCGACGTATGCGCCGGGTGCGAAGTTAATCTTACCCATAGGAAGGTAGCTGTATAACGTCGGGTCTACGTGATAGCCGCACAAAAGACCCGCGAAGATGGCAGAGGCTGCCTTTGTAACCTCTTTATTCCTGTTCCTCCTTATTTTAAAAGTGATAATCTCTTTCTCGATAAGCTTTGATAGGTTGATAGACTGGTTTGAAAACGCTTCCTTATCTAAGGAGAGATACCTGTCTTTTTTCCTTTGATTGGGAAGGAAAGGGTTTAAATAACCTGCTGGCTTTAAGCTTCCTTTTTCAATCTCCCTGAATCTACTCAATTTATTAGATTGATTGTTTAAGGAGGTTGAGGATGTTTCCATGGGAGGGCAAGTTTTGGATGACGTTAAATGATGTTTATGTATGTTTAGGCTGAAAGGTGGTTTTACGTTTAAAATCATGATCTTTGCTGTTTAATTTGATGATAGATTAATGTTCGCGACGTCCAGTGTGGACGAGCGCCGCTGTTGAAATTGAGAGATAGGACAGTTTGAAAGGATGGGTGGAGGCGAACGTGCGCGGTAATTTGAAACCTCATAGTAGAAGGTGTCCCCGTACATCAGCGCCAACCCGTCGATACGGGGCGCAAAGAAAGCCATTCTTCGATTGAAGATAAGGTCCAACCCACTGCACGACGACCAATCGCAATTGGGCGCGGGAATAGACCTTCACTGATCAGGCGGTAAATGGAAGAGCGGCCCAGCCCGACGATACGTTCAACTTCGGGACGGCGGAGGATGCGGTTGCTGTGTGTTTCGTGCGTCATAGTGAGGCGTATTGCGCTGCCACCGGATCACCGCAACCCTTCGTCATTTAGGTCTTAAGCCATGTCTTAGAGAACTGTTGTTGTTGGAGTGCTCTTAATTGGCAGCCTTTAAGGACTTAAGGTCGATCTTGTCGCCAGTCTTGCCCTAGCTATTAATCGGTGATGTGCGTCAACCATCTTCCAGCCGCGCACGCCGTTTTCTGGAAACAGGTAGACAGGCCCATAGCGGGGCTTGTGGCACGGTGTAGGGAGCCGGGCGGGAATATCCCCGCCCGTGCCCATCGATCGCGCTATGGCGCTAATAGAGGCTTGCCAGCGCCATCGACGCCAACGACACGTAGCGGACGATTGGCTACGCTCGTAAACTGCCAGTACGAACCGCTCTGCGTGACAGCCCAGCCCCTTGCGGTTGCTGCGGCGAACACCGCAATGAGTGATGCCTCTCGTTCGATCGTAGCAACAGATCGGCGAACGGGACCACCACGTCGCGCGGTTGCAGTCTTGTAGAAAATCTCTTCGATGAAGGCTGTGCCCTTCCGAGTTGATCGTCGCGGCATCGGGTTAGTCGCCAATAAAAGATTTAAGATCGGCGAGCCGATAGAATCTACGTCCCCCGACACGGATGCTAGGCGGGCCGAATCCTTTAAGTTGCCAATTAGCAAGAGTGCGTGCCGATAAGCCAAGAAAGATGGCTGCGTCTGTCCGGGAAAGTCTCCCGTCCGGGGTAGGTCTGATCGCGAGTGCATTCATAGCGTTTTCCATGTATTCGGCACGGCGTCATTGCCGTGCGAGTCGCCTCTAGGGCGGGGACAGCGGCAGGGGCAACGGCTAGTAAGTTGTAGACTAGATGGGAGTAGTATCAGCGCTCTTAGCGGTTGAGCTTACATGGCAGACTGACGGAGGATTTGTTGGCCGCAACCTATCAAAAACTTACGCAAGCTCGGCTAAAAGCGCTCCCTGTCGGTGAGCGCCTCTCCGAACACGGGATCGTCGCCGAAAAGACGAAGGACGGGGATATTCGCTGGAAGGTCGCCACAATGGTGGACGGAACACGGATACACAGGGTCATTGGACGTGCCAGTGAGGGCGTCACTCGGACCCAAGCAGAGCAAGCTATCGAGAAGATGCGTACCGACGCCCGCGCCGGACGGCTGGACCTGCCCGCTGGTCGAAAGACGCATATGTCCTTCGGCGAAGCAGCTACGGCGTACCTTGATCGCATGGAGCGCACTGGCGGCAAGGACTTGGCAAACAAGCGACGGCATATCGAGCAACAGCTACTTCCGGCCTTTGGGAAGACTCGCCTAGATAGCGTCACCCCCTACGCCATCCAGCATTATAGTCACGGCAGAGCGAAGGTAGCGAGCCAAGCGACGGTTAATCGTGAGCTATCCACTTTATCTCATCTTCTAAACCGGGCTGTTGAGTGGGGCTGGCTGCGCTCTGATCGCAAGCCAAGTATCAAGAAAGGCGATGAGCCAAGAAAGAAAATTGTGGTTCTTTCTGACGAACAGGCAGAGAGATTGCTCATGGCTGCGAAGAACGATCAAGACGCTAGACTGCATCTATTCGTAGCCTTTGGCTTGAATGCGGCGATGCGCCATAGCGAAATCGTTGCCGTGCGCTACGATAAGATCGATTTTGATCTAAACAGGGTGTTTATCCCGTTGGCAAAAGCTGGCGAGAGGGAACAGCCTATGACTCTTGCGCTAACGGCTATGCTCCGAAGCCAGCGTGAGAAAGAAGCGGATCGCGACGGGTGGGTCTTTCCATCGGAGCAAGGATCAAAGGTTCCGCACCGCCTTAGCATGGAGCGGGGTTTTGCCCGAGCGGTCGTGCGCGCCGGCTTGGACCCGTCAAAGGTAACCCCGCACGTTATGCGGCATACCGCCATCACGCGCTTGGTTAAAGCTGGTGTGGACCTTCCCACCATTCAGCGGATCAGCGGACACAAGACCCTCGCCATGGTACTCCGCTACGTCCACGTCCATGGATCGCATATCGATACCGCGATCAGCGCAATGGAGGTTGGACGACCCGACGCAATTACACCGAAATTGCACACGCCATTAGCGGACAACGATGATGGTAAGGATGCCGGGGCAGGCCAAGCCATTGAAAAGGCTATGGTGGAAGGGGCTGGATTCGAACCAGCGTACACTTGCGTGGGCAGATTTACAGTCTGCTGCCTTTAACCACTCGGCCACCCTTCCAGGAGCGGCGCTCGAAAGCGAGGGCGCCCAATGCCCGCGCCGGCCGATGCTGTCAACGGCGCGCTCCCACCTTTTCGTGAAAAAGTTTCGCGTGCGGATCGACGGCGGCCAACGGTTGCACTGCGCGGCGGCGGCGCATAGCGTCCGCGCCCGCCCGTTTGTGACCTCGATACCGGACCCGACCGAATGATGTGCCGACCCTCGCCCGATCCTGCCGTCACCCGCCGGGGGCTGCGCTGATGGCGCGCCGTGGCCATCGCCCCAGCCAGCAGCAGGGCAATCGTCCGCGCCTCTGGGGGCGTCACGCGGTCATCGCCGCGCTGGCCAACCCGGAGCGGACCGTGCGCAAGATCTGGGGCACGCGTGAGGCGCTGGCGTCGCTGAACCTGCCGCCGGTGCTGCCCGTGGTGTTCGCCGATGCCGCCGATCTCGGCCGGCTGGTGCCGTCCGACGCGCCGCACCAGGGAATGGTGGCGGAGGTCGATCCGCTGGAGGACGTGTGGCTGGGTGACCTGCTGGAACAGGGCAGCCACGACGATCCCGAGCGACCACGCCCGATCGTGGTGCTGGATCAGGTGACGGACCCGCACAATGTCGGCGCGATTTTGCGATCGGCGGCGGCGTTCGACGCGTTGGGGATCGTCACGCAGGACCGGCACGCGCCCCCCGAATCGGGCGCGCTGGCGCGGGCGGCCAGCGGCGCGCTGGAAACCGTGCCATGGGTGCGCGTCGTCAATCTGGCTCGCGCGCTGGAGGAAATGGCGGAGGCGGGATGCTGGCGGATCGGGCTGACCGGCCATGCGCCGCAGACGCTGCCGCAGGCGCTGACCGATATCGGCCCGTCGCGTCGCATCGCGATCGTGCTGGGCGCGGAGGGCGAGGGGATGCGCCAGAATACCGAGACGCATTGCGACGAGCTGGCGAAGCTGCCGATCTCGTCGAAGGTCGAGAGCCTCAACGTCTCGAACGCCGCCGCGATCGCGCTCTATGCGGTGACGGCGCGGTAGACGCCGCCGCCGCGAAAAGTCTCACCGAACTCCGGCGAACGCCGGAGTCCGGGGTCATGCACGCTGGCGCTTGTGGTTCCGGGCTCCTGCCTTGGCACGAGCACGCGTCCCGACACCTCGCTTGTGCTCAATCCTCGGCGGCGATCCGCACTTTCATGCCGTCCAGCTCCGGCCCGAACGGCAACTGGCACGACAGGCGCGAGGTCGCGTCGCGCTCCGACGCGGAATCGAGCAGGTCGTTCTCGTCCTCGCTGATCGGCGGCAGCTTGTCGGCGAAGGCCGGATCGACGTGGATATGGCAGGTGGCGCACGAACAGCAGCCGCCGCACAGCGCCAGAATCTCGTCGATGCCGGCGTCGCGGATCACCTCCATGACCGAAAAGCCGCTCTGGCCCTCCAGTTCGCGTTCTTCCCCGTTGCGCGTCTCCACGATAAGCTTGGGCATATGCACTCCACCAAAGATCGCGCCGCACATGCCGGCTGTCGCAGGCTCGCGCAATGGGGCTGAGCGCGACGGACCTCAACGCCGGGCTGGACGCGCTGGCCGCGCGCGAGCCGGCCTTCGCCGCCGCGCTGGAGCGGGTCGGCTATCCCGCGCCCCGCATCCGCGCGCGGGGCTATGCCACGCTGCTGCGCACGATCGTCGGGCAGCAGGTCAGCGTGAAGGCCGCCGATGCGGTGTGGCGCAAGCTGGAGGTGCTGGGCGATCCGACCGATCCGGCGGTGGTCGCGGCGCTGGACGACGACAGCCTGCGCGCCTGCGGCTTCTCCCGCCAGAAGACCGGCTATGCGCGCAGCCTGGCGGACGAGGTGACCAGTGGGCGGCTCGATCTCGACAATCTGCCCGACGATGATGAGGAGGCGGTCGCCCAGCTGGTCCGCGTCAAGGGCATCGGCCGCTGGTCGGCGGAGGTCTATCTGCTGTTCGCGGAGGGGCGGCCCGATATCTGGCCGGCCGGCGATCTGGCGGTGCAGATCGAGACCGGGCGCATCCTGGGCCTGCCCGAGCGGCCGAGCGAACGGCTGACGCGCGAACTGGCCGAGGCGTGGCGCCCGCATCGCGGCGCGGCGGCGATCTTCACCTGGCACCATTATGGCGCCGGCGCGGATGCGGCCCCGGTGTGAGAAACATCCTCTTCACGGGAAATTAACGACGCGATCGACAAGGCGGTGACAAAGCTGGAGCGGGTCGGGCGATGGTGGGCGACAGACGGTGGTGAGGACGGCTTTCGAGCGGGCGCGCCGCGCGATCAACTTCCTCGAGCTGCATCAGCTCGATCCGTCGCCCGGTCATTACGAATTCGCGCTGGCGGTGATCGCCGCGCCCGGATCGCGGCTGTCGGAGGCGGTGGCCGCGCATACCGACGGTGGGCTGCGGCTGACCGGCGCCATCGTGCAGGAACTGATCGACCAACACATCGGCCCCCCGCGCGAGGTGTCGCTCGACCGGCGCGAGCGGACGGTGGCGCGACAGACGCAGGAACTCGGCACGCTGACCTCGGACGCGCACGACCTGACGGCGGCGCTGGGGCGCGACGTAGGGACGATGGTCGATCAGGCCGGCGACCCCGCCGCCGCGATCGATTTCGTCGCGCGGCTCTCGGGCGCCGAACGCGAACTGGCGGCGTTGCGCAGCGAGGTCGTGCGGCTGCGCGACAATATCGTGCCGGTCGCGCCGCCGGAGGACGAAGATCGCGACGACCTGACCCAGGCGCTGAACCGCAGCGGCGCGCGCGGGCTGATGGAGAGCGCCGAAAGCGGCGAGGGGCATATCGTCCTCGCCTTCTCGGTCGACGAACTGGCCGCGATCAACGAACGGTTCGGCATGGCGGTGGGCGACAACGTGCTCAACGCCTTCGCCACCACGCTTCAGCAGACGTTCGACGATCAGGAACTGATCCGCTGGAGCGGTAACGAATTCCTGTTCATCACTCGCGACCTGCCCGTCGCGGCGGCGCGGCTGCGCGCCGAACAGGCATTGACGGCCTTCGCCGCGCGGCGGCTGCGCCTCCGCGGCTCGGGGGAGCCGATCGGCACCGTCACCGCGTCCGCCGGGATGGCGGTGGGGCAGGCGGGCGGGCAGGAAGAATCGCTGATCACCGCCCGCGCCAACAACGCGCTGGCCGCCGATCGCGGCGGCAACCGGCTGGAGGAATAGCCCGCGTTACTTCGCGGGCCGCCATGTCTGGGTCTGGCAGAAGAAGGCGATGCAGCCCTTCACCGCCAGCGTGCCGTCGGCATTCTTCGCAACGATCGACTTGTACGTCTTGCCGTTGCGCGGATCGTAGATCCGGCCGCGCCAGTCCTTCCCTTCGTCCCTGAACTCGGTCAGGATCGGCAGGCCCAGGATGGGACGGTTGCGTAAGGCCGCATCGGAATTGTTGACGTCGGTATCGGCCGCGCCGGGGCGCTTCTTGAGAATCGTCGTCAGCTTGCCGCAAACGCTATTGCCGCACGGGCCGATCGTGACGATTCCGGCGCCGTCCTCGGTGACGTAGCGTCCGGCGATCGGGGTGGCGGCGAAGGCCGTCGCGGGGACGGCGGCGGAGAGCAGCGCAAGCGCGGCAAGGGGCATGAAACGCATGTGCCGGACTATCGGAGATCAGTGATGAACGCGCAATGGACGATCGGCATCATCGGCGGTTCGGGGCTTTATGCGATCGACGGGCTGGAGGATGCCGAATGGCGCGACGTGGCCAGCCCATGGGGCGCGCCCAGCGACCAGATCCTGTTCGGGCGCATCGGCGAGGTCGCGATCCGCTTTCTGCCCCGCCACGGGCGCGGGCACGTCCATGCCCCGCACGACATCCCGGCGCGCGCCAATGTCGACGCGCTGAAGCGTGCCGGCTGCACCGACCTGCTCGCCATCTCCTCGGTCGGATCGTTGCAGGAGGAATTGCCGCCCGGCACCTTCGCCGTCGTCGACCAGTTCATCGACCGCACGGTGCAGCGCGCGGCCAGCTTCTTCGGCACCGGCCTGGTCGCGCATGTCTCGATGGCCGATCCGACCTGCGAGCGGCTGGGGGCGCTCGCGGCGGCGGCGTTCACCGCGGCGGGTGGGCGTATCGCGGACCGCGCCACCTATCTGGCGATGGAAGGGCCGCAATTCTCGTCGCGCGCCGAAAGCCGCCTCTACCGCGACTGGGGCTGCGACGTGATCGGCATGACCGCGATGCCCGAGGCGCGGTTGGCACGCGAGGCGGAGTTGCCCTACGCGCTGGTCGGGATGGTCACCGATTACGATTGCTGGCGCGACGATCGCGCGGCGGTCGACGTGGCGGAGATCGTGGAGCAGATGGCGGCCAACGGCCGCATCGCGCGCGCCGCGGTGGCGCACCTGCTCCGCCACCTGCCGCCCGAGCGGACCCCGTCGCCGATCGACACCGCGCTCGACGGCGCGATCATGACCGCCCCGTCGCAGCGCGATGCCGCCTTGATAGAGCGCAACGCCGCACTGCTGGCGCGCGTGCTGGGGGGCTGAGGCTGCGTAAAGAACGTCGTCATTGCGAGCGGCGCGAAGCAATCCAGAGCGTCCTGGCCCGCCACTGGATTGCTTCGCGCCGCTCGCAATGACGGTATCCTCGCGGACCCGAGCACGCCAAGCGGTTGAAACCGTCACGCTTCTCCCGCATTCATCCCCGCACATGACCTCACCCGCACGTTCGCTGGGCGACAGCTTCGCCTCCGTCCCCGTTCCGAAAGGCGCGGGCTTCTGGCGCAAGCTGCTGGCGTTCGTCGGCCCCGGCTGGCTCGTCGCGGTCGGTTACATGGATCCCGGCAATTGGGCGACCGACATCGCGGGCGGCTCCGCCTTCGGCTATGCCTTGCTCAGCGTCGTGCTGTTGTCGAACCTGATGGCGATCGTGCTGCAATCGCTGTCGGCGCGGTTGGGGATCGGCGCGGGGCTCGATCTGGCGCAGGCGTGCCGGCGCAAATCGTCGCGACCGGTGTCGTGGCTGCTCTGGGCGCTGGCCGAGGTGGCGATCATCGCCTGCGATCTGGCCGAGGTGCTGGGCACCGCCATCGCCTTGAAATTGCTGTTCGGGATGCCGCTGATCTATGGCGTGCTGGTCACCGCGCTCGATGTGTTCCTGATCCTCGCGCTGCAACGCTATGGTTTCCGCCGGCTGGAGGCGTTCATCGCCGCGCTGCTGGTCGTGATCGCAAGCTGTTTCGCGTTCGAGCTGTTCTGGGCGAGGCCCGACTGGGGCGCGGCGGCGACCGGGCTGATCCCGACCGGGCAGATCGTCGCGAACCCGGCGATGCTGTATATCGCGATCGGCATTCTCGGCGCGACGGTGATGCCGCACAACCTCTACCTCCATTCCTCGATCGTCCAGACCCGCGCTTATGGTCAGGACGAAGGCGACCGGCACGAGGCGTTGAAGCTGGCGACGATCGACTCCACCGTCGCGCTGGGGCTGGCCTTCTTCATCAACGCCGCGATCCTGATCCTGGCGGCGGCGACCTTCCACACCGCCGGGCGGTTCGAGGTGGCGGAGATCGAGGACGCGCACCGCCTGCTGGCGCCGATGCTGGGGGTAGGGGCGGCCAGCGTGCTGTTCGCGGTCGCGCTGCTGGCCAGCGGTCAGAACTCGACTGTCACCGGCACGCTCGCGGGGCAGATCGTCATGGAAGGCTTCCTCGACATCCGCCTCGTGCCGTGGCTGCGTCGCCTCATCACCCGCGCGATCGCGATCGTACCCGCGGTGGTGGTGGTCGCCTCGACCGGCGACCGCGGCGCGACCGACCTGCTGGTGCTCAGCCAGGTGGTGCTCAGCCTGCAACTCCCGTTCGCGGTGATCCCGCTCGTCCTCTACACCGGCGACCGAAAGCTGATGGGCTCCTTCGCCGCGCCGCGCTGGCTGGCCGCGCTGGCGTGGGTGATCGCGGCGGTGATCGTCGGGCTGAACGGCTATCTGTTGTGGGGGATGGTCGCGGGGTAGGCCGTCGCCTGCCCTCTATCTCACCCCGACTTGAAATCCGTCACCCCGGCGCAGACCGGGGTCCAGTTGGGAAGGCCATCGTAAGGTAGCGCTGCGCGTCGTCACCGCCGTTCCGCAACTGGACCCCGGCCTTCGCCGGGGTGACGAAAAGAAGAAAAAGGTGGCGAAAGAGGGAGGCAAAGGCCCTCACTCCCCCTCGTACTTCACCTCCAGAAACCGCCGCTTGGTCTCCAGCGCGTCCAGATCGCCCTGCGCCAGCCGCGCGCTGATGTCGCCCATCTCGCGCTCGATCACGCCCAGCCCCTCGACCAGTTGCTGGTCCGGCGTCTTGCCGTTGCGCGGCGTCGCGCGCATCGTCGGCGGGACGCGCGCATAATCCGCCACGAACGCCGGCAGCTGCTCGCCCACCAGCCGCCGGATCTCCCCCGCCACCGGGCTGTCGTCGTCCAGCGTCGCCAATTGCCCCGCCAGCGTGTCCAGCCGCCGGTCGAGCCGCTCCACCAGCGTCACCGCCGGCGCGGGCAGCGCGGGCCGCTGCGCCTCCAGCCAGCGCGCGGTCTGCGCGGGTAGCGTCTTCAGCTCCGCCTGCGCGATCTTCTCCGGCGTCGGCACCGGCGCGGGGCGCTTCCGCAACACCAGCACGGTCAGCGCGACGATCGCCGCCGCCACCGCGACCAGCGCGAACCCGCTCCACCCGAACAGCATCGCCAGCGTCAGCAGCACGCCGATCGCCACCACCAGCTTGACCGTCCGATTGCCCCGCGAGCGCGCCCGACGCCGCCGCACCGGCACCATCTCACCCCCGCGCCGCCGCTCGCGGGCGACCCGTGCGAGCGCGATCGTGTCGTCCACGTCCGTTGGGGGAAGCGGCGTCACAGCGACTCCAGCTTGAACTGCTCCGCCCCGCCCGCGACACGGTTCTGCGTCGCGCCCTCGGCGCGGGCGATATAGCCGCGCGACTTCTCCACCTCGTTGCCGAGCGTGTCGACCGTCACCTTCATCGTGTCGAGCGCCTTCAGCTTGAACGTGTCGATCGCGTCCATCGTATCATAGATGTTCTGGAACGCGCGCTGCAGCGTCTCCAGCGGGATCGTCGAGGCCGCGGCCTGCTCATGCACCCGCGCGGTATTCTGGCGCAGCAGGTTGCCGGTCGAATCGATCAGCCCGGCGGTCGTCGCGTTCAGCTGCGTGATCTGTTCCAGCACCAGTTTCTGGTTGGTCAGCGCCTGCGCCACCGTGACGGCGGTCCGCAGCGCCGCGACCGTCGTCGTGCTGGCGCGATCGACGCCCTTGATCAGCTCGACATTGTTCTTCTTGACCAGATCGAGCGCCAGATACCCCTGTACCGTCACCGCCATCTGCGTCAGCAGGTCCTGCGTCCGCTGCCGGGCATAGAACAATGCGCTCTCGCGGATCGCCTTGGCCTTGGCGGGGTCGGTGTGGTCCAGCTCGTTGGCCTTGTCCTCCAGCCGCGCGTCCATCGTCCGCGACAGGTGGATCATCTGCTCCAGCCGCCCCATCGCCGACCACAGGTTCGCGCGCTCGGTATCGATCGCGGCATTGTCCATCAGCAGCTCGTCCTTGCCGCTGCCCAGGCTCTTCAGGATCGAGGCGATGTGCGACTGCGCCGACTTGTAGCCGTCGAAATAATTGCGCACCTTGTTGCCGAACGGGATCACCCCGAACAGCTTCTGCGGCGCGGTCAGCTTGCCGCGCTTGCCGGGGTCGAGGTCCTCCACCACGCGGCGCAGCTCGGCCAGGTCCTTGCCGACCCCGGCCTCCTGATCCATCGCGCGCACCGGGCGGTCGAGGAAGCGGTTCGACTGGCCCGCCGCGTCGCGGATCTCCTTCTGCCCCATCGCGGTGATCGCATCGACGCGCTTGCCGAACTCGGGGCTGTTGACGTCTTCGCTCACCAGTTGATCGACGAACGCATCGACCCGCCGCTCCAGCTCGCTGCGCTTCGTATCGTCGACGGGCACCAGCCCGGCCGCCTTTTCCGCGCGCACCTCCGGCACCGGATCGGGCGGGGTCAGCACCAGCGTCGGCTCGGTCGCGTCGTTCGGAGCGGTCGCCATCGTCGGGTCATCCTTATCTTACGTGCGCGGCATTGTCGGCGCGTTGCGCCGCGCTTTCAACTGTATTGCCAATATAACACGCTGATTGGGTGGACAAGGGGCAGAGCGTCCTGCGCCGACTTGATGGACATCAATTCATTTGACATGAAACGCATATATGAATATATGAGAGATCGTTCATATGAGGATGGCATGACCCCTGACGAAAGCGCCCAATTGTCCGAGCTGTTCCGCCTGCTGGGGGAGCCGAACCGGCTGCGCCTGGTGGCGGCCTGTCTCGACGGCGCGCGCTCGGTGGGGGAGCTGACCGAGGAGCTGGGGATCAGCCAGAGCCTCGTATCGCAGCATCTTCGCCTGCTGCGCGCGGGGCGGCTGCTGCGACAGAGCCGTCAGGGGCGCAACGTCTATTACGCGCTGCCCGACTGCCACGTCCGCGTCATGCTGACCAACATGATGGACCATATTCTCGAACCCGACGACCACAGCCACGAGGAATAAGATCATGAGCATCGAAGTCGAAATGGTGAAGTGCGCCTGCGCCGATTGCGTCTGCATCGTCAGCGCCGGCAAGGCGATCGAGGCCGACGGCCGCAGCTTCTGCAGCGATTCCTGCGCCACGCACCACAGCGATGGCGAAGGTTGCGAGCATGCCGGTTGCGTCTGCCACGGCTGATCCGCGACCGTCACGGTAGCAACGGGCGGGCCGGTCACCTCGCGGGGTGGCCGGCCCGTTCGTCATTCGGGCGGCAAGGCTGGCGTTCGTTGCAACTTTCCGCTAAGGGGCGCGGCGAAACTGCCTGCGGACAAGCGGGCCACCCTCAGGAACCCGTATGAACCTGCGCAACATCGCCATCATCGCGCACGTCGATCATGGCAAGACCACCCTCGTCGACCAGTTGTTCCGCCAGTCCGGCACTTTCCGCGACAATCAGCGCGTCGAAGAGCGCGCGATGGACTCGAACGACCTCGAAAAGGAGCGCGGGATCACCATTCTCGCCAAGCCGACCTCGATCGAGTGGGAAGGCACGCGCATCAACATCGTCGATACGCCCGGCCACGCCGATTTCGGCGGCGAGGTGGAGCGGATCCTCTCGATGGTCGACGGCGTGATCCTGCTGGTCGACGCGGCCGAGGGCGCGATGCCGCAGACGAAGTTCGTGACCGGCAAGGCGCTGGCGCTGGGCCTGCGCCCGATCGTCGTCGTCAACAAGGTCGACCGTTCGGACGCGCGTATCCAGGAAGTGCTGGACGAGGTGTTCGACCTGTTCGTCGCGCTGGAAGCCAATGACGAGCAACTCGACTTCCCGGTCCTCTACGCGTCGGGCCGCAATGGCTATGCCTCGGAGGACATGGACCGTCGCGAGGGCACGCTGACCCCGCTGTTCCAGAAGATCGTCGATCACGTCCCGCCGCCGTCGCTGGATCAGGACGCGCCGTTCAGCTTCCTCGTGACGCTGCTCGACCGCGACAACTTCCTCGGCCGCATCCTCACCGGCCGCGTCCAGTCGGGCGTGGTGAAGGTCAACCAGCCGATCCACGCGCTCGACAACCAGGGCAACGTGATCGAGACCGGCCGCGCGTCGAAGCTGATGAGCTTCCGCGGGCTCGAGCGCGTTCCCGTCGAGGAAGCACGCGCCGGCGACATCATCTCGCTCGCCGGCCTGACCGTCGCGACCGTCGCCAACACGATCGCCGACACCTCGGTCAGCGTGCCGATCCAGGCGCAGCCGATCGATCCGCCGACGCTGTCGATGCGCTTCGCGGTCAACGACTCGCCGATGGCGGGCCGTGAGGGCAGCAAGGTAACCAGCCGCATGATCCGCGACCGCCTGATGCGCGAAGCGGAGACGAACGTCGCGATCAAGGTGACCGAATCCGCCGACCGCGACAGCTTCGAGGTCGCCGGGCGCGGCGAGCTTCAGCTCGGCGTCCTGATCGAGACGATGCGCCGCGAAGGCTTCGAGCTGGGCATCAGCCGTCCGCGCGTGCTGTTCGGCGAGGATGAGGACGGCAAGAAGACCGAGCCGTACGAAACCGTCATCATCGACGTCGATGAAGAGCATTCGGGCACGGTCGTCGAGAAGATGAACCTGCGCAAGGCCGAGATGACCGACATGCGTCCCTCGACCGGCGGCAAGACCCGCATCACCTTCTCCGCGCCGTCGCGCGGCATGATCGGCTATCACGGCGAGTTCCTGTCGGACACGCGCGGCACCGGCATCATGAACCGGCTGTTCGAGAAGTACGGCCCCCACAAGGGCGCGATCGAGGGCCGCAAGAACGGCGTCCTGATCTCGAACGGCGCCGGCGAGGCGCAGGGCTATGCGCTGGGTCCGCTCGAGGATCGCGGCATCCTGTTCGTCGGGCACGGCGAGGCGCTGTACGAGGGCATGATCATCGGCGAGAACGCCAAGACGGATGACCTGGAGGTCAATCCGATGAAGGCGAAGCAGCTGACGAACTTCCGCGCGTCGGGCGGCAAGGACGATGCGATTCGCCTGACCCCGCCGAAGAAGATGACGCTGGAACAGGCGATCGCCTATATCGACGACGACGAGATGGTCGAGGTGACCCCCAAGTCGATCCGCCTGCGCAAGCGCCACCTCGACCCGCACGAGCGCAAGCGCGCCAGCCGCGCGAAGGCGGCGTAACGCGCGGCGGCAAGCGGGTAGCCAAGCTACCCGCAAACCCCGAGCTGTGCCCGGCCGGCGGCGCCACCGCGCCGACCGAAGACACGGGCTTTGCCCGTGGCGCGCCCGATGTCCGAGCGGGTCCGGACCAGTGCGAAGGAAGAGATGGGGCGATGACAGCTGTTTTGCTGATCCACGGCTTGTTCGGGTCGTTGAATGCGCCGCGCATCCTCTCCGCTTTTGTAAACCGTTTGGTGCTCGCGCCCGATCTGCTTGGCTATGGTGCCTTGCGCGACCAATCTCCCGCGGGATGGACACTCGTTGATCAGGCCGACCATGTGGCCGCGCATGTTCGAGAGCATGTGGAATGCCAGGTCGACGTCATCGGCCACTCGGTGGGCGGAGCCGTGGCCACCATCTTCGCTCACCGCTACCCCGAACTCACCCGGTCGCTGACGAGTGTCGAAGGTAATATGACGTTGAGCGACGCCTTCTGGTCACAGAAGATCGCACGGCAAGCGCTGCCGGATATCGCGCAGGAGGTTGCGGGCTTTCGCTCCGATGTCGCCGCATGGATCGGTCGATCTGGCGTGGCGGCGTCCGCCTTCACCCTGAGCACCGCCGCAGCATGGCTGGATAACCAGCCTGTCTCCACGCTTCGGACGCAGGCGCGGGCGGTGGTCAGTGCGACGGCGGCCGAGGAGTATCTTGAGCAATTGCGTGCCGTCGTCGCGTCGGGTGTGCCCGTTCACCTCGTGGCCGGTGCCCGCTCTCGCCACGGGTGGAACGTGCCGGAGTGGCTCTCGGCTCGCGCGACTTCGGACACCGTCATCGCGGACACGGGTCATCTCATGATGCTCGAAAATCCGCAGCTGTTCGCAGATACGTTGCTCCGCAATCTGGATGACGACCTCGTCGACAACCGGCGCCGATAATCGGTCCGGCCTTCGCTACTATGAGGCGATGGGCTTTCAGACCTACCGTACACCAAACGGTATCGTGCAAAAAGTCTACACGGTCGGCTGGCGCCACCCGACCCGACCCTTTCCCGATGTTCGATCCCAGCGGCAAAGCCTGCGCCGTCTCGTTGGCCGGTCTTTTGCGGGAACGACTAAGAGGGGCGGGGATGACGCCCCTCTCGGTCGGTCAGGCGGTGATGAC
The DNA here is from genome assembly GCF_001476895.1 of Sphingomonas endophytica. Taxonomy (GTDB): domain Bacteria; phylum Pseudomonadota; class Alphaproteobacteria; order Sphingomonadales; family Sphingomonadaceae; genus Sphingomonas; species Sphingomonas endophytica_A. Next base: position 45,385 of record NZ_LDTB01000004.1, on the reverse strand, counting down.
CGGCCTATCATAGTTCTTGGCATAGGCGTTTTCCACGCCGGTCAGGATTTCCACGATGTCGAAATAGCGATCCCAGAAGGCCGTTTCGCGCAGGTCTTCCACCAGTAACTGGTAGGAATGATGATCCGCTGCGTCCCACATCCAGATGTCGGTGACGCGCGTCGAATAGAATTCCACGTCGAAGAAGCGCAGCGAGACGTTCGCCGCGTGATTCTTGAGGATAGGAGTGAAATGCTTCGCCAGAAGTTCGAAGCGGTGATCGACGGCGAACCCGAGCCATTCCGGCGATGTCTTGACCAGCATGAAGACGGTAACGGTCGGTTCGAAGGGCGATTGTGTGATAGTCATCGTGTATCCTTGCATCATCATGTGCAGGACGTAAAATGCGAGCATAACCTCATATTTGGCTACTCGCATTCGATCCATGGAAGAAACGACGACGTCGCAGCGCCCGCGCCCCCGTAAAGTGCCGCGTCAATGCCGCTCCGCCGAGACGGTGGCGGCGATCATCGAGGCGGCGGCTCGCATTCTGGAACAGGATGGACTCGGCGTATTCACCACCAATGCGGTCGCCGAGCGGGCTGGCGTCAGCATCGGCTCGCTCTATCAGTATTTTCCCGGCAAGGAGGCGCTGATCGGGGCCTTGATCGTGCGCGAGACATCGCTGCTGATCGTCGAGTGCGAGGCGATCGCCGCTGGTGCAAACGGCCGAGAGGCAGTGCGAGGTGTGATCGCATCGGCGGTGAACCATCAACTGCGCCGACCCGCCTTGGCCAGGCTGCTGGATCTGGAAGAGGCGCGGCTGCCCTTCGATGAAGATACCCGGCGTGTCACACGCCGGCTGCATTCGATCCTGTTGTCGATCCTGGCGCGCACCGATCTCCCGCAGCAGCGCGATCCCGTTATAGCCGCGCAGGACGTGTTGGCGATCATCAAGGGTATGGTGGACGCCGCGGGTGAACGTGGCGAACAGGATCGGGACGCTCTTGGTTCGCGCGTCGGCAGGGCGGTCTATGGTTACCTGGACAATGCCGCCTGACGATCGGGCGATTCTGTCTTTCACTGCGCTCGTGCACACATTCCCGAAGGCGATCCAGGCCCACAGTTCCTGACAGACGCTATTGAGCATGGCTGGAGGCCGTCAGGACGCTTCAGACGCAACCCGATCAAGGCCGATCGCAAAGCGGCGCTACCGCTGATGGCGATCTGGTGACGGCCCATCGCTGTCCGTCTCGTCGCCGCCCGGGGCGTCGCCGGCTGGACGGATGGGCTCACGCCGCACGACAAGGCGCCGGTCGGCTCGCATGATCGACGTCGAAGCGAGTGGCGCGAGGATGCGCGGCTGCGCAAAACCGGCGACGCGCAGGCAGGCACCCTGTCCTACAAGCGGACGCCGATGCTATTCTCGCGCCATGTCTCGCCCTGCCGCCACGAGCTACCCCCGCACCATCGCGCCAGCCGCTCGAAAACCCGTCGCCCGGCGCGAGCGTGGCGTCAACTTTGTGAACTTCCGCCAACCGCCACCGTCGCAACATTCGCAACATTCGCGGCGGCGCCGCAACACAATGTCACGCTTCGTCAGCATCTTGCGCAATCCGGGCTCGCTACGGGAAGAGGCTTCACCAGCATCAGCGGAGAGCCCCATGCGCATCGCCCCCGCCGCGATCCCGTTCGCCATCGCCCTGTTCGCCGCGGCAACACCAATTGCCGCGCAGACCACCTATCCTGACATTCCCGAACCGATGATCTTCGACATGATGCGCCCGCTCGGCGCGCGGAAAGGGGAGGCGGAGGTCAACGCGCTGGCGATGACCACCTCGCCGTTCCGGCCCCGCTCCGCCGAATGGGCGCCGGAGATCGAATATGCCTTCGCCGACGGCAAGGCGATCGAGTTCGAGCTGCCGTTCGACGGCGCGCGGCTGGAGGCGCTGAAGCTCGGGCTACAGGCCGCGTTCGGCGCCTCGGCGAACGGAAGCAGCGCACACGGCGTGCAGTATCTGGGCATCTACGACCGTGAAACCGGGCTCTATTCCAACAGCCTGCTCTATATGGCCGGGCATCGCTTCTCCGGACGGTGGAGCATGATGAACATGGTCGGACTGGACGACATCGCGCTGGCGCGGCGGGCGGGGCGCAATGCGCTGCTGCTCAACCATGCGACCTTCTACGATGCGACGCCGGGCACCACCGTCGGGATCGAGGTCAATGTCGCGGGCGGGCGCGAGCGGCTGGTGCGGGTCACGCCGCAGCTTCACCAGCGGGTGGCCAACAAGGTCGCGGTGCAGGCGGGCGCGGGCGTCGAGAAGCATCGCCATCACCGCGCCCGGCCGGCATTGGGCGTGCGGCTGGTACGCGAACTCTGATCGCAGTAGAGACGCGCACCATGCCGATCGATCTTATCTGCCTCGATGCCGACGACACGCTCTGGCACAATATGCGCTTCTTCGCCGCGGCCGAGCAGGCGTTCGCGGAGCTGGTCGCACCCTATGCCGAGGACGCCGCCGTGCGGGAGCGGATGCAGGCCATCGAGGTCCGCAACCTGCGCCATTACGGCTATGGCGCGAAGAGCTTCACGCTGTCGATGATCGAAACCGCGCTGGAACTGGCGGGCGACGATCTGCCCGCGCCGGCGGTGGGGCGCATCCTGGCGATCGGGCGCGAACTGCTGGCGCATCCGGTCGAACTGCTCGACGGGATCGGCGACACGCTGGAGCGGCTGGCCGGGATGGGGCGGCTGGTGCTGGTGACGAAGGGCGACCTGCTGCACCAGGAGGTGAAGCTCGCCGCGTCCGGACTGGGGCAGCTGTTCACCGGGGTGGAGATCGTCAGCGACAAGCACGCCGACACGTTCGTGCGCGTCTTTCACCGTTACGGCTGCGCGCCGGAGCGAGCGGTGATGGCGGGCGACTCGATGCGCTCGGACGTGCTCCCCGCGCTGGAGGCGGGGGCGTGGGGGGCGTATATCCCGCAACCGCTGGCGTGGAGCCATGAGGCGGCGACCGCGCCCGCCGATCATCCGCGGTTCCGGCAACTCGCGCGACTGGCGGAGCTGCCGGACTGGATCGCGCAGATCGAGGGGTAGGGGGCGGCGCGCCGGCCACCCCCCGCACGATCAGTCGAAGCGGCCGCTCAGCGAGATGCCGACGATGCGCGGCTCGTTGAAGACGGCGGCGTTGTAATTCTCGATCACGCCCTTCAGGTTCTTCTCGTTGGTGATGTTCCGGGCGAAGGCGGCGATCTCATACTTGCCGTCCGCCGTCGTGAAACCGGCCTTCAGCCCCAGTTCCAGATTGTCGTTCGCGAAGAATTCGCGCGTCTCGTACAGCACCAGGTTGGTGTAGCCCTGCATGTTGACGTCGCTGGCCACGAAGAAATTGCCGCGATCCGAGAGCGGGATGTCGTAGCGGACCGCCGCATCGACCTGCCAGCGCGGGGCGTTGGGCAGGGGATTGCCGTCGATCTGCGCGAACAGCCCGCCGCGCACGGTCGGATCCAGCACGGTGCAGGTCGGGCGACCGCCGAACGCGCAGACCTGCGCATAGACGCGCGGATCCTTGATCTCGGTATGGATCGCGCTGCCGCCCAGCGAGAAGGTGATGTTGCGGATCGGCCGCCACTCCATCTCCGCTTCCATGCCATAGGCGTTGGCGTGGTCGGCGTTGAACAGCGTCCCGTTGCCGTTCACGTCGTTGCCGTTCAGCTGGATGTCGCTGACGCGGTAGGTATAGGCGGTGGCGTTGATGCGCAGCTTCGACGTCGGCTGCGTCTTCACGCCCGCCTCGTACGACATGATCGTCTCGCTGTCGGCGGTCGAGAACGGCGTGTTGAACACCGCCGAACGCCCCTGAATCGTCGGCCCGCGGAAACCGCGCGCGATCCGGGCGTAGACGCTGGTGGTCGGGTCGATCTCGTAGAGTGCGGACACGTCCCAGCTCGGCTCCTTGCCGGTCAGCTTGACGGTGCGCGGCGCGGTCGCCGGGAAGCTGTCGGCCCCTGCCGCCGTCAGCGACGCCTTGACCAGCCGCGTCTCCTTCTCGTCGACGGTGTAGCGTGCGCCGGCGGTCAGCGTCAGGCGATCGGCCAGGCGATAGCTGGCCTGGCCGAACACCGCCCAGCTGGTGTTGACGTCACGAAGCCGCACCCAGTTGTTGGGATTGCGCGCCGCCTGACCCGGCGACAGGAAATAGCCGCGCTGGTAGAATTCGGTGACGTCTCGGTTGTCGAAATAGAAGCCGCCGAACTGCCACTTGAACGCGCCGTCGCCGTTGCTGGCCAGCCGCAGCTCCTGCGTCCACTGGTCCAGCCCACGGATGCGGCCCATGCTCTCGCCGAAGCCGACGCCGCCGAAGTTGGCCGCCGCACCGCCATCGGTGTCGCCACGGCTGTAGCCCGAGGTGGTCTCATAGGCGGTGATCGAGGTCAGCGTCGCCGCGCCGAAGTCCCAGCCGGCGTTCACCGACCCGCCATAGGTCTTGTACGCCTGCGGATTGTTGTCGCCTTCGTCCAGCGCCACCCGGTCGCGCGGCTCCAGCCCGATATTGTTCTGTCCCTTGATCAGCGCGCCACGGTGGAAGACCGTCGACGTGCCCTCATAGGAGCGGACATGGCCCGAAAGGTTGACCGACAGCGTCTCGGTCGGGGTCAGCAGCACCTGCAGGCGCGCGTCGCGCTCGTCGAACCCGCCCAGCGCGTTGCGCCCGCCACGCGTGCCGTCGGCGCTGGCACCGGTGAACGTGTTGTCGATCCAGTCGTCGCGGTGCTGGTACAGGCCCGACAGGCGGATCGCGATCTTGTCCTGCACGATCGGCCCGCCGACGCCCGCGTCGAACGTCGCGGTATTGTACGTGCCGTAGGAGGCGTTGAAGCGGCTGGTCCAGACCTGGCCCGGGCGGATCGTGTCGAACTTGATGATGCCCGCCGTGGTGTTGCGACCGAACAGCGAGCCTTGCGGGCCGCGCAGCACCTCGACCTTCGCCACGTCATAGACGGGGTTCGATTTCAGCACGACATGCTCCAGCACGACATCGTCCTGGATGATCGACACCGGCTGCGACGCGCCGAGGTAGAAGTCGATGTTGCCGAGGCCACGAATGTAATAGCGCGGGAAGATGCGGCCGGTGGTCGTCTCGGCATAGAGGCCGGGGACGCGACCCGCGAGCGCCAGCGCGTCCTCACCGCCCGCCTGGAAGGTGCGCAGGTCGTCACCCTCCACCACCGCGACCGAAACCGGCACGCGCTTCAGGTTTTCGCTGCGGCGCTCGGCGGTGACGACGACGTCGGTCAGGCCGGTATCATCGGCGGCGGCGGCGGCGGCGGTATTCGGCGCGGTCTGCGCGGTGGCAGGCGAAAGCGACAGCATCAGGCCGGCGGCGACGCCGGCGAGCAGGATCGACTTGGACGAAGAACGCATGATTACCCCTTTTCGAATCGACGGAAGCCACGCCGCATCGGGGCGCCGGCTTGTGCGGCGCTTGATCCCGTGTCGGTCGATGACGGCTTCCCGATCGCGCGCCGCTAGCCCCCGAATGTGTCCGGACTGTGAAATGTGACAGATTATTTCCAGTCGCTGACGCGCTAAACCGCTCATGAATGGCGCATTCCGCACCGGTTCAGCCCCGTTGGGGCACACATGCGGCACAGGCTCGCATCTTCATGCGTTCGACCAACAGGCGGGCCAATGGAGGAGGTTCGGTTATGTCTGCGTTCTGGAAGAAGACTGCCTTGGCCGTGGGCCTCGCGGCCAGCGCTCTGGCCAGCGCCGCGCCGGCGGAGGCGCAACGGTATTGGCGTCACCGCGATCGCGGCGGCGACACTGCGGCGGGTGCGCTGATCGGCGGGGTGATCGGCCTGGGACTGGGCGCGGCGATCGCGTCGAGCAACCGCGACCGCTATTACGACCGGCGCTATTACGATCGCGGCGGCTATTATTACGACGATCGTTCCTATTATGCGCCGCCGCCGCGCGTCTATTACCGCGACCGCTATTACGCGCCGCCGCCCCCGCCGGTGGTGTATGAGCGCGATTACTATCGCAGCTATCCCGGCCCGGGCTATTACGGCTGGTGAGATGACGGACGGCGCGGGTGCAGGGCCCGCGCCGTTTTTTTGTGGCTCGCCGCCCCGCTTTGCGGCAAGGGCTCGGCATGAGCGATACTCCTCCCGACCATCTGTCGATCGACCCGTCGAGCCCGTTCTTCGACCAGGAAGCGCTGCAACGCGGCGTCGGCATCCGCTTCAAGGGCGTCGAGCGCCGCGACGTCGAGGAATACAGCATCTCCGAAGGCTGGATTCGTGTCGCGTTGGGCAAGAAGGTCGACCGCCACGGCCGCCCGCTGACCATCAAGCTGGTCGGCCCGGTCGAAGCGTGGTTCGAAAATGCCGTCGAGGGTGACGAAGGGCAGGGCGAGGCGTAAGCGCCAGCCCGCCCTCACTCGGGCTCTGTCACTTGCCGCCGGCCTCGCTCCGGCGACGGCGGCAATAACGAACCTTTGAGGTCAGCGACTTCCGCGAAAAGCCGCGCGTCCGGACCGCTGCGCGCGCGATAATGGCATGGCGGCGATGTTACGCCGCCTCCAGCGCCTCGCTCGCCGCCATCCAGCGCGCCTCTGCCGCCTCGATGCGGTCGTTGAGGTCCGCGCGCCGCTTCAGCAGTTCCGTCATCGTCAGTTTGGCGAGCGTCGCCTGCGCCTGCGACGGATCGAACATCGCCTGATCCACCGCCGCGCGTTCGGCGGTCAGCCTCGCCAGTTCCGCCTCGGCGTCGCGCGCTTCCTTCTTCAGCGCCTTGTCATTCTCACGCGCGGCGGCGGCGGCCTTCCGGTCCTGCTTGCTGCCCTTCGACTTGTCCGCCCCCTTGCCGTCGCCCGCCAGCACGAACGCGATATAATCGTCGAGGCTGCCGTCGAATTCCTTCGCGGTGCCGTTGTCGACCAGCACCAGCCGGTCGGCGGTGAGCTCCACCATATGCCGGTCGTGGCTGACCAGCAGCACCGCGCCGGTATAGGCGTTGAGTGCCTGGACCAGTGCCTCGCGCGCATCGACGTCGAGGTGGTTGGTCGGCTCGTCGAGGATCAGCAGGTGCGGCGCCTCGCGCGTGACCAGCGCCAGCGCCAGCCGCGCGCGCTCGCCGCCCGACATGCTGCCGACACGTGCGGTGGCGCGGTCGCCGGAAAAGCCGAACCGGCCGAGCTGCCCACGCACCGCCGCCGGGGTCGCATTCGGCATCACGCGCGTCATATGCGCCAGTGGCGTATCGTCCGCCTCCAGCTCCTCGACCTGATATTGCGTGAAGTATCCCACCTTCATCTTCCCGGTCGCGCTGACCTCGCCCGCCATCGGTGCCAGTTGCGCCGCCAGCAGCCGTGCGAAAGTGGTCTTGCCGTTACCGTTGCGGCCCAGCAGGGCGATGCGATCGTCCGGGTCCATCCGCAGGTTGAGCCGCGACAGGATCGGTGTCTCGCCATAGCCGACCGACGCGTGATCGAGCGTGATGAGCGGTGGACGGAGTTCGGTAGGATTCGGGAAGTCGAAACTGAGCGTCGGGTCGTTCACTGCCTCGGCGATCGGCTGCATCTTCGCCAGCATCTTGGCGCGGCTCTGCGCCTGTTTCGCGGTCGAGGCACGCGCCGAGTTGCGAGCGACGTAATCCTGCAACTTGGCGCGCTGCGCGTCCTGATTGGCCTTGGCCGCCGCCAGCTGTGCCATCCGCTCGGCCCGCTGCCGCTCGAACGCGTCATAGCCGCCGGGGTAGAGCGTGGTCTTGCCGCCCTGCAGGTGCAGGATGTGGTCGACGACATTGTTGAGGAAGTCGCGCTCGTGGCTGACGACGACGATCGTCGCGCGATAGCTCTTCAGGAAGTCCTCCAGCCACATCACCGCTTCGAGATCGAGGTGGTTGCTGGGTTCGTCGAGCAGCAGCAAATCGGGCTGCGAGAAGAGCAACGCGGCGAGCGCGACGCGCATCTTCCACCCGCCCGAGAAGCTGTCGAGCGGACGCGACTGCGCCTCCTCGTCGAAGCCGAGCCCGACCAGAATGCGCGCGGCGCGCGACGGTGCGGCATAGGCGTCGATCGCGATCAGCCGATCGTGGACCTCGCCCAGCCGGTCCATGCAACCGGTGCCGTCGAACGCCTCGGCTTCCTCCAGCAACGCGGCGCGCTCCGTATCGGCGGCCAGCACCGTCTCCAGCGGGGTCGAATCCCCGGCGGGCGCCTCCTGCGCGATATAGCCGATGCGGGCGCCGCGCGGCATGTCGGCGGAGCCCTCGTCGGGATCGAGCAGCCCGGCGATGACGCGCACCATCGTCGACTTGCCCGCGCCATTGCGCCCGATCAGCCCGACGCGGCTGCCCGGCGGCAGCGCGGCACTGGCGCGGTCGAGGATCGTGCGGCCGCCAAGCCGCACGGTGATGCCGTTGAGAGAAAGCATGCGCGCGCCTGTAGCGGATCGCGGGCAACGGGGAAAGGGAGGGGTGTTTGCGCCGGCCCGTCATTCCCGCGAAGGCGGGAATCCAGACGTGCAGGTCTGCCGATAGGGGCGCGACGTCAGAGGTTCTGGATCCCCGTCTTCGCGGGGATGACGGCTGGTGGTGGGAAGCGAACGTTCACTCAAGCACGAGGTGAACGCCATCGTGGGCTTCGTCGCCGCCGACGTCGTGGTCGCGGATTATTTCCGTGAGCCAGTCGAACACCGTGGGTCCGTCACCTTGCTTAGCTTGTTCAAAGTCAGAGCGGAGCTGAGCACGATTGGACGGATGACATCGCTCCAGCCGTTTCTCCAACTGCCTAGTGGTTCCGGTATATCCAAGCCTCGCTCGCGAGGAGTCAGAATGCGTACATCTTAGGACAAATCCTTCGACGGGCGTTCCGAAGCCACCGCGGAGTATATCGTTGAAGGTATCTAGGTTCCGGCCTCACTCGGCACCGGGAATTAGCACTTCACTTATCACGTCGTAGAACGCCTCTAACGATGTGATCTTCGTGCCATCGATGACATATTCCTTCATCATAACGCGGAGAGTAGCGATAATGCCAATGTCCGCAATAGTGCGGATCGCATCGAACAAACGTGTCTTAATGACGAATTGTCGGCAAATGGCCGCGTTCAGTCGTCCGTCGCGACCGCCACCTCCACCCTACGCTGCTCACTCAAAATCTCCCATGCCGTCAGGAACAGCGCCCCCACAACCGGCCCGACGACGATCCCGCTCAGCCCCAGCAGGTCGATCCCGCCCAGCGTCGTGACCAGCACCAGCCAGTCGGGCAGCCCCGTATCGCGCCCGACCAAAATCGGCCGCAACACGTTGTCGGCCAACCCGATCACGAACACCCCCGAGGCGATCACCACGCCAGCCTGCCAGATCGCGCCGGTCGCCAGCAGATAGATCGCCACCGGCCCCCAGATGATTGCAGGCCCGACCGCCGGCAGCAGCGCGGCGATCGCCATCAGCACGCCCCACAGCAACCCGGCGGGCAGGCCGACGATCCAGAAGGTGATCGCGCCCAGCGCGCCCTGTACCAGCGCTACGACGCCTGAGCCCTTGATGGTGGCGCGCACTACCGCGACGAACTTGTCCGCCAACCGCCCGGCGACCGAGGGTTCGAGCGGCAACGCGCGGACGACCGCCGGGCCGATCCGCTCGCCGTCGCGCAGCAGGAAGTAGGTGACGTACAGCCCGACGCCGAACGCCAGCAGGAACGCCGCCGCATTCGCACCGATCGACAGCGCCTGGCGCGTCAACATGCTGGCGCTGTTGCTGACGGTCTCCGAGATGCGAGCCTGCGCGCGCTCGAAGCTGCCGAAGCCAGCGGTGTCGAGCGTGCGCTGGAGCCGGGCGGGCAGGGCGTCATGGACCTGCTCGAAATACATCGCGAAATTGATCTGGCCGGTGCGGATCTGCTGATAGACGCCCGCCGCCTGATCGACGATCAGGCTGCCGAGGATCAGCGCCGGGATCACGACCGCTACGGTAATCACCAGCAGGGTCAGCGCAGCGGCCATGTTGCGCCGCCCCGGCCAGCGCCTCAGGAAACGCTGGAAGATCGGCTGAAACAGCAGCGCGGCCAGCGCCGCCCATAGCAGCGCCCCGATAAAGCCGGACACGACCGCCAGCAAGGCGACCGTGATGAGCGTCAGGAACAGGATGAGCCCGCCGTTTTCGACGTGCCGCCGACCGATCGTCATGAAAGAAGCCCCCGCCGTAATATTCCGACAGCGACCGTTACGCCGGTCGTTGCGGTGGGGGAACGCTATCGATGTGGATTAGGTTTCGTGGGCTCGGTTACAGGCTTTTCGCCCTCCTCCGCCACACGCTTCCCGCACCCCAGCGAAGGCTCGGGTCCAGTGACGGAGCAGGCGTGACGACACGCAGCGCTTCGTCACGGCAGCCTTCCCGATTTGCCGCCGGGCTTCGCCGGCGTGCCGGAAAGGTCAGGCGACAGGCGCAGGGTTCAGTCGAATACGCGCCCGACATGCGTTTCGCCGCGTGCCGCCGCCAGCGATTCCTGTCGGTGCCGTTCGGCATAGCCCGCGCGGTCCTCCGGCGTGCGGATGGCATGGCAGGCGGGGCAGCTTTCGCCCTCGACATACAAGGGTGAGGCACGATCCGTCGCGCTGACCGGCATCCGGCAAGCGTAGCAGAGGACATAAGTTCCCTGCGACAGGCCATGGCCGACCGCGACGCGCTGGTCGAAGACGAAGCATTCGCCCTGCCACGCGCTGTCGGCTTCGGGCGTTTCCTCGAGATAGCGCAGGATACCGCCGTCGAGGTGATGGACCTGTTCGACCCCCTCCGCCTTCAGGAAGGCGGTCGATTTCTCGCAACGGATGCCGCCGGTGCAGAACATCGCGACGCGGCGCTTGCCCGCCAGCAATTCGTCGCGATGATCGCGGAACCACGTCGGGAAATCGGCGAACCCCGCCGTTCCCGGATCGACCGCGCCCGCGAACGTACCGACCGCGACCTCATAGGAATTGCGGGTGTCGATCACCAGCGTCTCGGGATCGGCGATCAGCGCGTTCCAGTCGGACGGCGCGACATAGGTGCCCGCGTCGGTCAGCGGATCGACCGTGACGCCCATCGTCACGATCTCGCGCTTCACCTTCACCTTCAGCCGGTGAAAGGGCATGGCGGCGGCCTGCGCATATTTCAGCGACAGGTCGGCGCAGCCGGGCAGTGCGCGCAGGTGCGCGACAACCGCCGCGATCCCTGCCGCCGGCCCGGCGATCGTGCCGTTCACGCCTTCCGTCGCCAGCAGCAAGGTGCCCTTCACGCCATGATCGCGAGCGCACGTCAGCAGCGGCTCGCGCAAGGCGTGCGGGTCATCGAACCGCGCGAAGCGATAGAGCGCGGCGACCGTGATCGCTGGTCCGTCCGTCATCAATGGACGAAGCGCGCCACCACGTCGCGATAGCTGCGGCTGACCTTCACGTTCGCGCCGGAATCAAGCACCAGGAAGCATTCGCCGTTGGTGTGCGGTTTCACCTGCTTGACCAGATCGAGGTTGACGATCGTCGAACGGTGAATGCGCTGGAACCGTCGCGGGTCGAGGCGCTTTTCCAGATCCTTCATCGTCTCCCGCAGGATCAGCGTGTTGTCGCCGGTGTAAATGCACATGTAATCGCCGGCGGCATCGATCCGCTCGATCGTGTCGACATCGACGCGGAAGATCTGGCCGCGATCCTTGATGTTGATCATTTTTTCGAAGCGGCTGGCGTTCACCGCATCGCCGCCGTCCGCGATCTCGGCTGCCGCTTCGGGGGCGTGTTCGGCCAGTGCTTCCTTCAGTTTCTCGGCCTCGCCCGCGCTTTGACGTTCCGACAGGCGCTGGCGTACCCGGTCGAGCGTGTCGGCGAGGCGCGATTCCTCGACCGGCTTCATCAGATAGTCGGTCGCCTGCGCCTCGAACGCGCGGATCGCATGGTCGGAATACGCCGTGACGAAGACGAACAACGGGGGTTCGACGTCCATCAACCCCTGGACGACCGAGAAGCCGTCGAACCCAGGCATCTGGATGTCGAGGAAGACGAGGTCGGGCTTGTGGGTCTTGATCGCGCTGATCGCCTCGCGCCCGTTCTGGCACTTGGCGATGATCTCGACGTCGTCGTGCGCCTGAAGCCGCAGTTCGAGCCCCTGAATGGCAAGCGGCTCGTCGTCGACGAGGATGGTACGAATGGTCATCACACCTCTCTGTTCGGTACTTCGAGCTGGTACGGGATCTCGATCTCGACCCCGAACCCGCCCGTCGGCATGGCCCGCACATCGAAGCGGTGGTCCGGCCCGTAGGCCTGTGCCAGCCGCTCCCTGATATTGGCGATGCCCACGCCGGTTGAAAGGGATGGCCGCGATTTCGTCGGCATCAAACCCGGTCCGGTGTCGGATACGCCCAGCAGCACCCTGTCACCGACGAGCCGAATGGCGACGCAGATTTCCGCGCCATCCTCTTGCGGCGTCACGGCATATTTGATCGCATTCTCGACCAAGGGTTGCAGCAGCAGCGACGGCAGTCGCGCCTTTTCCGACGCCGGGTCGATGTCGAACTTAGGGCGCAGGCGGTCCTCGAACCGCATCTTCTCGATATCGAGATACAGTTTCAGCGTCTCGACCTCCTGCGCGACGGTGACGTGCGCGGTGGGTTCGTTGGCGAGTGTATAGCGCAGGAACGATGACAGGCGGCTGAGCATCGCATTGGCGCGCTCGGTCTGTTTGAGCAGGACGAGCGTCGAGATCGAATTGAGCGTGTTGAACAGGAAATGCGGGTTGAGCTGATAGCGCAGCATCGCGAGTTGCGCCGACGACGCCTGGTTCTCCAGATGCTCCATCTGGTCGATCTGATCCTCAAGGATCAGGTAGAAGTTGATCCCGAAATACAGTGCCGACCAACCGGCCAGCACCGTGAAGCTGAGGAACAGCGCGGCCAGCAGCAGCGACAGGTCGACGCCGGGCGCCGCCAGCCGGATCAGGCTGAACGAAAAGGCGTACAGCGTCGCGTACAGGAAGGTCGCCGCCGCCAGCGTGAAGATCGACAACAGGATGCCGGTGACGCGCGGCAGCTGGCGGTAATAGCCGTAGAGCGTCGAGAGCAGCAGCGTGATGCAATAGCCGATGATCGACTCGATCAGCACCGAGACGATCACCTGCAGCGACGTATTGCTGCTGAGCGACGACACCGAACGCAGCACCAGATAGCCGGTCCATCCCGCAGCCTGGAGCTTCCAGAAGGCGGAGGCCTTATTCTCGAAGAACGGCCGGACGAACAGCGGGCGCTCCGGCGTGCCGGCGTATGCGGAGGGCGCGGGAGCAGCGGAGACGGAAGTCGCGGAAGTCGCCATCGCGGCCTCTCTACACCGCCGCGCGCCGTCACGCAAAAAGAAGGGCCGCCGTCCCGTTGGGGAAGGCGGCCCGTGATCGGTCAGGTGGCGCGGATCAGAAGGTGAAGCGGGCGCCGACGCGAACCGAGTAGAGCGACTGACGCGACGAGATCACGTTCTGCTGACCAGGTGCCACCGACGGTGCCGTGTAGCGATACTGGGCGCAGGCCTGACCCGTGTTCTGCGTCGTCTGCGCGCTGGTTGGGGCCGTACCGGTTGCAACGGGCGCCTGCAGACACTGAACACGGATCGCCGCCGTGGTATAAGGGAAGGCGTATTCGCGGATCTGGCCCCAGTTCTTGTTGATCAGGTTGCCGACGTTCTCGACGTCCGCGAACAGCGTGATGCGGCTGCCGCCCAGTCCGGTGGGGATTTCCTGCGAAACGTGCAGATCGACCTTCGTGAACCACGGCGAATTGAAGGCGTTGCGCGGGGCGATCTTTCCGCGGAACTTGGACAGGCCCGACGAATTGATGAGCGCGTCCAGGTTCTGCGCCGTCTGCGCCGCGGTCTGCGTGACCACGCCGTTCACGACCGTGTCGCCATAGCTGACGAGCGCGTCGGTGGTCGACGTCGGCACATACAGCAGGTAGCGCGACTGCGTCCCGACGTTGCCGAAGATCGGGCTGCGGTTCGACGAGGTATCCTGCATCGTGTAGCTGTACGGCTTGCCGATGCGGGTTTCGCCGAAGATGGCGACGTTGGTCTTGTAGTCGCCGAAGAACGCGTGATCGAAGGTGGCGCCGTACTTGATGAAGTGACGGACCTGATCGTTCGACACGCCGTAGGTCGTACCGCTGCCGTCGAAGAACGCACCATTGCCATAGTTGGAACCGGCGGTCGACGAGGTCGCGGGCGTCTTATCCTTGACGTCTTGGTAGGTGTAGCTGGCCGAAATGTTCAGCCAGTTGTCGAACGACTTGTCGAAACGCGCTACGCCGATATAGGCGCGGCCCTGCGACGTGTTGGTCAACACGATGTCCTGGAACCGGTCACCGAAGGTCGTTACCGACTGGTACCGGACGCGCCCATCGGGTGTCTTCAGAGCGGTCGGCGTGACGCGATAGTCGGCGAAATAGACCTGATCGCGGACTTCCGACCACAAGAAGTCGGCACCCAGATGCCAGCCGCCGCCCAGGAAGCCGCCGAAATCGCTGTCGTAATCGGCCGACAGCGTACCGCGCCACTGCGAGGGAAGGCGGAAGTCACGCGCCAGCGCATTGGTGGGAGCACCGGTCGCGGTCGTCGCATTCTTCACCAGATCATTGGCCGCAGTCGGGATCGTCGTGCCATTGACGTTGGTCAGGATCTGGCCGCCGGTGCCGACCGAATAGCTGCCGTTGTTGGCCTGCGTGACATCGATGCTGTTCGTCAGGAAGCCTGTATTCGAATAGCTGTTCGAAATATAGACGTCCGGCGAACCACCCGAGAAGATGCCGATGCCGCCGCGGAAGGTGAGCTGCGGTGTCGCCTTGAAGTCGAACCCGACACGCGGCTGGAAAACACCCTTGCCCGAGATGTACTCCTGGTTGGTGAAGCCGTAGCGGTTTACGAAGTTCTGGTTCAGCGCCGGACGACCGTGACCGCCGTACATGTCATAGCGCATGCCGTAGGACAGCGTCAGCAGATCGCTGATCCGCCAATTGTCCTGGATGCCGAAGGCATAGGACTGATACTGGAACCGCGCGGCGGCATCGATCGGATTCAGCGACGGAATGGCGTTCTGATACCGCAGACGCTGGGCATTGCCTGCCTGGAAATCGGCGATCGAGTCGAAATAATAGTCGCCAGCCGTGCGCTGAACGAACAGGTTGACGATCTTCGTATCCGACATTTCGCCGAAGATGCGCAGATCGTGGTCGTCACGGGTCAGGCGGGCCTGCACCGTGCCACCCCATGTGCGGCTGGTCAGTTCGTTCGACTGGCGCGAAATGTCGGGACCGAACGAGACGACACCCGAGCCGTTCGCGCAGTTGGTCGAGAGATCGATCCCCGTCGCGGTGCTGCCGCCGGTGCCGAAGCTGCCGCGATCCGACTGCGCCGCGGTGCAGACCTGGAATTGCGCAAAGCCTCGACCCAGGATCGGATCCTGACCGCGCTTGTAGTCCTTGTAGAAGCCGCGGACTTCCGTCGAGAATTCATCGGACCAGTCCGAGTTCAACTGGACGACGCCTGCATGCAGCCGGTTGGAGCCGACATAGCCGTTCGACTCGAGGCCCAGACCCGGGGCGTTGCCGGTGCTGCTCGCCGGGCCCACTTGGGTGTTCTGATTGAAGCGGATCTGGTCCTTCGTGTACATGTACGTCACCGACGCGCGCTGCGTGTCGGAGAGGTTCGCGTCCAGCTTTGCCACCAAACGATCGTCGCGATCGTCCGAATTGTTCAGGATGCCGCCGGTGTTGTAGCCGTAGCGGCTCTGGGCGATCTGCTGGATCTGCTGGACCGCGGCGTCGGTGATGTTCGGGATCACGGTGCCGGCATTGTTGCCAGGCGTGCCTTCCACGATTGGCGTGCCGGCGCGGACGCGCTCGCCCGCGACCATGAAGAACAGCTTGTCCTTGATGATCGGGCCGGACAGCTCGGCACCGTAATTCTCATACTTGAAGTTCGGGATGGTCACGCGACCAGTCGGAACGCCCGGGCCCGCCTTCGTACGCTTGCCGGTCAGTTCGTCGCTCGAATAGGCGTAGAAGCCGGTGCCGTGGAACTCGTTGGTGCCCGACTTCAGGATCGCATTGATCGCGCCGCCCTGAAAGTTGCCTTCGCGGACGTCATAAGGCGCGACCTTGGTCTGGAACTGGCCGATCGCGTCGAACGGGACCGGCGAGCGGCGGGTCGGCAGACCGTCCGGGTTCAGGCCGAAATTGTCGGTGACAGGCACGCCGTCGATCGAGAAGCGGTTGTAGCGCGCGTTCTGGCCCGCGAAGCTGACCGCGCGGCCGCTGCCTTCCGAATAGTCGAGGCGCGCGAACGGATCGCGGCGCATCAGATCGCGGACGTCGCGGTTGACCGATGCAACGCTGGCGATCTGCGCGGCGGACAGGACGTTGGCCGGACCCTGGCTCAGGTTGCGGGCGTTCGGCAGGCGCGACGCCGTGACGACGATATCGCCGCCGCCAGCGGTCTCGGCGGTGAGCTCGATCGGCAGCTCAAAGCTCTGCGCGACGACCGTTTCGATGTCGGTGACCTGCGTCGAGGCGTAGCCCGGCGCCGTGACGGTCACCGTGTAAGGGCCGCCAACGCGCAGACCCGTGGCATTGAAACTGCCGCCAGCATCGGTCGTCACCGTCGAGGTTCCACCTGTCGGCACATTGAGGATCGTCACGCTCGCCCCGGCGACCGGCGCGCCGTTGGCGGTCACGCTGCCGCGGATCGCCGAGGTCGTCTCCTGCGCCGCCGCAGCGACCGGCATGATGAGCGCGACCGCAGCCACACCCACGAACAGGTTGTTTCGCATCGAAAAATTGTCCCCTTTGGCCGAAGCGCGACCCGCGACGGCTTCGTCGTCAGGGCGCCGATGGCGGGACATTATGTCGGTTGCATGACAGTTCCGAGTCGTTCTTTCATGCGCTGCAACACTTTGCCGCGGCGTTGCAAAAAAGCGACAGCACCGATGACCTGACCGGCCGCGTCAGCCGCGGATGAGCAGCCGCCGCCAAGCGGGCTTCGCGCTGCCCGATTGCAGGACGCCGCGCCGGAACAGCCGCGCCCCGGTGGTGATGAAGATCGCCACCCACATCAACTGCCACGCCAACGCGGCGAGGTGCGGCCACCAACCGCCCGACGCGGCCGCGCGCCCGGCCATCGCGAAGGGGGAGGAGAGGGGAAACAGCGCCGCGGCGGTGGCGATGGCGCTGTCGGGATGCGAGACGGCGGCGGAGGCAAGCGCGAACATCGCGACCTGGATGATCGTGATCGGCAGCGACAGCATCTGAACCTCACGCATCGTCGATGCCTGCGCACCGACGCCGAGGAACACCGATCCCAGCAGGAGATAGGCGGTGGTGAAATAGGCACCGAACAGCAAAGCGAACCCGCCCATGCCGATCGCCGGATGCAATTGCCGCAGCCCGCCCGCGATGTCCGCGGGCAACAGCATGCCGATCTGGCTGAGCACCGTCGCCCAGAAGGCGACGAACAGCAGCGCGACCCCGTACATTCCCAGCAACTTGCCCAGGAAGACGCTTTCCAGCGGCACGGCGGCGGCCAGCACCTCGATCACCTTGTTGTTACGCTCTTCGGCCATCGTGCCGACGACCTGCCCGGACAGGAACAAGGTCAGAAAGAAGATCCCGAACACCGCGAAGAAGGACGAAGCCGTGCGGCCGCCCAGCGAGGGTGCGCCGTTGACGATCCGCTCGATGCGCGGCTCGGGCAACGGGGCGGTGCCGGCGCGCACGGTCAGCACCGCCTGCCGCGCGACGACTGCCAGATAGCGGGCATCGTCACGGTTCCCGGCCGCATACAGGATCGTCGGCTGGTCGAGCGTGCCATACAGCACCGCCGCGACATCGACTCGTGCGTCGTCGAACGCGGCGCGGGCCTGCTGGTGCGGGTCGCCCGCCGCCGCACGGGCGTCGATCGCGGGGGGCTGCCGGTCACCGGTGAACAGTGCGCGCAACCGGGTGTCGGCGGTACCGACCATTCGCTGCTCGGCAGGGGCCAGCAGCAGGACCAGCCGCGCCTTGTCCGCAGACCCCTGCGACGCGTTTGCGGCGCCGAGTCCGCCGATGGCGCCGAACGAGGCCATGATCAGCGGCGCGAACAGGAACAGCAGGAAGATCGGCGTGAACACGGTCGCGGTAAAATCGCGGCGTGCGATCGTCAGCGTCTGGCGAAGGTAGCGACGCGCCCGGGTCATGCGGTGGTGTCCGGACCCGGCGCCACGGCATCCCGCCCGACGATCCGCACGAAGGCGTCGTGCAGTCCCGGTCGCTCGATCGACAGGCCGGCGATTCCGTAACCGGCGTCGATCAGGCGCTTCAACAGCCCCTCCACGCCATCGGTCGGCAGTACGAAGCGCCATTCCTCGCCATGCCGCCGCGCCCCGGCGGGCAGCATATCCGGCAAGGTGTCATCGGCGCGCACGGGCACGTAGTGCACCTGTTGCGGCAACAGCGCGCGCGCTTCGTCCACCGTGCCTTCGAAGCGGCGGCGGCCCCCCGCGATGATCGCCAGCCGGTCGCAGAGCCGCTGCGCATGCTGCATGACATGGGTGGAAAACAGGATCGTCGCGCCGCGATCGCGCTCGGCGAGTATCAGCGCCTCCAACCGTTCCTGATTGACCGGATCGAGCCCCGAAAACGGTTCGTCGAGCACCAGCAGCTCCGGGCGGTGCACGACCGCACCCAGCAATTGCACAAGCTGCGCCATGCCCTTGGAGAGCTTGCGGATCTTCGCGTCGATCGCATGGCCCAGGCCCGCCGCCTCCAGCAGGTCGGCGGCGCGCGCGCGTCCTGTTTGCCAGTCGAGTCCGCGCAACGCCGCCATGAAGGCCACCGCTTCGCG
The DNA here is from genome assembly GCF_001476895.1 of Sphingomonas endophytica. GTDB lineage: Bacteria > Pseudomonadota > Alphaproteobacteria > Sphingomonadales > Sphingomonadaceae > Sphingomonas > Sphingomonas endophytica_A. Next base: position 26,509 of record NZ_LDTB01000004.1, on the reverse strand, counting down.
CGCCGTCATCGACGGATACAGGCCACGTTCTTCGGGAAGGTAGCCGACGCGGTCGCCGGCATCTCGCGGATGAGCGGTGTCGAGCAGGATCCGCGCCCCGGCATCCGGTTCAATGATGCCGAGCATCATGCGCAGCGTGGTGGTCTTGCCCGCGCCATTCGGCCCGAGCACGCCGTAGATCGCGCCCGCCGGCACCGCCAGATCGACCCCGTCGACGACGCGCCGATCCCCGTATCGTTTTACCAGGCCATCGGCGATGACGGCGAATCCGGTTGATGCCACGCGCTTGCCCCTCTTTGCGGCATCAGTAGCGGGCGACCGCAGGCGCGCCAATCGTCGCCGTTCGGTCGACCACGTGCGCGATCGTCATGTGTCGGTCGCGGCGGGAGCGGTCAGCTCCGTTTTGCGCGCTTTGCGTGTCCGCATGAGCAGGGGCGGCGGAGCATCTCAGGTGGTCAAGCGCGCTTTCGGCGATCGTCCTGGGAGCATTTGCAATATGGCGGGTGGTTGCGGCGGACAACATCGCGTGCTGTCCGCCGCATCGCGCGATCAATGTTCCCGGAACGACGCCCAGAAGCTGCCGACCAGCGGTTCCAGCGCATAATCCAGCGCGGTTCGTTTACGCAGCGGAATCAGCACTTGTGCCGGCATGCCGGGACGAAGCTGGAACGACGCTCCACGGAACTTCGACAGCACCTTCAACTCCGCCGGCGGCACGGTCACTTCGCCCGTGAAGTAGCTGATCCCGCTTTTCTCGTCGGTGAAGCTGTCCGCCGACAGGCGGGTCAGCGTACCGTGCAGGTCGGGAATGTCGCGTTCGTGCAGGCTGGGGAATTTGACGCGGGTCGGCTGCCCGACCTTCAGGTCGTCGGCATCGTCGGGCGAGATGCGCGCCTGGATGCGCAGCGGCGCCTGTTCCGGCACGATGTCCATCAGCTTCTGGCCCGGCTGGATGACGCCGCCGGGCGTGAAGACGGTGAGGCCGACGACTGCACCGGTTGCGGGCGCGCGGATTTCGGTGCGGGCCAGCTGCTCGCGCGCGGCGGCGAGCTTCGGCTGCATCTCGCCCAGCCGCACCTCGACGTCGCGCAGGTCGGCGGCGGTGCGCTCGGAAAAGGTGCGTTCCGCTTCCAGGCGCTGGATCTGGCTCTCACGCGCGGCCTCGCGGGTCTGCGCGACGCTGGCGGCGAACTGTCCGCGCTGCCCCTGCAACTCGGCCCGCATCCGCTCCAGCTCACGCAGCCGGGTCTGCGATACGAAGCCTTTCGCGGCCAGCGGACGGAGGGCGTCGATCTGGGCGTTCAACAGCTTGAGCTGCTCCTGCGCGGAGGTGACCTGCTCGCCGAAGCCGCGACCCTGTTCGTTCGATTGCGCACCGCGCTGGGCCAGCGCATCGCGTTGGGCGGAGAGCGTGGCGGTGCGTGCCGACAATTCCGTCTGTTGCAGCCGCATCGCGAGCTGCGCCTCGGCGCGATCCTCGCCGGTCAGCGACGCGAACTCACGCGGCGTCGCGACACGGCCCTGCCCGAGTTGCTCGGCCTGAAGACGCGCACGCTGCGCGAGCAGCCGGATCACCTGCGACGACAGCGCGCGTTCGGTGGCGAGAACTTCGGGCGAGGCGAGGCGGATCAGCATCTGCCCCTGCTGCACGCGCTGACCGTCGCGGACGAAGATCTTCTCGACCACGCCGCCGTCGCGATGCTGCACCGACTGGCGCTGCCCGGAGACAGCCAGCACCCCTTCGGCGTACGCCGCCGCGTCGAGCCGCGCGAACGCCGCCCAGCCGAGGAAGACGATGAAGAACAGTGCGGCGACGATCGCGCCGTTGCGAATGTCGCGCCCCGGATCGGCCGGCTGATGCACCGCGTCGATCGTCGGAGCGGACTCGGAAAAGGGCAGGGTGGCCATGGCTCAGGCGCTCGCGCTGGGGGCGGGGATCGTGACGGTGCCGGGCGTGTCGGGCACCGGACGCGGACGGCGCGGCGCGATCTGCGGCAGCACCTCGTCACGTGGGCCGAACATCTCCACACGGCCACCGCGCATCACCAGCAATTTGTCGACCACCGGCAGGATGCCTAGCTTGTGGCTGACCACCAGGATGGTGTGCCCAGCCTGCTTGTAATGGTCGATCGCGGCGAGCAGCGCGCTGTCGCCCTCGGCATCGAGGTGCGCGTTCGGTTCGTCGAGTACCAGCACCGCCGGGTCGCCGAACATCGCGCGTGCCAGGGCGACGCGCTGCGCCTGACCCGCCGACAGCCCGCGCCCGCCGGGCTTCAGCGCGTGATCGAAACCGCCCGGCAGCCGCTGGATCAGCTCGCGCGCCCGTGCGCGCTCCGCCGCGACGATCGCCGCCGCGTCCAACTCGGCTGCATCCTCGCCCAGTTCGGTCCGGAAGCGCGCGATATTCTCCTTCACGGTGCCCGCGAACAAAGTCGGATCCTGCGGCAGATAGCCGATATGCACGGCCAGCCGTTCGGGATCCCAGTCGGTCGCGTCGGCGCCATCGACGCGAACGCGCCCGCGATCCGGGCGGATTGCTCCGGCAATGACGCGCGCCAGCGTCGACTTGCCCGCGCCGCTGGGACCGACGATCGCAACGACCTCGCCAGGCAGGATCGACAGGTGCGCGTCATTGACGATCGCGCCGTCACGCTGGTCGTTGAGGATCGTCACATGCTCCAGCGTGATCGCGCCCTTCGGTGCGGGCAGCTGCGTCACCGGACCGGCGGACTGTGCGTCAGCCAGCAACTTGTCGAGCCGCTTGTAGCTGCCGTGCGCCTGCGCGATCCCCTTCCAGCTGCCGATCAGCAGCTCGATCGGCGCGAGCGCGCGCGCGATCAGGAAGGAGGCGGCGAAGATGGCACCGCCCGAGATTTGATTATTGATGGCCAACAGCGCGCCCAGCCCGAGTGCGAAACTCTGCAGCGCGAGACGGACGAACTTGGTGGCGGTCAGGTAATTGCCGCCAGTGAAGCCCGCCGCGGTCTGCAGCGACAGCATCGTCTCGCGGTGGCGAAGCTGGCGCGTGACCATTGCGCGGCGCATTCCCAGCGCGCGGACCGCCTCGGCACCACCCAGCACCGCTTCCTGGCTGGCGTAGCTGGCGGTCGCCGCGACCTGCGCGCGTTCCATCGCGCCACGCGTCGCCTTTTCGTTGCGCCATGCGAGGATCGGCAGGATCGTCCCGCCCGCGAGTGCCACGACGCCCAGCCACGGATGCACCAGGAAGCAGACCGCGACGTAGATCGGCGTCCACGGCGCGTCGAACAGCGCCAGCACGCCTGGGCCGCTCAGCGTCTGGCGGACCGTATCGAACTCGCGCAGTGCCTGACGGGCGACCGGCAGGTCGGGGCGTCCCAGCGTGGCGTCGAGGAGCAGTGGCGCCAGCGTCGCGTCCATTCCGACCCCGGCGCGCACCAGCAGGCGGGTGCGCACCCGGTCCAGCAGCGACAGTGTGACCAGCGCGAAAACCAGCACCAGCGTCAGGAAGACCAATGTCAGTCGGCCATGGGTCGGCACGACACGGTCGTACACCTGCAACATGTACAGGGTCGGGGCGATATAGAGGATGTTGACGAGCGCGCTGAACCCGAACGCGGCCAGCACATGGCGCCGGCATTGTGCCAGCGCCACACGCATCGGGCCATCGGCAATCTGGGACGAAATTCTGGTCATGGAACGAATGCCTAGCATCCTCGTTACGAAGTTGCGACGACATCCGTGATGCAGCGCGGGCGGGGCTTACCAGCGATAGCGTAGGGTTCCGACGATCGTGCGCGATGCCCCGAAGTAGCAGCTATTGTTGAAAAAACAGCTGGCGATGTGCCGCTTGTCGAACAGGTTTGCGGCGTTCACCGACAGGTTCAGCCCGTCCCAGCGCGGATCCAGCGCGCCGAAATCATAACCGATCAGTGCGTCGGCGACGACATATCCAGGCGCCGCGAATCGCTCGACGACGGTCGCTGTGCCCATTGCATAGGTGGCGGTGCCGTCCGATTCGCCGACGTAGCGCACCCCGCCGCCGACCGAGAGGCCGCCGGCCGCGCCGGCCGCGACATGTTCCAGATCCCAGGTGACGAAGCTCGACGCGCTCCAACTGGGCACGCCGAGCGGTTTCGTGCCGGTGACGCCAGACAGTTGCGGCCCGCTGCCGACCGCCGGGTTGCCGCGCACGACCTGCGCGTCGGTGTAGCTCCCGGCCACCGTGACGCTTAGTCCTGGGGCTATCTCTCCGCGGCCATCCAGTTCGATTCCGCGCACCTTCACCTCGCCGACCTGTACCGAGAAGTTGGCGTTGACCGGGTCCGCCACGGGCACGTTCTGCCGGCGCAGGTCATAGGCCGACAGCGTAAAGAGCGCCGATGTGCCGCGCGGCCGGAACTTCAGCCCCGCCTCATACTGCCGCCCCGTGACGGGCACGAAGGGCGTGCCGTCGAAGCCGGCGCCGGTCTGCGGCTCGAAGCTTTCCGAATAGCTGGCGAAGGGCGACAACCCGGCTCGCGTCTCGTACAAGGCGCCCAGCCGGGTGGTGAAGGCGGTCTGCGACGACTCGGTCACCGCGCCGGTGGTGCGGTTGCGGGTAAGTTGGTCGTACCAGTCCCACCGCCCGCTCGCGATCAGGTGCAATCCGCCGAGCGTGATCTGGTCCTGCACGTAGGCACCCAGTTGGTCGATCCGGCGGAAGCTGCGGGTCTGCGTCAGGGCGAAGCTGGGGATCGTCCCACCATAGCGGGGCGTATAGAGGTTGAAATTGGGGATGTTCGTGACTGGGCTGGTGGTTTCACCGGTCAGGAACTGCTGGTCGTTGCGCCCTTCGTTATGGGCATAGTCGATACCGGCGAGCAGTGTATGGCGTAGAGGCCCGGTGGCGAAGTCGGCGGCGATGCGGTTATCGAGCGTCAGCGTGCGGAAACGTTCGTCGGCACCACCGCCGCCCCGCACGATCGTCGAGAAGTCGGTGCTCCGCGCCGCACCACTGCCGACCGTGCGGAACGCGCTGAGATAGATCTGACGATAGTGCAGGTCGACGTCGAAGTAGCGGGCGTTGCTGGTCCACGTCAGCGTATCGTTCAGTTCGCGCCGGAACAGGATCGTCGCGGACTTCTGGACGCGATCGAACGCCTCATAGGCGGGCTCCGACACGTTGAGATCGACGGGCAACTGACCGAACGGATTGGGGAGGGCGGAGCCGTACACCGGCACGCCGCTGTACGACGCCGATTCGGGATCGCGCTGATAGCTGAGGATCAGTGTGATACTGGTCGCGTCGTCCGGCGCGAAGGTCAGCATCGGCCGTGCATACCAGCGCCGGTTGCGGGTCATCGTCAGGAAGCCGTCCGAGCGTTCCGCGCCCGCGATCGCGCGGAAGCGCCAGCGGCCGTCGCCGTCGAGCGGCTGGTTCACGTCGATCGAGGAGCGCAACAGGTCGAAATTGCCGCCGGCCAGTTCGATTCGGCCGCCCGCCTCGGCATAGGGCAGCTTGCTGGCCAGGTTGACGAGCCCGCCGGGCGTGCCGCTGCCGTACAGGACGGAGGCCGGTCCCTTGATGATGTCGACGCTCTCCACCAGGTGAAAGTCCAACTGCGTGTTGGCATAGACGCCGCCCTGCGCGCGCATCCCGTCGACGAAGATGCCGGGGGTGAAGCCGCGCAGGTACAACTGATCGTAGCGGGTCGCGACGTTGCCGCGCTGGTTCGGGGCGACGCCCGCGACATAGCCGAGCGCCTGGTTGATCGACAGCGCGTTGCGGCGGCGAAGCTCTGCGTCGTCGATCACCACCACCGTCTGCGGCAGCGCGATCAGCGGCGTGTCGGTCTTGGCGCCGATCGCGCCGCCGCGCCGCGCGCGCTCGCCGGTGACCAGCACCTCGTCGCGATCCCGCTCGCCCGCATCGTCACCCGCCACCCCGTCGATCGAACGCTCGTCTTCCGCTGCCCAGGCCGGTGTGGTCATGCCACACAACATCGTCGCCGCCATCAGGGCGGCCCAGCGCGGATTATGCATCGAAATCCCCAAATACTATTGATAGTCAGTCGCAGTTGCTGCTATAACGGCGCTCGGAGTGAGGCAAGGGGAAAGCGACGGATGCTGATGCAGCGGGCGGACAAGCCTTTGATGCCGGCACGGAGAAGGTGGCAAATTCGGCGTTCCGCCTGGGCGATGCTCGCGCGTTGCCTGACCGCGTTGGTGGGCGGCTATGTCGCGATGGCAACGGTCGCCACCTTGTCCGCGCGGTTGCTGCCGATCGCCCGGGTCGAGGCGACCGTCTGGGGCGTGATCCCCGCGTTTCTCTTCTATGCCCTGCTGTCGCTCTGGTGCTTCCACGAACCGCGGCTGGCGCGTGTCGTCGGCGTGGTGTGGGGCACCGCCATCGTGGCTGGCGCCGCGATCTGGTTGCTGGGCGTGCGGCCGTGACGCGCTCGCTCCGGCAGTCGATGGCGTGGATCCATGGCTGGTTGGGTCTGCTGGCGGGCTGGATCCTGTTCGCGATGTTCGTGACCGGCACCACCAGCTATTTTCGGCCGGAGATCACGCGCTGGATGCAGCCGGAGCTACCGCCGAACCGCACCGCCCCCGCGCAGGCGGCGCAGAGCGCGGTCGGCCAGTTGCTGCGCACCAATGCCGGGGACGAGCAGTGGTTCATCACGCTGCCCGATGACCGCGACGTGGTGACGGAAGTGTTCGCCGTTCCGAAACCGGACGCGACGCCGGCGCCCGGGCAGCGCCGCAGGCGTGCGCCCGAAATCGTGCTGGATCCGGCGACCGGCGCGCCGGTGCACGCCCGCGATACTTTGGGCGGTGAGCATCTGTATCGCTTCCATTTCCAGTTGCAGCTTCCGCACCCATGGGGCCGCTGGCTGGCGGGCGTCTGCGCGATGTTCATGCTCGGCGCGATCATTTCCGGCGTCGTCACGCACAAGCGCATCTTCGCGGATTTCTTCACCTTGCGCTGGAACAAGGGGCAGCGCAGCTGGCTGGACGCGCACAATGTCTCGGCGGTGCTGGCGCTGCCGTACCATGCCGTCATCACCTACACCGGGCTGATGACGCTGGTGCTGATGTACCTGCCGTATCCGCTTGCCGTAAACTACAAGGATCCGTCCCGGTTCATGCGCGAAGCCTATAGCATGCCGGCGGAGACGCCGGCGAGCGGGCGGCCTGCCCCACTGGTCGCGATCGCCCCGCTGGTCCGCGACGCGGAGGCACGACTGGGCGGGGCGGCATCCCGCATGATCATCCGCCATCCGGGCGACGCGGCGGCAACCGTCGCGATCGGCAGCGGCAGCGACAGCAGCCTCAGCGCGCGGGCCAGAACCGTCGTCTATTCCGGCGCGACCGGCGCGATCCTTCAGCAGCCGATCGAGGCGGGGCCGGGTGTGTCGACCGTCGGCGTGATGCTGGGGCTGCACATGGCGCGGTTCGCCGCACCGGGGCTGCGCTGGGTGCTGTTCCTGCTGGGGCTGACGGGATGCGCGATGGTCGGCACCGGGTTGCTGCTCTGGACGGCTGCGCGCCGCCGCCCGAACGCCGCGCCGTTCTTCGGACTGCGGCTGGTCGAGCGCCTGAACATTGCGACGATCGCCGGACTGCCGATCGCGATCGCCGCCTATTTCCTTGCCAACCGGCTGATTGCCGCCGGTGCCGAGGGGCGTGCGGACGCCGAGGTGGCGACGATGTTCTACGCCTGGGGTGCGGTCGCGCTGTTGCAGTTGGCGCGTCCGGCGCGGCAGGCATGGCGGGCGTCGTTCGCGCTCGGCGCGCTGCTGTTCGCCGGCATCCCGGTCGTTAACGCGCTGACGACGACGCGCGGATTATGGTCATCGGTGCGGACGGGCGACTGGTTGTTTGTGAGTTTCGATCTGTCGATGCTGACGACCGCGCTGGTGCTGGCCGTGGCGGCATGGCGGGCGGGCAGGCCGCGCGTGACGAAGGCACCGCGGCGGGCGAGGGAGGCGTTGCATGTTTGAAGGTGTCCTGTTCTGCGCGGCGGCGTTCGTGCTGCTGGCGGCGGCGTCGCACAAGTTCCGGCGTGACGCGGGCGTCCTCGGCGATGGCGCGGCACGGGCGTTGCGCAGCGGCGCCGCGATACTGATCGTGCTGGCGCTGGTCCGCGCGGGCACGCCGATGGATGGCGAGCGCTGGGTCCGCCTGCTGAGCTGCGCCTCGATCGCCGCCGTCGCGGTGGTACTGGGTTTGTCGGTGGCGCCCGCCGCGATCCTCTATCCGGTACGCCGGGCGCTGCGCCGCCGTTAAGCGCGCTCCGGCTTTGCGAGCGGCGTCTCATCGGCATCGGTCAGCGCGCCCAGCGAGCCCGAAGCGCGCGCCGTGCGACCATAGACCAGCTCGAACAGCGGCGAGGCCATCAGCGTGGTCGCGATGGCCATCAGCACCAGCATCGAGAACAGCGCCGGCCCGATGATCCCGCGCGCGAGCCCGATGTTGATGATGATGAGTTCCATCAGCCCGCGCGCGTTCATCAGCGCCCCGACGCCCAGCGCGGTGGCGTTATCCTGACCGGTCAACCGCGCGGCAGCCCAGCAGGCGCCGCCCTTTGCCGCCACCGAGGCGACCAGCACGGCCAGCGTGACGCCGATCAGCGCCGGATCGGCGACCATGCCGAGCTGCGTATTGAGGCCCGAGAAGGTGAAGAAGCACGGCAGCAGGAGCAGGACGGTGAGAGGCTCCAGCTGTCGCTTCAACTCCTCGGCGAATACGCCGCGCGGCATGGCGACTCCCAGCAGGAAGCCCCCGAACACCGCATGCATGCCGACCGCATCCATCACGAAGGCGGCGAGCAGGAACAGCATTAAGGCAATGCCGGTGTCGCTCTGGCCGATCCGCCCGGTGCGCTGGGCACGGACGCCGAGCGACCGAAGGAGCTTCGGCCCGACGCCAAGCACCACGATAGCGAACAGGATCGCGCCACCGATGGCTTTCACCGCCACCACCGGGCCGTCGCCAAAGGTGGCGAGCACCACCGCGAGCACTGTCCACGCGCCCGCATCGTCGATCGCCCCCGACGACAGCGACAGCGTGCCCAGCGGGGAATTCGACAGGCCGCGCTCATGGATGATGCGCGCCAGCATCGGAAAAGCGGTGATCGCGATGCACGCGCCGGTGAACAGCGCCGCCTGCGTCCGGGTGACGGTCGGGCCGAACAGGCCGGGGATCGACAGCAGCCAGGGGGTGATCGCCACCGCGACAAGGAACGGTGCGATCATGCCGGACAGCGAGACGGCGGTGGCACTGCGGGCGTTGCTGCGAAAATGATCGGCGCGAAAGCCGAGTCCGACGATGAACATGTAGAGCCCGACGCCGAGCTGCGCGACCGCGTACAGTAGGCCGCGTGTCTCCTTGGGGAACAGCATGGCCTGCCACTCCGGCGCGAGCAGCCCGAGCAGCGAGGGGCCGAGCAGGACGCCCGCGATCATCTCCCCCACGACCTGCGGCTGTCCGAGGTAGCGCTTCGCCAGCCATCCCACGCCGCGCGAGACGGCGACGATCGCAAAAAGCTGCATGAAGAAGACGACGCTCAACTGCGCTGGTGCCACTCGCGGTTCCCCTCCATTTTGCGTTGCTTAGCGCGGGCCGGGGAGTCGCGCTACCGTCCCCCGGCCCGGCGGTTGAGCGCCGCCACGCAACTGGCACGATCGATCGCGCTGCCGTCGCGCTGTCGCGCGTCCAGCCAGGTGACGCGGGGTTCCTCGTTCGGTTTCGCCGGATAGAGATAGGCGTCGAGGATGCAGATCGCGCTGGCGAATTGCAGCTTGCGCGCGGTCCCTTCGCGCACATCGGCATCGGGCTGGCCGAAGCTTCTGGTGAGCGCGGCGGCGTTCTGGCCCATCACGGCCTCCAGCCCCGGCGTCGGCAGCGCAACCGGGATCGCGCGCGGAACGGTGGTGCGTTTCGCGGTGGTCGTGGCGCAACCCGTCAGCAGCATCAGGATGGCGACCGGGGCGAGAGGCTTCATCGGCGGGTTCCATGGAAAAGATGCGTCGCCATCGCCGCCCCCAGCACGGGGGCGAGGATGTTCGCGAGCGGAACCACGAACAGCCCGGTCCCGGCAAGTCCCAGCGCGAAACGGCGTCCGGCGCTCGCCGCGCGCCAGTCTCGGATCGCCGCGTGGGGCAGATGGCGCGCGGCGACCATGTCGCCAAGGTCACGCCCGAGCAGCCAGCCGTTGACGACGAAGAACGCCGCCGCCGTGCCGACGCCGGTGACGAGCAGCGCAATGTAGACTGGCGTCATCAGCAGATTGACCGCGACGAACCGCCCGGCCGACGCCAGCCCCATCCGAAGTCCGCGCGCGAAGGAGACGGGCCGGGCGCTCGCCAGCGCCGCCGGATAATGGCGTCGCTCGACGGCCTCGACGATCGTATCGGCGAACAGCCCGACGATCAGGATGGCGACCGCGCGGAACAACAGCCATGCACCGAGCACAGTCGCGCCGGTCGCCGCCACTCCGGCCAGTGTCCCGTGCCACGCCCAGTCGGACAACGCCGCGTCGATCCCCCACCACAGCGCCGCGCCCGCCGCGACGAATATCGCCAGCGTGATCGCCAGCGACAAGGCCAGCACGCGCAGCACCGGCGGATCGCCGAGTTGCCGCACCGACAGGAGGAACGCGCGTACCATCGCCCGGCGATGCGCCATGCGCGCCCATTGCACAAGTCGCGGGCGGGCTCTAGGCGGGCGCTTTCCCGCGCTGCCAGGATACCAGAATCTTGACCGAACCTCGTTATGACGTGGTCGCGATCGGCAATGCCATCGTCGACATCCTCTCGCCCGCCGCCGACGACTTCATCGCCGACAACGGCATGACCAAGGGGGCAATGGCGCTGGTCTTCTCGCCGGAAGAGGCCGACGCGCTTTATGCGAAGATGGGGCCGGGGCAGGAGGTGTCGGGCGGTTCGGCGGCGAACACGATCGCGGGCATGGCGGCGCTGGGTAGTTCCTGTGCCTTTATCGGGCAGGTCGCCGACGATCAACTGGGCGAGGTCTTCGCGCACGACATTCGCGCGGCGGGCATCCGCTTCGACACGCCGGCACGCGCGGGTGCGCCGACAACCGGGCGCTGCCTGATCTTCGTGACGCCCGACGGGCAGCGGACGATGAATACCTTCCTGGGCGCGTCGCACTATCTGCCCTCCGACCAGCTCGACGCGACGCTGATCGCCGAGGCACGCTATCTGTACCTCGAAGGATATCTCTGGGATCCGGAAGAGCCGCGCGCCGCGATGCGCGCCGCGATCGATATCGCGCGGGACGCGGGCCGCAAGGTCGCTTTCACGCTGTCGGCGGAGTTCGTGATCGACCGCCACCGGGCGGCGTTCCTGGAGCTGATCGACGCCGGGTTGATCGACGTGCTGTTCGCCAACGAGGCGGAGATCATGTTCCTGACCGAGACGTCCTCCGTGGACGCGGCGGTCGCGGCGGTGTCGGGCAAGGTGCCGCTGGTCGTCGTGACGCTGGCCGAACAGGGCGCGATGGCGGTGGCGGGCGATCAGCGCGTCACGGTTCCCGCGCAGCCGATCGACAAGGTCGTCGACACGACGGGCGCCGGCGATCTGTTCGCGGCCGGCTTCCTGCACGGGCAGGCGCGCGGCAAGTCGCTGGAGGCATCGCTGACGCTCGGCGCGATCTGCGCGGCGGAGGTGATCCAGCATTTCGGCGCGCGGCCGATCGTCGATCTGAAGGCGATCACGGCGGGGGTGTGAGGCGCTGAGGTTGTCGGGGCGACGTTGTCATGACCACCGTCGCCCCTGCGAAGGCAGGAGCCTATCGCTGTCGAATTGAGGTGAGCGGCTGACATGGGAGGGCCGTGCTTGTGTCGGGCCTTCCCGGCCGAATTGTGCAGACATGGGCCCGTGCCTGCGCAGGGGCGACGGAATCTGCGGAGTTCGAGCCGCTGACGGATTGATGCCCGGTCCGTCATCGCGAGCATAGCTAAGCAATCCAGTGCGTCCTGATTCGTCGCTGGATTGCTTCGCTATGCTCGCAATGACGCTCAGGGTGGGGCGGCGGTGTTCTCAAGCGCGCGGCGGTCTGCCACAGGCAGCGGGTGAGTGAGCTGCCGATCCATGCCGTCCTTCCCGACCTGCTCGGCGTGCTGGCCGTGCGATCCTCTGCGGTGCTCGTTGCCCCGCCGGGCGCGGGCAAGACGACGGCGGTCGCCCCGGCGCTCCTCGACCAATCATGGTGCTCGGGCGAAATCCTCATCACCAGTCCGCGCCGCCTTGCCGCGCGCGCGGCGGCCGAGCGGATGGCGGCGCAGGCGGGGGAGCCGGTCGGGCAGACGTTCGGTTATGCCACGCGGCTCGACACCAAACGCTCGGCCGCGACGCGGGTGACGGTGCTGACCGAGGGTATCCTGACCGCGCGGTTGCAGGACGATCCCGAACTGACCGGCGTCTCGGCGATCCTCTTCGACGAAGTGCATGAGCGCAGCCTGGACGGCGATTTCGGGCTGGCGCTGGCGCTGGATGCGCAAGCGGGGTTGCGGCCCGACCTGCGGGTGGTGGCGATGTCGGCGACCCTCGACGGCGCGCGCTTTGCGGCGTTGATGGACGGTGCGCCGGTGGTGGAGAGCGAGGGACGCAGCCACCCGCTGGAGCTGCGCCATATCGGGCGCGCGGCGGAGGCGCGAATCGAGGATTCCATGGCCGCCGCGATCCGCCGCGCGCTGGGCGAAGCGGAGGGCGGGTTGCTTGCCTTCCTGCCGGGTGTCGCCGAGATCGAACGGACCGCCGAGCGCATCGGCGACCTGCCCGGCGTGCGGCTGCACCGCTTGCACGGCAGCCTCGATCCCGCGCAGCAGCGGGCGGCGATCCGGCCCGAGCCGGATGGCGTGCGCAAGCTGGTGCTGGCGACCTCGATCGCGGAGACGAGCCTGACGCTCGACGGCATCCGCATCGTGGTGGACAGCGGGCTGGCGCGCCGGCCCCGGTACGACCGCGCGGCGGGGATGACGCGGCTGGTCACCGAGCGCGCGGCGCAGGCGGCGGCGACGCAGCGCGCCGGGCGCGCGGCGCGGCAGGGGCCGGGGGTCGCCTATCGCCTGTGGGAGGCGGCGGCGACGGCGGGGATGCCGCGCTTCGACCAGGCGGAGATATTGGAGGCCGATCTGTCGGCCTTGGTGCTGGCGTGCGGTCTGTGGGGTGTCGCGGATCCGCGCGCGCTGAAGTGGATCGACGCGCCGCCCGAGGCGGCGGTGGTGGAGGCGCGCGCGCGGCTGCGGACGTTGGGTGCGATTGATGATGATGGCCGCCCGACCGCGCACGGTCGGCGGATCGCCGCGCTGCCGATGACGCCGCGCCTCGCGCACATGCTCTTGAAGGCGGGCGACAAACGGCTGGCCGCCGAGGTCGCGGTGCTGTTGCAGGAGCGCGGGCTGGGCGGGGCGGATGCCGATCTGGAGCTGCGGTTGCGGCGCTGGCGCGGGGATCGCTCGGCCAAAGCGGAGAGCGCGCGCGGGCTGGCGAAGCGCTGGGCGGTGATGGCGGGGCGTGGGGGCTCGGGCGCGACGATAGCGGAATGCGTGGCGCTGGCCTTCCCGGACCGGGTGGCGCGGCGGCGCGATGCGAGTGGCGAGCGCTGGGTATCGGCGGGCGGGCGCGGGTTCAAGCTGGACGCGACGTCTCCGCTGGCACGCGCGGAATGGCTGGCGGTCGCGGAGACGCAGGGGATGGCGGCGGGCGCGCGCATCCTGTCGGCCGCGACGATCGAACCGGGCGATGTCGAGGCGATGTTCGCCGATCGGATCGAGACGCGTCGCACCGCCGCTTTCGACGCGGCGACCGGCGCCGTGCAGCCGGTGCGGGAGCGGCGGCTGGGAGCGATCCGTCTTTCAAGCGGTCCGGATACGCAGGCTGATCCGGCGGTGCTGGTGGCGGCATTGGTCGATGGTGTTCGCGCGCACGGCATGGCGTCGCTGCCGTGGTCGGAGAGCGCGAGGGCGCTGCGGACGCGGGCGGGGTTCGCGGGCATCCCGCTCGACGATGCGACCCTGCGGGAGCGGATCGACGATTGGCTGCCGCCGTTGCTCGCGGGGAAGCGGCGGCTGGATGCGATTGCACCGGGGGCGTTGACCGAGGCGCTGCGCAACCTGCTGGGCTGGGATGCGATGCGGCAGGTCGAACGGCTCGCGCCCGCCGACTTCACCAGTCCGGCGGGATCGACGCACGCGATCGATTATGGCGCGGAGGCGGGGCCGACGGTCGAGCTGCGCGTACAGGCGCTGTTCGGGCTGGCGACGCATCCGGTGGTGGGGGAGGGGCGCGTGCCGCTGGTCCTGTCGCTGACCTCTCCTGCCGGGCGGCCGATCCAGACGACGCGCGACCTGCCCGGTTTCTGGCAGGGGAGCTGGAAGGATGTCGCGCGCGAGATGCGCGGCCGCTATCCGCGCCATCCGTGGCCGGATGACCCGGCGGGTGCCGCACCGACGTTGCGGACGAAGAATGCCGACGCGCGGCGGCGGTCGTGATGCGCGGCTTGCTCCGGCGTCGCGCGGCACCTACACCCGGTCCGACAAAGAGGGAGATAGGATGCAACGCCGCTGGATCATCGCGCCGCTGTTCGCTGTCGCCGCCTGTTCCTCGCCCAGCGCCGCGCCGGTCGTCGACCATGCTTACGTGCGGTTGGCGGCGGTGCCGGGGCGGCCTGCGGCGGCCTATTTCCTGCTGCATGGCGGCGCGAGCGACATGGTGTTGACGCAGGTCGCGGTGGCGGGCGTCGAGCGCGCGGAACTCCACAACAGCCGCATGACGGGGAACGGCATGGCGACGATGGACTCGCTGGCGAGCGTGCCGGTGCCCGCGCGGACGACGGTGACCTTCGCGCCGGGCGCGCGGCACGTGATGCTGTTCGGCGTACCCGCGACCGCGACGGCAGGAACGACATTGCCGCTGACATTGCGCTTCGCCGACGGCAGCGCGGCGCAGGCGTCGGCGAAGGTCATTGCGGCGGGCGATGTCGCGCCGGACTGAGCCGCCGTATCGGCCGCCGAACGACGAGGTCGATGGGCTGCGGGGCATGTTGCTGTTCCTCGGCTTTCTCCTGACAGAACTCGCCGTCGCAGCCGTGGCCTGCGTGATCGCCTATCGCTGCCTCAGTGGCGAGATGGTCGACATGATCGATGCGCTGGGGATCGGCGGCGCGCTGGCGGTGGGATGTGTGGCGATCTGGGGGCTCGACAGCCTGTGTTCGCGACGGACGGGGTATAGCCCCTTCATGCTGATCGGTGGGATCGCTGAATGGCTGTAGCGCGCCCGCTCACCGACGGCGAGGTGGCGCTGGCGCGGTCGGTTTATGGTGAGGCGATCGATTATGCGCCGGTGCGGATCGTGCGCGGGAAATGGGCCTTCTTCCAGCCGCGCGAGACGGTGATGGCGCCGCGCGGGTGCATCCATTTCCACCCCAAGGGCGATCTGTGCCGCGAGGATTTCGCTGCTGCGTCGATCGACGATCAGGGGCTGTTCATCCATGAGATGTGCCATGTCTGGCAGCATCAGAAGGGCATCTTCCTGCCGCTGAAGCGCCATCCGTTCTGCCGCTACGATTATGCGATCCGGCCCGGCTGGCGGCTGGAGCGCTACGGGATCGAGCAGCAGGCGGAGATCGTCCGGCACGCCTTCCTGCTGAGCCGCCATCGCATCGTGCCGGGCGCGCCGCCGCTCGACCAATATCGCACCATCCTGCCGTTCGGAGATCGACCTTGACCATCTGGCACCGACCGCTCGACCTCGACGCGCTGACCGCCGCCTGTGCGGGGTCGATGCCGGGGTTCCTGGGCATGGAGTTCGTGGAGGCGGGCGACGACTGGATCCGTGCGCGGATGCCGGTCGATCAGCGGACGCGCCAGCCGTACGGCCGGTTGCATGGCGGGGCGTCGGTCGCGCTGGCCGAGACGGTCGCCTCGGTCGGGGCAATGGCGACCGTCGATCCGACGCAATTCGCGGCGGTGGGGATGGAGATCAACGCCAATCACTTGCGGCCGGTGGGCGAAGGGTTCGTATATGCCACCGCGACGTGCGAGGCGAAGGGGCGGACGTCGCAGGTGTGGACGATCCGGGTGACCGACGAGGCGGAGCGGCTGGTGTGTCTGGCGCGGATGACGGCGGCGGTGATCCCTTCGGTGCGGGGCGGCGTGGGGTGAGCCGCCCCACTTTCGTCATTCTCGCGGAGGCGGGAATCCAGACACGCTGCTCGCTGCAAGGGCCGCAACGTCAGAGGTTCTGGATTCCCGCCTTCGCGGGAATGACGAATCGCTACTTCAGCAGGACCAGTTCTTCCGCCATCGTCGGGTGGAGCGCGACGGTGGCGTCGAACTGCGCCTTGGTCAGCCCGGCCTTCACCGCGACGGCGGCCGCCTGGATAATCTCCGGCACGTCGGGGCCGATCATGTGGATGCCGACGACGCGGTCGGTCTCGCCGTCGCAGACCATCTTGTAGAGCGCGCGTTCGTCGCGGCCCGCCAGCACGTTCTTCATCGGGCGGAAGTCCGACGAATAGACCTTCACCGAGCCCAGCTTCTGCCGCGCCTGCGCCTCGGTCAGCCCGACGCCCGCGAGCGGCGGGTGGCTGAAGACGGCGGCGGGGACGCATTCGTAATCGACCTTGGTGTTCTTGCCGCCGTACAGATTGTCGGCGAACGCCTGTCCCTCGCGGATCGCGACGGGGGTAAGCTGGATACGGTTGGTGACGTCGCCGACCGCGTAGATCGACGGGCAGGTGGAGCGGTTGTCGTCATCGACCTTCACCGCGCCATGATCGTCGAGCTCGACCCCGGCGGTTTCCAGCCCCAGACCGTATGTGTTCGGCTTGCGCCCGGTCGCGAACATCACGAGGTCGACGGTGACCGGCTCGTGGTTCGACATATGGACGGTCAGGCAGCCGTCTTCCTGCTTCTCGATCCCCTGGAAGGCGGCGTCGAAGCGAAACTCCAGCCCCTTCATCATGCTGATCTGGAGCAGGCGGTCGCGGATCTGCAGGTCGTAACCGCGCAGGATCTCCTTGGTGCGGTTCATCAGGATGACGTGCGCGCCAAGCTGGTGGAAGACGCCCGCGAACTCGTTGGCGATATAGCCCGCGCCCGCGATCAGGATCCGCTTCGGGATGCTTTCCAGATGGAAGGCTTCGTTGGAGGTGATGCCATGTTCGTGGCCGGGGCATTCGGGCACCGCCGGATGCGCGCCGACCGCGATCAGGATCGTCTTGGCGGTCTTCTTCGTGCCGTCGGCGAGCGTCACCTCATTGGGACCGGAGACGGTCGCGCGCTGGTGGATGATTTCCGCGCCCGAGCTTTCGATGGTGGTGGTGTAGGCCGCGTTGATGCGGTCCACCTCCTTCAGCACGTTGTCGCGCAGGCGGGGCCAGTAGAAGTTGCAGTCGGAGGGCACGTCCCAGCCGAATTGCTGCGCATCGCGCAGGTCCTCGGCGAAATGCGCGCCATAGACGAGCAGCTTCTTGGGCACGCAGCCGCGGATCACGCAGGTGCCGCCGACGCGATATTCCTCGGCCACCGCCACCTTCGCGCCATGCGCCGCCGACACCCGCGCCGCGCGCGTGCCGCCCGAGCCAGCGCCGATGACGAAAAGGTCGTAGTCGAAATCGGACATGGAAAGGCTCCGGGAGATGCGAATGTTGCGAATGTTGAGACGATCACGCGTTGGATAATGAACCTGCGGGGCGGCGGATGGTGCCGTGCCGCGCTGGTATCAGGCGGGTCGCGTGTAGGACAGGGCGGTCAGTGCGTCGGCACCTGCATGGCCGAGCGGAGGCCAAGATGCCGCACGAACGGATCGAAGTCGCGGTCGCTATAAAGCAGCGGCACGTCGGCGAGAATGCAGCGGGTGGCGATCAGCGTGTCGATGGTCTTTCTGATCGTGATGCCGAGAGCGCGTAGCGTACGATAGTTGTATGCAGCGGCCACCGCCACACCGTCATCGACGATCGTGATCCGCCGAAAACCGCCAAGCGCCGTCTGCAGCGTGTCAAATTGTCGATCGGTCCGACACCCCTGCAGCACTTCCAGCAGGACGAGATCGCCGACGAGGAAACGTCGCGACGATAGGTGATTGTCCAGCCAGTCGCTTTGCGGTGTTCGAGTGCCGCCAAAATAATCGATCCAGACACCCGTATCGACGAGGATCATAGGTCGGCAGGGATATATTTGCTGGTCCGCATATCGTCTAGGTTCCCGTCCCAATCGATCGTGCCGCGCAAGGTACGAATGGC
Source organism: Sphingomonas endophytica (assembly GCF_001476895.1). GTDB lineage: Bacteria > Pseudomonadota > Alphaproteobacteria > Sphingomonadales > Sphingomonadaceae > Sphingomonas > Sphingomonas endophytica_A. The sequence goes on along the minus strand of NZ_LDTB01000004.1, from coordinate 8,275 downwards.
GGTCTGCTGATCGATCTCGACCAGTCGCGCCATCGCTTCGTGAATGGCGTCACGCTTGGTTCGCTTGCCAGTGATCCGCATGACCTTTGCCATCAGATCGTCGTCGATGTCGATATTGGTCCGCATGTGTATGGCTCCGCAGAGCCATACACATAGGCGGTCGGCCGCGCTTATGCCAGTCCGGCGCGCGCGATCAGGTCGTTGGTGGACGGGTCGAAGTCGCCGCCGCCCTGCGCCGCCGCCTTGGCCATTTCCTTGCCCAGCTCGACGCCGAACTGGTCGAAGGAATTGATGCCGAGCAGCACGCCGTTCACGAACACGCGATGTTCGTAAAAGGCGATCAGCGCGCCCAGCGTTCGGGCGTCGAGCCGTTCCAGCAGCAATGTCGAGGACGGGCGATCGCCCGGATAGCTGCGCGCGGGATCCTCGGCCTGTTTGCCCTTCATCAACGCCGCCCCCTGCGCGAAGGCGTTGAGCAGCAGCTGGCGGTGGTGCTCGGCGGGCAGGGTGTCGCCGGCCTCGATCACGGCGAGGAACTCGACCGGCACCAGGTGCGTGCCCTGATGCAGCAGCTGGAACACCGCATGCTGCGCGTCGGTGCCGACGCCGCCCCAGGTGATCGCGGCGGTCGGGCGGCCGACCGGCTGGCCATCGACGGTCACGCCCTTGCCGTTCGATTCCATTTCCAGCTGCTGGAGATAGCTCGGCAGCAGCCGCAGCCGTTCGTCATAAGCGAAGGGCGCGCGCGTCTCGGCATGGCGGACCTGTGTGTAATAGAGGTCGGCGAAGGCGGCGAGCGCGGGGGCGTTCTCGTGCAGCGCCGCAAGCCGGAAGTGCCGGTCCATCTCCGCCGCGCCGTCGAGCAGCTCCTGGAACTGTTCCCAGCCCAGCTTGATCGCCGCCGGGAAGCCGATCGAGGACCACAAGGAATAGCGGCCGCCGACGCCTTCGGAGAAGGGCAGGATCCGTGTCTCGTCGACGCCCCAATCGATCGCCTTTTCGGGCGAGGCGGTCAGCGCGATCACGCGGCCATAGGGATCCTCGACGCCCGCGCCGCTCATCCACGCGATGACGCTTTCGGCGTTCATCATCGTCTCGGTGGTGGTGAAGGTCTTGGAGGCGACCACCAGCAGCGTCGTCGCGGGATCGAAACGGTCGAACACATCGTCGAGCGCCATGCCGTCGACGTTGGAGACGATCGCGACGTCATAGCGGTCGCTGTCGCGCCCCAGCGCGTCGATCAGCAGATGCGGCCCCAGCGCCGAGCCGCCGATGCCGACGTGCAGGACGTGGCGGATGGGGCCGAACGCATCCGCCTCGATCGCGTCGATCACCGCGCGCATCCGCGCGTGATAGGAAGCGGCGCGCGAGACGCTCTCGGCCTTACCCTCGCCACGCTCGGCGGTATGCTCGACCGGCCGATCCTCGGTGACGTTGACATGGCTCCCGCCGAACATCGCCTCGCGCCGGCCGGCCAGATCGGTTTCCCTGGCTAGTGCCTCGAATGCCGCGACCGCATCGGGGGTGAGGTGCGTCTTCGACCAGTCGAAGTGAATGCCGGCGACATCCAGCGAGAGCCGCGCCAGCCGGCCGGAATCGTTCGCGAACAGCGTCTCCAGCCGCTCGGCCGGCAGCGCCTCGATCCTTGACCAATCCGCCATCTGCTTCATCCTTCTGACCTGTTGCGGTGCACAACCGTTCAACGCCCGCAACGCTCCCGCTTGACGCGACGCGGCGGTTGCGCGACGCGGTGCTTCATGGCCACCCCCGCTGCCCCCGGCAAGCCCGCGCGTTCGGAAACGAACGAGACGATCCGCTTCCTCCTGAAGCTGGCGCTGTTCGTCTTCATCCTGCGCAGCTTCATCTTCTCGCCCTTTTCGATCCCGTCGGAGTCGATGCTGCCCCGGCTGCTGATCGGCGATTACCTGTTCGTGTCGAAGTGGAACTATGGTTATTCGCGCTGGTCGCTGCCGTGGGGCATCCCGCTGATCCCGGGTCGGATCTTCGCGCACGATCCGGCGCGCGGCGACACGGTGGTGTTCCGCTCGATGGGGCCGGACGACCATGACGTGATCAAGCGCGTGATCGGCCTGCCCGGCGACACGATCCAGATGAAGAGCGGGCAGCTGTTCCTGAACGGCAAGGCGATCCCGAAACAGCGCGTCGCCGATTTCATCGTGCCGCTGACACCCAACTTTCCCGCCGAGAAATGCGGCGCGCCGTTTCAGGACGTGGATGCTGGCGGTCAGCCGATCTGTCGCTATCCGCAGTTCCGCGAGACGCTGCCGAACGGCAAGAGCTACAACGTGCTCGACCAGGGCAATCTGCCGATCGCCGACGATACCGACGTCTATCGCGTGCCGGCCGGCAACGTGTTCCTGATGGGCGACAATCGCGACGACAGCGCCGACAGCCGCTTCGCGCCGCCCGAGGGCATGGGGTATATTCCGATGGAGCGGATCGAGGGCAAGGCGCTGGTCACCTTCTGGTCGACCAACGGCGCGGCGGAATGGATCAAGCCGTGGACCTGGGTATCGGCGGCGCGTCTCGACCGGATCGGGCACGGCTTCTGAGCGCGCATGACGAGCTGACGGCGTGGATCGGGCAGGCGCTGGGCGTCGTGCCCGACGATCCCGCGCCGTTCGTCCGCGCGCTGACCCATTCTAGCCATGCTTCTGGGCAGGCGGGCGACAGCTATGAGCGGCTGGAGTTCCTGGGCGACCGTGTGCTTGGGCTGGTGATGGCCGAGTGGCTGTGGGAAACGTTCCCCGACGAGCCTGAGGGGCAATTGTCGCGGCGGTTCAATGCGTTGGTAACGGGGGCCGTCTGCGCCGAGGTTGCGCGCGGGATCGGCGCCACGGCGCATGTCCGGCTCGGCAAGCAGGCGCGCGACGATGGCGCGCAGCACGGCGACAATCTGCTGGGCGACGTGATGGAGGCGCTGCTGGGCGCGCTATACCGCACCGCCGGGCTGGACGCGGCGCGCGCGGCGGTACGGCGGTTGTGGGCCGATCGCATCCACGCCGGCGACAGCGCGCCGCAACACCCCAAATCGGCGTTGCAGGAATGGGCGGCGGCGAACCGGCGCGCGGTGCCGGCCTATAGCATCGTCGATCGCTCCGGGCCGGGCCATGCGCCGCGCTTCACGGTGAAGGTCGCGGTGGGCAAGGACGAACTGACCGCCGAGGGGACCAGCAAGCAGGAAGCCGAAACGGCCGCCGCCAAGGCGCTGCTGACGCAGTTGAAGGCCCAGGTGCCGGTCGCGAAGCGGCGACGGCGGTAGCGCCGGTCAACGACGCATAAGGAAAAGGGCGAGGCCTTTTGGCCCCGCCCTTTTCTCCCCGCACGAAACGCAACTGGTGCGGACCGGTCGCCTGAAGCTCCCTTGGCGACCGGAAACCCGTCGTCAGCGCATCAGAAGTGCGCGACGATGCCCAGAGTCGGGCGGAAGCTGTTGGTCCAGCCGAACGACGACACTTCGCCACGCAGGCGGATGCCCGAGTTGCTGGTGATGCCGCCCAGGCCGATGTCCTTCGGGCCGACCTCGAAGCCGATGCCGTAGGTGACGTCGTGGAAGTCGCGGCTGGTGTCGACGCGCTTGTCGAAGTTCACCCACTGATAGCCGACCTTGCCGTAGATCAGGCCGCTGTCGCCAGCGCGGAAGCCGAAGCGGCCGGCGGCGCCGTACTGCCAGTCGATGTCGCCCGAGATGCCCTTGGCGACATTACCTTCGGCGCCGACGAACACCGGGCCCAGCGGGATGTTGACGCCGGCGAGACCCTCGACCAGCGAGCCGTTCAGCTTGTCCGCGCGCGGGGCGCCGGGCACGCTGTCGCTCTGGAATTCTTCCCAGCCGCCGCGGACGGCGACATATGGCTCGATCCCGAACGCGCGCGTGCCGTCGGGGGCCGTCGCGACCGAGGTGTCGGTCGTGGTGGCGTCCTGCGCCAGCGACGGGGTGGCGACGAACGCGGCGGACGCGGCAACGGCCGCAAGAACGAGCTTACGCATACAATACCTCTAACTAGTTTCGTTGCCCGGGGTGTCCGCATCAACAAAGCGATGCGACCGGGCCGGGGACTGCCTTAACCGCGCCTTCGCGGCTTGGTTGCGGAGAAAAGCGCCGCAATTGCATGGAACAAACTTACTGTTGCGGGAAAGCCACGGTTCCTTGCGGCGCGATGAACGGCGCCGCCGCAATCCCGCCACACCCGCCGTGCTGCGCCGCAATATCGCCTTATTGCGACGACTCGCGAGCACGCCGGGTCGGCGCGTGAAAGTCGGCCGGCTTGTCGGCGATCCAGCGGAGGAATCGTGCCAGCGGCGGTCGTTCGCGGATCGCCTCCAGCGTCCCGGCGCGTGCGAGCGTGACATTGTCGGCACTGGCGTGGATCGCGCGGTGACAGATCGGGTGCAGCGGCACCGTGTGCGTGCCGCCCTCGCTGCGCGGAACGACGTGATGCCATTCGACGCGACGGCCGAGCGGGCGTCCGCAGAGCGCGCAGACGTCGGGAGCGGCGCTCTCCCGTTCGGTGCGCGCGGCGGCAGCGGCAAGCCCCGCCTTGCGCTTGATACGCCCCGCCATCAGCGCGCGGTGCGGCGGGTCACGATATAGAGCGCGCAGCCGGCCATGATCGCCGCGACCGCCACCGCCAGCGGCCAGCGCGGCGCGGCGGTCAGCAGGAACAGCGCATAGCCGCCCGCGATGCCGCTACAGGCAAGCATCTTCGCGCGGCGCGGGATCGCGCGGTCGCGCCGCCACGCGCGCAACGTCGGCCCGAAGCGCGGATGATCGAGCAGCCACGCCTCCAGCCGGGGCGAGGAGCGCGCGAAACAGCCCGTGGCGAGGATCAGGAAGATCGTCGTCGGCATCAGGGGCAGCAGCGCGCCGATCACCCCCAGCGCGACGAACAGGAAGCCGAGCGCGAGCCAGCCAAGCCGCAGCGCGGCGTGCAGCCGGCGCGGCGTCGGCGGATCGGCGGGAGCTTCGGTCGCCATCGTGTCGGTTCCTCTACGGCGAGAGGCGCAACGCATCGCGCGGGCGAGCGGTGCCGCGCAAGACCTTTCGGGCATCGCCGACCCGGTCCAGTGCCGGACCGGGCGGGCGCGGCGCCGTCACTCCTCGCCGGTCGCGCTCGCCGGCTTCGCGCCCGCACCGTGGCGGTCGTCCGCCACCGGCGACAGCGTGAAGCCGTAGCGCAGCGGCGCGACCTTGATCCGGTACGCCTCAAGCGGGCGGCCCCAGTCGCTCCATTGCGTATCGCCGCCGACGCCCGACTGCGCAGCGTCGACCAGGAGGCTGCCGTTCGCGCCCGGCACGATGTCCGTGCTCTTGCGCGTTCCGGGCGTGCGGCGGCTAAGTTCGCTGTACGGGAAGGCGAGCGCGTTCATCGACAGCGGCCGGTCGCCGGTGACGCGCAACCCGCCATCGGCGCCGCGCACCAGTTCCATCCAGCGCACGTCGACCTTGTTGCCGGTTTCCTGCGGGCGGAGATAGTCGTGGTTCTGCGCCGCGATATCGCCGCGCCACAGCCCCAGCGGCGCGCTGGTCTTGCGATCGCTGTAGCTTTCGTGCGGCCCGCGCCCGTACCATTGCACGGTCTGGAAATCGCGTGGCGTGACATAGGAGAGACCGACGCGCAGCGGATCGCCGAGCGTCGTGTCGAGCGGCTGGAAGTCCCCCGTCACCGCGACGCTGCCGTCGGCGGCCATGCGATAGGTCGCGGCGAAGCGCGCGACATTGCCGCCGGTCAGCCAGTTGACCGTCACTTGCGCGCCGCCGCCGGGCAGCTTCTTCGTGTCGATGCTCTCGACAATGCGCTCGTCGCTGGCGCGCTGCCACGGCAGGTTGCGCTTCTCGGTCCCGACGCCGAGATCGTTGTCGGTCAGCGCGCGGGTGAAGTTCGGCGCGCCGCCCGACAGCAGCAGGCGACCGTTCTGCGCATAACGGTCGATCAGCCCGGTCTTGCGGTCGATGACCAGCTCGGTGCCGTTCGCCGCCAGCCGGATTGTCGCGCCCTTGCTGTCCAGCGTCACCGGCCCGCTGTCCGCCAGTGCGGCAGGCGCGGGCGTGTCGCCGAGTGCGAACTGTTCCCAGCCGACCAATGTCCCCGCCTTCACGCCGGGGGCGGTGTCGGCCTTCGCACGATAGCTGACGGTCAGGACATATTCGGCACCAGGGCGACGGGTGAAGCCGGTCGGGGTCAGTGCGACCTTCGCAGTCTGATGTGCGGCGACGGTCGGTGCGGGCAGCGCGCCGCGCGCGACCGCGACGCCATTCTCCAGCACTTCCCAGCCATAGTCATAGCCGTCCGCGCCCAGGAAATCGTGATGGTTCGCGACGGTCAGCTGCCCGGTGCCGGCGTCATAGCCGGTGAACTGAACGGGCGCATAGACCTTGCGGATCTCGTACAATTGCGGGTTCGGGGTACGATCGGCCTGTAACATCCCGTCGCCGAACTCGATGTCACCGCCCGGGTTGGGGCCGTATTCGCCGCCGTCACCCCAATAGCGACGCCCGTCCTTCGTGTAGCGGTACATCGCCTGATCGACCCAGTCCCAGGCGAAGCCGCCCTGCAGCTTGTCGGGATGGGCGTAGATCGTGTCCCAATATTCCTTCAGGTTGCCGCCCGAATTCCCCATCATGTGCGCATATTCGCACTGGATCATCGGCTGCTTGTAATTCCAGTTGGTCGCGTAATCGACCATCTTGGCGACCGGATCGTACATCGGCGCATAGATGTCGGCGAACCAGTTGGTGCGGTGCTGCTGCACGCCCTCATAGGTGCCCCAGCCGAGATAGCTGATGAGGCGACCCGGATCGCGGGCCTTGGCGGCGGTGCCGGCAGCGGCGAAGTTCGGGCCGATCCCCGCCTCGTTGCCCAGCGACCAGAAGATTACCGACGGGTGGTTCTTGTCGCGTTCGACCATGTTGAGCACGCGGTCGACATGCGCGGACTTCCATGCCGGATCGAAGCCGAGCTGATAGACGCTGCGATGGTCGGGGAAGTTGTTCCCCATCTCCATATAGGCGTGGCTCTCGATATTCGCCTCGTCCATGACATATAGGCCATAACGGTCGGCGAGTTCGTAGAGATACGGGTCGTTGGGATAGTGCGAGGTCCGCAGCGCGTTGATGTTGTTGCGCTTCATCAGGACAATGTCGCGTTCCATCGACTCGCGGCTGACGACGTGGAACGTCTCGGGGTCATGTTCGTGGCGGTTGACGCCGCGGATGGTGATCGGCTTGCCGTTGACGCTGACCAGTCCATTCTTCATCTCGACGGTGCGGAAGCCGATCCGCTGCGGCGTCGACTGGATCAGCGCGCCCTTGGCGTCATACAGCTCGACCAGCAAGGTATAGAGGTTGGGGGTCTCCGCGCTCCACGGCTTCACGTTCCCCACCGTCGCGTCGAGCGTCGTCTTGCGCTCCGCCTCGCTCGCCGCCAGCGCGCTGCGCCCCTGCGACACGATGCGGTCGCCATCCATCAGCACGTAGCGTGCGCTGACCGCCGCGCCGGGCGCGACCGCCATGTCGACCGCCAGCCTCCCGTCGCGATACGCCGCATCCAGCCCGGCATGGACGAACACGTCCCGCACGCGGGTGCGCGGCGCGGCCATCAGATAGACCTCGCGCTCGATCCCCGAGACGCGCCAGAAATCCTGATCCTCCAGATAGCTGCCGTCGGACCAGCGGAACACCTGGATGGCGATCGTGTTCGCGCCCGGCGTCACGAAGCGGGTGACATCGAATTCGGACGGCAGCTTGCTGTCCTCCGAATAACCGACCGGCTTGCCGTTCACCCACACCTTATAGGCGGAACCCGCCGCGCCGATGTGCAGCACCACGTCCTGCCCGGACCAGCCCGCCGGCAACTGGATCGTGCGGCGGTACGACCCGACCGGGTTGGTCGCGTGCGGGATCAGCGGGCGGTTGGCGGGGAAGGGATAGGCGATGTTGTTGTAGCGCGGCTGGTCATAGCCCTCGGTCTGCCAGTCGGCGGGCACCTTGATCGTCTTCCACTGCGACGCGTCGTAATCCGGGCGCTCGAACCCGGTGGGCAAGGTGTCGGCATCGGGAGAGAAGCTGAACTGCCATGGACCGTTGAGCGACAGGAAGCGTGACGATCGCGCGTGGTCGGCGGTCAGCGCCTTGGCGCGCGTCTCGAACGGGAAGGCCGTCGCGTGCGCCGGCAGCTTGCCAATGTAATTGACGGCCGGATTTTCCCAGTCGGGGCGGGCAGGATCGATCTGCGGCTGGAGCGGGGCGGGCGGG
>NZ_LDTB01000039.1 GCF_001476895.1 Sphingomonas endophytica | reverse complement strand
GGCGGCGGCGGGGGCGCGGCGTTCGCCGCCAATCAGGCCGAGCTGAACCGCCAGGCCGCCGAACTGGGGCGCGAGGCCGCGCGCATGGCATCGGTCGATGCGGGACGGCTCCAGCGTCAGGCGGCGGCGATGCAGCGCGAGGCGGCCAGGATCGACGCCGCCGCGATGCGCCGCAACGCGATCGCGATGGAGCGCAACGCGCGGGCGATCCAGCGCCAGTCGCAGCACGCCGCGCTGATCGGGCTGAGCCGCGCCCGCTTCGGGATCGAGGCCGACCGCAACCTGACCGATGCGCAACGCCGTCAGGCGCTGGCGCAGGTCGATCGCGAACTGGAGAAGATGCGCGCCCGGATCGACGGGGAGGAGTGATCCGCGCTAGGTGTCGGCTTCGCATCATCCATCCGAAGGGGTGAGATGATCCGGGGCCGACCTTGTCCGTCATTGCGAGCAAAGCGAAGCAATCCAGGGCCGGATCAGGACGCTCTGGATTGCTTCGCTGCGCTCGCAATGACGATGCTCAGGGACCGACGCCCGACCGTTCGCGGGCCCGCGCCGCCCCCGGGACTTGCACCCGCCGGGCGGCGCGGCCATGTGAGGGGGAGATGGCAGCAGATGACCTCCCCATCGGCGTGGCCGTGACGCTGGAACCATTGGTCGCGCGCGTCCTTGCCCCCAACGCCTCCGCCTATACCTGTACCGGCACGCAGACGCATATCGTCGGCATCGCCGACGTGGCGGTCATCGACCCCGGTCCGGCCGACCCAGCGCATCACGCGGCGTTACTGCGCGCGATCGGCGGGCGTCCGGTGCGCGCAATCCTGATCACCCATCACCACCGCGACCATTCGCCCGGTGCACGGCGACTGGCGGAGGATACCGGCGCACCGATCGTCGGCTGCGCGCCGATCGTGGTGCACGAAGCGGGCGAGCAGGCGGACGCCGCCTTCGACGCCGATTACGCGCCCGATCGCGTGCTGACGGAGGGCGACCGCATCACCGGCGAGGGCTGGACGCTGGAGGCGATCGCGACCCCGGGTCACACCACCAATCACCTCGCCTTCGCGCTGGCGGAGACGAAGGCGCTGTTTTCCGGCGATCACGTCATGGGCTGGGCGACCAGCGTCGTGTCGCCGCCCGACGGCGACATGGGCGCCTATATGGCGAGCCTCGACAAGCTGCTGCAGCGTGACGACCGCGTCTATTACCCCGGCCACGGCGAGGCGGTGGAGCGGCCGCAGCGGCTGGTGCGCGGGATGCTCGGTCACCGCAAGCAGCGCGAGGGGCAGATCCTGCGGCTGCTGGCGGGCGGGCCGCGCACCGTCGCGGGGCTGGTCGAGCGAATGTACGTCGGGATCGACCCGCGCCTGCACGGCGCGGCGGGGCGGTCGTCGCTGGCGCATCTGATCGACCTCGAACGGCGTGGGCTGGTGCGGCAGGAGGGGGACGTATGGGCCAGCATCTGACCGGGCTGGGCAAGCTGCTGGTGTCGCTGGCCATCGCGACCGCGATCCTGACCGCGACCTATGTCGGCTATCGTTACTATACCGAACATTATGCCGTGACGACCGACGAGAACGGCGTCGCCATCGCGCGGGTCGTCGCGGGGCGGCTGTACGGCAGCAACGAACTGCGCGTCAGCCATCTGGCGGGCACCGTCCAGTCGACCGCGACCGCGACACGGATGTGGGGATGGCTGAAATACGTCCGCCTCATCAAGGCACCGTATGACGTCGACTATTTCGTCAATCTCGGCGCGCTGCGCCCGCGCGACTTCCGCTATGACGAACGACGGCGGTTGTTGCTGGTCGAGGTGCCCGACGTGATCGTCGGCACACCCAATATCGACGAGAGCCGTGTGACGCTGGACACCACCACCGGCTTCCTGCCGCCGCGCGGCGCGATGGCGGAACTGCAGAAGAAGGTGTCGGCCAAGGCGACGACCGTGGTCGCGGCGGAGGCGCGCAAGCCCGAGAATATCCGCAAGGCGCGCGAGAACGGCCGCGCCGCGCTGGAGCGGCTGTTCGAGGGAACGCTGGAGGCCGCCAATCTGCCGGTCCGCGTCGAGGTGCGCTATGCGGGCGAGGCACAGGGCGACCGGCGCGAGCAATGGGACCTGACCCGCTCGCTCGAAGAAGTGCTCGGCAACGCACGCTGACTTGATCCTGTCGCGCGCACGGGCCATCTGCGCGGACATGGAACAGCCGACGAACCTTGCGGGCCTCGACCTGCGTGCCGAGATCGACCGCCTCCGCAAGGAGCGCAACGCCGTCATCCTCGCGCATTATTACCAGAAGCCCGAGATTCAGGATCTTGCCGACTTCGTCGGCGACAGCCTGGACCTCAGCCGCAAGGCGCAGGCGACCGATGCGGACGTGATCGCCTTCTGCGGGGTCCGCTTCATGGCCGAGACCGCCAAGATCCTGTCGCCGCAAAAGACCGTGATCCTGCCTGACATGGACGCCGGGTGCAGCCTGGAGGATAGCTGCCCGCCCGAACAGTTCGCGGCGTTCCGCGCGCAGCACCCCGACGCGATCGCGCTGACGTACATCAACTGCTCTGCGGCGGTGAAGGCGCTGAGCGACGTCATCGTCACCTCGTCGTCGGCGGAGACGATCCTGGCGGGCATACCGGCGGACCAGAAGATCATCTTCGGCCCCGACCGCAATCTGGGCGGCTATCTGGCGCGCAAGACCGGGCGCGACCTGATCCTGTGGCCGGGTGTGTGCATCGTCCACGAGGCGTTCAGCGAGACCGAGCTGCTCAAGCTGCGCGCGCAGCACCCGGACGCCCCGATCGCGGCGCACCCGGAATGCCCGGCGGTGATCCTCGACCATGCCGATTACGTCGGGTCGACGCGCGGGATCCTCGATTATGCGATCGCCATGCCCGGCGACACGCTGATCGTCGCGACGGAGCCGCACATCATCCACCAGATGGAAAAGGCGCTGCCGGGCAAGACCTTCATCGGCGCGCCGGGGGCGGACGGCAACTGCAACTGCAACATCTGCCCGTACATGGCGCTGAACACGATGGAGAAACTGTACGTCGCGCTGCGTGACCTGACGCCGCGGATCGAGATGGACGAAGACCTGCGAGTCCGGGCCAAGAAGAGCCTCGACGCGATGCTGGCGATGGCGAGCGGGACGGTCGGGTTGGGCGATCTGGGGCCGCGCACGCCGTTCGTGGCGACGGTCTGAGCGCGTCCTGACGGATGGGGGAAGTCCGGCTCTTCCCCCGCTCCGTGGCGTCGGTTACCACTTCCGACCATGAACCGCCTGATCCCGCTCGCGCTCGCCCCCGTCGTTCTCGCCGCCGCCGCGCCCGCCACCGATCCCTATCTCTGGCTGGAGGACATCGAGGGTGCGCGTGCGCTGCAACAGGTGAAGGCTTGGAACGCCGAGACCGAGGCGGCGCTGACGAAGGATCCGCGTTACGAACAGGATCGCGCGCGCGCCAAGGCGATCCTTGATGACGACGCGCAGATCGCCGATCCGGATGCGGTGCTGGGCGACCGGGTGACGAACCTGTGGCGCGATGCGCGGAACCCGCGCGGATTGTGGCGGATCGCGGCGCTCGACGGCTATCGGGCCGGCAAGCCGCAGTGGCGGACCCTGATCGACGTCGACGCGCTGGGCAAGGCGGAGGGCAAGAGCTGGGTCTGGCATGGCGCCAGCTGTCTGGAGCCCGACTTTTCGCGCTGCCTGGTGCGGCTCAGCCCCGGCGGCACCGATGCGCAGGTGGTGCGCGAATTCGATCTGACGACCGGGCGCTTCGTCGATGACGGTTTCGTCCTGCCCGAGGCGAAGAGCGACGTCGCCTGGGTGGATCGTGACACATTGCTGGTGACGACCGATTGGGGGCCGGGATCGCTCACCAGTTCCGGTTATCCGCGCATCGCCAAATTGTGGAAGCGCGGCACGCCGTTGAGCGCGGCGACGCCGGTCCATGAATCGCCGGTGAGCGCCGTTGAGGTCAGCGCGGCGGCGTTCGTCGACGCCGACCGGCGCTGGCCGATGGTGAGCGTCGGCCATACCTTCTTCGAGCGCGAGTTGCTGGTGCAGGACGCGGCGGGCCGCTTCGTGCCGCTCGGACTGCCGAAGGGTGCCGATGTCGTGGCGGTCATCGGCGGGCGCGCGGTGGCGAAGCTGAACCGGGCGGCGGACGGCTTTCCGGCCGGCGCACTGGTGGCGTGGTCGCTGACCGAGATCGTCGCGGGGCGGCATCCGAAAGGCGAGCTGGTGATCGCGCCCGGCGACCGGCAGGCGATCGAGGAAGCCGGTGCCAGCGATCACGTGCTGTGGGTGAAGCTGCTCGACGACGTGTCCGGACGCCTGCTGGCGCTGCGGCGCGGAAGCGACGGGCGCTGGTCCTCTACCCCGGTCGCGCTGCCGGGCAACAGCACCGTGCATCTGGTCAACACCGCCGACGCGCGCGACGAGGCGTTCGTGACGGTCGAGGGGATGCTGACCCCGCCGACGCTCTATGCGATCCGCGAGGGGCAGGAGCCGCGTGCGGTGCAGGCGCTCCCCGCGCGCTTCGATGCGTCGAGATATCAGGTGGCGCAGCGCTTCGCGACCTCGCGCGATGGCACGCGCGTGCCGTATTTCCTTGTCACGAAGAAGGGCGTGACCGGCCGCACGCCGGCGCTGATCCACGCCTATGGCGGGTTCCGCGCGGCGCAGACCCCGACCTATCTGACCGGGCAGCCGTATCGCGCCGGGCCGCTGGCCTTGTTCTGGGTCGAGCAGGGTGGGGCCTATGTCCTCGCCAATCTGCGCGGGGGCGGTGAATATGGCCCGCGCTGGCATCAAGCGGGATTGCGCGAGAAGCGGCAGAACGTGTTCGACGATCTTCACGCGGTCGGCGACGATCTGGTCCGTACCGGGGTGAGCGCCAAAGGGAAAATCGGCATTTCGGGGCGCTCGAACGGCGGGTTGCTGGTCGGCGTCGCGATGCAGCAACGCCCGGATCTGTACGGCGCGGTGATCGCCGGATCGCCGCTGGAGGATATGCGGCGCTATTCGCACCTGTCAGCCGGCGCGTCGTGGATCGACGAATATGGCGACCCCGACAAGCCCGCCGACTGGGCGTTCATCCGCCGCTATTCGCCCTATCAGAACGTGAAGACGGGCGTCCGTTATCCGCCGGTGTTCTTCTATCTGTCCACGAAGGACGACCGCGTCCATCCGGGACATGCGCGCAAGCTGGCCGCGCTGCTGAAGCAGAACGGCAACCGCGTCTATTTTCACGAATATCTGGAAGGCGGACATTCGGTCGGCGCCGACCATGCCGAGGATGCGCGCCGCGCCGCGCTGCTCGACGCGTTCCTGCGGCGCGCGTTGATGGGGAAGTAATCAGACCCGGTGGTGATCGGCCGCGAGGCAGCCGCTGCGGGTCTCGATCTGTAGTGTGACGTGGCCGATTCCGAAGTCGTGGTGCAGCCTTTCCTGCACCGCGATCAGGAAATCGTCGCCCGGATGGCCTGTCGGTATCAACAAGTGCGCGGTCAGGCTGGGTTCGGTGGTGGACATCGGCCAGATGTGCAGGTCATGGACCGCCGCGACGCCGGGCAGAGCGGCCAGCGCGCCCTGCACGCGGTCGTAGTCGATCCCGCGCGGCACGGCCGCCAGCGACATCTCGACCGTCTCGCGCAGCAGCCCCCATGTCTGCCAGAAGATCACGACCGCGATCGCCAGGCTGACCAGCGGATCGATCCACGCCGCCCCGGTCCACCAGATCGCGACCCCGGCCGCGACCACGCCGGCGGAGACGATCGCGTCGGCGAGCATGTGGAGGTATGCGCCGCGCACGTTGACGTCGCCGTGCCGCCCGCGCGCGAACAGCCATGCGGTGACGGCATTGACGACGATCCCCGCGGCGGCGACCGCCGAGACGGTCAGCCCCGGCACGCGCGGCGCGTCGCCGAAGCGCTGCACCGCCTCCGCCGCGATCGCGCCGATCGCGACCAGCAGCAGCAGCGCATTGGCCAGAGCGGCGAGGATCGTCGATCCCTTCAGGCCATAGGTGAAGCGTTTCGACGGCGCGGCACGGGCGAGGGCGGCGCCGCCCCACGCGATCGCCAGCCCGAGCACGTCGGAGAGATTGTGCCCGGCGTCGGCGAGCAGCGCGACCGAATCGTAGAGGAAGCCTGCTGCCGCCTCCGCCACGACATAGGCGAGGTTCAGTGCGATGCCGATCGCGAAGATAGTGTCCCAGCGTTCGGGCGGGGCGGCATGGTGATGGCCGTGCCCGCCGTGATCGTGCCCGCCGTGATCGTGCCCGCCGTGATCGTGCCCGCCGTGATCGTGGTCGTGATGGTGGTGCGCGTGAGCCATAACGGCGCGCATACCATCGTGAAGCCGGTCGCGGCCAGTTCGGATCGCGGGATCGCCCGATGACGACGGAGCGTCGGGTGCGGGCAGGCCTGGAGAGGCTAGCGCCGGGTCGCGAACCAGATGACGTGGGTCGCGCCCTTGCCGTTGTCGCGGGCACGGACCTTGACCTCGTCGACCGCGAAGCCGCTCTGCGACAGTCGTCGCGCAAACGCCGGATCGGGCGCGGCGGACCAGACCGCCAGCACGCCGCCGGGGCGGAGCGCGGCGTGGGCGGCAACCAGTCCGCGCGAACTGTACAGGCCGTCGTTGCCGGGGCGCGTCAGGCCATCCGGGCCGTTATCGACGTCGAGCAGGATGGCGTCATACCGTCCCGTGCCGCTGCGGATCGCCGCGCCGACATCGCCCATCGTCAGCGTGACCCGGGGATCATCGAGGCAGCCGTCGGTCAGCGTCGCCATCGGGCCGCGCGCCCATTCGATGATGCCGGGTACGAGTTCCGCGACCGTCACGTGCGCGTCCGGACCCACTCGTCCGAGCACAGCGCGCAACGTGAAGCCCATGCCGTAACCGCCGATCAGCAGGTGCGGGGCAGAGCGACCGGCGACGCGATCGCAGCTCATCGTGCCGAGCGCGACTTCCGAGCCGCTCATCCGCGTGCTCATCAGCTCGTTGCGCTCGAGCACGATCATGAAATCCGCGCCGCGCCGGAACAGCCGCAGCGGCGGGCCGTCCGGCACCTCCGCGACGCCGAGCAGCTCGGGCCGGATCACTTCTTCTGGCGGGCCTTGCGCGCGGCGTAGCGGGCGTCGCGCGCCGCCTTCAGCTCGGCGGCGGTCGGCAGGACCGGCGGGCGCTTGGCAGCGGCAGCCGCTTCGGCGGCGGCATCCGCCTCGGCCTTCGCCTTGGCGCGGGCCTCTTCCTTGGCGGCCTTCTCGGCCTCGATCGCGGCCTTGCGCTCGGCGCGCTTTGCGGCCTCGGCGGCCTCCTTGGCCTCACGCGCGGCGAGGCGGGCGGCGACTTCCGCAGGATCGGGGGCGGCCTTGTTCTTCAACGCTTCCAGTGCGCGGGCCTTGGCGTCGCGGGCGGCGGCGGCGCGCTGGTTGAAGTCAGGGGCCTTGTAACCTGCCATGCTGAGAAATTCTCCTTGGTCGAACGATAGGATGAGGTCGAATAGCACAACGGCCCCGCATCGCTGCGGAGCCGTCTGAAACGCTGGTGGAGCGCTGGCTGCTACACCGTCAGCGGGCGGCGTTACACTTTCCGTGCCCGTCGCGCAACCGCTATCGCGGGCCGTCGACCGCCAGCCGCCCCAGTGCGGGGTCGTCGGTGAAGAACGAATCGATGCCCAGCGCGATATAGCGGCGCATCTCGGCGACCGACCCGGCATCGTGGCGGGCGTTCTCGCCGCCGGGCCCCCGGAAGTCGGCGGCCAGAAAGCGGTTTTCCGGGCGGAAGGTCCACGGGCAGACCTGCAACCCCGCCGCATGGGCGTCCGTCACCAGCGTGGTCGGCGTGGCGAGCCGGCCGTCCGCGCCGAGCGGGATCAGCAGTCGCGTGTTCGGCGCGACCACATCGGCATAGGAGGCCATGTCGCGCAGCCCGGGCGGGGCGATCATCCGCGCATAGGAAAGCGCGCCGCCCGCCGCGACGACATCGGCGGGACGCTGCACGGGATCGCCGATCAGTTGCACCAGCTTCACATTGCCGGTCCGGGGCAGGTGCCCACGCAGGTAGCGCAGGTTGGCGACCTCGAACGATTGCACCTGTACCGGGGCGCGGCGGGTATAGTCATGCGCCGCCAGCACGGCGAGGAAGCGATCCTCGACGGGAAGGCCGATGCCCGCGAAGTAGGTCGAATGCTTCAGTTCGGGGATCAGCCCGATGGTCCGCCCGCGCGCGGCGGACTCAGCGGCGGCGAAGTCGATGACCTCGTCGAGCGTGACGATCTGGAACTGGCCGTCGTAGCGCTGGCTCTCCGGCCGCAGCGCGCCGAGCCGCTCCTTCGCGCGCAGCGTCTTCAACTCGGCGAGCGTGAAATCCTCGGTGAACCAGCCGGTCTGTTTCTCGCCGTCGATCGTCTTCGTCGTGCGACGCGCGGCGAATTCGGGGTGATCGGCGACGTCGGTCGTCTCGGCGATGTTGTTCTCGTGCCGCGCAACCAGCACGCCGTCCTTGGTCGCGACCAGATCGGGTTCGATGAAGTCCGCGCCGTCCTGAATCGCCTTGGCGTACGACCCGAGCGTATGTTCGGGCCGGAGCGCCGACGCGCCGCGATGCGCAAAGACCAGCGGCCGGTGGCGGGCGCCGGCCGCCCCGACGCCGGAGGAGACCACCCCCAGCGCGATGGCGGAGCCGAGGGCGGCGCGGCGCGTCATCACCGTCAGAAGCCCGCGCTCAGCGTCACGAACGCCTGCCGCGGCGGGAGCGGGAAGAAGTTGTACGTGCCCGACGCCGCACCGATGCTGAGCGTCGAATACGCCTGCTTGTCGGTGAGGTTGGTGACGTTCAGGCTGACGTTCAGCTTCTTGGCGAAGCCGTTGCCCGATACCGGCATGTCGAACGCGATCCGCGCGGCGAGCGTCAGATAGCCCTTCACGCTGAGATCGTTGGTGAACGTGGCATAGCGCCGACCGATATAGTCGCCGATCAGTTGCACCTCCACCCCGTCGCCGTTGAGCGTCGCGACCGTCTTGTTCAGCCAGTCGGGCGATCCCGGCACCTTCTTGCCCGCGGTCGGCACCACCGTCTGCGCCGCGCCGACCGTGTAGTTATCGGCATAGCGCGAATTGTTGTACGACAGCGCGTTATAGAGCGAGAAGGTGTCGCCGAAGCGCAGCGTCGCGGCCATGTCGACGCCATCGGTCTTCACGCTGCCGACGTTGGCGATGATCGGTGCGCCGCTGATGATCGCGGTGATCGTCGTCGTCGGGCTGATCGCCAACAGGCGGTTCGAGAAGTCGACGTGATAATAGCTGATCTGCCCTTCGAACGCGGTCAGCGGCCCGAGATCGAGCGCACGTCGGGTGCGCACGCCGGCCTCATAGGTCCAGCTCGTCTCCGGCTTGGTATTGGCCTTGAAGAACTCGAACAATGTCTGGCTGCCGAGCGCGAACGGCGACAGGCCGGACGCGGCGCTGGTCTGGAACTGGCGGATGTTCTGCTGCGCGTTGACGAACAGCTGTTCGTGATCGGTCGCGTCCCACAGCGCGCCGACCTGCGGCAGGAACCATTTGTCGGTGCTGATCCGGCCGACCGGCAGCTCGCGCGAGCCGGTGAACGATCCGGGGATCGGCTGCACCGGCACCTGCTGCCGCGCGCGCTGGAACGTGCTCTTGAACCCGGCCTGCAGGGTCAGGGCGGGGGTGATCTTCCACGCGTCCTGGAGGTGCGCCTGGATCACCTCGACGCGGATCTCGCTGCCATATTGGGTGATCAGCGGCTTGGCGAGGTCGAGCGGGCGCTGATAGGGCGACGACGGATTGTTGACGTCGAGCGCATACCAGCGGCGATAGGAGGACGAGCTCTGATGCTCGTACCAGCCGCCCAGCTCGACCGTGTGATCGCCGAGCTCGGCGCGCAGCGTCGAGATGCCGCCGACGCGATCGATACGATATTCGGTGGTGCGCGAGGCCAGGCCCGAGCCGCCGAAGATCGTCGACAGCCGCGCCAGATTGACGGCCGAGGTCGGGCTGCTGCCCGCGACGCCGGGATAATAGAAGGAGAACAGACCCGGGAGGCCGGCGACCGTGATCGGCCCGGCGACGATGCCGACGCCGTCGTTATGGTGGAAATACGCCTGGTTGGAGAAGGTCACGTTGCTCGCGACGTTCCAGTCGTACTTCAGGTAGCCGAGATAGTCGGTGCGCAGTGCCGCACTGTAGTAATTGCTGTAGTTCGCGCCCGACGCGGCATAGCTGGGCGCGCCGTTATACGGCAGCTGATTGGCCAGATACGCCTGCATGCGCCGGAAATCGGGGTAGAGGAACGGGCGGATGTAGGGACGAAAGGTCTGCGTCGCGGAGACGCTGGTCGCGTCCTCGTTCGGCTCGGTCTTGTCCGAATAGGCGAAATAGGCGGTCAGCTTGCCGGTCGCATCGTCGTGGACGAGCTTGGTATTGGCCTGCCAGCCCTTCTGATAGCCCTCGAAATCCCAGGCGCGGGCGCGCTGCCGCACGCCGGAGACGTAGAAGCGCGTGTTCTGGCCGATGTCGCCGCTGTCGAGGCGCAGGAAGCTGCGCGTCGCCTGGTAGCTGCCAACGGTCTGTGCGGCGCGGACACCGAAATCGGCGGCCGGATCGCTGGAGAAGGTGTCGATCGTGCCGCCCAGGTTGCTGGTCGAGGCGGTGCCGAGATCGCCCGCCCCGGTCGCCAGCACGACGCGGCCGACATTCTCGGAGATCACCGCGCGCTGCGGGCTCAGGCCGTTGTAATTGCCGTATTGCTGATCCCCTAGCGGCACGCCGTCCATCGTGTAGCCGAGCTGTTGCGCGTTGAAGCCGTGGATGAACAGCGAGATGTTCTGCTCGTTGTTGCCCCACGGATCGGCGGTCAGATAGGTGACGCCGGGCAGCGTCTGA
This sequence comes from Sphingomonas endophytica, assembly GCF_001476895.1. Lineage (GTDB taxonomy): Bacteria > Pseudomonadota > Alphaproteobacteria > Sphingomonadales > Sphingomonadaceae > Sphingomonas > Sphingomonas endophytica_A. Next base: position 30,594 of record NZ_LDTB01000039.1, on the reverse strand, counting down.
AGCGCCTTGAGCGGGTTGATGCCGGGCAGCAGCTTCTGCATCTCCGCGCCGGTGATCTGCGCAACCGACCGCGTGGCGGTGCCGGTGACGACGATGTCCTCGCCGGGCGCGGGATCAGCCTCCGCTTCGTCGGCGGCCGGCGCGGCGGCCGGGGCCTCCGGCGCGGCAGCGGCAAGGGCCGGGACCGACAGGGTGAGGGCGAGCGGGGCCACGCCCGCGAACAGGATACGACGCATGTTCTGATTCTTTCGAGCGAGAAGGGTTTTTACAGGCCGGTTCGCAGCGTCACGAAGAACTGGCGCGGCGCGCCGGCCAGCAACGTCTGGTTGTCGCCGCTGCCGGTGAAGCCGTTCGAGCCGATCGTCGCGACATATCGCTTGTCGAGCAGGTTGGTGGCGCTGCCCTCGATCCGCACGCCGTGCAGACCGCCGAGCTCGCCGATCGTGTAGCCGATCGTCGCGTCGACCAGCACCCGACCCGGCACCGACTGGTCGTTGGTGTAGGTGAAGTAGCGCCGGCTCATGTAATCCGCGCCGACACGGGCCAGGAAGCGGCCGTCGTCATAGACCACCTCGCCCTTGGCCATATGGCGCGGGCTGTCGACCACCGTCTTGCCGCGCGTGGCGGTCACCAGCGCGCCGTTGGCGGCGAGGACATCGTCCTTATAGGTCGAATGATTGTAGGAATAGGAGGCGAACAGCGAGAGGGGCGGCGTGATCTTGTAGAGGGCGGTCGCCTCCGCGCCGTAATTCTCCACCCCGCCGACGTTCTGGAGCGTCACCGGGTTGCCCTGAATGCCCGAACCGTTGGTATAGGCGAGCAGCCGGTTGGCGAAATCGACGTAATAGCCGGCCAGCGATCCCTGGAACCCGCCCGAGCGATAGCGAAGCCCGGCCTCGACGGTCTTCGACTTTTCCGGGCGCAGGCGATCACGGATCCCGTTGAAGCCGGCCTGGGTGGTCGCGAACGGGGAACCGCCGGTCGCCGAGGAGACGAAGGCGCGCATGTTCTCGGTATAGGTCACGAACGCCTCGGCGGCGCCCATGCCGTACACGGCGCCGACCTGCGGCAGAAACCAGTCGCGCGCGTCGATCGTGCCGCTGGCCAGCGTGCCGGCGAGCGGCGTCGCCTTGTTGGTGACCTGATAGCCCTTCCAGCCGCCGTTGAGCGTCAGTTGCCCCAGCGTCAGCCGATCGCTGACATAATACAGGGTCGTGTCGGTCTGGAAATCGACGTTGAACTGGGTGGCCAGCGGATTGCGCTGGAACGACAGCACCTTGCGCGAAGGCGTCGCCTGATCGCCGAGGCCGTAGAAGCGGCGCGCCTGACGGAAACCGTTCGCCTCGAACCAGCCGCCGAGCTCCAGATGGTTCGCGCCCGTCTCCACCGACACGCGCGCGATCGAGCCGAAGCGGTCGATGCCATATTCGGTCGTGCGGATCGACAGCGGTGCGCCGCCCGGCGTCCGGACATAGGGCGTGACCCACACGCCCTGACCTTCGTTGCCGTGATAATAGCCGGTCAGCGACAGCTTCACCGCATCGTTCACCGGCGCGTCCATCGTGATGCCGGTCAGATAGTCGCGGCGCAGCCCGGCGGCGTCGTAATAGGCGTCGTCGACCGAGGTGTACGGCGCCGGATAGGTGAGCCCGGCGGTCGGATACGGCAACGCGGCGGTCGCGGAGCCGGCGCGCGTCTGCTGATTCCAGTAGACCTGCCCCATGCGAAGCGCGGTCGCGTAATCGGGGTTCAGGTTGTCGGCATCATAGCCCAGCCGCCGGATCATCTCCAGGCTGAGATCCTGATAGTCGTTCTCGCGACGATCGGAAAAGTTGAAGAAGGCGGTGATCGCGCCGCGATCGCCGAAGTCCTGCATCAGCTTCGCATTCACCTGATGCTGGCGCTGGACTCCATTGCCCTTCCACTTGCCGGCCTGGAGATAGCCGTAGCTGAGATACCCCTTCAGCCCGTTGCCGCTCAAGTCGCCGCTGTCGATGCGCGCGAAGCCGCGCCACGTGTCGTTCGAGCCATAGGTGCCCGACGCCGCGATGCCGAAATCGTCGGACGGGCGGCGCGAGGTGAATTGCAGCGTACCGCCGAGGTTGGAGGTCGACGCCTCGCCCAGTGCGCCCGCGCCCTGCGCGACGGTGGAGGTGGCGACGTTCTCGGAGATGATCGCGCGGCTGATGTGCAGGCCGTTGGAATTGCCGTAGCTCATGTCGCCGAGCGGAATGCCGTCGAGCGTGAAGCCGAGCTGGTTCTGGTTGAACCCGCGCAGCGAAATACGCGCGGCCCATTCATAGGCGCCGAAGGCGTCGGCCGCCTGGAAGTTGACGCCGGGCAGCTTCTCCAGCGCCTTGAGCGGGGAGGTGCCGGGCGTCAGACGCTCGATATCGGCGGCGGTGATCGTCTGGACCTGACGGGCCTGGCCGAAACCGAGCACCACCACTTCGTTACCCTCGGTCGGCGCGTCTCCGGCGGCATCCGCGGGGGCGGGGGCCGGCGCATCGGGCGCGGCGAGCGCGGGGGCGGCATGAGCGGCGAGCATGGCGGTGCCGGCAAGCAGCAGCGGACGGAGCATGGCGATTCCCTTTGGTTGCGCGGCGGTTGATCGCCGTCGTTGCCGGGCCTTTGGGCGCGGCTCTTTTCGTGCGCGTGACCGATTGGTTGCAGGTTCGTGACGGGGGCGGGCAAAGCTCTCCGGTCGTTTGCGGCGCCGATGCGGTCGGCAACCGGTCCGGCATGACGGGCGGATTTTTACGCCATCACCCGCCGCCCGCGCAGGACGGAGGCACGGTGACCGATCGTGGCGCCGAGCCCGCGCCGCTTGATCGTGTCGACCATGATCCAGTCGTTGTCGACCCGATCCGCCGCGATCGTCAGCGCCATGTAGCCGCGCCGCGACGTGTCGCACCACTTCAGCTCGGGGTTGGCGCGGACCAGATCGGCGGCGATGCGGCGGGGATCATAGGCCGTCGCGCTTTCGAAGCCCGGCGAGGTGACGCTGTGCCCCGCGAACTCGACGGCGGCGGGCCGGCCGTCCTGCGCCAGGTCATACGCCCAGGCATTGTGGCTGTCGCCCGAGATCAGCACGGTATTGCCGCCGAGCCCCTGCGCCGCGCGCAGGAACCGCGCCCGCGCCGCCGGATAGCCGCCCCAATTGTCGACGTTGAACGGCAGTCCTGCCCTGGTCGCGGTGACGCCGTTCAGCACGTAGCTGCTCGCGCCCGCGGTTGCGCCCTTCATCCAGTCGGCGGCGTCCGCGGGCATGTCGGTCTGGCCCATGATCGTGCCGAAGCCGACGATCTGCCACGGCCGGCCGCTGCGCACCGAAGCCGCCATGGCGTGGTTGAGCCAGCTTTCCTGTTGCCACCCCATCATCGTCTTGCCCGGATCCTGCCAGGCGCCGTCGCGGAACGCGCGCAGCGCGGCGACCGGATCGGCCTCCTTGAACAGCGGCGCGAGATCGGGTTGTTCCGTGCGGCCGAGCAGCCGCGTCTCGGTGCGGAACACGGTCGCGAGCGCACCGATGTCATAGGTCTTCCACGGTTCGTCCGACACCGGCATCCATTCGCGATAGGCCTGTATCGATGCGTCGCGGCGGCTGTTCCAATCGCCCTCGGTCGCGGGATCGTGGTTCTGCGCGCCGCCTTCCCAGCTGTCGTTGGCGCTTTCGTGATCGTCCCATTGCGCGATCATCGGCAATCGCGCGTGGAGCGACTGCAGGTCGGGGTCGGCGCGATAGCTGGCGAACCGCTGGCGATAATCGGCCAGGTGCACCGTTTCCGCCATCGGCAGCGGTATGCGGCCGGGCACCGTGTCGGCGGTGGCCGGATAATGATCCGGCGCATATTCGTAGAAATAGTCGCCGAGGTGGATCGCGCAGTCGAGATCGTCGCGCGCCGCGGCATGGCCGTAGGCGTTGAAGAAGCCGAAGCCGAGATTCGAGCAGGAGAAGATCGCCGCGCGCCACGGGCGGACGCCGTCGGCGGGCAGGGTGCGGGTGCGGCCGATCATGGACCGCGAGCCGTCCGGCGCGACGAAGCGGAAATAATACCAGCGGTCCGGCGTCAGCCCGTCGGCGGTGATCTTCACCGTATAATCGCGCCACGGCCCGGTGATCTGCGCGCCCACCGCCCGCGCGCCAGCCATGTCGGGTCGCTCCGACAGTTCCGCCTGCACTTCGCCTGGCGTGCCGTCGAGCAGCACGCATCGCGTCCAGAGCAGCACCGAGTTCGCCGCCGGCTCCCCGCTGGCCACCCCGTGCGTGAAGCCGCGCGCGACCCCGCCGGTGGCGGCGAACAGCGGAACGGCGGTCAGCGCGCCGGCACCGGCGAGCAACGAGCGGCGATGAATGAGCACTGGTGACCCTCGTGATGTGTGGGGTCCGCATGGGCGCGCTTTGTGGAGGCTTGATGACAGTCGGGACGTATCGCCGGGTCGTGCGTTCACGCTTCTCCCGTCATGCCGAGGCCGTCGATATTGCGTACCTTTCTGATCGCCGAGAGCGAGACACCCGACGAGCGCGCCGCGCGCCGCGCCCATGCCGGCAAGAGTTCCGGCGAGACCTATGCCGCGACGTTGCGGCAGCTCCAGCCCGATGCGCGGATCGAGATCGCGCAGCCGGCGGATGCCGATACGCCGGCGATGACGCCCGAAGCGCTGACCGGATATGATGCGATATTCCTGACCGGCTCGCCGCTGCACGTCTATGACGACACGCCCGAGGTGCGGCGGCAGATCGCGTTCATGCGCGCGGTGTTCGCGTCGGGCACGCCCTCGTTCGGTTCCTGCGCGGGATTGCAGGTGGCGACGGCGGCGGCCGGCGGCACGGTGCGCGCGATGCCGAACCGCATGGAGGCGGGGATCGCGCGGCGGATCGTCGCCACCGACGAGGGGCGCGACCATCCGCTGCTGGCCGGGCGCGCGGCGACATGGGACGCGCCCGCGATTCATGGCGACGAGGTGGAGACCCTGCCCGAAGGCGCGACGCGACTGGCAGGCAATGACGTGACGCGGGTACAGGCGGTCGAGATACGCCATGACAAGGGCATCTTCTGGGGCGTGCAATATCATCCCGAACTGGCGCTGGACGAGATCGCGGTGGCGCTGCGGCGGCAGGCGGCGTCGCTGGTGGAGGCGGGGCTGGCGCGCGACGAACGCGACGTGACGGATCGCGCCGACCTGCTCGACACGTTGCACGATGCGCCGGATTCGCGCGCCGTGCGCTGGCTGCTGGGCGTCGACGGCGAACTGGCCGATGCGGCCGGACGACGGCGCGAGATCATGAACTTCATCGCCGCGCTGCCGATGCTCGATCGTCGCGGCTCGCGATGAAGGCGGCGCGCTCCGCTTCGTTATCATGTATCAGTAAAATAAGGAAAGTCGTCCCGAACCGGGAATGGCGCCACGCGTTGCGCTATTGATCGATTCACGCGGATGCGGGACGTGCTCCCCAACGGAAAAGGGGAAATTATCATGCTGACAATGAGGGCATTTGGTGCCGCCGCCGCGCTGTCGACCGCCGCGATCGCCACGCCGGCCACCGCGACCGACTTCGACTTCGTCTTCAGCGGCAACTCGGGCGTTGCCGGCAGCAGCGGCGCGATGGACTTCGCCGCGACCAGCAGCGGTCAGCGCGTCGATGTGCGCGCGTCGGCGTGGAGCATGAAGTACAGCATGTCCGCCGGCGGCTATGTGATCTCGGCCGCGAACATCGGCAACTACGCCGATGGGCTGGGCGTGACGGCACCGTCCGAGAACGGCGGCAGCGGAACGCACACGATCGACAATGCCGGCACCAACAAATACGACTTCCTGCTGCTGCAGTTCAGCGCCCCGGTGAAGCTGACGCAGATCGTCACCACCGCGTTCCGCATCACGACCGACCTGACCAGCTACTACAATTCCGGCGATTCGGACGCCACGGTGGGGTATGGCACGACCACGAACGCCTGGAACAACACGCTGAATTACGATGGCAAGAACTGGAGCGTGCTGAGCTCGGCGCTGACCCGCATCGCCGTGTATGATTCGGCGTCCGGCGGCACCGTCAGCGGCGGCGCGGCGTCGAACATGTGGATGGTATCGGCGATGCTCAACAATCCCGATGGCCGGATCGACAGCTTCAAGCTCGGCGGCCTTTCCGCCACCACGGTGGGCGGCGCGGTGCCGGAGCCGGCGACATGGCTGACGATGATCTTGGGCTTCGGCGTGGTCGGCGCCGCGTTGCGCCGGCGTCGTGGCGGTCGGACGATCGCCGCCGCCTGACCGATGACGCCGGTCGGTCAGGGTGTCCGCGCCCCCGCCGACCGGCAACGGTCCGAGCAATAGCGAACCTCTTCCCAGTCGCGCGCCCATTTGCGTCGCCACGCAAACGGGCGGTGGCAGGAGGCGCAGATCTTCTCGGGCAGGTTCGGCTTCTTGTGGGCCATCCCGCATCAACCCGTTTCGCGGTCGCACGATCCCCGGTGCCGGTGCTACCCTCGTGAGGAATCGCGATAAAAGAGGGAGCGGGTGGATGACGATCGTCGGACGACGGATGGTGCTGGCGGGCTTGGCGGGCAGTGCGCTGGGAATGGCCATGCCGGCGCACGCGGCGCCGGTAGCGCGGCTGCGGCGGCTGTCGCCCGCGTTCGATCGCATGGTCGCCCCGGACGCCACGATCGAGACGATCGCCACCGGCATCCAATGGGCGGAGGGGCCGGTCTGGGTACCGCGCGGCGGCTATCTGCTGTTCTCCGATCCCCCCGCCAACATCGTCCGTCGCTGGCGCCGCGGGGCGGAAATCGATATATTCCTGTCGCCGTCCGGAGCGACCGATCCCGACCGGGCGGTGTTGCGCGAACCCGGCGCCAACGGGCTGACGCTCGATCGGGCCGGACGGCTGCTGATCGCCAACAGCGGCAGCCGCTCGCTCGATCGCCTCGATCTGCGGACGAAGCGCCGCACGACGCTGGTCGATCGCTACGGGGGCAAGCGTTTCAACAGCCCCAACGACATGCATGTCGCGCGCGACGGGGCGATCTGGTTCACCGACCCGCCTTACGGCCTGAAGGGCGAGGACAGGTCGCCGGCGCGCGAACAGCCGGTCAACGGCGTCTATCGCTGGCGCGAGGGCGGCGAGGCGGTGCTGATCAACGGCAGTCTGACGCGCCCTAATGGCATCGCCTTGTCGCCGGACGAACGGCGGCTGTACGTCTCGGTATCCGACTCGGCCGATCCGCGCATCATGGTCTATGACCTCGGGCGGGACGGGATGCCGACCGCCGCTCGCATGCTGGTGTCGGCCCGCGCCGCGCACGAGGCGGGCGCGCCCGGTCTTCCCGACGGGATGAAGGTGGCGCGCGACGGTACGCTGGTCTGCTCGATGCCGGGCGGGATCATGTTCATGACACCGGAAGGCGAGCCGATCGGGCTGATCGAAACGGGCGCGTCGGCGGCGAACGCGGCCTTCGGAGAAGGCGGTCGCGCGCTGTTCGTCACCGCTTCCGACCGGGTGTTGCGCGTGCCGCTGCGCGCCGGCTGGCAGGGATGATGGTCAGCGGGCTTGATCTCCCATCAAATGGGTGTAGTTTGGCGGGTGAGAGGCGGCTTGCCGCCTCCCCAACCAAAAGGGATGTTCGTTCATGAAGAAGATCGTTGCTGGCCTGTCCGTGGCTGCCCTCGCGCTGGCGCTCGCCGCTTGCGGTTCGAAGACCGACGACGCCGCGGTGAACGCGCAGCTCGGTAACGAGGCGGTGCTGAACGACGAACTGCCGGCCGACGCGAACCTGGCGCTGGGCAACGGCGACGAGGCCGCGCTGCCGGCGAACGTGATCGACGGCAACACCGCGACCGCCAACGCGCTGTAATCACGATACGGGCGCGGCCGCTCACGGTCGCGCCCGACCGATACCGTCAGGAGTTGCTCCCTAGACGAAACTGACCCGGTGCCCTGCGGTGCCGGGTCGCTTGTATCAGGCGGCGACCAGCGCCGCCTCGGTCTCCGCGATCCAGCCGCCGCCCAGCACGCGGTCGCCGTCATAGAGCACCGCCGCCTGTCCCGGCGCGACGCCATATTCGGGCGCGTCGAACACCAGCCGCTCGCCGACCATCCGGGCGGGCACCGGCTTCGCCATCGAGCGGACCTTGGCGGTCAGCGCGCCATCCAGCGGCCCCAGCACGTTCATCCCCTCTAGCCGCGCCGCCGATACCGCCAGTGCGGCGCGCGGGCCGACCACCACCTGCCGGCTATCCGGATCGAGCCGGACGACATAGAGCGGCTCGGCGCTCCCGCCGATCTCCAGCCCGCGCCGCTGCCCGACGGTGTAATGAACCAGCCCGCGATGCTCGCCGAGCTTGCGGCCCGCCAGATCGACGATGTCGCCGCCGACCTCCGCCTCCGGGCGCAGCTTCTTGACCAGCGCGGCATAGTCGCCGTCGGGGACGAAGCAGATGTCCTGGCTGTCAGGCTTGTCGGCGACCAGCAGCGCCAGTTCGGCCGCCAACTCGCGGACACGCGGCTTCGGCATCCCGCCCAGCGGAAAACGCAGGAAATCCAGCTGCGCCCGGGTGGTGCCGAACAGGAAATAGCTCTGGTCGCGCGCCGGATCGGCGGCGCGGTGCAGCTCCGCGCCCTGCGCACCCTCGACGCGACGTACGTAATGGCCGGTGGCGAGGCAATCGGCACCGAGATCGCGGGCGAGCGCCAGCAGGTCGGTGAACTTCGGCCCCATGTTGCACTGGACGCACGGGATCGGGGTGCGACCGGCGAGATATTCGTCGGCGAAGCGATCGACGACGTTCGCGCGGAAGCTGCTTTCGTGGTCGAACACATAATGGGCGATGCCCAGCTTGTCGCAGACCGCGCGCGCGTCGCGGATATCGCGCCCCGCGCAACAGGCGCCCGCACGCTTCGTCGCCTCACCGTGATCATAGAGCTGGAGCGTGACCCCGATCACCTCCGCCCCGCTGCGCGCCGCCAGTGCCGCGACGACCGAACTGTCGACGCCGCCCGACATCGCCACGACGATGCGACGCGCGCCGGGCGCGAGCTGAAAATCACCGCTGTCCATGATCCGGCGCATGATACAGCGCCGGACGGGTGCGCGTAAACCGAAATGAATGAAGCGTTTCCCGTGGCTTTACGGGAACTTCAGACAGCGCCGGTAGAAGCTGGCCCATGTCATCGGAACCGCCCGCGCCCGAAATGCCGTTGCTCGCCAGCCTGCGCGCCCGTCAGGCGGCGTCGCGTACCGCGCAGGTCGCACGCTCGCTGGACGTGCCGGCGCGGCCCGACGACCGCTCGTTCAATGCGGTCGCCGCCGCGGCGCTGAGCGAATGGAAACAGCTGTGAAGAGGTCGTTTACCGCACCGTTTTAGGAGCCGTTCAATCCATCGCCGTTACGCAGCAGTCACGACAGGGAGCAGGGGCCACGGCCCCGAACCGAGGTTTGGAATGATCGAACAACAACAACAACAGAGTCGCCCCGCCAAGGTTATCGGTCCGCTGGGAGAGCCGCTGACGCTCGACTCGCTGCCGCCGCCGAACACGACCCGCTGGGTGGTGCGTCGCAAGGCGGAGGTGGTCGCGGCCGTCAACGGCGGGTTGCTGAGCGTCGACGACGTCTGCGCGCGCTATGGTCTGACGGTCGAGGAGTTCGCCGGCTGGCAGCGCGCGATCGACCGATCGGGGATGCCCGGCCTGCGCGTGACGCGCATCCAGCACTACAAGTCGCTGTACGAGCGGCAGCAGAAGTTCTGACGGCGTTCCGAAAGGGGGCAGGGGCGCCGGACTTCCTTAACCCATGTCGAACCAAACGGAATTACGGGGCCGGAACAATATGCCGGCCTTATGAGTAATTCCCGCCAGAGCTGCCACTCCGGGCGCATCTGAGGGGAGTTATGTCATGGGTATCATTCTCTGGCTTATTATCGGCGGTGTCATTGGCTGGCTCGCGAGCATGATCATGCGGACTGACGCGCAGCAGGGCATCTTCCTGAACATCGTCGTCGGCATCGTCGGCGCGTTCATCGGCGGCCTGATCTTCTCGGGCGGTTCGATCAACAACGCGCCGCTGACGATCTATTCGTTCCTGGTCTCGCTGCTGGGTGCGGTGGTGCTGCTGGCGATCGTCAATCTGGCGCGTCGCGGTCGCGTGCGCTAAGCGGCGCATCGCGTCAACCGCAACAGGCGGCCGCCCGAGCGATCGGGCGGCCGTCGTCGTTTCTACTTCAGCAGGAAGCGGACGTTGACGGTCGCGGTGACGTCGGTCTCGCCCGGCAGGACAGCGGTGTCGGCCTCCGCCTTGCCCATGCTGGCGCGCATCATCATCGGGCGGATCGGCTGGCCGCCGTCGTTGTTGCCCGCCTCGTCGATCGCGACGATCCGTCCGACGCTTAACCCCGCCGCCTTCGCATAGAGTTCCGCCCGGGCACGGGCGCGCCCGATCGCCTGCGTCCGGGCCTCGTCCAGCGCGCCTTCGGGATCGGACAGCGACAGGTTCGGTCCGTCGATCTGGTTCGCGCCCGCCCGGACGAGCGCGTCGAGCACGGCCCCGGCCCGCGCGATGTCGCGGAAGCGGATCGTGACCGAGTTGGTCGCCTGATAGCCCGTGATGGCCGGCGGCTGGTTGTCCTGATAGCGATATTGCGGTGACAGCGCGACGTTGCTGGTCGACAGGTCGCGCGCCGCGATCCCCGCCGCCTTCAGCGCGGCTGTCACCGCCGCCATGCGCCGTGCATTCTCCGACAGGGCATTGGCGGCGACGGGCGCCTGGGTGACGACGCCTGCGGAGATCGTCGCCAGATCGGGCGTGCGCGACACCCGGCCGGTCGCGCTGACGTCGAGTACGGTGCCCTCGGGCACCACGGTCGCCATCGGCAAGGCCACCTGCGCGGCGGCCGGCAGCGCGGCGATCGACAGGACACAGCCTGACAGCAAACGAAACATGCGGAACACTCCCTTGATCCTCGTCAACGCCGCTCTGGCGCTCCGCGCTAGAATGCACGATGAACGGGGCAGGCCGTTTGAGAAAACAGTAAAAAACGACAGGATCCGCGCCGCTTGCCATGGTGCCATATGCGTGTAATACACGCGTCCCGGTGAAAGGGGAATCATGACGTACCACGGTGGGGATTTGCAGGGCGAGCAACTCGTGATCGAGGATCGCTCCCCACGGCGACGCCGCCGCTGGATTCTGCTGGCGGGTATCCTGGCGCTGGTGGTGGCGGCCGCGGCCTGGTTCGCGACCCGCACCAAGACGCCCGAGGCACCGCAGGGCGCCGCCGCCGACCAGGCGCCGGCGGTGACGGTCATCGTGCCAGGCGCGCACAATGTCGCGCGCACCATCAGCGCGACCGGCACCCTGGCGGCGACCCGCGAGATGCCGGTCGGCGTCGCGGGCGAGGGCGGAATGGTGTCCCGCGTGCTGGTGGAGCCCGGTCAGTGGGTGCGCGCCGGGCAGGTGCTGGCGACGATCGACCGCTCGGTGCAGGCGCAGACCGCCGCCTCGCTCGCCGCGCAGATCGCCGTCGCGCGCTCCGACCTGACGCTGGCGCAGGCCGAGCTGGAGCGCGCGCAGAGCCTGGTCGATCGCGGCTTCATCTCCAAGGCGGACGTCCAGCGCCGCATCGCCACCCGCGACGCCGCCGCCGCGCGGCTGAAGGTATCGCAGGCGACGCTGTCGGAGCAGCGCGCGCGCAACGCGCGGCTCGACATCCGCGCCCCCGCCGCCGGCCTGATCCTGACGCGCGGGGTGGAGCCGGGTCAGATCGTCAGCTCCGGATCGGGTGTGATGTTCCGCATGGCCAAGGACGGCGAGATGGAGATGCGCGCGCAGCTTGCCGAGAACGACATGCAGGTGGTGCGCGTCGGCGCACCCGCGAAGGTCACGCCGGTCGGCGATACGCAGTCATTCGCCGGCACAGTGTGGCAGGTCGCCCCGATCATCGATCCGCAGACCCGTCAGGGGATCGCGCGGATCCGCCTGTCCTACAACCCCGCGCTGCGCCCCGGCGGCTTCGCCTCGGCGACGATCATCGCCGGCGGGACCAGCCAGCCCGAACTGCCGCAATCGGCGTTGCTGAGCGACGAGCGCGGCAATTACGTCTATATCATCGACGCGCAGAATCGCGCGCAGCGCCGTGCGGTGACGCTGGGGACGGTGGATGACGATCGCGTCGCGATCGCCAGCGGTCTGAGCGGCGAGGAGCGCGTGGTGCAATCGGCGGGCGCGTTCCTGAACCCGGGCCAGCTGGTGAAGCCGCAACGCGCCGCCGCGACGCCCGCGGCGCGCTGATACACGAAGGACGGCACATGGGCTTCCGCAACATCTCCGCCTGGTCGATCCGCAACCCGGTGCCGTCGATCGTCCTGTTCCTGATGCTGACGGTCGCGGGGATCGTCAGCTTCGCGCGGATGGACATCAACGAACAGCCGGACATCGACTTTCCGATCGTGTCGATCACGATCACCCAGCCCGGCGCCGCGCCCAGCGAGCTGGAGACGCAGGTCACGCAGCGCGTCGAGGCGGCGGTGCGGACGCTGGAGGGGATCGACGAGATCCAGTCGTTCGTGTCGGAGGGCAATTCGACGACGATCGTCCAGCTCGACATCGGCACCCCGATCGATCGCGCGGTGAACGAGGCACGCGACGCGATCACGCAGATCCGCGGCAACCTGCCCGAAGGGATCCTGGAGCCGCAGGTCAGCCGCGTGAAGATCAACGACAACGATCTCGGCAGCTATACCGCCGTCGCCACCGATATGACGCTGGAACAGCTCAGCTGGTACATCGACAATACGGTGACCAAGGAGCTGCTGTCGGTCCCCGGCATGGGATCGGTGACGCGCAACGGCGGGGTGAGCCGCGAGATCCGCGTCATCCTCGACCCGGCGAAACTCAACGCGCAGGGGCTGACCGCCAGCCAGATCAACGCGCAGCTGCGACAGGTGAACCTCAACGCGCCGGGGGGCCGCGCCGAGATCGCGGGCGCCGAACAGTCGGTGCGCGTGCTGGGCGACGCGCATACCGCCGCCGAGCTGGGGCAATTGCAGATCAACGTCGGCAACGGCCGCACGATCCGGCTGTCGGACGTCGCGACGGTGCGCGACCTGTATGCGGAACAGCGCTCGGCCGCGTCGGTCGACGGGCGACAGGCGCTGTCGTTCGACTTCTCGCGCGCGAAGGGCGCGTCCGACGTCACCGTCTTCCGCGAGGCGCAGGCCAAGCTGGAAGCGCTGGAGAAGCGCAATCCCAAGGTGAGATTCCGGCTGCGCTACGACGGGTCGAAATATCCGCTGGAGCAGTTCAAGACCGCGATCCATGCGATGATCGAGGGCGCGATCCTCGCGGTCATCGTCGTCTTCCTGTTCCTGCGCGACTGGCGCGCGACGATCATCTCGGCGCTCGCCATCCCGCTGTCGGCCATTCCAGCCTTCTGGTTCATGGACCTGATGGGCTTCACGCTCAACAACATGACGATGCTGGCGCTCAGCCTGGTCGCGGGCGTGCTGGTCGACGATGCGATCGTGGAGATCGAGAACATCGTCCGCCACATGCGGATGGGCAAGACCGCCTATCAGGCGTCGATCGACGCCGCCGACGAGATCGGCCTCGCGGTGCTGGCGACGACGATGGCGATCGTCGCGGTGTTCCTGCCGGTCGGCCTGATGCCGGGCATCGCGGGGCAGTTCTTCAAGAATTTCGGGCTGACGGTGGTCGCGGCGGTGCTGATGAGCCTTGCGGTCGCGCGCCTCATCACGCCGATGGTCGCGGCCTATTTCCTGAAGGCCGGCGGGCATGTCGAACATGGCGGCGGGCCGCTGCTGCGCGGTTATGAGCGGTTGCTGATCTGGACGCTCGACAGCCGCGCGGCGGTGAAGGCGCGTGCCAAGGGCGGCATTCACCGGCTGCTCGGCCATTGGCGCGATCACCGCTGGTGGATGATCGGCGCCGGCTTCGCGGCGTTCGCGGCGACGATCGCGCTGTTCGCGACCTCCGCGCTGACCTTCCAGCCGGCGCGCGACATGCCGAGTTCGACCGTGACGATCACGCTGCCGCCGGGCAGCACCTTGCAGACCACGCAGAAGGTGGTCGACCGCGTGTACGACCTGCTCAGCCGACAGCCGGAGGTACGCAGCGTCTATACCCGCACGCTGGTGGGATCGGGGCGCGTCACCGCGCAGCTGCGCGAGAAGCGCGAGAAGACCTCGACCGAATTCGAGCGCGCGCTGTCGCCCGAGCTGGCCAAGATCCCCGACGCGCGCGTCAATTTCCAGTCGCAGTTCGGCTGGGGCGACAACAACCGTGACGTCTCGATCACGCTGGGCGGCGACGATCCGGTCGTGCTGCGCCAGGCCGCCGACCGGCTGGTGAAGGAAATGGGGACGATCCCCGGCCTGCTCGCGCCGCGCATCGCCGGCGACCTGAACCGGCCGGAGATCATCATCAGGCCGCGGCTCGAACTCGCCGCCAGCCTGGGGGTGACGACCGCCGCGCTGTCGAACGCGATCCGCGTCGCGACGATCGGCGACATCGATCAGAACAGCGCGCGCTTTTCGCTGAACGACCGGCAGATCCCGATCCGCGTCGCGCTGGAACAAAGCTCGCGCTCGCGGCTGGCGACGATCCAGAACCTGCCGGTCCCGACGCTGACCGGCGGATCGGTGCCGCTGAGCGTGGTCGCCGACATCGGCTTCGGCTCCGGCCCGACGCGTATCCAGCGCATCAACCAGCAGCGGCAGCTGACGATCGGTGCCGATCTCAGCCCCGGCCAGACGATCAGCGTGATGCTGCCCAAGGTGAAGCAGCTGCCGGCGATGAAGAACCTGCCGCTGGGCGTGAGCGAACTGAGCGTCGGCCAGGCCAAGTGGCAGATGGAGATGCTGCAGAATTTCGTCGTCGCGGTGGTGGCGGGCGTGTTCCTGGTCTTCTCTGTGCTGGTGCTGCTTTACCGGCGGCTGTTGCCGCCGCTGGTCAATATGGCGTCGCTGACGCTGGCGCCGCTGGGCGGGCTGATCGCGCTCCGGCTGACGGGCAATCCGCTGTCGATGCCGGTGTTCATCGGGCTGCTGATGCTGCTGGGCATCGTCGCGAAGAACTCGATCCTGCTGATCGACTTTGCGCTGGAGGAGATGCAGGCGGGCGTGCGGCCCTATGATGCGATCGTCGATGCCGGGCACAAGCGCGCGCAGCCGATCGTGATGACCACGGTCGCGATGGTCGCCGGCATGGTGCCGACCGCGCTGTCGCTGTCGGGCGACGGGGCATCGCGCGCGCCGATGGGGATCGTGGTGATCGGCGGGCTGATTGTCTCGACGCTGCTGACGCTGCTGATCGTCCCGGCGGCCTTTTCACTGGCGATCGGGGTGGAGCGGCGGGTCGGGCCGTGGCTAGGCCGGCGGTTGTTGACCTATCGCCCCGGCGACGAGACCGGCGTGATCGACCACGACCCGCAGGATGCGATCGCCGCGCCGCACGGCCGCATCCCGTTCCGTGGCGAGGGCACGAACCCGGCCGAGTGACGCGAGGCGGCTTGAACTTCCCCGCCGATCGGGGATTGTTACGGCGATGATCCCGCGCGCCGCCCCTCCACCCGCCGCCCTCATCCGGATGCGGCGGGTCGCGACCGGCTTGCTGGTGCTGATGGCGGCGGCCTTCTTCGCGTCGCGCACGCTGGAGCCGCGCCATCCGGTCTTCGGTTTCGTGCGGGCTTTCGCGGAGGCCGCGATGGTCGGCGGACTGGCGGACTGGTTCGCGGTGACCGCGCTGTTCCGTCATCCGCTCGGCCTGCCGATCCCGCACACAGCCATCATTCCGCGCAACAAGAACCGGATCGGCGACCAGCTGGCCAGCTTCCTGCGCGACTATTTCCTGATCCCGGCCGTCGTCGCGCGGCGGATGCACCGCATCGATGTCGCGGGGGCGGCGGGCCGGTGGCTTGCCAATCCGCGTGGGGCAGGCGGAAGCCGGCTGACGCGCGGCGTCTCGCGGCTGGCGACCGAGGTGTTGCAGGCGCTCGATCAGGAGCGGCTGGGCGGGATGGTCCGCGCCATGATGGTGACGCGGGTGCGCGAGACCGAGGTGTCGCCGATGCTCGGCCGTGCGCTGGCTGCCGCGATCGCGGAGGAGCGGCATCGCCCGGTGATCGACGCATTGGTCCGGTGGATGCGCGGCGCGTTGTCCGCCAACGAACACCTCGTCCGCGCCATGGTGCACGATCGCGCCGGAGCGGTGCTGCGATGGACCGGGCTGGACGAAACGCTGGCCAACAAGATCATTGACGGGCTCGACAAGCTGGTTGCGGAGATGGCGGAGAACCGCGAGCACCCGGTACGCATCAAGGTCGAGGAGGCGTTGGTCAGCGTGTCGGAGCGGCTTCAGTACGACCACGACCTGCGCGCGCGCGTCGAGGCGCTCAAGATCGAACTGCTCGAAAATGCGGCGATGCAGGACTGGATCAATGGTTTGTGGGAGCAGGCCCGGTCCGCGATGCTGCGCGCCGCGCGCGATCCCGATGCGTTGATGGCCGGCAGACTGGGCGAAGCGCTGCATCAACTGGGCGCGACGCTTCAGAACGATCCGCGGCTGGGCCGGATCATCAACCGTTTCGTGCGCCGCGCGGCAGTGGGGGCGGCGGCCGATTATGGCGATGCAATCGTCCGGCTCGTGTCGGAAACGGTGCGCGGCTGGGACGAGCAGACCGTCACGATGCGGCTGGAACATGCGGTCGGCCGCGATCTCCAGTTCATCCGCATCAACGGCACGCTGGTCGGCGGACTGGTCGGCGTCGCGATTCATATCGTGGATGTGCTTTTGTGAGTGATCGATCACAAAAGTGATACGGCCTCGGAACGATTATGCGGTTCGACGCTTGTGACGACATGAGCTTTGCCGCATGAACCGATCGATGACAGCGGCAGCCGACTTCACCCTTGATCGCGCCGGCGGCGGTTCGGTCATGCGCTTTACCGGCGATTTGTCGCTGCCGAAGCTCGGCGATCTGCCCAAGCGGCTGGAGCGGCAGGGTGATGACGTGGCGGTGATCGATCTGTCCGGGGTGGACCGGATCGACACGATCGGCGCCTGGGTGATCCACCGCTTCGCGCGCGAACGTGATGCGCGGATCGAGGGATTGAGCGGGGACGGGCAGAACCTGCTCGAACAGGTGCAGGCCGCCGATCAGCCGGTGCAGATGCGGCCGCATTCCACGTCCGCCTTCCGTCGCGTGCTGGGCGAAGTGGGGGAGGCGACGGCGCATTCGGCACGCACCGCGCTCGGCCTGCTCGCCTTCATGGGTGAGACGATCATCGCCTTCTGGGGGGTGATGCGCCACCCGCGCCGGTTCCGCTTCAATGCGACGGTGCAGCGGTTCGAGGTCGTCGGCGTCTCCGCACTGGGCATCATCGGGCTGATGAGCTTCCTGATCGGCGTCGTCATCGCACAGCAGGGCGCGGTGCAGCTCCGGCAGTTCGGCGCGGAGGCGTTCACGATCAATCTAGTCGGGCGCATCACCTTGCGCGAGCTGGGCGTGCTGATGACCGCGATCATGGTGGCGGGACGCTCCGGGTCCGCGTTCGCCGCGCAGTTGGGCACGATGAAGCTGACCGAGGAAATCGACGCGATGCGCACGATCGGCGTGTCGCCGATGGAGGCGCTGGTCCTGCCGCGCACGATCGCGGCGGTGGTGCTGATGCCGCTGCTGGGCTTCTATGCGTCGATCCTGTCGATCATCGGCGGCGGGCTGCTGTGCTGGTTCGCGCTCGACATTCCGCCCGTCGCCTTCATCGCGCGCATCCGCGAAGTGGTGCCGATCACCGATCTGTATGTCGGATTGATCAAGGCGCCGGTTTTCGGTGCGATCATCGCGGTCGCGGGATGTTTCCAGGGGATGCAGGTGAAGGGCGACGCCGAGCAGGTCGGGTTGAAGACCACGTCGGCGGTGGTGCAGGCGATCTTCATGGTGATCGTCATCGACGCGTTCTTCGCGGTCTTCTTCGAACAGATCGGCTGGATCTGATGCCGCAGCACAATACGCCTCGTCGCGACAGCGCGCCGATCATCAAGGTGAGCGGGCTGCGCAATACGTTCGGCGATCAGGTGATCCACGACAAGCTGGACCTCGAGGTCCGGCGTGGCGAGATCCTGGGCGTGGTCGGCGGCTCGGGTACCGGCAAGTCGGTGCTGATGCGGTCGATCATCGGGCTGCAATCGCCGAGCGCGGGGCAGGTTGACGTGTTCGGCGAGCCGACACTGAACCGCAGCGAGCTGGAGACGGTCGAGATCCGCAAGCGCTGGGGCGTGCTGTTCCAGGGCGGGGCGTTGTTCTCCACCTTGACGGTGGCGGAGAACGTGCAGGTGCCGCTGCGCGAATTCTATCCCGAACTCGATCTGGCGTTGCTCGACGAGATCGCGTCGTACAAGGTCGTGATGACCGGTTTGCCGGCCGATGCCGGGCCCAAATACCCCGCCGAACTGTCCGGGGGCATGAAGAAGCGGGCCGGGCTGGCGCGCGCGCTGGCGCTCGACCCCGAACTGCTGTTCCTCGACGAGCCGACCGCCGGGCTGGACCCGATCGGCGCGGCGGCGTTCGACGATCTGACCAAGGCATTGCAGAAGACGCTGGGGCTGACCGTCTTCCTCATCACCCACGATCTCGACACCCTCTACGCCATCTGCGACCGCGTCGCGGTGTTGGCCGACAAGCGGGTGATCGCGGTGGGCACGATCGACGAATTGCTGGCGCTGGATCATCCGTGGATACAGGAATATTTCAACGGGCCGCGCGGGCGCGCCGCCGTGGCCTCGAAGGAACGGTTGGACGTCGCCGCGCATCCGACCGAGGTGACGAGCGCGCAGACCGGGCAGCGCTCGCAGGGCGGCACGGCGGACGATTACGCGCGCCGCGCGGATACGATGGACCTGACCACGCCGGGCGGCGGCTCGGGCGATAGGGGCTGAGAGATGGAAACGCGATCGAACCACGTCCTTGTCGGCGCCGTCGTGCTGATCCTGCTCGCGCTGGTCGCGATCTTCACGGTGTGGATCGCGCGGATCGGCGGTGCGGAGGAGCGCGATTACGACATCTTCTTCCGGCAGGCGGTCGACGGGCTGGCGAAGGGGTCGTCGGTCACGTTCTCGGGCGTGCCGTCGGGGCAGGTGAAGAGCATTTCCCTCTGGCAGCCGGATCCGCAATATGTGCGGGTGCGGATCAGCGTGAACGATGATACCCCGATCCTGCGCGGTACGACCGCGACGATCCAGGGCAGCTTCACCGGTACCAGTACCGTCAGTCTGGACGGCGCGATCAAGGGCGCGCAGCCGATCACCTGCCCGGACGGTGCGACCGCGAAGAGCGTCTGCCCGCTGGGCGTGCCGGTGATCCCGACCAAGACCGGCGGGATCGGCGCGATCCTGAACTCCGCCCCGCAGTTGCTGGAGCGGCTGTCGACGCTGACCGAGCGATTGACCGGGATGCTGAGCGACCGCAATCAGGCGTCGATCGCGGGCATCCTCGACAACACCAATCGCCTGACCGATGCGCTGGCCGATCGTGGGCCGGAGATCGCCGCCACGCTGGCGCAGACCCGCGTCGCGATCCAGCAGGCCGGCAACGCCGCCGAGCAGATCGGCGCGCTGGCGCAGACCACCAACGGCGTACTGGCGAACGACGTCCAGCCGGCAATGGCCAATCTGAACAAGGCGATCACCTCCGCGCAGCAGAGCGCCGAGACGCTGAACGCCGCGATCGGGGATGCGCGGCCCGGGCTGACGACCTTCAGCAAGCAGACCATCCCGCAGGTCAATCAGTTGGTGCGCGACCTGCGTGTGACCGCCGCATCGCTGGCCGCGATCAGCGAGCGCGTCGAGCAGAACGGGGCCAGCTCGCTGGTCGGCCAGCCCGCGTTGCCGGATTACAAGGGGAAATGACCGTGCGCTCTTTCGCGAACAAGCTGCTGGTGGTCGCGGCGCTGGTGCCGCTAGCGGGATGTATCCGGTTCGGCGCGGCGCCGCCGCCGTCGCTGCTGACGATCGCTCCGCAGGCGCAGCCGGCGCCCGGGGCGATGCAGAACTCGGCCGGCGCGCGCGCGATCGTGGTGCAGGCACCGGCGGTGCCGCAGTCGATCTCCGGTACGCGCGTGCCCGTGCAGGTCACGCCCACCTCGATCGCCTATGTGAAGAACGCGCAATGGGCGGAGCCGCCCGCGCGTCTGCTGGCGCGGTTGCTTGCCGACACGCTGACCGCGCGTGCCAACATGGTGGTGCTGTCGCCGGCTCAGGCGTTCGAGGATCCCAGCGCGACGCTGAGCGGCGAGCTGCGCAGCTTCGGACTGGATGCGACTCAGCGGCAGGCGGTGGTGATCTACGACGCCTCGCTGGTGCCCGCCGGACGCACCAACGTCGAGAAGCGTCGCTTCGAGGCGCGGGTGCCGGTGACCGCCGTCGACGCCGACCAGGCGGGTGTGGCGATCAGCCAGGCGGCGAACCAGGTCGCGACGCAAGTCGCCGACTGGGTTGCCGCGCAACGCTGACGCCGGCTCACGGGGCGCGACGCACCTCCAGCGGCACCTCGCAGACGTCGGCCCCGCCCGAGCCGATCGTCGGTGCGGGCGGATACTCGCGGCGGTGGATCAGGGCGGCGAAGCGCGGGTTGTCGGCGGCGCGGTACTGGAAATGCGGGCGCTCGCTGACGGGCAAGGCGCTCGCGAGCGTCATCGAACGGATCGGCGTCCGCTCTGCGGGATCGGCGTACACCCCCATCGCGCCGGCGCCACGCGGCAGCGCCGACAGATGGTGCATCCCGTCGATGATCCGGCCGACGACCGCATAGTTGCGATCGAGCCGCCGCGCGGATTGGCCGATCGGCGTGAACAATTCGGCCCCGGTGCCGGAGGTCGGCGCTTCGTCACGCGCGACTCCGACCATCCCGTAGCAATGCGCCAGCCACGCCGCGCCATGTCCGTCGCTGGTGACCGGCCATCCGTCTGCGGTGATCCCGGCGACGGCGGAATGCGTGTCGGCGCGACTCATGCGCTGCGCGGGGGCGAAGCGGGCAATCTCGAACTCCGGCGCGACGGCGGTGGCGACACCGGGCGGCAGGGGCTTCTTCTCCGTCACGTCGCCCCATTGCGCGACCCAGTTTTCCTGCACGCGATACACGCTCTCCCCGTTCCACCACCCGTAAGCTGCGAGGCGCCGGATGTTGTCGACGTGGCGCGGCGTCAGCGTCGCGGCCAGCCGGATTGTGACGGTGCGATTGCCCGTCAGCCGCATGACCAGTAATTCCTCGTCCGGGATCGTGCGCCAATCCTCGGGCAGCGGATCATGCGCTGCGGCCGGCGTGGTGGCAGCCTGCAGGAGCAGGAGGATCGCGTGTAACAGCGGCATGGTGCGCAACGTGACCGATTGCGGCGCATGAGGCAATCGACCCGCTTGCGCCCCGGCCCGGCACCCACTAGTGCGAGCCCTCCAAGGCATGCGGAGCGGTGGCCGAGTGGTCGAAGGCGCTCGCCTGGAAAGTGAGTATACGGCAAAACCGTATCGAGGGTTCGAATCCCTCCCGCTCCGCCACATACAGCCCTGAAATCCAGGGTTTTCAGCCAGAAATCGGCAGAAAACCGCCATTCTCTAACTAGCCCGACTTGTGCTTTTCGTCCGCATTTTGCCGCATGATTCCGCATTGATTTGCCCTGTGGTATAGGACCAGAAGTAAGAACGGATGGCCGGCTATTTCCTGGCGTCCCAACCGGCGAAGGTGGCGGAAATGGCGGGGAAAAAGGTAACGGCGGCACGTCAGGTCGACACGGCGGAACCCGGTTCTTATTCCGCTGCCCCGAACTTGCTCCTGAAGGTGAAGCCCACAGGTGCCCGAAGCTGGGTCTTCCGCTATCAGTCTAACGGCAAAGTGGTCGAAATCAGGCTTGGCAAAGCCGGCACGAAAGAGCGCGGTTTAGCCGAAGCCCGCGAATTGGCTGAACGAATGCGCGCGGCTGTTCGCAACGGCATCGACCCTAAGACCGTGCTGAAGCCTAAGCACGATGCGGCGGCGCTAACCTTCAAGCATTTCGCTGTGGCTTACATTGCGCATCTTCGCGCCACTCCACGGCACGGCAAGCCTCGCAACGAAAAGGCGGTCGACCAATGGCCGTCGACGTTCAGCAAATGGGTATATGAGTTCAAACCCGTTGGCGCATCCGTGGGCTTCGGTGACAAGCGACCCGGCGAAATCACCTATGGCGACGTGAAGGCGGTTTTGACGCAACGCGGCTTGGCGGCGCTGGCCGAAACGCAAAAGCGGGTGAAGCAACGAATTGGCGTCATCCTTGAGGAAGCGGCGAAGGAAGAAGGCGAGCCGCACCGCTACAACCCGGCCCATGCCTTCAAGCTGGAAACCCGCAAGGCCAGTAGCGTGAAGCATCATGCATCCGCGCCGCCCGAGGAAATCCCAGCGATCATGGCCGAACTGCGTAAGAGCGACAGTACGTCCGCCATGCTCCTACGGTGGTCGATCCTAACGGCGTGCCGTTCAGGCGAGGCTAGGGGCGCGCTGTGGGCAGAAATTGACGGCGAGGTGTGGGACATACCGGGGGCGCGCATGAAGGCTGGTGAGCGGCACCGGGTGCCCTTGTGTGCGGAGGCGCTAGAGATACTGGAAACCATGCGGGAGAAGCGCTTGCGCGATCACCCTCGCATATTCCCAGGCGAGCGGGGCGGCCTCCTGTCCGACGTGGCGGTATCGAAGGTTTTAAAGCGCGTGCGGCCTGGCGTGACTGCCCACGGTATGCGGGCGTCCTTTCGGCAATGGGGGGCGAAACAACGCGGCATGTCGCGTGAAGCGCTGGAACTAGCGTTGGCCCACACAAATCCAAACAAGGTCGAAGGTGCTTACCAATATGACGACCTGTTCGATCTTCGGAAGGATATAATGAAGGTTTGGGGCAACTACTGTGGCGCACTTCCTGAAGGTGACAACGTAGTTCCAATGTTTTCAGTATCTGCGTAAGGTTATTTGTACCTGCACTTAAAAAATCAGGGTCAGCACTTTTTCTTCTTTACAGACCATATTGGCCCGTATTAGCACATACGGGCAGCCGAGAAATCTGAAGCTTATCACCGGTTAGGCCGGTTCTTCGTTAGAAGACACAGGGTGGGTAAGTGTCGGGGTTTGTCGAGTAGCCCTAGGGGCGGCGGCGTTAACATGCCAGTCGCCCTTATCCTATGTCGCGGCTGGCGCAATGCCAGGAAATCGCCATGCTTATAGACAATGAGCCGAAGCCGCCGCGCTTTGTTGACTTGCCGGAACTTAGTCGCCGGCTTTGCCTTCAGAAATCTGCAATCTATGAGTTGTTCGCTTCGGGTGAACTTCAGCGCATCAAGCTAACGCCAAAAAAGACGGTGGTGCTTGAAGCGGACCTTAACCGCTTCATTCAGCGCAAGGTTGCCCAAGCCAGCCAGGTCACGGCTTGAGCCATGTTCTTCGGCGAAAAGGGCGGGTCAACGAACCGGGCCGACCCGCCCTCCTACAAGGACACCGCATCCGAAAGGAAAACAGACGCGGCGAGTTCAAATAGCTGCAACGAAACGGACCAGCAAGGAAAAGCGGCTGTTCCGCCAGGTCTGATCGGAGACGTGTGTCGCTTCATCTATGACGCCGCACCGCATCCAAATTGCGATATTGCTCTTACCGGCGCGATCGGCTTTTTAGCTGGCGTATGTGGGAAAGCCTACAACACTTACACCAATGCGGGGTTGAACCAATATCTGTTGCTACTTGCATCAACAGGTATGGAAACGAAGCTATGGCTTCTGGCATCGACAAAATACTAGCTGCGATTATCAAGAACGGCGTACCGGCGGCCAGCGCTTTCAAAGGGCCAGTGCTGGTAAGTTCGGCTGGCTTATTGAAGGCGCTGGATAAGACCCCTTCAATTGTCAGCGTCATTGGTGAGTTCGGCTATAAGCTGAAGGCGATTGCGTCCCCTCGTGCAAACCCGAATGACGAAACGTTGAAGGCTACTCTACTAGACCTATACGGAAAGTCTGGTGCCGGCCGGATCGTTGACCCAATCGCTTACAGCGAGCGCGAGAAGCGCACGGCCGTAATCGTGGCACCGTCGTTGACCCTGATAGGTGAAAGCGTTCCCGGCGTCGTCTTTGAGGCATTGAACGAAAGCATGGTGCTTAGCGGCTTGTTGCCCCGCTTCATGGTTATCGAAGCGAAAGGGCGGCGCTCCGCGCTGCAAGAAGCGCCGGCTGTGTCACCTGACGCCGGCCTGACACAACGCCTGGCTGATTTGTGCGCGCAATGCCTGGCATTAAACCAGAGTAACAACGTTAGCGTAGTGGCGGCGGACGACGAAGCCAAAGCTAAGTTCCGCGAGTTCGGAGCTTGGGTCGACCATCAAATCAATACCCACAGTTCAGAGATCCACCGCGAGTTGTGGAACCGAGCTCATCTGAAGGCACTAAAACTAGCCAGCCTATGCGCAGTCGGGATCAACATGCACGACCCCGTTTTTACCATCAATGAAACAATGTGGGCAACGAACCTTATCGTCGGTCAAACGACGGCATTGCTTTCTAAGTTCGAAGCTGGTGACATTGGTCAAGAAGCCGGAAATGAAACCAAGCAACTTCGCAAGGTTCGTGCCGTCATTCGCGAGTACGTTAAAGCGGAGGTCGGAAAGTATGAAAAATGCGGGTGCACCTTCGAAATGCACCGTGCCCATCATTTTACCCACAAGTACCTTCATAGCCGATTGGCGAACCTTCCAATGTTTAAGTAAGACAAAGCCGGCGCTAACAATGCCGTCAAGCGCGCTGTCGGCCAACTGGTCGAAAATGATGAAATCCGCACGATTTCACCTGGTGATATGCTGAAGCAGTACAACCACGCTGGGAAATCCTACGGCATAACTCACGAAGACACCTTCATGCGGGCCGACGATTAAAAGAACCGGAAGCACCGTCTGAAGAACGCTAACTAGTCGGTTTTGCGAGGGATAAGAATAAGAGAACGGAAGAAGGATGGCGCTCAAAATGGGTACAACCGCCATCCTGAAACATGCTTCTTATTCTTCTTATCTTCTTATTTCGCATATTCACAAGGGGAAACAGCCACTTAGATATTCCGTGCATTCTTCACACCCTCTTTTCCGTTCTTCCAAGGACAAGGACCATGAAAAGGAAAACTGAAAATTTGAGCCAACTTTTTGGTGAATTGCTTGACCGAATGGACGCGTCGGTGCGGCAAAGAAAGAGCCAAAGTAGGGCGGCCGAGGAAAACGCAAGAAAAATCGCAACCTTTCAACAGCTTGGATGACGAACCCGGCGGATCGAAGGTCCGCCGAACCTAAAGGATTGATGAGATGTCGACATATACCGTTCCTACGGGCGTCGCTGACGTTCCCCTGAAGCCCATCGAAGGCGCGATGCCGATGCACTGGCACGAAGGCCAGGTTGAGCATGAAGGCTTCAACAACTCGGCATTGCGCCAGGCAAGCCAAGCGCTGGGGTTCCTCCACACCACCTACAACGCCGACAACGAATTTCGCGGCAACCAAGACCCGGAAGACCGGGCGGCGAAACATGACCGGCTTGTGCGTGAACGCGTCGAAGCTTCCGAACGTGCGGCTGAACAGCGGCTTGGTAGCGCCATGCAGTCCGTGCGTGGGGAGTTGCAACACGTCGAACGGAATCTTGAAGAAGCGGCAGGCTTGAAGGCGAACCCGGCGCACTTCAATGCGATTACGTCAGCCTTCTTCATGATGAAGCCTGGCCAGCGCGCCGAAACGCTCGCTGGCCTGATACAGCAAGGTGAAAACGCGGCGCTGGCGACGTTGATCGAAGCGCCGTTGTTTCTCACCGGCTTGGTTGCCGAACAACGCGATAACATTCGAAATCGCGTGATGGAGAAGGCCGACCCGGCGGCATTCCGTCTTCGCAACGCCTTGCTGTTGGCCATGACGAAGATCGATGCGGCTGGTGACGCTATGGCACCGACGTTCGCCAAGCTTCGTGCCGGGACCGAGCCAGGGGCGGCCAAGACAAGGGCCGAATTGGCGGCGGCTCGCAACATCGCTGCCCACAACGGGCGATAATGAACTGACGGCAGCCAAGGTAGCGGGCGATGCCTTGGCCCACACAATGTGGGATATGAAGATGACACCTGAACACGAGTGGGGCCGGATGTGCGAACCATATCTAACCGGCGACAGCGGCGTTTTCTTGAAAGTAGAGCCGGCAGCGACCCCCTATCCGTTGCGAAGCCGGCAAGAGGAAATCGAACGTTATCGTAAAATGTTCGCGTTGTACCTAAGCTTCACTAAGGATGAGGATGTAAGCGACCGGGCGAAGCTATCAGCATATGAGGGGGTCATAACGGCTCTTGAAGAACTTTTCATTCTTGGTGGCAGTCCGTATCCTTTGAGTAAGTTGTGATGGTGGGTCGTTCGCGTTAGAGAATGATCGACCGGGCACGATGGATTACAACAAATGGCTGGCTGGGCATCCTATCCGACAATTGAAAAGGCAGTAAATGGTAGCGCCGGCTGGGGCGAAGCTGGCGCAAAACCTGCCATTGCGATCGATCCCTCCCCCTCCCGGACTAAAGCTGGCGAAGGGAAAAGACTTCGGATTGAGAGTGCGAGCGCGGCGCGTCGGCAGATGACAAAAATCTATAGGGAAATGCGGTCTGGCGTTCTCGACGTGAATAAAGGCACGAAGTTAATCTATGCCTTGGATCAAATTAGCCGCGCGATCGAACGTGAAACTGTCGAGAAGCTGACTCAACGGCTTGACGAGGTTGAAGGCAAATGAGCCGGCACCTTGGTCTTCGAACGCGGGTTCGTCGCCTTGAGCGTGGGAAGGTCAAGCGTCCGCGTCGATCAATCATCTTTGCGCTCTATGACACCAGCGACGATCGCGTGACCGGCCTGGACACGATCGCGGGCCAGGTTGTCGAACGCCGATGGGGCGAAGGGCTGGATGATCTCGTTTCGCGGGCCAGGACGGGCGTGGGGCCGCGCCAGGTGCTGTTGATGCGCTATCCGCCGTCCTCGCCCGCCCAAGCGCCGTGCGAGGCTCCTAGCGCCATTGCCGATCCCGAACCGGTGCCCGTCGCATTCGACCGGGCGACAGATGATTGGCGGGGCTTTCGCGATAAGATGGCAGCCCATGCGCCTGAACCATTCACCGAACCGATGCGGGTGAGCGCCGCCGTAGGCCACCCCACTTCAACACCGCTGCGATAGAAAGGGATTGAAGATGAAAGACCTTGCGAGCCGGCAGGCCGACCGCGTGATACGGAAGGCGGAGAATGCCTTGGCGTGCGGCGTGCTGTTCGACGCCTCGCGCGGCGGTATCGGCGTGGCCAAGAAGCCTGGTCGCGCCAGCAACCTTGATGCCGATGGGATCAATGCGGCCACTGCCGTCATCATAGCGCGCGTCGTGGAAGCGCTCGGTGCAGCCCCTTTGCCGGTCGATCAAGAGGGCTTCCGATTGCCGCTAGCGCCCAAAGTGAAGCTGTCTGGCATCTAGGAAGAAAGAACAAGGGGTGGCATGGGACCGGCTTGCCTACAATGTGGGCAGCAAAGTCAGGCGCTTAGCCGGCTCATATGGCTTCCTGTGCCTCCGCCGAACCTCTTCAATAATAGGAGGCACTGTTCGCACGGCTCATAGACGCGTTCCACTCGGCAGTCTCTTTGTCTTGCTTCGTTACATAGCCGGTTCCTTGAGGGAGATAGCATATTACCGGCGAGTAGATATCGCTGCATGCTGGGCAGCGGGCTTTACCGCTATGCTCGTGCTCCTTGGTTTGCATGATCCGGCCATAAACTTGCTCGCATTTCGGGCACACCGGGTAGCCAATGGCATTGCCGTTCGCGTCAGCCAGGTAGTTGTAGCCACCTTCGCCAGCCACCAGCGAAGACTTTGTTGAAAATGCGAGTGTCAGACGTTCAATCTCCTTATCCTTACTGGCGAGATTCTCTTTTGCCTCAGCCATTGCCAGCTTTGCATCTGCCAAAGCTACAATGAGCTCGGCAAGTTGAGCTTTGTAGGTCGCATCCCCATATGACTTATCAATTCCTCTAAGAGTTTGGGCAATTGACAAGGCCGAGCTGACAGCTCCAATACCGGCTACAATGTCCATGATTAAGAATTATCCTCCATAAAGCTAATCGCTTGACCTTGGGTCTTTAAAACAGACTTCTGTCTGTTTTAAATGGAACCGCGCGCTAGATCGGTCAACGCTCACTCGAATTGTCATTTACTCTCAACAGGATGTTAAATGGGCTCAGCGGCAAAACATAGGCTATGATCGTCACGGATCCGCAATCAAACACGGCCTGTCTTCTCTCAGCCAAGTCGGCCGCTCACCTCAATCATCAACAGGAGGTAGGTTCAGCTCGTTCTCTGAAGCATCGCTGAAGTACGCCGATTTAGCTTGAGATGTAAGATCATAGCGGTAAACTTGACCGATATAGGTTCGGTCTACAAGCTTACGTTCAGCAAGGTTTCTACCTCTTCGCCCAACCAACTGACCAGAGCAATCTAGGTCTCCGGCTATCTCAGAGGCAACCATAGGCTTGGCTTCATTAAAAAGGGTTTGCATAATACCAAGCTCGGTTTCAGGGAGCAGTAGATCTGGCTTAATCATCTCAATGACGTCGCCATATTTCTTTGATAAGTTAACAACCTTGCATTCGCCAACGGAGCAGGTCGGACAACGCATGTGTAGCATTTGCAAAGCGGGTAGCATGGCAATGCCATACTCTTTGCTGCAGTTGGTGCACTTTATCTCTTGATTTTCCTGAATGTAGCCTCTTACTATTGCATTATAGTCAAACTTTCGATCGACAAAATACAGCCTGTCCTCGCGCCGATCAGTGGGACGGCCAAATCCAATTTGGTATTTGACACAAAGACCGTAATTCAAAGCATAAATGGAGACTCTTACGCCCTCCCGATCGGATTGTTCAAAATATTTCGTAACGAAGAACGACGTCTCCAAAGATTGAAGAAGTTCATCAAATTCGTGAGACACATAGAAATGGCTTGCGTACGATCTAGATTTTGAAACGGAGCTGTCTCGTGACCCTTCTTGGCGTATGGCGCGAGCGCGAGTTACAATTGTTTCAAGAAGCTCCTTGAGGGAGTAAATTGATGATCGTTCGTCAAGTGCCATCCGGTACTTGCCGGTGGCAAAAAACGGGGAAATCTTCTCTTCGTAGAACCTCTGAGAGGCTTCTTGTATTGACTGATTGCCAATCAAGCTGCCGTAAATGAGCTGCGTATCGTAGGCATAGAGCATAAGGTGGCCAAGGATGCGCGGATTAGCCATAGAAGCGTAGAAAAGGGTTCGCCAGACATCTGGCACCCGATGATTGAAGAAGCTACTTGCTTCGACTTTACAAAAATGTTGAATGCGTTTTTCGACAATTCGGCGGACAAAATCGGTCGCTTTTTCTTCCATTTTTGCGACGCCAGAGCTGCCATACAGCCCATACAGATCAAGCTGGATTTCCTCGATTTTGGTCTTGTCGAGTGATCCTAGGTAAACACGTCCCGGATACGCAGCAATCTTGAATTTGATGAAGTCTGACCAGCGCGCGAGTGGCGAGATAAGCGCATCCACTAGAAGCTGCATCGCCTCGCGAGGTAGCTCAGAGAAATCATCAAGGAATATGTAAAGACTTCTTATGCCAAGAGAGTCTAGAATGCGTTTGATTTCGGCAATAACATCATTAACACCGATAACACGCATTAGCAGCTTAGTGTAGATTTCCTCGTCCGCATTTTCATGACTTTGATTTAGCTCCGCTCCCACACTCACTTCTGCGCCTACGCTAGCCGGGGAGGCTGTTAGCTTGGATCCGGCGGTTAGCTTCTCGCTCTCCTGGTCTTTATTGTTTATCTTGACCTGCTTGGTCAAAATACCAACTATATCCTCATAGTTGGGGTTGTCCAGATTCTTGATAACCTTATCAAGGCCGTGGAAAATTTCTGCTGAGGTTCCCGACACTCGATCCCGGAGGCGCGTGAGAAAGCTCTGGTCTACCTGTGCTTTGAGCTCGTTCCGAATATCGAGGATAAGAAGCTTAAAGAATCGTTTGTATAACAACAGCTTTTGGATTTGCTGGGGGGACAGAGCGGCGTTCGCGCAAGCGCCTGAAAGGAAGGCCTTCCCACCGCCGCCTTGCGCGTCTTGTTTCGGCATGACGTTCACACGCCACCAGATTGCACAAAGACACGCCACTCACAGGGCTGTTTTCCATCATCTGGATTCAGAGAATGGTGGAAAATCAGTGCGTTGATTGATGAGTACGCGAATTTGCCAAAAACCTTAGCAGGTCAGCCAACAGGCGAAATTGGCTCAAATGCACGACAGTTACAGGTACGAAAAGGGCGCCTGCAGGCCTGCAGACGACCTTTTCACTTTGAGGCTTTTTAAGTGGCGAAACCCGCAGAAAACCGCCGAAAGTGGCGAGTTTTCATGCTGTGAGCCTACCAGGCAGATTGGCGGCGTGCGACCTTATGACGTGACCCCCGGGTTTCATCCAGCCGGGACCAGAGACCGGCGGTTGTTGTGGCGCGCGAGCGCATCCGAATC